>CAJUMH010000066.1 GCA_910587145.1 uncultured Ruthenibacterium sp. | reverse complement strand
AGCCAGTATTTATATGCAAGCGGGGCAAATGAGATCACAGTAATAGAGGGCTGCGTTATTGCCGTGGGCGGCGCTGGTATCTTTAAGACGGGAAACACGGTACTTAATGCCTCTAATCTGGATATAGGCGCGGCTTTTGCTGTAGGCAGCGACTATTATGTATATATCTGCGACAGCAGGCAGGACGCACAGGACGAGCAGTATATTATTTCCCTTAACTCTACATATCCGAGCGGGTGGAACGCCAGCAACAGCCGCAAGATCGGCGGCTTTCATTATGGGCGCTGCCGCAAGATCAATGATAATATGCAGCCCGTGAACAGCAGCGGCGCTATTTTTGGTACAGGCTGGGAAAGCGCGGTAAGCAACGGGATTCTGCCGCGCAGCGTGTGGACGCTGGGACACCGCCCGAAATGCAGCCCGGAGGGTATGGTATATCTGGGCGGCGGCACATGGGTAGACATTTACCTTAATTCTGACGACGGCGCGCAGGGCTTGAAATCAGAATATAATTGTGCGCCAATGACAGGCACGGAGGGCATGAACTGGTACACATTTACGGAAAGGCTTATGAAGAGCGGTAAGCGTATGCCGGACTACAGCGAATTTTGCGCCTATGCTTTCGGCAGCCCGCAGGGGCTTGACGGGGCAAATACAAACGCGTGGACGGCAACGACGAACACGGGCAGGGGGACTACAGGCAGCGTGGTAAATGCCGTTTCTGCCGTGGGCTGCGTTGATGCCGTGGGGCGCGTCTGGGAATGGCTCAATGATCTGATTACGCGGGCAGAACACGCCACAAATACAGAGTTCCACCCTACAGTAGCGTGGGGCTGGGATAAGAAAAGCCCTTTAAGGGACAATGCCACAAAATACGACGTAGGAAACATTTACCAGTATTACGCATATTCTCTGGCGGCGCTGCTCGCGGGCGGTGACTGGGGCAATGGCGTTCACGCGGGCGCGCGTGCCGTGAGTTGCCACGATTACCCGTGGTACGTGTCCGCGTTTTTCGGCGTGCGCGGGGCGTGTGATTCTATGTAGAGGCGGGCGAAAGCCCAGCCG
>CAJUMH010000065.1 GCA_910587145.1 uncultured Ruthenibacterium sp. | reverse complement strand
GGATTATTCCTTCCAGATGGGCTCTTTTAGTACCCAGCGGCCGGCGGCGTCCTTTTCAAACAGGTCGCGGTTGTAAAAGCGGTCCAGAATGGCCCAGAATTCCGCCTCGGAGTAGCCGCAGAACGCGCAGAAATCGCGCACGCACAGCGGATCCAGCGCGCCGTCGCGCTCTTTGATGATGGGGATGGCCTCCTCGCGCGTCATCATGCCGTAGCGGATGTAGCGCGCGGTGTAATCGGTGGCCGCCGCGTGGCCGAATTTGGGGTATTTCAGCCAGGAGTGCACCAGATATGCGCGGCTGTCGATCTGATCGAAATTTTCGGCGTGATGGGTGCGGTTCCATTCGTGCGTCAGATCGTGGAAGCCGCGGGATTTGGCGAATTGATAGTTCCTAAAGCTGTTCCACGGCAGAAAATAGCTGAGATAAAACGGATCCAGCCCGGCCAGCTGCTCGGGAGACGGCGCCTTGGTGAGGGCGAGGTCGTTTTCCGTTACGCCATAGCTCAAAAGCTCCTCCTCGGGGAATCCCACGGCCACGCCGTTTTCGATCTGGCCGCGCGCGGAATACGTCTCCGTATCGGCGTTGCCGCCGTATTCAAAGCTGACGTTTTCGCCGTAGCACAGCAGCGGTGTGTTGAATTTCAGCGCCATGTGCAGCGGGAAGGTGTAGATCAGCCGGTCCACATACCAGGTGGGCTTGCCGTACTTTTCAAAAAACGCGCGCATCAGCGTTTTTTGCGCCTTGATATTGGGCTTGCAGCTGATGATGGTGCAGCCGAACGTCTCCGAGATGTTTTTCAGGTTGTGGATCCCGGCCTGTGTCATGGGGAAGTTATCCTCCACGCTGAACAGGATGGGGTTCATGTGCATGAGTTCCTTGAGCACATACACCTGAAAATGGCTGTCCTTGCCGCCGGAGACGGCCACCGCGCAATCGTAGCCCCCGGGGCCGTTGCAGCCGCGGTATCGATCGCACAGCGCCTCGAATTCCTTCCAGCGCGCGCTCCAATCGATGTTCCCGCGGCTTTCGTAGTGGCGGCAGGCGCTGCACACGCCCTCCGAATCGAACGTGATGCCCGGGCGCGTATCCGGCATGGTGCATTTTTTGCAGTAT
>CAJUMH010000064.1 GCA_910587145.1 uncultured Ruthenibacterium sp. | reverse complement strand
TTTTCTTCTGCCTATTCGCAAATTGTTTTTCCAGCGCTGATTTTTGGCGCGGGGAAGTCGTCGCAGTATGCGCATATTGGCCCCGGACCAAAATTCAAAATCAACGCCATTCTCCGGCGTCCGCTGGCCGTCCGACCTGTCCCCGGCGGAGGCCGGAAAATGGCCAGCCGCCGAATCCCAAAACCGGCCCTTGCCACCTCTAATCGCGCGCGCGCGAGGCGCGGCCTAAAAGCTCGTCCGCCATCGGCACTTCTTCCAGGGCTTCCCCCAGCCGGTCCAGCGCCTTGTCATGCTGCCAGCGGGCGGTCCTGTCCGGTACGCCGTTTGAGGCGGCAATCCGCGCCCAACTGTACTTATCCCGGTACTTGGCAAAAATCAGTTTTTTGTACTCACCTTTCAGCACGTCCAAACAGCCCCGAATGTTCTCCCGGTCCACGATCAGCACATGGTCCCGGACGGCGATTTCCTCCAGCCTGTTCCAGACATTCCGGGCATCCACCCGCGCGGCCAGCTCTTCCGTCGGCTTTCCCGGCGTGGAGCTATGCGGCGCGCCGTCGTAGGCTGTACCGCGCAGGCCGTCGTATTCGTCCTCCAGCTCCTCCCGTTCGACGGCCAATTCCGCCCGCATTGCCGGAATCCCGAAATAGTACGCTATTACCCTTTTCACGTCCTTGCGCCGCATAGCTCCCGCCTCCATGTCAGTTAGTTTTTCCCCTCTCCACGGCCCGCGCCATTCCCGCCGCCGCTGGCCGGTCCTTTTCTGTGCGGCCCATGTGCTTTCCCTGGCTCTGTACTGCCGGAAGCGGGCGGCGGTTGCCCGTTCCACGGCCTGCCGCTTTTCCCGCGCCTCTTTCCGGTCCCACGCCGTTGTGAAGTCCCAGCCGCGCCGCGCTCTCTTCGGATTGATGTCCGCATTAAAGACTTTCGCCATTGCCTCAATAACCTCTTCCAGCGGATAAAAGGTTATTTCTGCAAATACACCGGCGGCTTCCGCAAGCTCTCGTGCTTCTTCCTCCGCCAGCTCCACCAATTCCGCAGATATAAAATCTTCGATGTACTTCTTTACGCGCGCCTGTATACCCTCCAGGACTTCTTTATCCACCGTCTGCCAGTCTTGTTGACGCCTGTTGTGCTGTTCCTGCCCGACCATAACGATTTTTTCCCCGCTCGGCGCTGTCCCAGTCTTGCGCAGCATTGGAACTCCGCAATCTCTGTCCTCCAGATTTGCAAAGTATCCGTATCCGTCTGGCAACGTCACATACCCGCCGCC
>CAJUMH010000063.1 GCA_910587145.1 uncultured Ruthenibacterium sp. | reverse complement strand
CGGTACGCTGCGCGGCGTTGCCTACGGCGACGTAAACATCTTTATGGGTGTTGCGTATGCCCGCGCCAAGCGCTTTCAGATGCCCGCGGAGATCGAGCCGTGGGAGGGCGTGCAAAACGCGTATCATCACGGCCCCATCGCCATGCAGGCGATGGAAACCAACCCCTTCGCGTACTACCGGGGCCTGCATATGCTGGAAAAGCAGAGCGAGGATTGCCAGAACCTGAATATCTGGGCGCCCAAAACCCTGAACGGCGAGAAAAAGGCGGTTTTTGTCTTTATCCACGGCGGCGGCTTTTTTGCGGGCAATGCATTTGAAGAGATCTCCTTCGACGGCTTCAACATGGCCCACAACAGCGATGTGATTTTTGTGTCCATCAACCATCGTCTGAACATTCTGGGCCATTTGAATCTGGAGGAATACGGCGCAAAATTCTGGAATTCCGCAAATGCCGGCATTGCGGATCTGGCGGCCGCGCTGAAGTGGATCCACGAAAATATCGCGGCCTTTGGCGGTGACCCAGAGAACGTTACCATCTGCGGCCACTCCGGCGGCGGCGGAAAGGTGCAGTGCCTGTTTATGCTGGAGGAAGCCGCTCCCTACTTCCAGAAGGGAATGGTGATGAGCGGCGCAAGGGCCGGCTCCCTGTATCCGGCAAACGATCGGGAGAGCAGCCGCAGGATCGCCCGGGATACGATGAACGAGCTGGGCATCACGAGGGAAAGCATCGAAAAGATCTACGACGTTCCCTTCGCCGAGCTGGCACGGGCGGCCCGCAGGGTTGCCACGCCCTTCGGCTGGGCGCCCGTTGCCAACGATTACTTCCCCGGCTTCCCCGTAGAGGCGGGCCTGCCCGAATTTTCCAAAGAAAAGCCCGTAATCTACAGCTCTACCCTGGGCGAATTTCCCGCCGTTTCCATTCCGGCCGAGGAAAAGCTCGCCATTACAGAGGCAGACCAGATCGCTTATCTTGAAAACCTGCTGGGCGAACACGCAAGCCGTATGATCGAGCTGTTCCGCAAAGCGTATCCCGAGCATCAGGTCCTCGATCTTGCCTTCATTGATACCGGCCGCCGTTACGCCGCGGTTGCCTCCGCTTTGGAGCACGAGAAAAAGGGCTGCAAAAACGCCTACCTGATGATGTGCTCCTACTGCGTGCCCGAGGACGGCTGGCTGCCCGTCTGGCATGGCGGCGAAATGGCCTACATCTTCCAGAATGAGGATAAGGTGCTTGTTTTAAACGAGGCGGTGCACGGCGTGCGGTACGCGAAGATCTTCCGCGCGCTTACAACAAACTTTGTGAAGTACGGCGACCCTAACAACAAGTATCTGCCCAAATGGGAGCCCGTGCAAAACGGCGAAAACAATACCATGATTGTCGATCTCAACTGCCGCACCGTGGCGCACCACGATGACGAGCTGATCGATCTGTTCGAGAAATACGGCCCAAAGTT
>CAJUMH010000062.1 GCA_910587145.1 uncultured Ruthenibacterium sp. | reverse complement strand
CTGCGGTTTTCCCGTGGGAGAGTAGGTAGCCGCCTCTTCAAGGTCAGATCGAAAGATCTGACCTTTTTTTATTTTCCGCCATCTCCCTCCGTTTTCTTCCGTTTACGCAAAGAGGCCCCCCTCGGCATCGCCGCGCATCCCGCATCCCCCGCTGCTCTTGGGGGCGCTGCTGCACGGTCCGCACGACGAATACCGACATTACCACGCCCATGCCGAGCGCGCCGCCGTTGCTGAAGTATATTTTTCTACCTGTGGCCGAAGATGTTGTGCATGAAGAAGGGGATGAGCGCACCGACCGAGGAGAAAGCCGACATGCCGAGCACCGGGCTGTTTCTTTGGAGGCCTGCCGGTCTCTGCAGATCGCACTGGGCGCCGTTGCCCGCGGCGCCCGCTTACACTGTTGCTTCCGCAGGACGATTGCCGCCTGCTTGCGGTGGAGCCCTTCCGGGTCCTTCTGTTCCTTCTGCTCCTGCTGTTCCTGCTTGCGCCGCAGACCCTGCGGCCCCATTTGCTCCTGCTGGTATAACCACAAACACGGCTTCCGCTGCTGCTTCCGCTTCTCTTGCTGACTTTGCCGGGTCCCCGCTGCTTCCTCCGGGTTCACGGCCTCCGGCCCACTGATCCCGTAGCGGCGCCTGGCGCTGCAGATCTTTTTGGCGTGGCAGACTCTGCTGGCGCTCCGGTTTCCGTCGGGACGCTGCTGTCTGCTTGCGGTGGAGCCTTTCCGGGTCCTTCTGCTCCTGCTGTTCCTGCCTGCGCCTCATAGCGCTCTGCTGCCCCCGCATCCCTTGCAGACTCCGCATCCTCCTCAGCCCCCGGCCCCGCAGATCCCTCCGGGAGGTCGCTGTTCATGGTGGCGCTGCCCGATCCTTCCGGCGCCGCAGCTCTTGTGTCCATCGCTGTCCGTTTGGGGCGCGGATCCTGGAACTTCTGCAAGTTCCGCAAACCCTTTTGCTCCCGCTGATTCTTCCGGCGCCGCCCGATCCTTTGGGCAATGCAGACTTCGCAGCTTCAGGCGTCCCTGATCCCGTAGGGATGCCGCTGCCCGCAGCTCTTGTCCGGCGTTGCCGAGCCTATTGAGTTTTGCGGACTCCGCGGACTTTGCCGGACTCTGCTGCCCTTGCAAACCCACAGCCCCCTGCCGGTCCCGCTGACGTCACAGCCTGGCGCCGCAGTTCCCGCAGGAAGGCTGTCCGCACACCCCGCCGGACGCTTCAGGCGCCGCCGCCCGCGGGCGGCAGCATCGACCGGATCTCCTCGGCCGTGGGCCGATCCGTTCTCTTCGTAAGAATTTTTGGCGGCGATCACCCCTTTCCTTTCCTTTCCTTTCCTTTCCTTTCCTTTCCTTTCCTTTCCCCCGCTCTTGCTTACGCACCTTTATCGGCGCTCGGTCCGCCCCCCCCAGGAGTCGTTCCGCCGCTGCACTTCCGGCACTTCCGACCCTGTGCGGAGAACGGCTGTTTTGACCGCCCGTGATGCGGGAGCGGGAATGTTTGAGCGTTTTTCTTCCGCTGGCTGTCCCCGCACGAGCTCTTCCCGGGTCGGCGTTTCAGTGCCAGGCCGGGCGGGCGAACGTCCGCATGCGACCCTCT
>CAJUMH010000061.1 GCA_910587145.1 uncultured Ruthenibacterium sp. | reverse complement strand
CTGCCGGAATACCGCAGGCCCTCCCTGCTCTCCCGTGGGGCCGGCGCGGTGAAAATGGCGGCGGTTATCAAGCTGCACAGCAAAATCCGCGAATACGAGCGCGACAACGTGGCTCTGGAATCCGCCCACAAAAGCGAACTGGTTGCCGAGCAGGGCGTGGGGCGCGTCCTGCGCTGGGAACGGAACCGCCGCCGCGCCAAGCCCTACCGCACTTTACGGAAAGCACAGCAGAAAGCGGCGCGGGCGCACACCGACCTTGCATGGCAGACCGCCCTGCGGGATAATCCCGAACTGCAACGCAAAAACGCGCTGGCAAAATGGGTGCAGAAACAGAAAATCAAGCGGAAATACGCCCAGGCCGCCCATGAAGCCAAACAGAGCGCGAAATTTACCCAAAACGTCCTGACCGCCACCGGCAAGATTGCCCGCGCCATCGCCCAGTATGCGGCGGCGCATAAGGCGGTCTTTCTGGCGGTTGCAATGCTGGCGCTGGTGGTGATGTTCTTTGCCACGGGCCTGACCTCCTGCACCGCCATGCTCTCCGGCTTCCAGTCCTCCTATATTTCTGCGTCCTACATGGCCGACGAGGGGGAAATCTGCCAGAGCGACCTTTACTACACCGAAAAGGAAACGGATTTACAGATTGACATTGACAATACCGAGGAAAATTACCCCGGCTATGATGAATACCGCTACAACATCGGTGAAATCAGCCACAACCCCTATGAACTGCTGGGCTACCTTTCCACGGCGTTCAATGCCTTTACCTTTGCAGGGGTTCAGTCTGAAATCGACCGCATTTTTTCCGAGCAGTACACCCTCACCCGTGAAGTGATTGTGGAAACCCGGTACGACGATGACGGCGACCCCTATGACTGGTACGTCCTGCAAACCACATTGACCGTGCGCCCGCTGTCTGCCGTGGCACAAAGCCATCTCTCTCCCGGCGAACAGACCGACCGCTACGGTGTGTATATGCAGACCTACGGCAACCGGCAGGCGTTTGGGAACCCCTTTGATTTCTCATGGCTGGGGAACGTGAGCAGCGGCTACGGCTGGCGGGTACACCCCATCAGCGGGGAAAAGAGCCTGCATCGCGGCATTGACCTTGCCGTGGCGCAGGGTACGCCGATTCTGGCGGTGCAGGACGGGCGCGTGGTATCGGCTGGCGACGCGGGCAGCTACGGGCTGTGCGTGGTGATTGAGGACGATAAAGGCTACCAGTCCCGGTATGCCCACTGTTCCAGCCTAAACGTCAGCGCAGGCCAGGAAGTAAAACGCGGGGATGTGATCGCCGCCGTTGGCAGCACCGGCAACAGCACGGGGCCGCACCTGCATTTAGAGGTCATGCTAAACGGCGAATACTTAAATCCCTATTTCTTCGTGGACAACGGCGACGATGGAACCGGCGCAATCCCCGGCACACCCGGCGGGCCGGCTATCCCGGACTATTCCGGCGAACCGATGGGGGACGGCAGCTTTGAAGCGATGCTCCATGAAGCAGAAAAATTTTTAGGATGGCCTTACGTTTGGGGCGGCAGTTCCCCCTCCACATCCTTTGACTGCTCCGGCTATGTTTCGTGGGTCATTAACCAGTCCGGCGTGGGCAGCGTGGGACGGCAGACGGCACAGGGGCTTTATAACCTGTGTACCCCGGTATCTTCGGCAAACGCACAGCCCGGTGATTTGATTTTCTTCACCGGTACATACAGCTCTCCGGGGCCGGTCAGCCACGTTGGGATTTATGTGGGCGGCGGGCGGTTCATTCACTGCGGCGACCCGATCTCCTACGCCAATACGGGAAGCCCCTATTGGTCTGCCCATCTGTA
>CAJUMH010000060.1 GCA_910587145.1 uncultured Ruthenibacterium sp. | reverse complement strand
GAGGCGAGCCGCTCCATAGGGGAGGACTGCGCTTCCCGCGCCGCTTCCTGCTTCTGCCGTGCCGCGACTTCCCCGGCGAGCCGCAGGAGCGCCGCGCCCTGCTGTTCGCCCCGCGACTCCAACGCATCGATGGAAATCCAGCCCCCCGCACGCCCACCGGCCATCCGGCGTGCTGCCGGTCCTGTCTCACGCGCAGTACCCGTCCCAGATTCGATTTCATCAATGTCAAGCCACTTTCGTTTTGTACTCATGGTCATCTCCTGTAAATCTGGTTAATGATCCGTTCCCGTTCTTCCTTGCTGAAGCCTTGCCCCTGTAAATACTTTGCCGCGTTCTCCGGGCTGTATTCCGCTTCTTCAACCCGCCGTTTCGCTTCCTCGTAAGCGTCGGTAAATTCCTCGCCGTACTTCTTTTTATATTCGCTGGAAAGCCCGGTGCTCTTGCTAAACCCATAATCCTTATAGTGCGTAGCGATATAATTTTCCGGATAGCCGCTTGCATAGGCGTCCCGAAACAGCCCATTAAAGTCCGGCTCGGAATTGTCGCCGGACGAACCGCCCGAATTTCTCCCAGAACCGCCGCCGGAGCCGCGCCCGGAAGCCTTCGCCAGCAGCTGTGCCTGCACCACGCCGACGTACTGCGCGGCGTCCTGCCCGGACAATCCCGCCGCCGAAAGCACCGCATCCGAAGGTGTAAGCCCCATCTGCATCCATTCCAGCGCCTGCGCCAAAGCCTGCTTTTTGCGCGCGTCCTCGCGGTCGAGCGCGTCCTGCTGGCGGTTATAGCCCATTTCGTCGGTATAGCGCGTATCGCCGATGCTGTCCCGGTCAACGCCGTAATCGGCCTGCCACTTGTTCAGCGCCCGGTTGTAGCCGTCCTCGCTCAGCCCGCGAATCCCGGAAAGCTGGTCATTTAACAGTGTTCGGTTGGCGTCCCACTCGCTGAGCGCGTCCGCGCCCAGCTGCCGGTAAGCGGAAAGCTGGTCATTGAGCAAACCCCGGTTCGCGTCCCAGGCGGTCAGCGCGTCCGCGCCAAGCCCGCGCAGCGCGTCGAGCTGGCTTGCGTACTGACTGCCCTCGCCCAGCCACATGTCATAATTCAGCTTATATAACTCCGGAATCTTGTCCGCCATCTGCGCATTGTAGTAGTCCTGCGCCTGGCTGGCTGCATTGACCGCCGCCGTGCTGGACTGCCCGCCGGTCGCGGCGGCGTAGCTGCCGAGCGCGTCCTCGCGTGCCCGCTGCCCCTCGCGGAGGTAGGTTTTCTGGTACTGCCCCCAAATCGGGTCGCTGTCCAAATCATAGGAAAACGGGTCACGGTTCAAATACTGGTCAAGCACCTTGTCGGTCTTATCCTGATAGGGGTTGACGAACGCGCCGTAATCCCGCAGCTGCCCGGCGATATCCTCCAGCGTGCCCTGGTACGGGTTCTTAAATTTCTTCTGGTTCACCAGCTGTTCGGCAAGGTCATTGAGCGTGCCCGCGTGCGGATCGTCGTAATTGAAAAAGGTCGAATCCTTGACATAACCGGAGCCGTCCGCCCCGCCGGAATACCCGCCGTACCGCTTGCGGAAGTCCTCCGCGCGGTCGTGCGCATTCTGCGCCCCGGCGGAATCGCCCCGTTTCGTGGCGTTCACCCAGTCATTCTTGAGGGTAAACAAACTGTTCCCATAGTCAATATCTTTCGCGGCAAGCGCCCTGTCCGCGTCCGACCAATTTTGCCCGGCGGCGGCGATCCCCTGTGCTAATTCCTCAATATTTTTGAAAGCCATTACGCTCCCCCTTTCAGCTGTTTAACCTCCGCTTCCAGCGCGTCCACCCGCGCCATGAGCGCCTGCACCATCGCGGTATTGAGCGAGATCAGTTCGCCGTAGCGGATCGAATACTGCCCGCCGCCGCCGTCCTCGGCAGCGGGGTCATAATCCTGCTGCACCAGCGCCGCCAGATCCTGTGAGGACAGGCCGCTTTCCGTCAGCGCGTCCCGCAGCTGCTGGGCGATAAACCCGGTATGGAAGCGTTCGCTTCGGCTGCTGTTCATCCGGTAGCGCGCGG
>CAJUMH010000059.1 GCA_910587145.1 uncultured Ruthenibacterium sp. | reverse complement strand
CCCACCCGGCTTCTTTGGCAACGGCTTTCAGCTGTTCCACAACCATTTCCATTTTGTCGTGCCCGCTGTCCGCTTTCTTGAACTCCCGCGCCCAGACAACGAACTTGTCAGCCCATGCGGCCAGCTGCCGCAGTTTGTCCGCAACGCTTTTGGGCACGTTCGGGAAAACGAACTTGCCCAGCAGGAAGCCTCCGATCGAGATCAGCAGAAGCACCGCATTAAAAATAATGTTTTCCATGTTCTTTCCGTCCTTTCCTTATTCCACCGCGCCGCCCAGGGCGCACAGCAGTTGATCCAGGCTTGCCGCCTGCTTGTAGTTCTTCAACCAGTATTCCGGGCTGTCAATCACGCCAGCCCGCACCAGCGCGGCCACGCCGTCTTCCACGGACGCGGCACGCGGCCCGGCTTTCTTGATCTTCGCCGCCGCCCTTTCAAGCAGCAGATCCAGGAATTTTACTTTCCCGGCGCTGACAACCCCGGCCCAGTAGTCCGGGGAATTGATCACGCCCAGGGCCGCCAGCTTCGCCAGCGCTGCGGCGGCCCCCGTTACAACGTCCGCCGCGTCAACCCACCCGTAAACGGTCGAACCGCCGCCCGGCTCCGCTTTCAGCTGGTACGGGTGTTTTCCGTTGAACTTCCCGATCACCTTCGCCGTGCCCGGCTTGCAGGGCTTCCCGGTTGCGGCGTTCGCGCTGACATAATGCAGGCTGCCCGTAAAGGCCACCACGTCCCCCACAGCGGGCGCGGACGCGGCGGGCGTGTTGGTGGTTCCCCCAGGCTTCACGGGCGTTCCTGCGGCTCCCTGGCCGCCCTGCGTGCCCTTGTCCGCCGCCACGTCATAGGTGACATACGGGATCTTCCCGTGCTTCGTCCACCTGCGCCCGTTCATCCCCGCAATGGGGCCAATGTTCAAGCACGCCGTTTCCTGCACGCAGTTTTTGAACGCCGGGGAACACTCGATCACCACGCCGCCGCCCACATACACGCCGATATGGCCGGACAGCCACACAGCTTCACCCGGAAGAATCTTTGTAAAATCGGTTGAAACTTCCTTGCAAAGCCGGATCATGCCGTCCGCGCCAGTATCAGGAACGCCGTTTGCCTTGTAGACTGCGCCGCCGTAGGTTTTGGAAGCGTCCCCGCTCCACCCCCACAAAATCCCTTTGATCAGGTTCACGCAGTCAAAGCCATAGACGGGCGGCTTTTTGTTCGCCGCCGCCTTGATCATGCGCGTGCGCTCCGCCCGCCTGTTGTATTCGTGGTTCTGGCAGTATCGCGTTACATTGCCCCCGGTCAGGGGCGCACCGAAACAGCCCATGACGTAAAGGGTTTTGAAGTTGCGCACAATATCCCACAGTTTTTGAATAAGCACGGACGCTTTCATGCTTCCCGCTCCTTTCCATGCCAGCTTCTTTGCGGCGTTGTATACGTTTTTCCTTCTGGCTGCGTATTTGCCCATAACGCGATCGGCAAGCGCTGCGGCGTGGATCGCGTCCAGCGTTACGGGCTTCTTTGCGGCGGCGGCCACCCTTGCGGACGCACCGCCGCCGCCCTGGTTTTCCAGATCGGCAAAGTAGACAAGGGCCGCCGGGTCTTCCACGCCCACTTTCAAGCCGTGATCCACGTATGCGCCCACGTCCGCTTCCGCCTGGGCATCTTGCGCACGCTTCCCGGCATCGGTTGCCAGAAGTTTACTGATCGCCGCCTTTTCCGCCGCGTTCACCGTCCGGGCGTTCCATGCGCCCGCCGCCGCTGTTGTGATTTCTTTGTAAAGGGCGGCCCCCAGGATGGAAGCCGCCCTGCTTTCCGCCGCGCAAATCTTTTTCAGAAGGTCAAGCGCCCGCCCGGCGTGCCATTGCACCTTGCCCACACTTACGGCCCCGTTATCGTTCGCGTTGACAGATCCGTAATTCCCTTCTTGCCCGAAAATGATTTTTTGCGCGGCCAGCACAATTTCTGTTCTGGTTTTCGTGTCCATTGTCAGTTCTCCATTTCCTTTGCCGCCCGTTCCGCTTCCCGTGCATCCTGCCGCGCCCAGCGCCGATCCTGGCGGC
>CAJUMH010000058.1 GCA_910587145.1 uncultured Ruthenibacterium sp. | reverse complement strand
TAACCGGCTGCATTGGCAAAGAGCCGGAACCGCCAGCGGAGCCGGTCTGTATCTGCACCGCCCACTGTGAACCCGGCGCGGTCAATGCGGACTGTCCCGTCTGCCTGCTGAACCTGGCCGGCTGCACCATCGAAGCCCCTGCGCCTGTCCCGGTCTGCGTCTGCGAAAACAAGTGCGAGCTTGGCGCGGTCAACCCCGACTGCCCGATCTGCAGAGCCGACCTGACCGGCTGCACCGGCAAAGCCCCCGCGCCCATCCCGGCATCCAATCTCTCCATCAAGATTACACCGCCCTCCGGCTGGGCGACCGGCAGCGCCGCCGCCGAGTTTCGCATTACCGATGAAAACGGGAACGGCTTTGCTCTCGTTCAGGTAAAAATCGAGAAAAACGGGCAATGGCGCGATGTGACAGACAGCTTGAAGCAGAACGAAAACCGCTGGTACGGGGAAATCGACCTTTCGGAGAACTGCACCGTCTATGTCTGCGCCACCGGCCACGATGGGAAAGTTTACGAGAAATCCCGCTATATGGAGTGCTTCGACCGCACCGCGCCTACCTTACGCGCCAGCATGGACGGGCGGCTGCTCCGGGCAGAAGCCAAAGACGACCTTTCCGGCGTGGCGGCAATCTACATTGACGGCGAGAAATACACCGATTTAACCAACGGCACACTGGACGTACCGCTGCGGGATTTGCCCGATGATTACGAGCAGCTTTCGGTGCAGGCGGTGGACGCTGCGGGAAACAAATCAAAAATCGTGCAGGTCAAAAACCCCAACTATCAGGCGGAGGATAACAAACAGAAGCCCTCCACCGGCCAGACACAGCCCCCGGCAACCACCGCGCCGGGTACATCCGCCACGCCTGGTACAACCACCACGCCTGCGGCTACAACACCCACAACGGGCGCGACAACCTCACCCAACACGCAGACTACCGCCCCGGCAACAAGCGCCACAAAACCGGCTGCCAGCACGGGCGGCACAAAGCCCTCCGCTTCGGCAAGCGCCGACCCGGACGAGGAAACAGACACCACGCCCCGCGACCCGGTTCCTTTGACCCCGGACGGTCAGGCTACCGTACTGGACAACGCCACCGGCGAGGACGGCAAGGAGTTTTATACCATCCAGACGCCGGATGAAAACGTGTTTTATCTGATTATCGACAACCAGCGCGATACGGAAAACGTGTATTTCCTCAACGCCGTCACCGAAGCCGACCTGATGGCGCTGGCAGTCAAGGAGGACGACGCGCCGCAGACGGACGCAATCCCCGACCCGGAGCCGGCCTGCATCTGTACGGAACAGTGCGCCGCCGGCGAGGTCAACACCGACTGCCCGGTCTGCACCCTGAACCGGAAAGACTGTACCGGAAAAGCCCCTGTGACCGATACGGAAACCGAACCCGATAAAAAGCCGGAGAAAACAAAAAGCGGCGGTTCCGGCACACTGATTTTAGTGCTGCTTGTGGCGCTGGCGGCTGGCGGCGCGGGCTACTACTTCAAAATCTATAAGCCAAAAAAAGACTTGGACGATGCGGAGGACTTTGACGAACTGACCGGCGGGGACGAGGAGGAAACGGTCAACGAGGACGAGGATGTGGACGCGCAGGAAGAAACCCGGCAGACGGGCTATGAGGAACCGACAGCCTATGATGAGCCGGAGGAACCGGACTATCCTGAAAACTACGGCGGGGAGGACGACTGATGCGATTTACCAACAGCCCTTTTGAGCGGATGATGACCCAAAGGCCGTCCCCTGGCCGCGCCGCGCCTGCTTCCCCCGTCCATCCGCCCGGACATCCCTGCCACCGCTGTCCCTATGGGCTAAATGCGCCCTGCGTGGGGATATGCTACAAAAATCTGAAAAAGGAGCGTGAGAAAAATGCAACTTGTGATCGCGGAAAAACCGTCGGTAGCGATGGCTCTGTCTAAGGTGTTAGGCGCAAAAAGCCGGGGCGACGGTTACATGGAGGGCGGCGGCTGGCTGGTAAGCTGGTGCATCGGCCATCTGGTGGAACTTGCCCCCGCCGATGCCTACGACCCCCGCTATTCCAAATGGAACTATGCCGACCTGCCGATTTTACCGGAGTCGTGGCAATACCAGGTGCTGCCGGACACCAAAAAGCAGTTTGAAACCTTAAAAAGCCTGATGCACCGGGCCGATGTCACCGCCTTAATCTGTGCAACGGACGCAGGGCGCGAGGGGGAACTGATTTTCCGCCTGACTTACCATCTGTGCGGCTGCACAAAGCCCGTCAAGCGGCTGTGGATTTCCTCAATGGAGGAAACCGCCAT
>CAJUMH010000057.1 GCA_910587145.1 uncultured Ruthenibacterium sp. | reverse complement strand
TGAAAGCCGGTTATTTGATGGAGCGGCTGCGCGAGGTGCGCAGCACGCCCTTTGACCCGCAGGCGGTTTTCGATGAGCTGTCGCGGGTGGAAAGCATGGTTTCCGAGGAGGTTTGCAGGCTGGGGCCGGTGCGGCTGGTGTTCGGGGAGGACGACGAAACCGAGCTGCTTGTGGGGCCTCCTTACGATGGGATGTACCTGCATTATCTGTGCGCGAAGCTTGACCAGATGGCGCAGGAGTATGATTCCGCCAACACTGAAATGTCCGTGTTTACGGGACTGTATGACGAGTATGCCAAGTGGTACCGGCGCACCCATTTCCCCCGCCGGGGCGCGGAGGTGAACAGCTATGTTTAATTACCGCATTCCGGGAGCGAATGCGGGCAGCACGGTCACGTACCAGTTTACCGGGCTTGACCGGCGGGCGCGGATTCAGGACGGCGCGTGCCGCGAAATGCGCAATATGAGCACCGACAACGCGCCCTGCCTCAGCCCGCGCAAAGGGCGGCGGAAGGTGACCGCGTATTCCTCGGCAACGTTGATTCTGCATAAGGACGGCAAGCCCTTTGTGGTGGATGGGGCGGCGGTCAAGTTCGATGGCCGGACGGTCGGCAGTGTGGCCGCTGGGCGCAAGCGTGCCGTGGTCATGAACGACTGGATTTTTCTTTGGCCGGATAAGAAGGCGTTTAATGCAAAAGCAGAAGAATTTTGCAGCATGGAAGCAAGCGTCGGCGCGCTGGCGGTGAGGTTCACGAACAGCACGATTAAACGCACGGACGGCGGCGGCTGGCCGTTCAAGGCTGGCGACGGCGTAACGATTGAGGGCTGTTCGCAGGAGTACAACAACCGTACCGCCGTGGTGCAGGCGGTTGATGGCAGTACATTAACCTTTTACGACAATGTTTTCCAGTACGGCGAGCTTGGCGGCGAAGGGAATCAAAACACGCATGAATGGCAGGAAGCGGCGGTCACGCTCTCCCGTACCGTGCCCGATTTGGACTTTGTATGCGAGAAGGATAACCGGCTCTGGGGCGTGTACGAGAACCATATTTGCTGCTGCAAGCTCGGCGATGGGTTCAACTGGAATGTGTTCAACGGGCTGGCGACGGACGCTTATGACGTGGGCGTTGGCTCGGACGGAGACTTTACCGGGATTGCCGGGTATGCAAGCTATGTGCTGGCGTTCAAAGAAAGCTGTGTGCACAAGCTTTATGGCACGAAGCCGACGAATTTCACGGTCAATACCTCGTATATTTCGGGAGTACAGGCGGGCTGCGCGGATACGCTTTGCGTTTATAACAACGCGTTATACTACCTCGGCCGGGAGGGCGTAATGGCGTACGGCGGCGGCACGCCGGAGCCGGTCGGGATGCAGCTGGCCAGCTCCTATGACCGCGCCTGCGCCGGGATGCATGGGGCGAAGTATTACCTCTGCGGCGTCGGTCAGGATGGAGCGGAAATTTTGGTTTATGACACTGAAAAGAACCTGTGGGCGCGGGAGGATGAGACGGAAGCCGCAGGCTTTTCGAGCTGCGGCGGGGCGCTGTATCTGCTGGATGCGGACGGCGGTCTGTGGCAGTGCGGCACGGGCGATCCGGTCAGCTGGGAAGCCGTGTTCGGGCCGTTTGAGACGGTCGCCCCTGAGAAGAAAAAGAGCGGCAGGCTTGATTTGGTGCTCACCGCCGACCGGGGCGCTGTCCTCGCCGTGGATACCCGCATTGACGGCCAGGGCTGGCGCGAAGCGTGGAGCGGCGCGGCAAGGCGGACGGACTGCACGGTCGCGGTGCCGTATCTGCCGGTTCGCGGGCATGGGTTCAGTATCCGCCTGCGCGGGACAGGGCGCGTGACACTGCACGCGATTAACCGACGGTTCAAGGAAGGGAGCGCGCGATAATGGCGTATTTTTCGGAGGCACAGCTGCCCCGGTACCGGGAGGAGGATTTGCCCGGGACGGTCAAGAAGCTGTACAACTTTTGCCGGGAGCTTCAGGAAATGCTGCAATTTGTGTTGTCCAATCTGGACGCGGACAATATCGAAGGCTACGAGGAGATTTTTAACCGGCTGACCGATGCTGACGGGAATATTTCGATTCTCAAGCAGACCGCTGAGGAAATTTTAATGCAGGTGCGGCGGAATGAGGGGCAGCTTGGTGAGCTGTCGGTCAAAGCGGACGGGATTTCGGCGCGGGTGCAGGACAATGAAAAAGGAATCGCCGAGCTGAAGGTTACGGCGGACGGGATTTCGCAGCGGGTGGCGGACAACGAAAAGAACCTTTCCAGCGTCACGCAGACAGCAAGCAGCATTTCACAGCGGGTCGCCAACGCGGAAGGCGATATTTCCACGCTGGAGCAGACCGCAAGCGGGCTTAGGAGCAGGGTTTCCAGTGTGGAAGGCTCGATGTCGTCCGTAGAGCAGACCGCAAACGGCCTTTCTTCAAGAGTGACAAGCATGGAAGGCTCCCTTTCCACGGTGCAGCAGACCGCCAACGGCCTGACCAGCACGGTTTCCGACCTGAATGGTAAATATACGCAGATAAAACAGACGGTAGACAGCATTAACCTGACCGGTACAGTAACTTTTAGAGATTTGGAAACCGAGGGGGAATG
>CAJUMH010000056.1 GCA_910587145.1 uncultured Ruthenibacterium sp. | reverse complement strand
CGGAACAGCGGCGGCTGGAACGGGGTTCGCCTGTTTGATGGCATAGCAAAAGCCCCTCGGCGGGCTTGACCGGGGGCTTATGGATTAACAACGTATTCACTTTATTTCTCTTCTGTCGTGGATGGCCCCTGCATTTCTTCACCCTCAATGCGAAGAATAAAATCAATGATCTGAGTATCGGACAGCCCCATCTCTCGCAGAGCGTGAATGGAACGGATGATTTCTTTTGAAGTCATTAAGATCACCTCCTCCGGACTGATTAAAGATAATATTATCATAACACGGAGGAAGGAGGAAAACAAGAGTATGATTGAGATTACTTTTGAGCCGCGCAGGCTTACGGCGCGGGGGCACGCGGCGGACGATGTTGGCTGCGCGGCGGTGTCCGCGATTCTGTACGCGCTGGTGGGCGGGTTGGAGAACCTTGCCTATCCGGTCAAGTGGCGGATTGAAAGCGGCTGCGCCGAAATTCCGATTCCGGACAGCGCGGACGCTTCGGCAATGCGCCTGATGGCGGAGGTCGGGCTGCGGCAGCTGGCCGGGGCGCGGGACGATATCCGCATTTTGGACGATTGACGCGCGGGAAAGACCGCAGATGATAGTAAGGCTCAGGGCGGCTGCGCGGGGTTTGTAATTGGGCCGTCCGCCGGGGACACGTGGAGACACGGACGCGCGGGAACAGACCGCAGAAAGGATAACAGCAGTGTTAAAAATCTTGAAAATTAACCTGTCCGCCTTTGAAGGCGGAGGGGATGGCGCGGCGGCTCCGGCGGCGGCGCAGGGCAGTAATCCGGCGCCCGCCCAGCCGGGAACGGGCAGTAACGCGGCGCTCGCCCAGCCGCAGAACGGAAGCGCGCCGGTCGCTCAGGCTCAGGGGCAGGACGGTCAGCAGGCTGCCGAGCCTACCTTTGACGAGCTGGTCAAAGGAAAATATAAACAGGATTTTGACAGCCGGGTACGGGAGATTATCTCGCGGCGGATGGCAAGCCGGGACGCCGAACTGGACGGCATGCGCCCCATTATGGCGATTTTGCAGCAGCGATACGGCGTGGAGGACGGCAAGGGCGCGGCGGAAGCCGTTCGGCAGGCGCTGGAGAGTGACGACGCCTACTGGCAGGCGGCAGCGGACAAGGCGGGCATGACCGCCGAACAGATGCGGCAGATGTCGATGGCGGAAGCGCATTCGCGGGAGCTGCAAAAGCGGCTGGAAGCATTCCAGACCGAGGCGGCATGGCAGGAAGCCCTTCGGATGCTGGCCGCGCAGGCCGAGCAGGTCAAGGCGCAGTATCCGGACTTCGACGTGGATGCCGAGCTTGCCGCAAACCCGCGCTTCGGCGCGATGGTGCAGAATGGTATTGATATGCTGACCGCTTACCAGGTGTGCCACCAGCAGGAATTCCTTGCGGCGGCGCAGCGGCAGGCCGAGGAGAAAATCGCGGGCACGGTACGCGCCAACCAGAACCGTCCCGCTGAGAACGGTACGGGCGGGAGCCAGCCGGTCAAGCTGAGCGGCGACCCGTCCAAGTGGACAAAGGAACAGTTCCGCGACGTATACAAGCGCGTCGGGCGCGGGGAGCGGATTGTCCTGTAACGGAAAGGAGTATGCAGAATGCTGCATCTTTTGAAAGTAAACCTGAAAGCGTTTGACGGTGCTGCCGGAGACGTGCATCAGAACAACCTCAACACCCATACCACTGGCACGGCGAACCTGTCGGCGGAAATGAAAACCTATTACGACACCGCGCTGATCCACGCGGCGGAGCCGAAGCTCGTGCACGCGCAGTTCGGGCAGAAGCGGAACATCCCGCAGGGGCGGGGCAAAACCATTGAGTTCCGCAAGTTCAGCCAGCTGCCGAAAGCGCTCACCCCGCTGACCGAGGGCGTTACCCCGGACGGCGGCTCGATGAAGGTTACCAGCGAGACCGCGACGGTCAACCAGTACGGCTATTACATCGCGATTTCTGATTTGCTCGACCTGACGGCGCTTGACCCGATGGTTCAGGAGGCAGTCACGGCGCTCGGCGGTCAGGCGGGCCGCACGCTGGATACCGTGATTCGTGAGATTCTGAACGCGGGCACCAATGTGCAGTATGCCGAAGGCCAGGTCGCCAGCCGCGCGGCGCTTACCAGCGAACATAAGCTGACGGTCAAGGCGGTTAAAATGGCGGTGCGTACCCTCAAAAACGCCAACGCGGACACGATTGAAGGGGATTTCATCGGCATTATCCACCCGGATATCGCCTTTGACCTGACCGAAGATCCCGAATGGAAGTACCCGCACCAATATGCCGATACCAAGGAGATTTACGAGGGCGAAATCGGTAAAATCGCGGGCGTGCGGTTCGTGGAAACGACCGAGGCCAAGATTTTCGAAGGTTCGGTGTATTCGACCCTGATTATCGGCGCGAACGCTTACGGTGTGACCGAAATTGATGGCGGCGGCCTTAAAACGATTATCAAGCAGAAGGGTTCCGCTGGGACGGCTGACCCGCTGGACCAGCGCTCGACCGCAGGCTGGAAAGCAATCCTTACCGCGAAGATTCTGTCGGATGAGTACATGGTGCGCGTGGAGACCGGCTCGACCTTCTCCGGCGCGGCAAACTAAACGGAGGGTATCATAATGTCAAAGAAAACAGCAGAGCAGCATACACCGGATGAGCTGCGCGAGATGGAACCGCAGGAAAGCAGCGATTCCGTGACGGACAATCGCGAAAGCGTCGCGGCTCCGAAAACGGAACGTCTGTTGATTCCGCTTGACCCGAACGGG
>CAJUMH010000055.1 GCA_910587145.1 uncultured Ruthenibacterium sp. | reverse complement strand
CCGGTTTGTCCGCGCAGCTGCTGCAAATGTTCCACGTGGAACAATGCGGAAGCATACGCCGCCGGTTTGCCTGTGCATCTGCTATAAATGTTCCACGTGGAACAATGCGGGAGAATTCCTCACCGGATTTTCCGAATTTTTCCGCAAATACTCTTTTCAAGCTATTTCGGCTGTGCTATACTAAAAGCAATGCTGCGTAAAGATCGTGCTTGAACTGCGCCGGGAGACTTTCCCCTTAGCCAAAAAGCTTGGGCCCCAAAGCCGCCGCGCTGCAGCGCTTGGGCTTTGCACGTGTCTGCGAGTACGGTTTTCAGAAAAAATAAAGGGCACGGTATCCGGAAAAAAACACCCGTAAGTCGCAGCGGCTTGCTGGTGTTTTAGGAGGAAGGGCCAAAACCGCGGCAAAAACAGGTGCAAAACCACGGCAGGATCAAAACATATAGCGAAAAAGTTATTACGGGGGCTTTCAGAATCCGTTTTCGGGCATCAAAAAGGCGGCAATGCTTCTCTGCAATCGCTCACAGAGAAAACCGGCCGCGAACCATGTGCCCGAAGGGGAGCTTTCCCGGGCGAGAGAGGAGAAAATCTTGGGTAAAGTAGTTGCGGTGGCAAATCAAAAAGGAGGCGTCGGCAAAACAACGACGGCGGTAAACCTATCGTCCAGCGTCGCCTCACAGGGCAAGCGGGTGCTGATCGTCGATCTCGACCCGCAGGGCAATACGACAAGCGGTTTCGGCGTTACAAAGCGCGGTATCGAAACAAGCGTCTATCAGCTTTTAATGGGGGAGGCGGCGGCCGAGGATGCTGTGATTCACACGCAGTATCGCGTGGATCTGCTGGCTTCCAACATTCAGCTGACAGGCGCGGGGCTGGAGCTTGTCAATCTGTCGCGGCGTGAATCGCGCCTGCGTGAGGCGCTTGCGCCCATCATCGGTCAATACGATTTTATTTTCATCGATTGTCCGCCGTCGCTGGATCTTTTAACGCTCAACGGCCTGTGCGCCTGCGATACGGTTTTGGTGCCGATCCAGTGCGAATTTTTTGCGCTGGAGGGGCTTTCCGAGCTGATGAACACGATCCGGAATGTGAAAAAAATGTACAATCCCTATATTGAGATTGAGGGCGTTTTGCTTACAATGTACGACGGACGTCTGAACCTGACGCTGCAGGTGGTACAGGAGGTAAAGAAGTATTTCCATAATAAGGTATACAAAACCACGATCCCGCGCAATGTGCGCCTTTCCGAAGCGCCCAGCTTCGGCGCGCCGATCAATTATTATGACGGCGCTTCCAAGGGCACCGAGGCATATGCGTACTTAGCGGCGGAATTTATCCGAAACAACCGAAAGGAAGGGGCATAAGGGATGGCGAAAAGGGGAGGTCTCGGCCGCGGGCTGGATGTTCTGTTTCAGGATACCGGCTCCGGCACGGGCGAAGAAAATACGGCAACACTGCCCTTGTCGGAGATCGCGCCGGACAAAGGCCAGCCGCGCAAAAATTTTGACGACGAAGCGCTTACAGAGCTGGCGTCCAGCATTGCCGAGCACGGCGTGCTACAGCCGATCGTAGTGCGTCCGTCCCCCACGGGGGAGTATCAAATCGTGGCGGGCGAACGGCGCTGGCGCGCGGCACGTTTGGCCGGCCTGACAGAGATCCCTGTCGTCATTCGCGAGATCACCGACGCGCAGGCCATGGAGATCGCCCTCATTGAAAATCTGCAGCGCGAGGATTTAGACCCTGTGGAAGAAGCCATGGGTTATCAGCAGCTGATGGAACGCTGCGGCTATACGCAGGAGGCCGCCGCGGTGCGCCTTTCAAAAAGCCGCAGCGCGGTGGCGAACAGCCTGCGGCTTTTAAACCTGCCGCAGGTTGTGCAGGAGCTTTTGCGCACGGGGCAGCTTTCGGCGGGCCATGCCAAAGCGATTTTGTCTTTGCCGAGGCCTGCCGAGCAGGAGGCCGCGGCGGCCTCCATCATTCAAAACGGAATGAATGTGCGCCAGGCCGAAGCGCTTTGCAAAAAGATGATGCGGGAGCCGCGCAGCCGCAAAGAGCCGGCGCGCCCGCCGCTGCCCTGCGAGGTGGAGCTGAGCCTGCGCGAGGTGCTGGGCGCCGAGGTGCATGTGCAATACAAAAACGGAAAAGGCCATTTGCAGGTGAGCTTTTATTCGGACGATCAGCTGAAGGCGTTTGCGAATCTTTTGGGAAAATACGAAAAAGAGGGGTAACAGATTATGCTGGATATTAAATTTGTACGGGAAAATCCCGAGCTGGTAAAAGAAAACATCAAAAAGAAATTTCAGGAGGCAAAGCTGCCGCTGGTGGACGAGGTGATCCGCTATGATGCCGAGTACCGTGCGGCCGTTACCAAAGCGGAAGCGCTGCGTGCTGCGCGCAACAAGATTTCAAAAAGCATCGGCGCGCTGATGGCGCAGGGCAAAAGGGAAGAGGCCGAACAGGTAAAAAAGCAGGTGACCGAACAGGCCGAACGGCTGAAGGCGCTGGAGGCGCGCGAAGCCGAGCTGCAGGAGGAAGTGCGCAGTCGCATGCTCGTAATCCCCAATATGCTGGATGCAAGTGTGCCCATCGGCAGAGACGACAGCGAAAACGTAGAGGTAGAGCGCTTCGGCGAGCCCTCTGTGCCCGATTTCGAGATCCCGTATCATACCGATCTGATGGAGCGCTTTAACGGCATTGATCTGGACAGCGCCCGCCGCGTGGCCGGAAACGGATTTTATTACCTCATGGGAGATATCGCGCGCCTGCACGAGGCGGTGCTGGCCTACGCGCGCGATTTTATGATCGGCAAAGGCTTCACGTATGTGATCCCGCCGTTTATGATGCACGGCAGCGTGGTGCAGGGTGTGATGAGCTTCCCCGAGATGGACGCCATGATGTATAAAATTGAGGGCGAGGATCTGTATTTGATCGGCACCTCGGAGCACACGATGATCGGCCGTTTTGTAGATCAGATCATTCCCGAGGCGCAGCTGCCACTGACGCTGACGAGCTATTCGCCGTGCTTCCGCAAGGAAAAAGGCGCGCACGGGCTGGAGGAACGCGGCATTTACCGGATCCACCAGTTTGAAAAGCAGGAGATGATCGTGCTGTGCCGGCCCGAAGAGAGTATGAACTGGTATGAAAAGCTGTGGAAAAACAGCGTGGAGCTGTTCCGCAGCCTCGATATTCCGGTGCGCCAGTTGGAGTGCTGCTCGGGAGATTTGGCCGATCTGAAGGTAAAAAGCTGCGACATCGAGGCATGGAGCCCCCGCCAGCAGAAATATTTCGAGGTGTGCAGCTGCTCGAACCTGGGCGAGGCGCAGAGCCGCCGCCTGAAGATCCGCGTAAAAGGCGAGGACGGCAAAAACTACCTGCCGCACACGCTGAACAATACCTGCGTGGCGCCGCCGCGCATGTTGATCGCGCTGCTGGAAAACAACCTCTGTGCAGACGGCAGCGTGCGCATCCCCGAGGTGCTGCGCCCCTATATGGGCGGCAAAGAGGCGCTGCGCAAAGAATAAAAATACGGCGCCTGCTTTCCGTTGACGCTGGGAGGAAGCTGCATGCAAATCGCCGATATCCGGCGCACCAAGAAAGGATCTGAAAGGTGTACCGATGGCCGGAACGCGCGGCCGGCCGGTTAGGCTGTGCGCGGCGGCCATCGGTGCGCCTTTGCACAAAAAGGAGGCCGGAATGCCCAATTTTACAAAGCAAGCCATTAAGGCGTCTTTTTTAAAGCTGCTCAACGAACAGCCGCTTGCCAAAATTACGGTGCGAAGCATCGTGGAGGATTGCGGCATCAACCGCAATTCCTTCTATTATCATTATCAGGATATCCCGGCATTGATCGAAGAGATTATCCTGGAATCGGCCAACAGCCTAATCCGGGAATACCCGCGTGTCGATTCGCTGGAAGAATGTGTAGATACGGCCGTGCACACGATGCTTTCAAACAAAAAGGCGATTCTGCATATTTTTAATTCCGTCAGCCGCGCCGCTTACGAACAGTATCTAATGCGGTGCTGCACGTACATTGTTACCACCTATTGTGAAACCGCCTTTGCAAACAGCCCCATGCAGGAGGAAGATCGCGAGCTGCTGCATCATTTTTTAACGCTCGAGCTGTTTGGCGCATCGCTCGATTGGGTGAGCCGCGGCATGCCGGAAGAGGCACTGCAGGAGCTTCACCGCCTGCTCTCTCTGTGCGACGGCCTGCACGAGGAAGTTATTCGCCGCAGCGCGCAGAGCGGGGCGCGGTAAGGCCCGCGCGGAGGTTTTGCACGAGGGCCCGTGCAAAAAGCCCACACAGAAGCCGGACACGGTTATTATTTCCGAATTTTTAATTTTGTACAGTGAAACGCAGATCGCCGCAGAGATATTTCACTTGAGCTGGCTTGTCCGTGGACAAAATTCCCTCCATGTGGTATGATAGCCCGCAGAAAGGAGGCGTCCGCTATGCTCACACTGGAGGATTATCTGTTTCAATTTACAGTTTCCCTGATCTC
>CAJUMH010000054.1 GCA_910587145.1 uncultured Ruthenibacterium sp. | reverse complement strand
AACAAAATCAAGCTCATGGCGCTGTCTGGCGTACAGCCGGAGGCGCACAACTTCGACACATAGGAGGTAACAAAACTATGGAAAAAATCAAAGGGATCGACGTTTCCAAGTGGCAGGGCGCGATCGACTGGGCCAAGGTGGCCGGGGACGGCGTAAAGTTTGCCATGATCCGGCTCGGCTATGGAGGGAAGAACGGCGCGGCCTGCGGCGTCGATAGCTTCTACCAGAAAAACGTCGAGGGCGCTCTTGCGAACGGGATCGCCGTCGGCTGCTACTTTTACAGCTACGCCCTGAGCGTCGAGGGCGCAAAGAAGGAGGCGGCGTTTGTGATCCAGCAGCTCGCCCGGTATAAGGGCCAGATCCTTTATCCGATCGCCTTCGATATTGAGGACAAGACGCAGGCAGGGCTCGGAAAGAAAACCCTCACGGACATGGTGACGGCGTTCTGCTCCGCGCTGGAGGCTGCGGGCTATTATGCGAGCTTTTACTGTAATGCAGACTGGGCCCGCAATCGTCTGGACATGCAGGCGCTCGCCCACTTCGACTTCTGGCTGGCCCAGTGGACGGCCTCGCCCACTTATACGGGCCACGCCTTCAACATGTGGCAGAGCTCCAGCAAGGGCCGCGTGGCCGGTATCTCCGGCGACGTAGACATGGACACCGCCTTTGTGGACTATGAGGCAGAAATCAAGAAAAACAAGCTCAACGGCTACACCGGGAGCACAGCAGCACCCGGAAAGCAGGAAGGAGGCAATATGAGCGACAGACAGAAATTTGTAAACACGGCGGCGTCTTTTATCGGCTGCAAGGAAGCAGACGGGAGCCACCGGCAGATCATTGACATTTACAACGGACACAAGCCCCTCGCCAGAGGTTACGCCGTGAAATATACGGACGCATGGTGCGCCACCTTCGTGTCTGCCATGGCGATCAAGTGCGGCCTGACCGACATTATCCCGACCGAGTGCGGGTGCGGGCAAATGATCCAGCTTTTCCAGAAGCTCGGCGCATGGCAGGAAAACGACGCACATACCCCGCAGCCCGGTGATGTTATCTTCTACGACTGGGACGACTCCGGCGCGGGCGACAATACCGGCTGGCCGGATCACGTCGGCATTGTGGAAAGCGTGAACGGCTCCACCATGAAGGTGATCGAGGGCAACATGAGCGACGCCGTGGGCCGCCGCACCATGCAGGTGAATGGCCGGTATATTCGCGGCTACGGCCTGCCGAAATTCAAGGGCAGCGTGGCAAGCTCTGGAAATACCACCAGCAAGCCCGCCGGGGGCACCAGCAAAAAGACCGTGGCGCAGCTGGCAGACGAGGTGCTGGCTGGCAAGTGGGGAAACGGGCCCGACCGCAAGAGCCGCCTCACGGCCGCCGGGTATGACTACGACGCCGTGCAGAGTGCCGTCAATGCGAAACTCTCCGGCCAGAAGGCCAAAAAGTCCAACACCGAGATCGCCAAGGAAGTGATCGCCGGTAAATGGGGCAACGGAGCCGACCGCAGAAAGCGGCTGGAGGCAGCGGGCTACAACTACGCAGCCGTGCAGCAAATTGTCAATAAACTAATCTAAGGAGGGATCGCCATGAATGAAACAATGCAGCAGATCGTGAACGCTTGTGTGCCCGTCCTCTGCCTGCTCATCACAGCGGGCGGGGCCTATCTGGTGGCGCTGCTGAAAAAGCGCACCGCCCAGATCGAGAAGGAGCTCGACAACGAAACCGCGGCCAAGTACATGAACATGGCAGCCGACGCAGTGGCGCAGGCCGTCACCTATACAGCCCAGACCTTCACCGACGCACTAAAAGCCGAGGGCAAGTTCACCAAGGAGAAGCAGATCGAAGCCTTCAACAAGGCCAAGGACAAAACGCTGGAGATCCTCGGCGACGCTGCCGTCAATGCACTGGGCGAAATTTACGGCGACTTTGACACATGGGTGGAAACCAAGATCGAGCAGGTATGCCGCGAAATCAAGACGCCGGAGGCTGACAAAACCGCAGCGACAACCGCAGCGGCGACAGCTGCCAGCGTAGCGACTACGATCGCAGCCACGGCCGTGCAGCAGATCGCAGCCGAAGCAGTACCGGCAGCAGCGCCGGAGACAACCGCAGAATAAAAAGGCCCTGAGAGCTTCACGCAAGCTCCCAGAGCAACGAAAAAGGCTCGGCGGGTAGTTTTACCCTCCGGGCCTCTTTTTGCGTCTCATTGTGTCTTATTCAACAGTCTGACCGATTGCTTCGAGCGACTCTTTGATCTGGGCGAGGTTTTCCTTCGTCGCCTCGTCCTCTGCCTTTTCTGCTCCACGGTACACATACTTCACGGCCTGCTCCATATCCATGCCGAGATTGTAATAACCACGGGCCGCCTCGTCTCCGTCGTATGCGTACTCCAGCCAGAAGCCGTAGAACATGGCCTGCTCCATTGTTTCGTTATCGCCGTAATAATCAGGGTAATGCTCTACAATGAAAGCCACGGCCTCGTCCCGCATTTCCTCCGTGACGCCCTCTGCCACGGAGTCCTTCGCTTCGCGTGCCAGCGCATCCACCTTCGCGCTCGTGTTCGGCTCCGGCTCTGCTGCGGACGGCTCCGACTCTGCCGGGGCGCTTGCCTGAGTGGGCGGCTCCGAGCTCGGAGTCCCCGCCGTCTGATCGCTGCCCTTATTCCCTCCGACAGCAGCGGCCAGCACCAAAACTACCGCAACGCCAACAATAATCCATTTCTTTTTGCCGTTTTTTCCCTCGCCCGGCCCGGCTTTTTTCTCTGATTTACTCATGTAAAAATCAACCTCCATTTCCATGACTTTTATTTGCGTTTTTTCGCGTTAGTCATGTTTGGGATAATTATAAACGGTGAAACATGCTAAAGTCAATATGCTATCTACCTATCTTTGGGATAAAAAAGGAGGCGCAACGCCATGAAGCTATACAAATACACCGACGGCAGAGCCAACGCCTCCGGCCAAAAAATAAAGGAGCGCCGAGAGGCTGCCGGACTATCTCAGGAAGAACTCGCGGCCCAGCTCCAGCTCGCCGGGCTGAACCTAAACCAAAAGGCAATAAGCCGGATCGAAACCGGCGAGCGCGTCGTGCCAGACTTCGAGCTGCTCTACTTCTCGAAGGTGCTAAACGTGCAAATTTACGAGCTGCTGCCTGCTGATGAATGAGGACGGGGAACCGTCCTTTTTTCTTTGCGAAAAAATGCGAAAGGCGCTTGACAATACGCCGATAAAGGCGTATTATATAAATACGCCAATAAGGGCGCATTTTGGAGGTGGCATACTATGAATATCAAAGAAATGAGGAAAGACAAAGGGCTGACACAGAAGCAGCTGGCCGAACAGATCGGCGTAAATATCAGGTGGGTGCAGAAATTAGAGGCCGGGGATACTAAGCTGGAAAATATCACATTTTTGAACGCAATCAAATTGATCCGGGCCCTGACTCCATACGACGACGAGAAACAGCTTGCGCGGGAAATGTATATCATACTCAAACGAACGCTGCAAGAAAATGATTAAGGGACAGGAAAGCGGGAGCGGCTACGGCTGCTCCCTTATTTTTATTTATGGAGGGCATAAGCATGAGACGCTTCAAGCATTTAAGTAAAACAGACCGGCTCCGCATGGAGGCCCATTTAAGAGACAAAAAGACACCGAAAGAGATCGCGGAGATCCTCGGCGTCCATATTTCCACAATATACCGCGAAAAGAAGCGCGGAGAATATCAGCACCGGAACAGCGACTACACAGAAGAAACCCGGTACAGCTCAGACCTCGGCGAAATGAAATACCGCGCCAATCTCGCGGCGAAGGGCGCGGACATAAAGCTCGGCAAGGATCACGAGCTGGCCGAGTATATCGAACGCCGGATCGCTGACGACAAACTCTCGCCTGCTGCCGTTCTGGGCGAAATTGAGGCCAACGGAATGAGCTTCAAGACTTCGATCAGCGTCAACACCCTATACAGTTACATAGAAAAAGGCGTTTTTCTGCGGCTCACGAATAGCAGCCTCCCCCAAAAAGGTGATAAAAAACGCGCATATCATAAAGTTAAGGCACAGAAACGCCCGCCGAAGGGTGAGAGCATAGAAAAGCGCCCGGAGGAAATCGACGAGCGATCCACCTTCGGGCACTGGGAAATGGACACCGTTGTAAGTGCCAGACCGGGCAAGGCTGCCATTCTGGTGCTCACCGAACGGCTCACCCGCGAAGAAATCACGGCCAAGCTCCCAGACAAAAGCGCGGCCAGCGTGGTGCAAGCTCTCGACAATCTGGAGCGTGAGTGGGGCGACAAATTCCCTCTGGTATTCCAGACAATCACCGTGGACAATGGGAGCGAGTTTGCCGACTGCCCCAGCATGGAGCGCAGCGCTCTGGGCGACGGCTCCCGGACTAAGCTCTACTACTGCCACCCGTACAGCTCATACGAGCGCGGCAGCAACGAAAACCTCAACAAGATGATCCGGCGCTGGCTGCCGAAGGGGACAAACTTTGACGAGATCGCCGACGAAGTGATCGAGGCCGTCACCGTCTGGATCAATAACTACCCGCGGAAAATCCTCGGCTATTTGACCGCGGATCGGCTATTTCAGGCGCATTTATCGGCTATTTTGGGGGCCACTTAAAATTTTTTATATTTTTTTCGCATTTACTCTTGACATTTGCC
>CAJUMH010000053.1 GCA_910587145.1 uncultured Ruthenibacterium sp. | reverse complement strand
CTTTGCTTTGACAGGCGCTTCCACCGGCTGGGGCAAGGCGGCTAAAGCGGGAATGACGAGTGCTCCGGAAGTACTCCGCTCTATCGCGACGCAGCTTGGAAAAATGTATCTCAGTGCATCTGTTGCCAGCACTGCTGGCTCCTACGTAGAAGGCGCCGTTACGGATGTGGCGGGCGAAAATTGGGGCCGGGGCGCAGGGCTTGTTACAAGGTTCGCTGCGGGATTGACAGTATATGGCTACTTGGATGCTCTGGATCAAAACTGGAATTTCAGCGGGGTATACGGGGTTGAGGGAATAGATCCGTCAGTGCAGAGCGCGGCGAATACCGGCGGTGGGGGAACGCCTAACACAAGTGCTCCCTCCAGTTCTCAGCCTCAAGGGCCAACATATGTTGAAGGGGGAGGCCACGCGGGAGCCAAACATGCTCAGGCAATCAATGTTAAGATGGCGGATATGGCTCAGAGTGGCGATTATGCACATATATATGGAAATCGTCAGCTTACAACTGCAGGCTTAAATGGGACACAACGGCCGGATATTATAGGAATTAGATGGGATGGTACCGTTGATTTAATTGAATATGCCAGCCCTTCTCAGACAAGCGGCGCACAAATATATGCATTAAACAATAAATTATTAAATATAAAGAATAGCAATCTCGGAATTAGTATTAAGACTACTTTGTATCGATGGGGAACATATTAATCAATCCGATTTCTTTTTGCTGAATGTCAAATAATTGAGAAGTTAGCGGAGAGACTATAGTCAATTCTTAATGAGGTTACATTAGTGTTCCCCACTTTGTTGAACGTTTTAAATGTTAGTGAATAATTTACTTGTGACAAAACAAAAAGTGGTGATTTGATTGATGAAAAAATTTATAATTATCCAAGGGGTATGCTATAAAAATCTGTGCTCTTTTTTCGATTTGCGAAAAGCATCTGAAAATATAGTAAATTATCTTAATCACAAAATTGATAGATACTATGTAGGATTTCGTGACCAAAGAAAACGGATGAAAAATGCAGGATGTTCATATAAAGAAGAAAATTATAAAGAGTATGATAATTGTTCTTTGCTCACTTTTTGTAGTTTTGTATCAACCCCCAAAAAGAAAGACTTTAATGGACAGCTGGTGAGTGTGTGCTTTGATATGCCTTTTGATCCTCGAAAACATACAATTACAATTGTTTGGGAAAGTGATGCCATCGATAAACAGCTTTTTCAAAACGAAACAAATAATATTATAGAAATTCTTTCTTCGCTTTTTTCATTTGATTATATTTTTGCGGATTGCATGGACAGTAAAAAAAGTGTCGAGGCGTTTGTTCAAGGAATATTAGAAGAAGCAGAAGACACCAAAAAATTTACGCGTTCAACTTATGAGAATGAAATTGCGCAAAATATAAATCAATATATCTATCAAAATGGCAAAATTCCATTTTTGTTCGCATATACAAGCATCAAAAAAGTTCCAGGATGTTCTCCAAAAAAGGATCCGAATCAGATAGAGTTTGTCAACTTGGATTTATTGAATAGAGATTTAGAAGAATACTCTAAAGACCCGGCATGGAATCAATGCTATCACGATTGGATCGAAAAGGGGATTATCGCACCATTACCACCTCGCTAAAACAAGGTAGCAGGCGGATTAGGACTACCGGAAAACAAACAAAAGGCAGTGATGTAATGCAGCACAAAAGAATTCTCTTGTACATCCTCCCCTATGCGCTGCTCTCCAGCGCAGCGGCAATCTGTCTCACGCCATCCCTGTTCGCTTCGCTCACATATGGGCTTGTGCATGGCTTGGCAGAAACAGCGCTCCGCTGGGCGGGGCTGCTGTGCACGTGCGCGGCAGCGCTGGTGCTGATGGTATATGCTGCGCATGCGGCGAAAAATCCGATGGAAAAGCTGCCTTTTCCCACCGCGTGCAGGCGCGCTTTACACACGGCGCTGCTGCTTTTGTGTATGCTCCCTGCATTGCTGCTATTGAGCATTTTGCAGGGGCTGTACTCTTGGTTTCTCTTCCCCTTTTTCAGCGATACCGGCCAAAATATTTTCCCGGCACTCGTTTTCCTTTTGGCCGCCATCCCGGCGCTTGTGCGTCTGTTTCTGTTGCCGTTCGCATTGCACCCGCTGCTGCTCTCGCTCACAGAGCCGCAGCCCATCCCACAGGTTTTCCGTACTGCCCTGCACACATGGAAGGCGCGCTACAAAACGCTGCTTTTCTGGTGCGCCGCCGTCATGACCGCGCAGACGGTCGTTTCTCTGCTCCTTCGTTTCGCCGCGCCAACGCTGTTTTCTACGGGTGTCAGCATCAGCCTCATAACCGCGCTATTTTCCGGCATTCTGCAAGCGTTCCTGTTTTTTAAGCTTCTCATTCGCTATTCCCGTCCGGTGGCTCAATTGCAGTAAGTAAAAAGTCAATCCCTTTGGCGGCGAGCTGCGCGTGACGGACAGCGCCGGGCGCGCGGTCTCCTACGAGCGCGACGCGGCCGGCCGCGCGGTAAAAACGACGCTGCCGGGCGGCGGGGAAATTTCCTATGCCTACGACGCGCTCGGGCGCGTAACGCAAATGACGGACGCGCTGGGCAACGTGACGGCGTACACACTGAACGGGCGCGGCCTGCCGGTGCAGATCACCGACGCGCTCGGGCAGAAATATGCGCTTGCCTACGACGCGGCCGGGCGGCTCGTCAAGGAGACCCTGCCGGACGGCTCCGCCACCGAATATGTCTACAACAAAGCCGGCCAGCTGCTCCGCATCACCGATGCGGACGGGCTTGTAACGTGCTTTGCGTATAACGCGCTGGGCAACGTGACGAGCGAGACGAATAACGCGGGCGTCTCCAATCTCTACACCTACAATGCCGCGGGTCTGCCGCTGACGGCGACGGACGCGCTGGGCCAAACGACAGCCTACGCCTACGACGCGGCGGGGAATTTGACGCAGATCACCGAACCGGACGGCAACGTGACCACCTATGCCTACGATGCGGACGGCAACATCACCGCCATCACCGACGCCGAGGGAAAAACCACCACGTACACCTACGACGCGAACGGCAATCTGCTCTCGAGCGAGGACGCGGCGCTGCGCAAATGGCAGTATGCCTACGACCGGATCGGCCAATTGACAAGCGTTACCGATCCGCTGGGCAATGTCACGCAATATTTCTATGACGAAAACGAAAATCTGACAAAGCAGGAGAACGCCGACGGCAGCGCGCTGCAGTTCGCCTACGACGCGCTGAATCGCGCCGCTTCCTACACGGACGGCAACGGGAATGTCTTCACAAACACCTACGACGCGCTCGGGCAGATCATCGGCCAGACGAACGCGGACGGCGGCGAACTGCAGTACGCCTATGACGCGCTGGGCCGCGTGACAAAGCAGCGCGACCCGCTGGGCTATGTGACGGAATACACGTATGACGCGGTGGGCAACCTTGCCGCGGCCACGCTGCCGGGCGGCGAGACGTATGCCTACACCTACAACCACACCGGTTTCCGCACATCCGAGACCGATCCGCTGGGCAATGTGACAAGCTGGACGCCCGACCGGATGAACCGGCTGGTGGAAAAGACGCTGGCGAGCGGCGCGCGGTACGGCTATGAATATGACGCGCTCGGGCGCATTACACAGCTGACGGGCCCCGAGGGGCAGCGCCTCGCCTACGCCTGGGACGAAAAAGGCAACCTCGCGAGCGAGACCGACGCGCTGGGGCGCGTCACCTCGTATGCCTACGACCAAATGCACCGCTTAACATCCATCACAAACGCCGCGGGCGGGAAAACCCGGATGGCCTACGATGAAAGCGGCAACCTTGCCGAGGTCATTTCCCCCGAGGGGCGCGCGCAGCGCTATACGTATGACGCGCTGGGCCGCGTGACGCAGACGCTCGACCCCGCGGGCGAAATGACGCAGTACGTCTATGACGCGGTGGGCAACCTGACGCAGATCACCGAGCCGCAGGGCCGCGCCACCACGCTTTCCTATGACGCGAACGGCAATATCACGCAGATCACGGACGCGCTCGGCCAGACGGTGAGCTTCACCTATGACAGCATGGACCGCGTGCTGACCGCCGCGGACGCGAAGGGCGCGCGGACAAGCTATGCCTACGACCTCGGCGGGCGGCTGTTGAGCGAGACGGACGCGCACGGCGGCCTGACGCAGTACCTCTATGACGCAAACGGCAACGTGACGGCAATCACCGACGCCGAAAACCGCGAGACAAACTATGCGTATGACGCGCTGAACCGCCTTGTGGGTGTGACGGACGGCACGGGGGCGACGGTTCGCTATGGCTACGACAGCGTGGGGAACCTTGTTTCCCGTACAAACGGAAACGGCGAAACCACCGCCTACGCTTACGATCTTGCCGGGCAATTAACCGCAGCCACCAACGCCAAGGGCGAGACAACAGCAAACGCCTACAACGCGGCGGGCAATGTGGTAAGTACCACCCTGCCCAGCGGCAAGGAGATCTGCTACGATTACGACGCGCTCGACCGGCTGGTGGAGAAAAGCTACAGCGCCGGGCAAGCGGGCACGACGGACGCCGGCGAAACGGGCACGGTACATGATGCGGGCGCGGCCAATACAGGAAGCGCGGCGGATGCCGGGGATATGGGCGCGGCCGGTGCAGGGAGCGCGGGGCAAGCCGCTGATGCGAACGTTGCCTATACCTACAACGCGGACGGCGACCTTATCGCGATGCGCGACGCGACGGGCGACAGTTCGTTTACATATGACGCCGCCGGGCGGCTCGCCTCCTACACAAGCGCCTTCGGCGATACGGTGGGCTATGCCTACAACGAAAACGGCGAGGTCGCGGCCATTACGTACCCGGACGGTAAAGCCGTTTGCTATGAGTACGACGCCCTCGGCCGCATGGAGACCGTGACAGGCCGCGACGGCGGCGAGACGTTCTATGAATACGACGCGCAGGGCAACGTAACAAAGGTGACGCGCGCGGACGGCAGCATCACAACGGCGGAATATGACGCTTTGGGCCGCGTGAAAACGCTGGTAAACTACGACGGCACGGGCGCAGAAGTTTCCGCGTTTGCCTACACCTACGATGCCACGGGGAATATTGTAACGGAAGCGGTCTCGATGGAAGGCGAAACGGTCGAGCGGAGCTATGTCTACACCGAACGGGGCGAGCTTGCGCGCGTGACGGAAAACGGTGAGACCACCGTCTACGCCTACGACGCGGCGGGCAACCGCATCAAGGAAGAAGGCCCAGAAGGGACGACGGTTTACCGCTACGACGAAGCAAACCGCCTGCAGAGTACCGAGGGCGCGCGCGTTTCTGCCTACACATGGGATGCGGACGGCAACATGGTGGGTG
>CAJUMH010000052.1 GCA_910587145.1 uncultured Ruthenibacterium sp. | reverse complement strand
AGGCATAGCCTGTCTCGCGGTTTTCGGCGTCGGTGACCGCCGTCACGTTGCCGTTGGCGTCGTAGCGGTACTGCGTCAGGCCGCCGAGCGCGTCCGTCTCGCTCAAAAGCCGCCCGGCAAGGTCGTAGGCATAGCTTGTCTGTGCGCCCGCGGTGTCGGCGGCGGTCAGCACGCGGTCCATGCTGTCATATGTGAAGTTCACCGTCTGGCCCAGCGCGTCCGTGATCTGCGTGATATTGCCGTTCGCGTCATAGGAAATCGACGTGGCGCGGCCCTGCGGCTCGGTGATCTGCGTCAGGTTGCCCACCGCGTCGTAGACGTACTGCGTCATTTCGCCCGCGGGGTCGAGCGTCTGCGTCACGCGGCCCAGCGCGTCATACGTATAGCGCTGCGCGCGCCCCTCGGGGGAAATGACCTCGGCAAGGTTGCCGCTTTCATCGTAGGCCATCCGGGTTTTCCCGCCCGCGGCGTTTGTGATGGATGTTAAGCGGTGCATTTGGTCGTAGGCATACGAGGTGACGCGCCCCAGCGCGTCGGTCTCGCTCGCAAGGTCGCCTCTTTCGTCCCAGGCGTAGGCAAGGCGCTGCCCCTCGGGGCCGGTCAGCTGTGTAATGCGGCCCAGCACGTCGTAGTCATAACCGTACTGCGCGCCGTTCGCGAGCGTCTTTTCCACAAGGCGGTTCATCAGATCCGGCGTCCAGCTTGTCACATTGCCAAGCGGGTCGGTCTCGGACGTGCGGAAGCCCGTGTGGTTGTAGGTGTAGGTGTAGGTTTCGCCATTCGGCAGCGTGGCCGAGACGAGATTGCCCACTACGTCATACGCGTATTCCGTCACATAGCCCAGCGGGTCGCGCTGCTTTGTCACGCGGCCCAGCGCGTCATAGGCGTATTGCAATTCACCGCCGTCCGCGTTCGTCTGGCCGACGATCTGCCCGAGCGCGTCGTAGGTGTTGGTGAAGACGTTCCCGTTGCCGTCCGTGTAGGAAGCGGCGCGGTTCAGCGCGTCGTAGGCGAACTGCAGCGCGCTGCCGTCGGCGTTCTCCTGTTTTGTCAGATTTTCGTTTTCGTCGTAGAAATATTGCGTGACATTGCCCAGCGGATCGGTGACGCTTGTCAATTGGCCGATCCGGTCGTAGGCATATTGCCACTTGCGCAGCGCCGCGTCCTCGCTGGAAAGCAGGTTCCCGTTCGCATCGTAGGTGTACGTGATGGTTTTGCCCTCGGCGTCGGTGATGGCGGTGATGTTGCTGTCCGCGTCGTAGGTATACGTGGTGACATTGCCGTCCGGTTCTGTGACGCTGACAAGGTTGCCTGCCGCATCGTAGGCATAGCGTGTCGTCTGGCCGAGCGCGTCCGTTGCCGTCAGGGGCAGCCCCGCGGCATTGTAGGTGTAGTGCAGGGAAACGCCCGCGTTGTTCGTCTCGCTCGTCACATTGCCGAGCGCGTCATACGCAAAGCACGTTACAAGCCCGTCCGCATCGGTGATGCGGAGCAGCTGCCCGGCCTTGTTGTAGACATATTCGGTGGCAGAGCCGTCCGGCAAAGTTTCTTTCACAATCCGCCCGGCCGCGTCATATGCCAGCGCGTATTTCTGCCCGAGCGCGTCGGTGATCTCCACCGGCAGGCCGCGCCCGTTCAGTGTGTACGCCGTTACGTTGCCCAGCGCGTCGTGAATTTCCGAAAGCCGCCCCGCCGCGTCGTAGACGTACAGCGTCTGCGCGCCCGTGGGGTCTTTTGTCAGAATGACGTTGCCCAGATGGTCGTAGTAGGTATGCCATTCGCTGCCCTTCGGATCGGTCTGCATGGTGACGTTGCCCATGGCGTCGTAGCCGTAGCCGATGGACGCGCCGTTCGCGTTCGTAACGGTGAGGGGCGCGCCAACGGCGTTGTAGCTGAGCGCCGATACGCCGCCGAGCGCGTCCGTCAGCTGCGTCACGCGCCCGAGCGCGTCGTAGGCATAGGAAATTTCCCCGCCGCCCGGCAGCGTCGTTTTTACCGCGCGGCCGGCCGCGTCGCGCTCGTAGGAGACCGCGCGCCCGGCGCTGTCCGTCACGCGCAGCTCGTTGCCGTTCGCGTCATAGGCAAATTCTGTCACAAGGCCCAGCACATCCGTATACCGGACAAGGCGGCCCATCACATCGTATTCCAGCGTCACCGTGCCGCCGTCCGCGTTCGTCTGCCTGGTGGGCAGGCCCGCCGCGTTGTAGGCGTAGGCCGTTTCGTTGCCCAGAGGATCGACGGTTTTAGCGATGCGGCCCGTGGCGTAGTCGTATTCCGCCCGTGTTACGCCGCCGTCCGGCGCGGTGACGGCCGTCTCGTTGCCGAGCGCGTCGTATTCGTACCGCGTGGTGTAGCCGTCCGCGTCGGTGGAGGATACCATGCGGCCCATGCTGTCGTATGTGAATTTCAGCACGTTGCCCACGGGATCGGTCTCCGTCAGCTTGTTGCCGAGGGCGTCGTAGGTATATTTCCAGACATTCCCGTCTTTGTCGGTGACGGAGAGCAGGTTGTCATTCGCGTCATAGGCATACGCAAGCCGGCTGCCGTTCGCGTCGGTGGACGCGATCACGCGCCCGGCCGCGTCGTATTCATACGACGTCGCCGCGCCCGCGGCGTCTTGCGTGGTAATCACGCGGCCCACCGCGTCGTAGACGGTTTTCGTGGTGCTGCCGAGCGGATCGGTGGCCGAAACGCGCCGCCCGAGGGCGTCATAGCCAAACGTGTACACGCTGCCCGCCGCGTCGGTCAGCTTGACGAGGTTCGCGCCGTCGTAGTCAAAGCGCACGGTATTGCCCATCGCGTCCGTCATCGTGACGGGGTTGTGGCGGGCATCATAGGTAAACGTGTTCGTCGTACCGTCCGCGTAGGTAATCGCCGTCAAATCGCCGTTTGCGTCGTATTCGTAGCGCGTTTCGGCGCCGAGATAATCGGTAGAGGAGACAAGCTTGTTTTCGTCGTTGTAGGCGTAGGAAAGCGACGCGCCGTCAAAGCGCGTTTGCGTCACAAGGTTGCCCGCCGCGTCGTAGGCATACGCCGTGCGGTGGCCAAGCTTGTCCGTGAAGGCTGTGCGGCGGTTCGCACTGTCGTATTCAAACGTCTCCGACGTTCCGTCCGGATATTCGATGCGCGTGGTGCGGTACGCATCGTCGTAGTGGTAAACCGTGACGTTCCCGCCGGCGTCGGTGACGGTGGTTTTGCCGTCCTCATAGGCCAGCGTAGAGACGCCGCCGTTTGCGTCCGTCTGCCGGATCACGCGGCCCAGAGCGTCGTAGGTGTTCATCACCATCGCCGTGCCGTTCGCGTCCGTCCAGCCTGTCATGCGGTGCGCGCCGTTGTAGGCGTATTTTGTGGTATTGCCGTTCGCGTCGGTATACGAAGCAAGGTTGCCCGCCGCGTCGTAGGCATAGCGCAGCGTATTGCCGTCCGGCAGGGTGACGGCCGTGATATGCCCTACGCTGTCGGCAGTGAAGGCAAAGCGCCTGCCCGAGGGCGTGGCGATTGCCGCAAGGCCGCCGTTTGCATCATAGGAGAGCGACGTGACAAAGCCGTCTGCGTCCGTGACGGAGGCGAGCCGGCCGTTTGGATTAAACCGGCGCACCGTGCCGTCCGCTTCGGCGATCTCGTATTCGTAGAGATCGAACGTGACGACGTCGGGATCTTCGGGCGTGCCGAAATCCTTTGAGATTTCGCCTGTTTTGATGCGGCGGAAGGCGAGGTCGTAGCCTGCCGGGCCCGCATAGCCGCCCGCGCCGTCCGGCGTGAAGATCAGGATGCTGCCGTCGCCGCGCCGGTACGCGAACGAGCCGTCCGCGCGCTGCGTGACGGCCTCGTCGTAATCGAACGCCCAGCCGCAGCCGAACATCGAATCACGCTCCGCGCCGCGCGAGTTGTACGTGCGGCCGAGAATAGGGCGCAGGCGTATGGTTGTATCGTTGTTTTATCCTCAATCTATTGCAATTGAGGTTTTGAGCGCGTATAGCGCATAAGAAGCTGGTAAAACAGAAGCGCCTGTAACGCGCCGGAAATCAGTATGGTTATGAGGCTGCTGATAATGCCCATAGAAAACAGCGTTGGCGCGGCGAAACGAAGGAGCAGGGAAACGGCCGCCTGCGCGGCCATAACGACGGTGCACCAGAAAAGCAGCGTTTTGTAGTGCGCTTTCCATGTATGCAGGGCAGTACGGAAAATCTGCGGGATGGGCTGCGGCTCTGTGAGCGAGAGCAGCAGCGGGTGCAGCGCAAGCGGCAATAGAAACAGACGCACGAGCGCCGGGACGGCAGCCAAAAGGAAAACGAGTGCCGGGAAAATATTTTGGCCGGTATCGCTGAAAAACGGAAAGACGAACCAAGAATACAGCCCCTCCAAGACGCTCAACAGCAGCAGAGCGGGGAGCATGCACAAAAGCAGCAGCGCCGTGTGTATGGCGCGCCTGCATGCAGCGGGAAGCGGCAGCTTTACCGCCGGGCGTTTCGCCGCGTGTGCGGCGTATACCATCAACACCAGCGCCGCCGCACACGTGCATAGCAGCCCCGCCCAGCGGAGTGCCGTTTCCGCCAAACCCTGCGCATACCCATGTGTGAGCGTGGCGAACAGGGCGGATGTGAGGCAGATTGCTGCTGCGCTGGAGAGCAGCGCATAGGGAACAATATACAAGAGGATTTTCCTTTGTTGCATTGTATCACCGCCTTTTTCTGCTATCGAATCATCATTTAATAAACAATATTTTGAGTGCTTTTTACCGTTCTCACATTTTTATTACAGTAAATTTCTGGTTTTGAGTTGCATTTCTGCATTTAATCCAATTAATCCCAAATCTTCTCTTTTTGAAATATTTTTAAGAATGCTAATTACTTTGTCTGCGCGATATTGTAAATCAAGCGAAACGTCTGAAATCCATATACATACATTCGGATTAGATGATTCAATTAACAAGTCAATTATCTCTCTATTTTCTTCAAAATTTTCTTTTAAAAATGTGTTCATATCAAATAATTTTTCACTTGCACGGTTACCCTTTTTATAATTTCCAGAAAAAGTGCATTCCATTTGCATTTCTGCATAATGAACATACTGATCAACAAGATTGCGCTTCATAACCAATATCTCCTTTTTCATAATATACCAAATTTCTTTAAAGTGGCTATCCCAAAGTCATATTGCTGTTGGAAACTTTGCCCTGTTAACCAATCGCGAATAGTCACACCATTTGTAAAAGTTGGCTTGGAAGAGTAATATGCACTAATCTTTGCATGTGTTGGAGCATCGACAGCAATTATATTAGCGGTGTTTTGAATCTGCTGTGGAGTAAAGCCGGATCTTCCAATCTGGGATTGTTCTACAATATGATGCCATTGATTCCCTGATCCTGGAGACCCTATTGCTTTCTTTAATGCATTAAAGGAATTATATCCAACACCTTGTTGAGCATTCGCCGCGCTCTGCACTGACGGATCTATTCCCTCAATCCCGTATACCCCGCTAAAATTCCAGTTTTGATCCAGAGCATCCAAGTAGCCATATACTGTCAATCCCGCAGCGAACCTTGTAACAAGGCCTGCGGCCCGGCCCCAATCTTCGCCCGCCACACTCGTAATGGCACCTTCCACATAGGAGCC
>CAJUMH010000051.1 GCA_910587145.1 uncultured Ruthenibacterium sp. | reverse complement strand
TCTTTTCCATTATACAGAATGTTTTTCTGTCCGGCAAATCGGGTATAGGGGCAACGATATCATTACGCCGGACCCGATGTCCAACACGAACCCCACGCTGATGAGCCTGCAGAACGGCCTGTGCTCGGCGACGCCCGGCTACGGCGTTGACGCGGACGAGTTCTGCTACGAGGCCAACGCACAGCTGCAGTACGGCGAAGAGCTGGTGGGTACCAATCTGGGCGAAAGCCTGATCTGTACCGGCAACATCGCTACCTATCTGTGGCACATTACCAGCTTCTGCGATAAAAAGGACGTTGCCATGAAGGTTCTGGCCGAGTTCTACACCGATCCCCGCCTGTGCAACCTGCTGGGCAACGGCATCGAGGGCGAGAACTACATCCTGCGCGACGACGGCCTGATCGACTTCCCCGAGGGCAAAGACGCTATGACGCGCGGTTGGGGCGGACAGGGCGCCTCCTACAACATGCCCAATGCCTCCGGCTGCCCCTCCTGGTTCTTCCAGCCGGCCGATCTGTGGGATCAGTACGAGAATTTCAACAGGAATGCGAAGCCCTCTCTGGCGCTCGGCTTTGTGTTTGATTCTTCCCCGGTTGCCGATCAGGTTACCGCCTGCAGCAACGTTTATGCGCAGTATTACCTGCCGCTGATCAACGGCGAGGTGGATATCGACGAGATCCTGCCTGTGTTCCAGCAGGCACTGCACGATGCCGGCATCGACGACATCATCGCCGAAAAGCAGGCGCAGCTGGACGCCTGGCTCGCCGGCAAATAATCTGTAAAGAGAAGAAGGGCCGCTGCAGAGCGCATCTGTGCAGCGGCCCTCTTTAGCGGCCTGGCATAAAAACGCCGGGGCTGTTGACAAAGCCGCCTCCTGCAAAACTCGGCGCCTTGTTTGCCAGCAGCCCCGCACCTCTATAAAAAAACGGACAATTTTGTGTGCAAAGTGCGCAAAACTGTCCGTTTTTTTCAAAGGGATCCCTTCGGATCACAGCGTAATCTGAATTTTCTGCTCGTCTTTAAACAGGATCTTACAGGTATCGTTGAGGTACGTCCGCTCGGGCAGGCAGATGAGCACCGTGCCGTCGTGATGAACGGGGAAAGGCGCGCCGTGCCACGCTCCCGCCCGGAACACCACCATGGTGCCTGCCGGAACAAGGAATGCCTCCTGTTTGTCCAGCTCCAGCTCGCCGCCGTTGGCGGGCGCAGCGGCCATCACCATATCGTCGTCCAGAGGCATCATCACCTCCATGGCATAGCTGTGGTATTCCGCGTCGGCGATCACCATCTCCCGCCGGCCCACCTTCAGGCTGCCGAAGGCGGTGATGGCGGGGCTGGCGTTGGGCACCAGCACCATGTCCCGGTGGAATACGCTGGGGCGCTCCCCCATGCCGTAGGCGGCGCCGGGATCTGTGATATTGGCGATCCAGCCATAGGGGGCAAAGTTTTCCGCCGTAATGGGAACAGCCTTGATCGTCTTCATTTTATGCCCTCCTCAATATACGGGATTTTCCACATTGACCTTGTCCACTTCCTGGTAGGGGGCAAGGGTGGAGATCATCTTCACCGGCGCGTCGTAAGCGTTTTTGACATAATGCACCTCGCCGGGCTCGATGTGGATCAGATCGCCCACGCCCAGCACGTGCTTTACACCGTCTACCACGATATCCACTTTGCCCTCCAGGATGAAGAAATTTTCCTCCATCACATTGTGATAATGCGCCTGAAAATCCTCCCCGGGGCGAAAGCGCACCAAGGCAAAATTCATGCGGGGCCCCTTCATCAGGTATTTGGGGCCGCTCTCCCCAAAGCGGTACTCCCGCTCGTTTTCGTTAATGATAAACATACTCTTTTCCTCCTGTTTTTAAACGCGTCCGGCGGGATCAAAGGCCGGGAGCGATCCACATATTCCGGGTAAGCCCCCGGTCGCACAGCGCCAGCTGAGCGGGATAGATCTGCTTCCAGTTCTCGTACAGCTCCTCGTAAACGGCTTTGACACAGGTGTCCGGCCGGTACACCCGATCCCACTTTACGGTGCGCTCCACCGCTTCTTCAAGGCTCGCATACAGGCCCACGCCCACGCCTGCCAGAATGGCCGCGCCCAAAGCGGTGGCCTCCTTCACGGCCGGCACCTTTACCGGCTTGCCGGTAACGTCCGCCAGGATCTGGCTCCACAGCGGGCTTTTGGACGCGCCCCCGGCAAAGATTAGCTCCTCGGGCTCGTGGCCCGTCGCTTCCCGCACCAGCTCGATGTGGCTGCGCACCAGCAGGGCGGTGTTTTCCAAAATTGCCCGGTAGAACGTATATTTATTGAATTTCTCCGGCTCCAGCAGGAAGTTGGTAAAGGTGGGGCTGGCGTGCTTCCAGTTGATAAAGTTCATGGTATCGCTGAAGCAGCACTGCATCCCATAGCAGCCGGCGGGGATCTCTTTGGCCTTCTCGTTCATCAAATCGTAAGGATCCCGGCCGGTTTGCGCGGCCCTTTCCACTTCCTCCCGGCAAAAGCCGTCCCGGAACCAGCGCATCACAAGGCCGGGCTTAAAGGCCAGCGCCTCGTACTGCCAGAGGTTTGGCACCGCGTGGCAGTTCACCCGCACCCGGCAGCCCGGGTCGGTGGCGCCTGAATCGGTGTTGAACTCGTATTGCCAAAAGCTTCCGCCGAACACGGCGGCCTGGCCGGCCTTGCAGGCCCCCACGCCGATGGTGCCCAGCTGGCAATCGCCGCCGCCCACCACCACGGGAGTGCCCTCCAGCAGCCCGGTGTCGGCCGCTCCCCGGGCGCTTACCCCGGCAAAGTTTGTGCCGCATTCCACCACCGGCGGGAAGATATCGGCGCGCAGGCCGCACTTTTGGGCAATTTCCGGCAGCCAGCTCCGGCTTTGCAGATCCATAATGCCCGTGGTGCTGCCGTTGCTGGGCTCCACCGCCAGCTTGCCGGTGAGCTTGTAAATCAGCCAATCGTTGAACATTCCCACCGTGGCCGTTTTTTCGTAGATCTCGGGCAGGTTGTCCCGCACCCACAAAATGCGGGGCAGCGCTCCCAGCGCATAGGTCTGGCCGGATTTTAAGTACACTTCCTTTTCCAGCGCGGGAGCCAGCTCCTTCAGCTGGCCCACCTGAGCGTCGCTGCGGGCGTCTACGTTGGCACAGGCCCAGATCTCTCTGCCTTCCTTGTCATAAAGCAGAATGCCTTCCCGCATGCACGTGGTGGATATGGCGGCAATGGCGGCGGGAGCAATGCCCGTTTTCTGCAGCACGCCCCGAATACAGCCCTGCGCCAGCTCCCAATTGTGCACCCAGTCAAAATCCATGCTGCCCGGCCAGCGCGGGTCTTCTTTGTGGAACCATTCCCGCTGCACGCAGCCCACCTGCTCGCCGTCCAAAGAAAAGATCACCGCCCGAACGCTGCCGGTGCCTGCGTCCACTGCCATCAAATATTTCTCCATAGGGATGCCTCCTGATTCTGAATTTATGGTAAGCTGTTTTCCAAACCAAAGGGTTATGGGTCGGGCGCCTCCAGCAGCAGCCGGGCAGTGTCCTCATCCGTAATGAGCACATCCAGATACCCGCCCCGCAAAACGGCCAGAATGGCCTCTGCCTTATCGGGGCCTCCCGCCGCGCCGATTACGTTTTCCAGCGTCCGAAGCTGATCCATGGGGGTGCTCATCAGCCGCTTCTCAAGATCAGGCGAAACCAGCTCTCCGTTTTTGTCCAGAAAATGGCTGAGCACATCGCCCACCGCCCCCTGCATCTTTAAAAAGGTAAAGTCGTTGTTGTTGAGGATGCCGTTTTTCAGGATGGTGGCCCGGTTGTTCATGCTTCCGATGCCCACCACGCTCATGCTGGACAGCGGAATCATGCGGAAGATCTCCTCCACATCCGGTTCCTGCCGCAAGGAATCCCGCAGGGCGGCGCCGGACAGCAGCAGAGGGGACGGGATGAGATACAGCCGGGCGTTGAACACGTTGGAATTGGTGTTGGGCAAATAGCAATTGACGCCTCCCGTCAGGCTTACCACATTCAGCGGAAGCTGCGCCGCCGTGGCCAGATGATTGAGGATCCGGCTGGTGGTGTCGCCATAGCCCATGTTGATAAAGGCATTGTCCGCCGCCCGGCGAAGAATGTACATGGCGGCAGCTTGGGCAATGCTCTCGTTGGGATTGGGCAGTGTGCCTGCCCCGGGAACGATAAACACATCCCGCAGGCCGAAGCGGCGCAGCAGCTCCCGCTCTGTCTCCACCCGTTTTTCGCTGTCCAGCTGCACATTGAACCGGATCACCCCCGTTTGACGGGCCCGCTCCAGCAAAGAGATTACCTTCGAGCGGCTCACGCCCAAAAGGTGCGAAATATTCTGCTGGGTGTAGTTTTCGATATAATAATACCATACCGCTTTGATCATCAGCCGGTACTCATAGCCGCCCCGATCAAGCCTGTCTGTTCTCTCGTCCATCCCATCCGCTCCAAAAACGACAAAAGTTTCAATCACCGGCAAATGTATCACACCAATAGTATAACACCCTTCTGCGGGCACTGTCAAATGAAAGCCAAAAAAATCCCTCTTTTTTCGCAAAATCGTAAAAAGCGCCAAAAATCGAAAGGCAGAATTATGCATATACGATAAATTTTTCTGTTTTACACAGAAGAAAACAGGTTTTTTCACCCAAAACCGTCAAAAAAAACCGTTCAAAACGCTTTTCCGCTGTTGACAAACGCTTCAAAAAACCTTATGATAAAACAAACAGCAAAAGATGTTTTCTTGGGACATTTGTGCATCATCGCACAAGAAACGAGGGAGTGTGGAATGGAAACCAGAGAAAGCACAGGGAAAGCCGCCCCCCTGCTGGCTGTGCGCGGCATTTATAAATCGTTTGCTCTGAACGCCGTTCTCAAGGGCATTGATCTGGACGTGATGCCCGGTGAGGTGCTGGCGCTTATCGGCGGCAACGGCGCGGGCAAATCCACCTTGATGAAGATCATCATGGGGATCTACAGCTACGATCAGGGCGAGCTGTCCATCAACGGCGCGGCCGTGGCGCTGAACCGCCCCTCCGACGCTTTGGCGCAGGGGATCTATATGGTGCCGCAGGAGCCGCTGCTCTTCCCCAATATGACGGTGGAAGAAAATGTCATCATCGGCTTTGATAAAAGCAAGGCGGAGCTGCATAAAGAGCTGGTGGATACCATGGCGGGCATCGGCTGGAATCTGGATCTTGGCCGCAAGGCCAGCAGCCTTTCCATCGCCGAGCAGCAGCTGGTAGAGATTCTGCGGGGCATTTTGCGTCATGCCCGTCTGCTGATTTTGGACGAACCCACCTCCGCGCTCACCTTCGACGAAGTAAAAAGCCTGTTCGGCGTGGTGCGCGATCTGCGCGAAAAGGGCATCGGCATCATTTATATCACCCACCGTCTGGCAGAGGTCTTCGACATTGCCACCCATGTTGCCATTATGCGGGACGGCTCCATCACCATTCAGGGCCCGGTGGAGAACTTCACCCGAGAGGATCTGGTAAAGGGCCTGCTGCCTCCCGATGCGGAGGTGAGCGCGCAGACCCGCACCGCCGCGGCCTCCGAGGTGGATTACAGCGCCCGGCCCGTGCTGGAGCTGGAAAACTTCAGCGGGTACGGCTTTTCCAATGTGAGCCTGAAGGTTTGGCCCGGCGAAATTCTGGGCGTGGCCGGCGTGGTTGGCGCGGGCCGCACCGAGATGGCCACAACCATTTTTGGAATGGATAAGGTATTGGGGGGACGGGTGCTCCTCAACGGAAACGATATTACCGGCAAAAAAACGCGGCAGGTGATTTTGGCGGGGCTGAACTACGTGCCGGAGGACCGGCATCTGAACGGCCTGTTTAAAATTTGCGACGTATCCGCCAACACCACCAGCGCCAGCCTGTACGGCGGGGCTCTGGGCCGGGTATTCCTCAATCGAAAAGCGGAATACGACATCACCGAGAAATATGTAAAAAACTTCCGCACCAAAATCACCGGCCACGATCAGCTCACGGGCAGCCTTTCCGGCGGCAACCAGCAAAAGGTTGTCATCGGCCGTTCTCTGGCCACCAGCCCGGGTATCGTCATTTTAGACGAACCCACCCGCGGCATCGACGCGGCCGCCCGGGGTGACGTCTACCACATCATCCAGCAGCTGCGGGAACAGGGGCTTTCCATTCTGCTCATCTCCAGCGATATGGAAGAGCTGGAGGAGCTGGCCGACCGGGTAGTAACCATGTACCAGGGCCGCATCAACGCGGAATTCCGCGGCACGGACATCAATCAGGATCATCTTACTGCCGCTGCCTTTGGCATTGTGGGACAGGAGGCGAAAGGGATATGAACGCGGTAAAAAAACTAATCAAGGCCAGAGAGTTTACCAGTTTTTTATTTCTGGCCGTACTGTTCCTCGCGGTGGGGCTGATCAATCCGGCCTTTTTGTCCTTGGAGAATATCAGCGCCTGTTTCAACAGCTCTGTGGTATATACGCTCATCGCCGTGGGAATGGCCTTTGCTATTTTTATCGGTGAGATCGATGTATCGGTGGGCTCCACCATGGGGCTTTCCGCCGCCGTGGCGGGTACCATGATCCAAAATCATTCCAACTGGCTGCTGGCCTTTGCCGTAGGGATCCTGATCGGTGTGGTGGTCGGGCTCATCAACGGCTGGGGCGTGGCCGTTATGAAGATCCCGTCCCTCATCTTTACACTGGGCACCAACGGTATTCTGCGGGGCCTGATGTACTTACAGGTGGGGGTGGAGCAGGTAAACAGCCTGCCCAAAGAATTTAAGGATATGTCCTCCCGCACGCTGCTGGGCAACTTTACCGTGTACTACTGCTGCGCGGTGCTGCTTACGGTGTGCATCCACCTGCTGCTTACCCGCACCCGGCGGGGGCGCTATTTCATCGCGGTAGGCGACAACGCCGGCGGCGCAGAGCTGGTGGGCATTCCCGCCACCCGCACCAAGGTGACGGCCTACCTCATCTGCGGCGTACTCAGCGCTGCGGCGGGCATCCTCTTTGCCAGCCGCATCGGCATTGTCACCTCTCTCAGCGGAAACGGCTACGAGATGAAAGCCGTAGCGGCCTGCGTACTGGGCGGCATCAGCCTGTCCGGCGGCGTGGGCTCGGTGATCGGCGCGGGCATCG
>CAJUMH010000050.1 GCA_910587145.1 uncultured Ruthenibacterium sp. | reverse complement strand
AGAATTGGTATCCTTTCAATGGCGAAAATTGGTATACTTTATCTTACCATTTACATCTATCTTTTTTTCTCCTCCTCCGCCATAAAACTACATTTTTTCCTCGGCGTTTTCTTACATTTTATCATTGGCGCTGACACTCTCCTCAATAGCTGATCTTCTGTTTCTTCTTCTCTTTCTGCTCCGCGCAGACCCAGTGCGCGAGGATCACGCTGTCCAGCAGCTCGATCGCAACGCCCTCCAGCAGCGCGCGGTAGCCGAAGCCGCCGCCCGCGCCGATCGCGCGCTTTTCGCAGTTGCTGGCCGCCTGCGCGAGGGCAGGCTGCCTCATGTGGCAGATATTACCGGCAAACAGCGCCTGCTCAAAGCCTGCGTTCGCCGCGATGATCTGCTTCACCGTGGGCAAAATCGGCGCTTTCAGCTTTTTCTCGCGCATCGCGTCGGCCAGCAGCTGCTGGCCGTTCGCGCCGTCCACGACAACGGCCGCTGGAGCGGCTTTTTCCAAAAACGAAAGAAGCCATCCGAACCCTGCCCGCATGGGGCGGCAGTCGATGGCTTCCACGAATATTTTGTTTTCATTTGTCCGGACGGCGATGGCAAGCGCGGCGTTTTCCCCGTCGCGCCCGAATTTGATTCCGGCGAACAGCTTGCCGGACAGCTTCGGCAGCGCAGCGCATCGCAGCGCGTCCCACTCTGTTTGGCTGATGGCCGATTTCTGGTTGTACCGTAGCCACAGCCCGAGACGCTGGATATTGAAATCGACGTCGTCGGATCCGATCTCGTCCGCGATCTTGCGTTCGGTGAGGATCGTGCCGAGGCTCGGGTTTGTTTCATACCAGGCATCCACATCGTGCGGATCCGTGCGGCGCTCCACGCTCCATTCGGCCCAGCCGGTGTTCTGCGCGTCGCCGCGCAGGGCGTCATTGCGCAATTTCAAAAAGACCGTCCCGGAGGAAACGGGCGTCGGTGGCGTTCCGCAGAACAGTGTCTGCGGATTTGCGCTATCGGAAACGACATATTTCAGCGCGCTGGCCTGGTCGTCTGTGTACTCCTGCGCCTCGTCGATCACCAGCAGGTCGAAGCCCTCTCCGAGGCCGCCCTTGCTGGAACGCGTGCGGAAATCGCACACACCGCCGCCCTCACCCAGCAGCGTGATACGCTCAAGTCCAAGCTGTTTGGAGTAGGTGTAGTGCTTGTCGTACACCTCGTCCTTTTTGGCGCGGATCACTTCGGTATAGCCCGCGGCGTCCAGCAGCGCCGCGAGCCGCCGCGAGGCCGAGCTGCTGGTGGTGGTGCGGTGCGCAGTGTGCAGGATGCGCTCGCTGTGCGCAAGCCCGTACAGCTCGCGCACGGCGACGATCTCATTCTTGCCGTTGCGGCGCGGCACACTGTAGCCGAATTTTGTGTGCACCCACAGGCCGTCCGCATTTTCGGCCAGAATATCATAGAGAAGTAGCCGCTGCCACTCCTGCGCGGTGCGGCCGGTCTGCTCATAGAGCGCCACGGCGTCGCCGCCGTGTGTGCGCTCATAGGGCAGTGTGATGCCCTGCGTCGGGGTCTGGCGCTCCGAGCGGGGCTGGCGGCCTGAGCCGGGCTGACGGCCGGTGCGCGGCGCGCTATGCTCCTTCATCCGCTCGCCTCCTTTGCCGCGCGGCATGCGTTTCTCAGGGCAACGGCCTCGCCTCCTTTCGCGTTTTGGGCGTCAAAAAAGCCCGCCGCCATTACGGACGGTGAGCTTTGCGTGATAATGTGCGCTTTTTGGGGGAAGATGCACGATCAGAATACAAGCTTTACAAGCTCCAATATGGCGCCCGGCGCTCCGCCGAGGAGACTCTTCCGGATGCGCCGCATGCTGTCGTTTTCCTGTAACCAGCGGATCCCCGCCGCTGTGATGCGCATATCGGCAAGCCTGTTTGCCAGTACATGCTCTCCGCCCCACGCCCTCACAAAAACAAGCCCCTCGACCAGCCCATCCTTCTGCATCAGCTGCAACACATCCAGAAGATACTCTTCCTGTATGCCTTTTACGAGCAGCTTTTCAAACGCAGCTTCCTCGAAGCTTATTTTCCGTTTGAAGCAGCCGTACAGGTATACCAGAATGCGGAAAACGATGTAGTCATAGTCATCCTTTGCCATGATTGGCGCCCTCCTTTCGCAAAATGAGCATGAAAAAACCACGACGCAGGTGCGGCGTGGTTTTAGCTGTTTTTTTCATTGAGTCGTTTGGCGATATCCGGATAAAGTTCAGAAAAGCATGAAAACGAAATACAATTCACATCAAGCTCAATATATGGACAGTCATAACTTTCACGGTTCCTATAGACCATGGGGCGCTCTCCAAAAGCCTTACACCGCCCCTTTGTCTCTATATTTTTGCAAATGCTGCACAAGGGCATAGCTACTGTTCTTGCATCATCAGGGCTGCGAAAGCCCATGCTGATATCCTCTTCTCTCAATATTTTCAGGGTTTTCATACTTGCACCTCTGCTTTGATTTGATATTCTCCGTTTTGAAATTGAATATCTGCAATCCTGTACTGCATTCCCCGGGCAAACAACACTTCATCCTGCATCTTATATTTCGGAAATGCAACTGACCGAATGTATTGACAGCCAGTGTAGCCCTCTGGAACTGTAAGTTCAATTACGGTATTCCTTCCCGGAAGCTCTAAATCAAGAAAGCTTGTAGATGTAAAAATATTATTTGTTATGACACGGTCGCTGAACTGCTTGAGCTGCTCCTGCGTGGGGTATTTTGGCAATCCTATCCCAAGGAAATCACTGGATGTCCTTCGGTACAAAACTGCATCCTGAGACATCTGCTCGCCCGCTAAAGCCTTGTCCAACAATTCAATCTGCTGTTGAATCTCTCCTGTAATCTGTCCATGCCTAATTGCGTTGTTGATTCGTGTGCCTGTAAATCCCGTATACTGCCGCAACGCCTCCTGCATTTCTACCGGGAGCCGCTGAACCTGCGCTGTCATATTCTCTTTCAACGCTGCCAGCTTCGGAGAATCCGCAGGCGGAATTCCCACAGTTTTTCTTTTTTCCAGTATAGCAGATTCTTCCCCGTCTGTCCACCGTTTCGTCCAGACATTCCGCCGCCGCCCTGTGGCCGGGTCGTACTCCACCGTGCAGCGGCAGCTTTTGTGCCGGCGGTAGACGTCTTTGGGCACATCCGGGTAATTGTATGTCCCCGCAAGGGCGCTGCACCATTTGCAGCAGCCCGCCTCCGCGGTGCGGATCACGCGCGGACGCAGCCCGGCCCCGGCGTGGAATTCCACGTTGCGCCGCAGCGTTTCGTCCACCGCCGCGCGGCCGAAATTTTCCAGCACCGGCGCGCTCAGCAGGTGCGCCGCGTCCTCGTATTTTTCCGCGGCGGCAAGGCCCTGCAGAATGCCGTCGATGCACCCGGCGTCCGGCTCCGGCGTTTGCACTGCAAGGCCAAGGCCGGCCGCTTTGTTCAGCGCCCGCTGCGCCGCGGCGGCCGCCCCGGCGCAAAGCGTATGATCCCTTTCCAGCAGCGGCCGCACCACGCGGTCGGCGATGTTCCAGTACATGCGCCCGTCCGGCAGCGCATCGCCGGAAAGGTTTTTCTGAAAGGCGGCCGCCAGCGCCGCGCCCACGCGCTGCGCATAGGCCCCGGCCGCCTCATAGCTGCCGGGCGCGGGCGCAGCCTCGCCGAGCAGCGCGAGAAAATCCGCAAGAATGGCCTTTAAAAGCCCCGGCGCGACGTCCTCCATGGCTTTGCCCCCCTTTAGCCGTCGGCCTCAACGCCCGTCAGCGCGCGCAGGTTTTCTTTGCCGAAGTAGCCCGGCACGGCCTGGTTCAGCTTCACCGCACCGTCGCCGATGCCCGAGAGCATCGCCGCGTCCGGCTCGAACACCGGCTCCCACAGGGGCTTTGTCAAATACAGCTGCTCGCGCCGGTAGGGGTATTTGTCCCGCACGCAGGCGGCCAGATAGCCCGCATTCAGAAAGCCGCTGCCAAACGTGCGCTGCGCCTTGCGCGCGGCAAGCCGCAGGTTTTCGTGGCTGGCCTTAATGGCCTCGGCACTGGAGGGATTGTCCGTCACAAAGCCGAGGTCGTCCAGCGTCAGCCCCGTTTCGCCCGCAAACAGCGCGGCCAGCGTGCGCAGCTGCTCGGTGTAGGGGCTCATGCTCTGCTGGGTGAACTGGCCAAGGCGCGTTTCGCCGTTTTCGCCGGCTGTGAAGGTGAGAAAGCTCGACATCGTGGCGCGCCAGCGGTCCATGCTCTCGGCGTCCGGATCCAGCCCTGTCACATACTTCTGCGGGAACGAGTAAAATTCCGCGCTGATCTCCGAGCGCTTCAGCGTGCGCAGCGCCGCCTGCACCAGCGCGATGCACGCGCGGCTGATGCGGCTGTGCCCGAACGGGCGCACGGCGTCCGGTCGGTGTACGATGGGCACGAGCAGCGGCGTGGGCGCGTCGCTGGCCATGATGCGCGGCGTGCGCGTGCCCCTTTCGCGGTATTCGGTGCGCCCGGGCGTGAAGTAGGCCTCCAGCAACGGCAGGCCGTTTGCGTCGCTTTGCAAAACGGCATAGCCCTCGCGCAGAAGGCCGGTTACGGGATCGATCACGCCCGTTGCGCGGCTGCCGTCCAGCACCTGCAGGCGGGGAAAGCCGTCCCGGTCTGCGCTGATATACAAAAAGCAGCAGGACGAGATCATCGCCGAGAGGATGGCCGAATCGAACAGAATGTCGGCGCTGTTCTGCGCGAAGACGTCCGAAAGGCCGAAGCTGTCGTTCTGAAAGCCGCGGAACGCCAGCCGGTCGGCCAGCGCATCCACGGCCTTTGCACACCAGCCGAGCGTTTCTTCAAAGGCGCGAAATTCCGGCGGCGTGACAAGGCCGAAATCGTGCGTCAGATTTTTCATCTCGTAGTAGGCATACCGCGTGTGCACGCGCGGCGCCTTCTGCGCAAGCATGCTGCGCAAGGCGTCAATGCCTCTGTACGCGTTTTGATCCATAAGCTGATTACAACCCCTTCCAAGCTAAAAAACGCGCCCTGCGGGCCTCTGAGAGCCCTGTGCGCGAGAAATATTCGTAGTGACGGCGTGAAGCTCGAAGCGCGCAGGGGGAGGGGGATACGCCCCCCTTTCTCATGTCTTTGCCCGGTATGCCGCCCAGTCCATGCTCTGCGGCAAAAGCCGGTTTGAAACGATGCCCGTTTCCCCATCCGCCTCCTGCGTGCGGCTCTGGCGGAAAAGCTTATCGGATTTCTGCCGGTTGCACGTCCAGTGCGCAAGCTGCAGGTTGTCGATGTCGCTGGGGTGTCCGCCCTTCGCAATGGGCACGATGTGATCGATGCACGGGCTGAGCGGATGCGGATACTTCAGCGCAAGATCCACAGGCCGGCCGCAGATGCCGCACACGGTCTGCGTGGCGTAGATCTTCTTTTTGTTGCGCTCGAACGCCAGGCGGTGCGTGCCGTCCTGATCGGGCCGGTATCGGTTGCTGCTCGTGCTGATCCCCCCTTTATTTCCACAAATATCCAGTTGCTGTTTTTCTTGCCCTATGGGCGCAGGCGCAGCGGGCAAAACAAAAGCCCGCGCCGGATGGCACAGGCTGAAAATTATTTTTGAATTTCAGAAAAAGTTGCGAAAAACGCTTGACTTTCTACATCATTTGTTGTATACTATAATCACAGGGACAGGGAAGCCCAAGTAACACAGAAAGGAGCGAAAACCACAGGCAGGGAGGTGAATGCGTGAGCGAAGAACAAATAAAAGCCCTGCTGGAAATGCTCGAAAAAGCTTTACGGAATGAACTGGTTGACCGCCTGACAATTACCATAAAGCCGAACAGCAAACCCAAACAAGGCTAATAAAGAGCGGTGGGGAATTCCCACCCACCGCCTTTATTATAGCCTGCCTGCGAAAAAAAGGCAAGGGGGAATTTTTCAATGGAAATAACGGTAAAAATCGAATACAAAAACAATCGATTGAAAGAGCTGCGCGAGAAGGTCGGACTGTCGCAGGCGCAGCTTGCGGCGGCCAGTGGCCTGAATCTGCGCGTGCTGCAAAACTACGAGCAGGGCGTGCGCAATTTAAACGGCGCAAAGCTCGTCACGCTGCTGCAGCTTTGCAAAGCGCTCGGCTGCACGCTGCGCGACATCGTAACCGATCCGCAGGCCGTGGCGCTGCTGGATGAACTATACAAGGCCGGGGAATGACCCCGGCCTTTGCCGGTTCAGCGCCGACAAAAAAGCCGCGGGCATTTCTGCCCACAGCTTTTCACTATAGCAATTTTAGCACGTGGTGGCGGACATGTCAAGCCTTTGGATTGCCTCCCGGTGCATTCGGCGGGCGTGCCGCTCCGAAATGCCCATCTCTGCCGCGATATCGATCATATTTTGCCCCCGCAGATACCGCCCGCACAGCACCCGCCGCTCATCCGCATCCGGCAGCGCGGCGATGACGGGGAAGATCTCCGCATACAGCCTTTTGCGCACGAGCTCCTGTGCCTGTACCAGCTCCCGCGCCTCTTCGATGCGCTCCACCGCGCGCTCGGCCGCGCTGGCGCTGTCTCTGCTTTGCACTCGCGCGCTGGAGAGTACCGGCGTGATGCGCACAGCCGCGGCGCGCGCCTCGGCCAACTTTTGCGCAAGTGCCTGCTGCTTTCGCACGGCGTCGCCGTACCGCCGCAGCCATGCAACGCGGGCGATGTATTCCTCCCGATCCATCCGTTCACCTCGCAATCACAGAATCTCCCTGTAGCACACCACGCACACCGGCCGCGGATCCTTATTCATGCGCCATTGGCAGTGCTCGCAGGGCTTTATTTTTCCGGCCTGCACCGCGGCCTGATAGCGCCGCACCGTGCGTTTGATCCTGCGAAAAACCTTGCGTGCTTCGGCATCTTCTGCATATGTATCCTTGATGCTATTTTGACTTATCACATCAAGTGCGATGTTGCGCGCGGTACTGCCGGAGCATCCCACCTGCTTGCCGATATGATCATACGACAACCCCTCAGCCCACAACCGGCGGATCTCCATCTTTTGTTCGTCTGTCAGCATGATTCGGTGGTTCCTCCCTCCCAAGGCTTGCGGCGATAGGCAATCCACACCGTGCCGTAGTCGTGACAGGTGAAATCTGCTGACAGGAACAGGGCATTGTATTCAGCATCTACGCTCTCTACGATTCCGTACCGTCCATATTCTCGAATTCCAGGTGTTTCCACCCACACCGGTTCGCCGGCCATCTCCCGCAGTTCTTCCAGCGTCAGCGGCGCATTGTCCTTTTCGACCATTGCACGCTCGATTAGAGCCTTGATCACCGCGCACCCATGTATAGAGCAGCTATGCTCAAACCCGCACCCGAGGCACGCTTCCGGGCGCCGCTCGACGGCCAAAACTTCCGCCTGCTTCAAAAGCATTTGCATATTCTGCATTGTCCGTCACCTCTTTCCTTCCAGCATATCTTTTGCCCCTATACCCGATTTGCCGGACAGAAAAACATTCTGTATAATGGAAAAGAA
>CAJUMH010000049.1 GCA_910587145.1 uncultured Ruthenibacterium sp. | reverse complement strand
CTATTTTTTCTCATTTTCGCTGTCCGAGTTTCTCAAAAATTTTGTCGCGCTACAGACGGTTTGCGGGTACGCGAGATCCAGCACGGCCCAGTTCGATAAAATCGCAGTGAGAGTACGTTTGGAGAGATAATCGTCCAGCCGGCGGCAGAGCCACAAAAAATCGTAGCTGTGACGCTTGAGCACCGCCGCGCGGCGCCGGAGGGTATCGAAGTCTCCCCGCTCCGGGTGCAGCGTACCCCAAAGCGGGAATCTGGCGAAATAATCCACAAAGCCTTGGTATGCGCCCTTCCTGTCCGGGGTCTTTTTCCATTCGTTCAGAGTTCGCTTCATCTGCTGTAAAAGCTCGTCTTCGCTGGTATTCCAGATGTGCTGGATAAAGCCTAAGAATTCGCGGTCGAACGCGTTCGCCGGCTCGAACGGGTCGGCCAGCTGTTCCACAATGCGGTACATCGCGCTAAGCCATTCGGCATCGCAGAGCGCGTCGGCAGAAATGCGCTTGGTAAGCGTATCCCCCAGCGCTTGTTCAATCTGCAGGGCGGCGGAACGCCGCCCTGCCAAGACGGCGCGCGCCGTCTTGGCATCTTCGTGGCTTTGCAGATATTCCATGCCTTTCCCGATGGTTTCCAGCAGCGCGAGGATACCGGCAATCTGTTCCGACTGCATATGTTTTTCCTCCATTCATCCCGCCGTATGGCCGGCTACTGCACCGGCAGGCCGGGCGTTTCCTCAATGATCCAGGCTACCTGCTTGTAGGCGTCGCTCTCGCGGATGGCCTTTACCGCGGGGTCGTCCGGATTATACGCGGCCAGGATCGCGCGTATCCTTTCCGCCAGCGCCAGCAGCTCGGGGGACGCTTTCGGGCGGACGTCCTCCATAAAGCGGTCGAGCAAAAACTGCACCATCTCCTTTTCTCCGGGGCAGGCGGCAAGGCCCCTGCGCAGGATCGTAAGATACTCCTGCGGCCTGCCCGCGTCCAGCGCATTGAGCGCCCACACGCAGTACAGCCCCCAGCGGTGCATGGGAGGCAGCAGGGCGGCGTTTTCCTCCCTGAGCAAGTCCGGCGCAAACAGCAGCGGCAGGGCCGCGGCCTCTAAGCCGGCAAACCGGCGGATAAAGGCAAGGCCGATCTCCGGGGTGCAGACGGGGCGTTTGCTTGGCTTTTCATCCTTGCTTTTTTCAGGGCAGAAAAAAGCGCTGGCGGCCTTTTTGTTTTGGCCCAGAGTCCAATCGAAGGACCGCAGCGCGGCCAGCACCAGCGTTTGCGTCCAAAGCAGGCTTTGCGGGCCGGGATATTCCTGTTCATTGTTTAGGGCCAGCGCTGCCCGCCATGCAAAATTTTCATCGTGGGTTAGCCGGGCGGCAAGGCCGCTCATGATCTCCTGATTGAGCGGCTTTTCTGCCAGCGGAAACGGTACGCCCGCCGCCAGCGCATGCTCCAGCGCCTCGATGGGCAGCGCCTGCCAATCCTCTACCTGCATGAGCCGTTCGCAGATTTCAAACGGGTCTGAGGTCATCATTATGGCGGCGCCGCGGCCGGCCTCACACACATCGGCCAGCGCGGCAAAGACGGTGTAGGCGGGCTGCCGGTAGCCTTCGTGTTCTTTTTCTTCTTCGCGGTAGCTTTCGCCGAACGGCACCGTGGCAATTACGTCAAACACGGCAAGGCGCGCTTTCTGTTTTTGCTCATCCGGCGTTTTTTGGCCAATCTGCTCGTAAAAACGCCGCAGCGCGGGCGTGGCGTCCAGCGTGGTTTCGGCGTGCAGCTTGCACAGCGCGATTACGGCGTTGCGCACCTGATCGGGGCTTAGCGTTTCCCCCTCCAAACTGGCCAGCAGCGTCAGCGCCTTTTCGCCCTGCCCCGCTTGCATGTAGGCGTTGGCAAGGGCAATCAGCAGCGTGCGTTCCGCAACCGCGTTGCCGGAGTGGATGGTGCTGGCGGTCAGATCGGCTTCAATTTCTTTGGAATGATTTTGGGCGTACAGGGTTCGCAGGCCCTCGCGGTAGGCCTCGCCGTATTGGATGGCCTTTTCCCATTCTTTATCGTCATAGACGGTCAAGAATGCGTTGTAGTTTATATCAACAAGGGTGTAGATCGAGCCGGGAAATTGGGTTTTGGCATAGTCGATCCATTCGTTTAACTCCGGCATCTCTCTGGTGCGCGCATGCTCTACCGCGTGGCGCATAATCAGGCCGCCGTATCGCTGCCAATGGTCACGCCCGGTTTGCACAACTTCAACGGCATGCCGGACATAATAGGTGAGATCAGCGTCTCTGCCGCCGCTTTCGATGCATTGGTTCAAGGTACGCAGGCTATCCGGCTCCTCTTTCAGGCGCTTCCGCAGCAGCTTCATGTTGCGCTCTGTTTTCTTTTTGGAAGCCTCCGGAGTGATAAACAGGTACCCGTCGTGATGCAGGATGGTGCGGGTCAGCCTTGCGGCGGGCTCACGAAAACCCCACGATTCATGGATTGCGCCGTGATAACGCTCGCCGGCGGCCATGCGCACCAGACGCAGCGCGCGGAAATCGTTAAAAGCCTCGCTCTGCTCCAGTTCGGCAGAAAAATAGTTCCGTTGGATGACGAAGGCAAAATCAGCCCGGTTCTTGCTTTTCAAAAACGCTAACAGCTCGGAAAAATCCGCATCCAGCCACTCATCACAGTCGATGGTCAAGTACCATTTGCCACGGCAACGGTCCATCACCGCGTTGCGCGCGGCGGCGAAATCGTCCACCCACGCAAAATCGAACACTTCATCCGCATACTGTTCGGCGATCGTGCGGCTCCCGTCCTCCGCGCCGGTATCCGCCATCACCAGTTCACAGGGAACCGCGTCCCGCAAGGGCTGCAAAGACTTTAAGCACCGCTCTAAGCAGCGCTCCTCGTTCTTAAAGATCATCCCAATGGACAAAAGCGGCGCAGTTTTCATCGTATTGCTCCCTTATTGTTTGTTTATAGGAAAAAGGGCCGCGGGCAATGCCCGCGGCCCCCTCGTAAGTCGCCTGTTTTTTTCGCGCTGTGCGAAAAAAGAGATTATTGCAGCAGCTGCAGCACGCTCTGCGGCTGCTGGTTGGCCTGCGCCAGCATGGCTTGCGCGGACTGCACGAGGACGTTCATCTTCGTGTAGTTCATCATTTCCTTGGCCATGTCGGTGTCGCGGATGCGGCTGTTGGCGGCCGAGAGGTTCTCGGCGGCAACATCCAGGTTGTTGATGGTGTGCTCGAGGCGGTTCTGCAGAGCGCCCATGCCGGCACGGGTAGTGGACACGCTGTTGATCGCCGTCTTAACCTTGGCGATGGCGTCGCTGGAAAGGGTCTCGCTGGTGATCTTGAGGCCGTCGAGGCCAAGACCCTTGGTGCTCATGTTGTCAACGGCGACGGTCATCTTATTGAAGTCGTCCGCCGTATCGCCGATCTGCAGGGTCAGGCCGCCGCCGGTAATGGCCGGCGCGTCCGCGCCCACGGTGCCGTGGATGGTCAGCTTGCTGCCGGACAAATCGACGTTGTAGCCGTCATTCTCCAGCGCGGTCTTCAGCGCGTTCACAGCGTCATCCTTATCCAGATACTTCACGGTATTCGAATCGGTGCCGGTGCCGAACTTATAGGTCTTATCGCCCACGCGGATGGCGTCGCCGCTGTTGATCTTGTCGGCGGTAACGGTCAGCTCGATGCCCTCGGCCGCGCCGGCGTCAGTGGCGGAGAAGACCTTGTGCAGCTTATCCTCGCTGTCGTACACGTTGGTGCTGTCGGCCTTCTGGTCGATATGGATCGTGGTGCCGTTTTTGCTTTCGATCTTGAAGTTGGTTGTGCTCTCATTCGACAGCAGGTCAACCGCGGCATGCACCTTCTCGCTGTCTGTGGCATACGCGCTGACATCGATCAGCGTTTCGCCATCGCCCGCCTCGACAGAGCTGTTGGCATCCGTCTTGAAGACGAAGGTCTTGTCGTCGATGGTCAGCTTGTAACCGTCCTTAACAATACTGTCGGCGGAAAGATCAAAGTCGATACCGGCGCGGGTGCCCGCCACATCGGCAACCGCCTGTTGCACGTTGATGGTATTGTGCGGGATCTCACCGGCGCCGTTGCCCTTTACTTCGCCGGAGCCTCCTGCGGCGGCCGTAACCGTGACACCGCTACCAATTGCGCTATTAACTGCGGCTGCTTGGGCTGTGGTCAGCGTGGTAACAGCCGTGTCCATTGTAAAGCTCAGCTTGTTGCCGCTTGCCGTAACATCGAACGTCTGTGCCCCGATGGTGACCTGCGTCGTCTTTGCGGCCAAAGCGCTTGCCAGCGCGCTGGCACTCATCGCACCGGTGATTTCGGTAGCCGCAAGGCTAAGCGTTACGCCGGCAAGCCCGACATCCAATGTACCGTTTGTAACGGCCGACGTAAACTCCAGCTGACCCAGATCCACTTCAAAGGAAGCGGCAGAAAAGCTTACGGAAGCGCTGCCCTCGTGATAGGTGGCATCGCCAGCGGTAACCTTGGTGGCAAAGCCCGTCAGCGAAACTGCAGCGGGATCCGCGCCGGAAACGGATGCGCCAATCGCAAACGCTTCCTTGTTCAGGCCCATTGTGCCGTCCAGCAGGTTGGTGCCGTTGAAGTTGGCGCTCTGGCTGATGCGGTCAATTTCCTCGAGCAGCGCGTCCACCTCGTCCTGCAGCGCATTGCGCTCGGTCTGGGTGTAGGTGCCGTTGGCCGATTTGGTGGCCAGCTCGACCATGCGGTTGAGCATATCGTGCACTTCGCCGAGGTTGCCCTCAGCCGTCTGGATCAGGCTGATGCCGTCCTGCGCGTTGGCGGAAGCGGTCTCAAGGCCGGTGATCTGCGCCTTCATCTTCTCGCTGATGGCCAGACCCGCGGCGTCGTCGCCCGCGCGGTTGATGCGGTAGCCGGAAGCCAGTTTTTCAAGGCTCTTGGAAACCGCGCTGTTGTTCATGCCCAGCTGACGATACGCGTTCAGCGCCATCGTATTTGTACGTACTACCATACCCATAGTAAAATCCTTCTTTGCGGTTCGGTGCCAAGCAGGTCGTCCTTCTCCTGCTTATCAGCAAAGCCCGCTTCTTTTGATTTGTGTGTTTTGCCCCCGCGAAGGCAGGGGCACGTACTTTATCTCAATCTCTGCCGCATGCCGCTTCGCGCCGTGCGCTGTGCACCGCGCCGTGCGCTAAGCGGCATTTGGCAAAGATTGAAACCTGTGCTTGCGGCGCTTACGGCTCTGCCCTCTGCGCCTGTGCGGCCTGTATAGCCCGCGCTTCGCGGATAATCCGGTTCGCCTGCTCCGCGTTGGCCCGGCGCGCGGCGTCCGCTTTCATCGCCTTTTTGCTGCGCCGCTCCGATTCCTCTTTCATGGCCTGAATTTTCGGCCAGCGCTCCGGGTCGTTTTCGTATAACTCCGCGCGTGAGATCTTCATCTCTTTCGGCGCATCGATAGCGATCTTGAACTTATTTCCCGTGGTACTTGTCTCAAAAATGGTAATGTAGATATTATCGTCGATCACGATGGTCTCGCCGATGTTTCTGCCAAGCACAAGCATCTTCTGCAACTCCTTTCGCATACCAGAACGGTTCGTTTTCGCACGTATTACTTCCTGTGTGCCGAGCCGTTTTTGATTTATGTGCGGCCATTTTTACAAAAAGGTGTACCTTTTTGTAACTCCGTGCATTTTTCCGGGCTGTGGTGAAAGTGACCACTTCTGTGACCTTTCAATAAACACATTCGGGCGATATTGCGGAAACTTAACAAAACTTCCGCGATTTTTTTGAGCCTGCCGAGATTTACAAAAAGGTACACCTTTTTGTAACTCCGTGCTTTTTCATCATCTTACAGAAGGGCGGCTTTTTTGTAGGTTTCCGCCCGGTAAAGAAAGGTGGCCAGCGGCATCCCGCATTCCCTTGCGGCCGCTGTTCCGGTAATTTCCCCTTCCTTCCACCGCCTGTAGGCATTGGGGTAGTTTTCAGGCAGGGGACGGGGCGGCCGCCCACAGGGCGTTCCCCTCGCTTTGGCCGCCGCAATGCCCTCCGCCTGGCGCTGCCGGATGCTGGCGCGCTCATTCTCCGCTACGAAGGAAAGCACCTGCAGCACGATGTCACTGAGAAAGGTTCCCATCAGATCCTTGCCGCGCCGGGTATCGAGCAGGGGCATATCCAGCACAGCAATGTCGATCCCCCTCTCTTTCGTCAGGTAGCGCCATTGCCGCAGGATCTCCTCGTAGCTGCGGCCCAGCCGGTCGATGCTCTTAATATACAGCAGGTCGTCCTTTTTCAGCTTACGCACCAGCTTTTTGTATTGCGGACGGTTAAAATCCTTGCCGGACTGCTTGTCTATAAAGATGTTGTGCGGCAAAACGCCCATCTCCCGCAGCGCAATCATCTGGCGGTCCTCATTTTGCTCCTTCGTCGATACCCTGACATACCCATAACTCCGAATTCCCATTTCGATTATGACACCTCCATGTGTTGGGATACCTACATTATAAAATAAATGATAAATGCCCGCAGAAAACTCTGCAGGCGAATGCGAAGCGCAGGTGTTCCCAAGGCAGCGGTTCTGCAAAAAAAAGCCGCCCGTGCAAACGGGCAGTGACGTAAGAAAACATTTTAAGCGTGGGTCGGCGTAGCGTCAAGCTGCGCCGGCTTTCGCATTATTTTTGTCTTGGGCAGTTTGGGATTGCTCCAGATTTTCCGCATATTGTGATTTTTCCAATCGATGCAAGAATTCTTCTTGGCAGAAGAGTTGCAGGCAAAACTGATAGCTTCGTCCGCTTTCTTTTGCTTTATTTCTCAATCTTGCAACGTGTTCTGTATTATGCCTAATCAGTAATTGGGGCCTGTCTGCTTTTAACTGTTTAATAATCTTTTTTGTTTAGCAGACTTATGGAATAATCGTAAAAATCACTCAATTCTCTATATGTCTGTATTTTGTTTTTCCGTTTAAGATAATCAGCATAAAAGGCAAAAAAGCAAGCAAGGATTGCTCCCAAAATCATCAATCCATATCCCCATAGTGGGCTACTGTCGTTTGACGAAACAATAAGACCAATTACCGCAACAAGCAGTCCTATAATCATAACAAAGCCGCTTTGAATAAGTTGTATTGCATCTTGGGGTGAGTTACGCCAGTTCTCATTAGATACTTCCTTTTTCATTATTTCTATATCTCCTTTCATCAAGTCATCCAAAGAAACGGAATAAATATCGCAGAGCATAATTAAATTATGAACATCGGGATAACTCCTTTCATTTTCCCAGCTTGAAACTGTTTGCCTTGAAACATTGAGGAGCTCCGCCAATCTTTCTTGGCTAAAACCATTTGCGGCCCTCAATTCCTTTAGTCGTTTACTTATATACATCGCATCCATTCCCTTTCTCTGTATTTACTTTATAACGCATTTTCATCCAAAATACTATCAAGTTTACTTACCAACCACCGTCAAAATCGCTTTACATAGACTTAGAACACAGAATAAGCTGAATATTTCTAAATGTCGTAGCCATTACCAGCATTATACCGTAGGAGTCCGTAGCTATCAAGGTTGATTACAAATGACATTACTTGGTATCAAGTTTTTCAGCCTTTGATGGCATATCATCAAAAATCAACTTTTATATTTTACCTCATTTTGGCTCTAATCTCAACTCCGAACAAGAAATTAAATATGAGGTAAAATGAAAATATAAATCGTTCAAATACTATCACCCGAAATATAAAATTACATTAGGTGGTGATAGCATGAAATATGAACGGGACGAGCGCAAGTTTGACTTTCACGATATAGGACTTGCGATAAAGAAAGCCCGAGAGCGCGAGGCATGACACAAGAACAACTGGCCTCTATTATTGATCGTGATCCCCGTACTGTTATGTACCATGAAAATGACGGCCAACATCCCAGCCTAAATGTATTTTATCAGTTGGTAACAATGTTTGGCCTATCGGTGGATCAATTCTTTTATCCCCGCGTAAGCGCAGATGATGCCTGCAAAAAGAGGATTGATATTCTTTTGAAGTCCTTGGATGAAAAAGAGTTCCGATTGGTAGAAACTATCATTCGGGCTATTAAAGATGCCAAAGAAACGGAGGGAGCGTAAGGAAAAGCGCGGCCTCCGTTTTTCGCGCTATGTATAGGGGAGCGCACAAACGGCAAGCAATTCGGGTGTGGCCACACTCCGAAATTTTTGCTGGGCCGCAGG
>CAJUMH010000048.1 GCA_910587145.1 uncultured Ruthenibacterium sp. | reverse complement strand
AAATCGTCCTGCTGAAAATGCAGGGATACTCCACAAAGGAGATTGCTCCGCTTGTGCATTTAACGGCAGGGGCTATTTATGCAAGGCTCAACCATCTGCGGAAGAAGCTGCGGAAGATTTTATAAGCGTCTCATATATCCTGCTTGCGACGAGCCCCGAAGAGGGCGAAGCAGAAGCCGCGCTTTTGAAAGCGCGCGAGCTGATGGCAAAATACAAACTCACGGAAGCGGATGTGCGGCAGGTGAAAAACCGGCCCGTTCAAAAGAAGGTGACTGACGTTACCTTCAGTATGCGGCGCTGCCCCTGGACGAACGATTTGGCGGCGGTGATTGGCGAAAACCATTGTTGTAAAGAGTTTCACCGGCACAGTAAGGGGAAGAAAACGTACACGGTCGGCTTTGTGGGCTTTGAGGAGGATCTGGAGGTCTGCATACCGATCTTCCAATATGCCCTTGACTGCATTGTCTCGCGGAATAAGCGGCTGAAAAAGAAGCTGGACGGCGATCCCGCGGAATATATCAACAGCCTTTGCGATGGATACGGCTATGGGTTTGTGGCCGGGCTGCGCAAGGCGTTTGACTGGCAGAATGCTGAAAAGTCCGAGGAATGGGGCCTTGTCCTTGTGATGCCCAAAGAGGTCACCGAAGCGGTGAGCGGGTTCAAGCGGAGAGCGCTTCATTCACAGGCCGCCGGCAAAATCGATTTTAGGGAATACCAGAACGGCTTTGCGGACGGCAGGCAGTTCGACCCCGCAAGGCGGATCGGACCGATCGACAGGAGGGAAAGCGCATGACAGAAAAAGGATACGCGCAGATACAGACGCTGACCACCCGGCTCAACCAGTACCGGGACGAATACTACAACAAAAACGCGCCGTCAGTGCCGGACGCGGAATACGACCGGCTCTTTGACAAGCTGGCCGCGCTGGAACAGGAGACGGGCATCCGCATGGCAAACTCCCCAACGCAGACCGTTGGCTATCCCGCTGTCAGCGCGCTGGAGAAAACGCAGCATACGAGCCCGCTCCTCTCGCTGGACAAGACCAAGGACGCCGCCGCGCTGCTGGAGTTTATCGGCGAGCAGCAGATCCTGCTCATGCTCAAGCTGGACGGCCTGACCCTCAAGCTGACCTACGAAAACGGGCAGCTGGTACAGGCCGCCACCCGGGGCGATGGAAACGCGGGCGAGGTCGTCACCCACAACGCCCGGAGCATTGCGGGCACCCCGCAGGAGATCCCTTACAAAGAGCGGTTAGTCGTGACCGGCGAAGCATTCATCCGCCCCAGTAACTTTGAAAATCTCTGCGACGCGATAACGGACGCGAGCGGCGTCGCCTACAGGAACAGCCGCAACCTCGCGGCGGGCTCGGTTCGGCTGCTGAACGCGGCGGACTGCGCCGCGCGCAGGGTAACCTTTATGCCGTTTGGCGTGATCGAGGGCTTTGCCGACATTGCGCTGAAATCCAAACGGCTGGCGCGGCTGGCACAGCTGGGTTTTGCACCCTGCAAATTCTTTGTCACGGCCCGCAGCCTTTCACAGCGGGAACTGGAGGACGGCATCGCCCGGCTGCGCGGCTACGCGCGGGAAAACGATCTGCCCATCGACGGCATTGTGGCGTCCTACAACGATATTGCCTGGTCCGCCGCTTGCGGGCGCACCAGCCACCACTACAGGGATGGCATGGCTTTCAAGTTTGCGGACGAGCTGTTTGAGACCACCCTGCGCGGCATCGAGTGGAACCCCTCGCGCACCGGTCTCATCGCCCCGGTGGCCCTGCTGGCCCCGATGGAGATCGACGGCTGCGCGGTCTCGCGGGCCAGCCTGCACAATCTCAATTTTATCAACGACCTGCGGCTCAAGCCCGGCTGCCGGGTGCTGGTGAGCAAGCGCAACCAGATCATCCCGCACATTGAGGAAAACCTTGACCGGGGCGCGTTCGCGCTGGCCGACGTCATCCCGCGCGCCTGCCCCTGCTGCGGGCAGGCTACCCGCGTCCATGTGGCCCGCAAGAATGGCACCTGCGGCACCATGACCCTGCACTGCGACAACGAGCAGTGCGGGATGCGCAGGATCCGTCGGTTCACCCATTTCGCAGGCAAAAAAGCGATGGACATCGAGGGGCTGTCCGAGGCCGTGCTGGAAAAGTTCATCGGGCGCGGCTGGCTGCACTCCTATCTGGATGTGTACCGGCTGAACGACCATGCCGCCGAGATCCTGCGGATGGAGGGCTTTGGCGAAAAATCGTGGCAAAAGCTGTGGGACGCCATCCAGCGCAGCCGGGATACCACCTTTGAACGGTACTTAGTGGCGATGGACATTCTCCTTGTGGGCCGGACGGCCAGCGGGGTGCTGGCAAAGCAGTTTGACAGCGACCTTGCGAGCTTTGAAGAGGCCGCGCTCACGGGGTACGACTTCACGCAGCTGCCGGATTTCGGCGAGACGCTGAACGCCAGCATCCACGCATGGTTCGAGGAGGAAGAAAATCTGTATATCTGGGAGGAACTGCAAACGATGGTAAACATTCAAAAACCGGCGCAGGCAAGCGCCGCGCCGCAAAGCCCCGTCAACCCCTTTGCGGGCAAAAACATTGTGGTGACCGGTAAGGTCGAGCCGTACACCCGCAGCGAGATGAACGCCTTGATCGAATCTCTGGGCGCGCACGCCCAGAGTGCGGTGAGCGGCAAGACGGATTACCTTGTCTGCGGCGAGAGCGCCGGCAGCAAGCTGACAAAAGCAAGGCAGCTTGGCGTGACTGTGCTGAGGCCGTCCCTGTTTTTCAGCATGGCGGAGGATGCGAGGAGGGAAATAGCATGAGCGAGCAGGAACGGATCATGGTAACACTGTCGGCAGATGGCGGCTATGTGAAACTGCACACCTTTTCCCGCCGGCATGGCCGCTCCCGGACGTTTTACACCCCCGAGGATCAGTTTGGCCGAAAGCCGCAGGCAAAACGATTCCTTGCGGCGGACGGGCAGGATTTCGTCCAAGTGCGGATCGAGCCGCTGGCCCCGGATGAAAAGCTCACGCTGGAATTTGCGTGGCTTTCCTGCTTTGGACAGGATGGCCTGCGGGGCCGGAGCGAGAGGGCCGAGATGGACTGTGCGGCGTTTTACAAAGCGGCCGAACAGAGCAGGACGCGGAAAGGCGAGCCGCGGCGGCTGCTTTCCCGACGCCCTGCGCCCGCGCCCCGCGTCTGGTTTGAGAGCCGGAAAAACCTGCGGGAAACCGTGCAAAAGCCGATCCTGCGCAAAAAGCTCGGGCGGTTTCTTACTGCCAATTTCCAGTGGAAGGATTGCAAGGGCATCCGGATCCTCGATGACTTTGTACCGTACAGCTTTTGTTTTGAGGAGCACACGGCCCAGGGGATAGGCATTTTTGGCGGGATCATCCTGCATGGGCAGGAGGATCTGCGCACAGCCTATTACGGGATGCACACATAACAGGATGGGAACGCAGAACGCGCTGGGGAAACCCGGTGCGTTCTTTCCTTTTGCAGAAAGCAAGGAACATAAATTTGTATTGATATTTACTCATAATTTTGCTATACTCTTCTTGGGAGGTGCATCTCATGCCAAACATTCGTCCGATTTCCGATCTGCGCAACAGCGCCAACGAGATTTCCGACTTCTGCCGCCAGACGGGGGAACCGGTCTATATCACCCGGAACGGCACCGGGGACATGGTCGTGATCAGCATACAGGAGTACGAGCGCCGGCAGGCCCTGATCGACCTGTACGGCAAGCTGGCCGTTGCCGAACAGGAGATCGCGTCCGGCGCACAGGGCGAGGATTTTTTAACAGTATCCCGCCAGCTGAGGGAGCGCGTGCATGGACAGCTATGAGGTTCGGATCTACCCGGCGGCAAAACAGGATCTGCTGGACATCATTGACTATCTGAATACCTTGTCCCCCGATGCGGCCCTGCGTTACTATGACCTGCTGACCGGGCAGATTGCCAGCCTTGCGCAGCTGCCCGAACGCTGCCCGCGCCCCAAAGACCTTGCGCTGGCGGCCAAGGGGTATCGGGTTCTGATCGTGGAGAATTATCTTGTTTTTTATGTCGTGTCCGGCCGCACGGTACAGATACGGCGGATCTTATACGGCCGGAGGGAATATCGTGCGTTATTGTAGAAATGGCTGTTGAATATAGCTTTTTCAAGCGATAAATTGGAGGCATATCATCATGAGCAAAAAACTTGTGGCATACTTTTCCGCCAGCGGCACCACCGCACGGCTGGCCGAGACCCTGGCCGAGGCAATCGGGGCAGATATTTTTGAGATTAAGCCGGAGGTTCCCTATACCCGGGCTGACCTCAACTGGCAGGACGCTGGCTCTCGCAGCTCGGTGGAGATGAAAAACCCCGCCTCCCGCCCCGCGATTGCGGCCCGGCGGGACAACATGGCCGAGTATGACACGATCTATGTAGGGTTCCCCATCTGGTGGTATGTTGCGCCTACTATCATCAACACTTTTCTGGAAAGCTATGATCTTGCAGGAAAAACCATCGTCCCGTTTGCCACCTCGGGCGGCAGCGGGATGGGCAAGACCAACGAGGCGCTCGCGCCCAGCTGTAAGGGCGCGACGCTGCTGCAGGGCCGGGTGTTCCGGGGCAATGCGAGGGCGGAAGAATTGGCCGCCTGGGCCAAAGAATTGGGGCTTTGAGCGGCAGGACATAAAAACCGCTCGTTAAAACAAACATCGTCCGGCAGGATCCGTCTGCCGGAAATTTTTTTGCGCTTTTTGTTGAAATACTGTATCCCCACTGCGTATAAGTCAAACAGAGAAGCAAAAAAGGAGATGATGCCCATGCTGATCGCGGTCGATCACGGCAATAAGCAGATCAAGACCGTTCACTGCCCGCCCTTTGTATCCGGGCTTGCTGAAAGCACGCAAAAGCCGTTTGGCAAGGATGTTCTGAGCTGGCAAAACAAATTCTACACCCTGTCCGGCCATCGCATTCCATACCACAAGAACAAGACCGAGGATGACCGGTTCTTTGTTCTGACCCTCTTTGCCATCGCAAACGAGCTGTTGGCAAAGAACGTCCGACTGGAGGGTACTATCCCCATCCAGCTTGCCATCGGCCTGCCGCCTGCCCATTATGGGGCACAAAACCGCGCTTTTACCGATTACTTTTCCGGCCGGGGTACCCTCCAATTCGGGTATCGTGGCAGGCTGTTCACGGCGGAGATCGACACGGCGCAGTGCTACCCGCAGGCATATTCCGCCGCCGTGATGATGTTTTCCGAGCTGGTGGCCGAACCCAGGGTGCTGATCGTGGACATCGGCGGCTTTACAGCCGACTACCTGCTGATGCGCCGGGGACAGGCCGACCTTTCTGTCTGCGATTCACTGGAAAATGGCGTGATCCTGCTATACAACAGGATCAAGGCGCGGGTCAGCGCCGAGCATGACCTGCTGCTGGATGAAGCCGACACGGACGCGATCCTGAAAGGCCAGACCGCGGGCTATCCGCCGCAGGTCACGGAAATGGTCGAGCGGATGGCGCAGGATTTTGTCAGCGACCTGTGCAGCAGCCTGCGGGAGCGGATGCTGGAGCTTTCCACCGGTGTGGTGGTATTCGTGGGCGGCGGCGCGGCGCTGCTGCGCCGGCAGATCGAGGCGTCCGGCAAGGTCGGCAGGGCGCGTTTTGTGGAGGATGTGCGCGCCAACGCAATGGGGTATGAGTTCTTATACCAGATGGAAGCGGCGGGCAGGTGACAGGATGGCAAAAAAGAAAGAACGCGGACGGTTTACGATCAAGCTCAGCGAGAACGACCCGGCCCAGGAGGCGGCGATCCGTTTGTTGGAACGCCAGCCCCCGCGCACCAAGGCACAGCTCATAGCCAACGCGCTGCTGCATTATGGGAATTGCCCCGCGGCGGCAGCCACTGCACCGCAGGGCGTAAACCGCGATACAATTAAGGAGATCGTGCGGGAGACGCTGAGCCAGATACAGAGGATGGACAGGCCGCCGGATGTCTCTTGTCCCACAGCGGGACAGCTGCCAGGCCCCGGAGGCCCGATGCGGGAACCGCTGCAAAACCAGCAGGGCATAGCTGGTGTCGGCACTGCGGTGGACGGCGAAGCCTTTTCCATGATCGCGGATACCCTTACCGCATTTCGCGGCGGCTGAAGTGCAAAAATTAGGAAATATTTTGAAAATATGGAGGATGACCTTATGAAAAAGCTGATTCTGACTCTTGCTGTTCTGCTGGCACTGTTAGCCCTTACCGCCTGCGGGAATGCGCCGAGTGTGTCCCCGCGAGCGCGGCGCCTCAGTCCACGGTGGCTGACCCCAGCTCGGTGCCCACGGCCGAACCGACCCCGCCGCCGGTGAGCAGCCAACCGGCCAGCGCTTCAAGTGAGGCTCTGGCAGACAGTGCCCCAGTCCAGGAAGAAAGCAGCAGCAGTCAAGTTGCCCCGCCGCAGGAGGCTGAGCCCGTCCCCGCACAGGCCCCGGCGGAACCCGCCCCGCCTGCCCAAACCCCGGAAACCGACGTGTCCACCGGTACAGCCGCATTCACCGCCTACGGTGCGGTGCCGTTTGAACTCGCGGCGGGTACGGGCAAATGGTGGAAGATCGACTCCACCGACACGGCTTATTGGGCGGTGCAGGAGAACATCAACGCGATGCGCGCGGCGGGCGGGCTGCCGGCGCTGACGATGGACGACACTCTAAGCACCACCGCCAGCAGCCGGTGCGAATCTTTTGTAGCGGGCGGGCCGTTCGACCATTCCGGCATGGTGACCAAGAGCGAGATCTGCGCCCGCGGCCCGCTCTTTTCGGCGGCGGATGTCTGCACGGCTTGGCAAAACAGCGAGACCCACTACGCCAACATCATGCGGACGGACATTTCCAGCATGGGCGTGAGCTGCTGGTTCTGTGAAATGGACGGCAGCAAGTATACCTATTGGACCGTGACCTTTGAGTAATAAAGCCAAGATAAACATGACTCGGCAAAGTGTTTATATGCTCAGGCAGGCAGAATTTCGCATACGCGAAAGGCAATAGAATAACGGACTTGTACAGTTCGGAGAAAGACAAACCCCCACAAAATTTTGTGGGGGTATTTGTATGTGTTTGCAGCTTACAGTGGAAGCCATGAGAGAATTTACCTGCTATCTTGCCCTGCAGGAGCGCTGCACCGGCACCATCCAAAAGTATCGGCGTGATCTCGAAAAGCTTCGCCGTTTTGCCGGCGAGGAGATCACGGATAAGGCCACCCTCATCGCCTTCAAGGAGCATCTCATCGGGCAGGGGTATGCGGATGTGAGCATCAATTCCTTTCTGGCGGCGGTGAACCAGTACCTTAAATATATGGGCTGCTATGAATGGCAGCTTCGGTTTTTGAAGATCCAGCGCCAAACCTTCCGCAGCGCGGAAAAGGAGCTTACGACCCGGGAATATCAGCGTCTGGTGGAAGCCGCTCGCCAGCAGGGCGATAAACGTCTGGCCCTGCTGGTGCAGACGGTTGCCGCCACCGGCATTCGTATCTCCGAGCTGCGGGGCATTACCGTAGAGGCGGCGCGCAGGGGACAGGCGCAGATCCGTATGAAGGGCAAGACCCGGCAGATTTTACTGCCGCGTGCGCTCTGCAACAAGCTGCTTTCGTACTGCGAAAAAAAGCGCATCCACACGGGCCAGATCTTCATCACCCGTACCGGCCGCCCGATTGACCGCAGCAATATCTGGCGGATGCTCAAAAAATTGGCCCTGACCGCGAAGGTCAAGGCCAAAAAGGTGTTCCCGCACAATCTGCGGCATCTGTTTGCCGTTACCTATTATAAAAGGTATAAGGACGTGGTGCGCCTCGCGGACATCCTCGGCCACAGCAGCATCGACACCACCCGCATCTACACCGCCCGCAGCGGCAGTGAGCAGCAGCGCCAGATTGAGGAGCTGCGGCTCATTTGCTGAAAAGGCGCTGCGGCGGGGCTGCTGAAACAAAATATAAATTATGTTGTTGCAAGCGGGAAAAGCTCGTCCCAGGATTTTTTCACAAAACAAAAAGGTATGCGAAATTTACCCATTCCAAGGAAAAACTGCAAAATGGGTGAGTTTCGTATGCTCTTTTGTTAGGGCATAACACTGGAAATGCAAGGCAAAAGTTCAAATTATCGGCTTCCATGTTGACAAAAAAGCTGGAATGGTGTATCTTTATAAAGAATTGAGGTTACTGTATCGTTAAAAAAACACATAATTTATATTTTGCCATTATTGCAAAGCGGAGGTGAGCAGGATGCCGGTGG
>CAJUMH010000047.1 GCA_910587145.1 uncultured Ruthenibacterium sp. | reverse complement strand
CTCCACTGGCTTTCTCCTTCCGAGTTCCTTGTCCAATTTGTTTGACAAACTTACAAACGGCAAAAAAGATAAAAATTCAACGGCATCTCCTGAAAAATTGGCAGTTGTGTTGTGCTGCGGAGCGGCTGAACGGCAAAGCTTTGTGATTTTTAAGAGAAGATCCTGTCCTCGGCCCCGTTGCATCAGGGAGTCGCCGCCGGCAGGAAACGCGCCGCGGAGGATCGGAACAGCAGGCCGCCCGCATGCAAAGCGCTTCCTTTTGCGCCTGCGGCACTTCAGCCAAAAAGGGCGATTTACCGTTTGACAATCGGGAACAAAGCGCCTATACTGAAGAAAAACCAATTGCTGCACGGCGGCGCGGGAATGATCTGCGGTTCGTCCGCTTTGGCGATGCTTCGGAAGATTCTCGCGGCTGCTTTTGGGATATAAGAATTTTATTAGGAAAGAGGGCTTTTTCAATGAAAAAACGGGTTGGGATCCTTACCTCGGGCGGGGATTGCCCGGGCCTGAACGCCACGATCCGCGGCGCCGCGAAGGCGCTGTATCAGCGCTTTGGCGATGACGTGGAGATCATCGGCATCCTGAACGGATACGACGGCCTGATCAAGGGTGATTGGCGGGAGATGCAGCCGTATGATTTTTCCGGCATCCTCACGGTAGGGGGCACGATCCTTGGCACAAAGCGCACGCCGTTCAAAAAAATGACGGTCGTCGAGGAGGATAACGTCGATAAGGTCGCCTCCATGAAAAAGACATACAAAGAGGCAAAGCTGGATTGTCTGCTGTGCTTGGGCGGCAACGGCACGCACAAAACGGCGAACCTGCTCAGCGAGGAGGGGCTGAACATCATCGGCCTGCCCAAGACGATCGACAATGATATTTACGGCACGGATGTGACGTTCGGCTTCCATACGGCGGTAGATATCGCCACCGAGGTGATCGACCGCATCCACACTACGGCTTCCAGCCACCGCCGCTGCATGGTGATCGAGATCATGGGCAATAAGGCCGGCTGGCTGACGCTGTATTCCGGCATTGCGGGCGGTGCGGACATCATCCTGATCCCGGAGCTGCCGTACAACATCGAAAACGTCTGTGCGGCCATTCAAAAGCGCAACGAGCAGGGCAAGACGTTTTCCATCATCGCCGTGGCCGAGGGCGTATACGACGTGCGCGAGGCTGCCATGAAGAAAAAAGAGCGCGCGGCGGCGCGCGCGGCCGCGGGCGAGACAACGGCGACAAACCGCATCGCGCACCAGATCGAAGCGGCAACCGGCTTTGAAACGCGCGTTTGCGTGCCGGGCCATATGCAGCGCGGCGGCAGCCCCTCCGCTTACGACCGCGTGCTGGCCACACAGTTCGGCGCGCACGCGGCAAAGCTTGTGGAGGCCGATCACTACGGCGTGGCCGTTGCGATGAAAAACAACATCGTCACCGAAAATCCGCTCAAGGATATCGCGGGCAAATCGAAGCTTGTGCCCGAAACCTGCGATATGCTCACGGTGGCGCGCCGCATGGGCATCTGTCTGGGATAAGCGCATCGGCCAAAAACGGATTTCTCCGCAGAGGCAACGGATTTCTGCGATAGCATAGAAGCATTCCCGTCCGTTTCTGCCCGCAGACAGAACGAGCGGGAATGTTTCTCGTAGGGGCACAGGAAGCCGCCTGTCGTTGCGATATATTGGACGGAAACCTCTCTATGGAGTTGTCTTTGGATTTTGCCCGCGGCAGTTATTATAGTTGGAAACAGAAAATTGAAATGCAAACCGATCGAAATGATAGGAAAGGCTTCCTATAACATTTTTCTTACGCAAAAGGTATTTTATTGTTTTCCGGGCTTTTTGTGGGAAAGATTTTCCGGACGGATGCTGCAGCTGGCTGCTGCGGCTGTAATTTGCCTGCTTATGGGGATACTGTTTTACCGGATCGAGACTCCGTTCACGGATTGGCTTGACAGGAAAACAAAGAACGTCTGGATCCATGCAGACAAAAGGCTTGATGATATTGCCTTGGCAATAAGCTCAGGTTAATTTGTGCCGTGAATGAAATGCAAGCATCTGAACGGCACGCACATTTTGTATATGCGCGATTTTTCGCGTTACGAGAAAGGTTTGACATCCTGCGCGAAACCTGCTATAATCATACAAAATCAAAATGCAGTGAGGAAGAGTGCGCTTGCCGCACGTCCGCCGAAAGCGGCCCTGCCGCCGAACGCCCGCCGGAATTCCGGCAGGCGCCAAGCCGGGGCGGCTTGACAAGAGAGCCGGAAAGGGTGAAAGCCGGCGCGGGCTGGCAGGCGCTGTCGCTTCGGAGCAGAAACGGGGAAAGCGCTTTCGCTTGCAACAGCTCTGCGCAAGGCTGCCGGCCGGGCCGGCGGGCTTGCGCACAAAAAGCCTGTAGCCGTTTTCGTAGGCCCGCGTTAAGGGCGCAGTCGAGTGGCTCTGCCGCACCGTGCGGCGGGCAATTTGGGTGGTACCGCGGTTTTTAAAAGCTCTGGTTCGATCCGCCGGCCAAGCCGGGCGGCCGATGCGGGGGCTTTGCAACAGAGCCGTCCCATGGAATACAACATGGGACGGCTTTTTTTATGCCGTCCCGGAAAGGGAGAATCGAAATGAAGGAGCTGGCAAAGATCTACGACCCTGCCGCCGTGGAGGACAGGCACTATCAAAGATGGGTGGAGATGGATTATTTCCACACCGAGCGCGACCCCGAAAAAAAGCCCTATACCATCGTGATGCCGCCGCCCAACATCACCGGGCAGCTGCACATGGGCCATGCGATGGACGAAACCGAGCAGGATATCCTCATTCGCTATAAGCGCATGCAGGGCTATGCCGCGCTGTGGGTGCCCGGCATCGACCACGCCTCCATCGCCACCGAGGCAAAGATCGTGGCAAAAATGAAGGAGGAAGGCCTTACCAAGCAGGCCATCGGCCGCGAGCAGTTTTTGGTGCGCGCGTGGGATTGGAAAAAGCAGTACGGCGGGCGCATTGTAGAACAGCTGAAAAAGCTGGGCTGCTCGTGCGATTGGAAGCGCGAGCGCTTTACAATGGACGAGGGCTGCAGCAAGGCCGTGCTGAAGGTGTTCAAAAAGCTGTACGACGAGGGCCTCATCTATCGCGGCGAGCGCATCATCAACTGGTGCCCGCACTGCAAAACCTCCATCTCCGACGCCGAGGTGGAATATGAGGATCAGGCCGGCTCGTTCTGGCATCTGAAATATCCGGTGGTGGGCAGCGGCGAATTTGTCGAGCTTGCCACTACGCGCCCCGAAACGATGCTGGGCGATACGGCCATTGCCGTACATCCGGACGACGAGCGCTATACCCATCTGCACGGCAAAAAGGTGCTGCTGCCGCTGGTGAACCGCGAGATCCCCGTAGTGTGCGATACGTATGTAGACCGGGAATTCGGCACGGGCGTTGTAAAGATCACTCCCGCGCACGACCCGAACGATTTCGAGGTGGGCGTGCGGCACGGCCTGTCCATTGTAAAGGTGCTCACAGACGACGCGCGTATGACGGAGGACTGCGGCAAATATGCCGGGCTGGACCGGTACGCCGCGCGCAAGGCCATTGTGGCCGATTTAGAGGCGGGCGGGTATCTCGCCTCGGTAGAGCCGCACAGCCACAACGTGGGCACGTGCTATCGCTGCGGCACCACGGTGGAGCCGATGGTGAGCAAGCAGTGGTTTGTGAAGATGCTGCCGCTGGCAGGCCCCGCCATCGAGGCCGTGCGCGACGGGCGCATCCGCTTTGTGCCGGAGCGCTTTGATAAACACTATTTCAACTGGATGGAAAATACGCGCGATTGGTGCATCAGCCGCCAGCTTTGGTGGGGACACCGCATCCCGGCGTATTACTGCGATGCGTGCGGAAAGATCCATGTCTCCGAAACGCCGCTGGAGGCGTGCCCGAACTGCGGCGCGCCGGTGCGGCAGGACGAAGATACGCTGGACACCTGGTTTTCCAGCGCACTCTGGCCGTTCTCCACGCTGGGCTGGCCCGAGCAGACCGAGGATCTCGCCTATTTTTATCCCACGAATACGCTGGTTACGGGGTACGATATCATCACCTTCTGGGTGAGCCGCATGATCTTTTCCGGCCTCACCTATACCGACAAGGCGCCGTTTGAAAACGTGCTGATCCACGGCCTTGTGCGCGATGCGCAGGGGCGCAAGATGTCCAAGAGCCTCGGCAACGGCATCGACCCGCTGGAGATCATTGAGCAGTACGGCGCGGACGCGCTGCGCCTAACGCTGGTGGTGGGCTCCACGCCGGGCAACGATATGCGCTTTTCGGACGAAAAAGTAAAGGCCAGCCGCAACTTTGCCAACAAGCTGTGGAACGCTGCGCGCTTTGTGATGATGAACCTGCCCGCGGATTTTGTTCCCGGCGCGCCCGCCTCGCTGACAATGGCCGACAAATGGGTGCTTTCGCAGCTGAATACGCTGGTGAAAAGTGTCACCGAAAATCTGGATAAATTCGAGCTCGGCCTGGCCGCGCAGAAGGTGCAGGATTTTATCTGGAATGTTTATTGCGATTGGTATATCGAGATCGCGAAGCTGCGCCTTGGCAGCGAGAACGCCGCCGAGGCCGACAGCGCGCGCCAGGTGCTTGTGTCGGTGCTGAAAACGGCGCTGGCGCTGCTGCACCCGTTTATGCCGTTCATTACGGAAGAGATCTACACCGCTCTGCCCGGTGCGTCCGAGACGCTGATGCTGCAGGCCTGGCCGGTGTATGATGCGGCGATGGATTACGCCGACGAGGAAGCGGGCTTTGAAAAGATCATGGATCTGATCAAGGCCGTGCGCACGCTGCGCGCCGAGATGGGCGTGCACCCGGCCAAGCGCACAACGCTGATTCTCGAAACGGCGGACAAGGCGCCGTTCGAGGCCGGCGCCGCCTACCTTGCCAAGTTTGCGTTTGCAAGCGAGGTAACGTTTACCGCGCAGTTTACAGGCGATCCGAAAGGCGCCGCGCAGGTGGTCACGCATGCCGCGCGGGCGTTCATCCCCATGGCGGAGCTGATCGACCGCGAAAAAGAGCAGGCGCGCCTTGCCAAAGAGAAGGAAAAGTGCGAAAAAGAGCTGGCCTCCATGGCGGCGAAGCTTGCGAACGAGGGCTTTGTCAGCAAGGCCCCGGCGCACATCGTGCAGGAGATGCGCCAAAAGCACGCGGCAGCAGGGGAAAAGCTCGCGAAGATCGAACAATCGATCGCGGCGCTGGGATAACATAGGCCTGCCGAGGGACCGAAAAGCGCTGTTTTGCGGATGGGCCCGGGGCATTCGCCTGTACCAGAAGGGAAGGAGCGGCTTGTGGAAATGAACGAAATCTGTATTCGCCCGGCACGGGCAGAGGATGCGGCGGCAATGCTGGAATACCTGAGGCGGATCGGCGGCGAGAGCGACAACCTGACGTTCGGCGCCGAGGGGGTGCCTTTGACGGTGGAGCAGGAGGCGCAGCGCCTTTCTGCCGCGCAGAACGATCCCTGCACGGTGATGCTTGTGGCAGAGTGCGCGCAGGAACTTGTCGGTGTGTGCGGCCTGTCGCGCACGCCGCGCGCGCGGCTGGTGCATCGCGCGGCTGTGGATGTGAGCGTGCGCCGGACGCACTGGAACCGAGGCGTTGCCACACAGATGCTGAAACAGCTGCTGGCGCTGGGCGAGGCCGCGGGCGTGACGGTGTTTACGCTGGAGGTGCTGGCGGACAACGCTCCGGCAATCCATCTGTATGAAAAGCTCGGCTTTCACACGGTGGGGCGCATGGAACGCTTTTTCCGTATGCCGGACGGCCGATACCGCGCCGCGCTGGAGATGGAGCGGCTGGTGGAGTAACCGCTTTTCCGGCATGCCTTTGCCGCGGCTTACGTTTGTGAAAAAGGGGCGTTTGCGATGAATTACGAAGAAGCGCTTGCCTGGGTGCATCGTCTGCCGCGTTTGGCACAGCACCCGGGTGTGGAAAATACGCACCGCCTGCTGGCAAAGCTGGGCGACCCGCAAAAACAGCTGAAATTTGTCCACATTGCCGGCACAAACGGCAAGGGCAGCGCCGCGGCGATGCTTTCCTGCGTTTTGCGCAGCGCGGGGTATCGCGTCGGCACGAGTGTGAGCCCCTATGTGCTGGATTTTCGCGAGCGGTTTCAGGTGAACGGGAAAATGATCGCGCCGGACGTGCTGGCAGCGCTGCTCGGTGAGGTGCGCGCGGCGGCAGACGCCCTTCGCGCGGACGGCTGGGACAGCTTGGTGGAATTTGATGCGGTGACGGCGGCGGCGCTGCTCTGGTTTGCGCGGGAGCAATGCGACATTGTGTGCCTCGAGGTCGGCCTCGGCGGCCGTCTCGATTCCACCAACGCCATCGAAAATACGCTTGTGGCGTGCATCATGCACATTGCAAAAGATCACATGGAGCTGCTGGGCGATACCGAGGAAAAAATCGCCGCCGAAAAGTGCGGCATCCTGAAAAACCGCTGTACGGCCGTCGCCTATCCCGAGCAGCCGCGCGCGGCGATGGACGAAATCGTTCTGCGCGCACAAAAGGCGGGCTGCCCGCTTGTGATCCCGGAGTTGGAAGACCTGCGCATTTACCGTGCCCGCCCTCTGGAAAACCGTGTGAATTACGGCGGGTACGATCTTACGATCCCCTTTCCGGGCCGGCACCAGGCCTGCAACGCCGCCGTGGTGGTGGAGGCCGCGCTGGCGCTGTGCGAAAAGGGGTTCGACATCCCGGACGAGGCGATTATGAACGGCATTGCAAACACACGGTTTCCCGCGCGCATCGAGGTGCTGCGCCGCCGCCCGCTGGTGATCGTGGACGGCGCGCACAACCCGGACGGCGCGCGGGCGCTGGCGGCAACGCTGCGCGGCGCGGGGCTTTTGGGCCTGACGGCGGTGCTCGGCCTTTTGAACGGCAAGCAGCCGCAGCAGGTGCTGGCGGCGCTCGCCCCCTGTTTTTCGCGCGTGTATACCGTGCGGGCCGACAGCCCGCGCGCGCTTTCTGCCGAGGCGCTCGCCGCGCTGGCCGGACGCCATTTTACCAAGGTGACGCCGTGCGCCAGCGTGGCCGAGGCGCTGCGGCTGGCACAGGGCGACGCCCCGAACGGGCTTGTGGTATGCGGCAGCCTTTATCTGGCTGCCGAAGCGCGGGCGCTGCTGGCAGCAGAGGGGGCTTTGGAATGAAAAACCGGCTTGATATCGCGAGCCTTTCCGCGCGCTTTCGCGCCCGGCGGGTGCTGTAAGCGCACAGGCTCGCGGAGGACGGCAAAAAACATAGCGCTCCCGCGACCGAAAACAACAAAAAATGTAAGGCATATCGTCTATGATAAAGGCATAGGCGTTGTGCCTTTTTTGTTTGGCAGCCATGTGCAGGGCAGGCGGCAAAGCCCGCCCTTGCGGCTTTATAGGATAGACGGACAAAACAGGGGGGATGAAAATGACACAGGTAACGTTTCGGCAGGACGGAAAAACGCTGACGGCGCTGCTGTCCGGCGAGATCGATCACCACGGCGCGGCGCAGCTGCGCGCGGCCATCGACGACCGCATCGCCGCCGCATCGCCCGCGATTCTGATACTGGATTTTTCGGCGGTCACTTTTATGGATTCCGCGGGCATCGGCCTGATTCTGGGCCGCCACAAGCTGGTGAGCGCGCTGGGCGGCGTGGTTGTGGTGCAAAAGGCGCCTAAGGATATCCGCCGCACGTTGTCCGTCGCGGGCATCGAATCGAAGGAGTAAAGGAGTGTTCCGCATGAAAGCGCTGAATACGATCCGGCTGGTATTTCCCAGCCGCAGTGTGAACGAGGGCTTTGCGCGCAGCGCCGTCGCCGCGTTTGCCGCGCAGGCCGATCCCACGATGGACGAGCTGGCCGATTTGAAAACGGCCGTCTCCGAGGCTGTGACAAACTGCATCGTCCACGCCTATGCCGACCGCATCGGGAATGTGACGCTCACCGCCGCGCTCTATGGGGACGGTACGCTGCGCGTGACGGTAACGGACAAGGGGTGCGGCATTCCGGATGTGGCCAAGGCGATGGAGCCGCTGTTTACAACGGGTGGGCCGGAGCGCGCGGGCCTTGGCTTTGCGGTGATGACAAGCTTTACCGATTCGCTCAAGGTCTATTCCGGGCCGGGCAGGGGAACGCGCGTTGTTCTGGAAAAGCGTCTGGGCCGCCGCTGAGCTTTCCGCTACATAATCAAAAGCCGGGCACGCAGGGAACACATTCCCCCTTGCGGCCCCGCGGAAAGGAAGCGGAAAAAATGTCGCCGACGCCCGTTGTGCTTGGCCCGCGCGCCGAATTTATCGAAAATAATTTAGGTCTTGTGCACTCCTGTGCCGGGCGCTTTCGGGGGCGCGGCATCGAATACGACGATCTGTTCTCCGCGGGGTGCATGGGCCTCGTAAAAGCCTACGACGGCTTCGACGGCACGCGCGGTCTGTGTTTTTCCACCTATGCGGTACCCGTCATCCTAGGCGAGATCAAAAAACTTTTTCGCGACGGCGGCACGGTAAAGGTAAGCCGTTCGCTCAAGGAGCTAAGCCTGAAGATCGGCGCGGCACGTGAGCGGTGGATCAAGGAGACAGGGCAGGAGCCAACCGTTTCGCAGCTGGCGCAGCGGCTGGGCATCACACCCGAGCAGGCGGCCGAGGCGATGAATGCGGCGCTGCCGGCGCTGTCGCTTACGCCTGCAAGCGACGAGGACGGCGGCCGGGAATTTGATATCCCGCAGGAGAGCTGCGAGGAGACAGTGTCCGATCTGCTCAGCCTGAAAAGCGTGCTGGGTACGCTTGCGCCCGAAGACCGAACCCTGATCTATCTGCGCTTTTTCAAAAACAAAACGCAAAGTGAAACCGCAAAGGTACTGCATACCACGCAGGTACAGATTTCGCGCCGTGAACGCAAGCTGCTTGCCGCCATGCGCCAGCAGCTGGTGCCGTAAATCGGCCTGCGATAAAGAGCTCCGGGCGCCGCAATTCCTGAACGCAAGCTGGCTGCCGCCCTGCCGCCGCATGTTTTAAAGCGTTTTATTTGATCTTGCAATTTGGAGAGAAAAATTTTTTTTGAAAAAACTCAAAAAAAGGAGTTGACAAAAGGAGGAAGGATGTGGTAATATA
>CAJUMH010000046.1 GCA_910587145.1 uncultured Ruthenibacterium sp. | reverse complement strand
ACAAAACTACATTTTTTCCTCGGCGTTTTTTTACATTTTATCACTGGCGCTGACACGATGCGAGACAGGATTCATCTGCCATAAAATCTCTTTCAGCCGGTCGATTTGCGTCTGTTCCAGCACAGCGACCGGCTGCCCGTTTTCCGCCGCCGCCATATCCGCCGCAAACACGGACAGCACCTCCTGCCAGCGGATGGCGGTCGGACCGTCTGGAATAACCTCCAGCCGATCATACGGAACGCTCTGTTCGATTGCTTTGATCTGCGCGTAGTATTCCTCGCTGAGCTGCCGGACAACCGTCTGCAGAGATTCTCCGTTTCCCGTGGGCTGGGCGGCAAAAAAGATACCGAAGGAGGAGCCAGCCACCAGCGCGATCAGGCAGACGAGCAGCACGACCGTCATCGCGACAGCGCCGCCAGCTACAAGCGCGGCAGGCAGGCTTCTCAAGGTCGAAGCTGCTGCTTTGAAACCCGCCGCCAGTTTTTGCGTTGCCCCTCTGATCCCGCGCGCGGCGGTGCGGGAATTCTGACTGCCGCGTATGGCCCGCAGCCGCGCCCGCCGGCCGGACATGCGGGCCGTCTGCGCGCTTTTTGCCCCCCGTGCGGGCGTGTCCCGCAGACGAGGCGCGGGCGGTTTGAGGGGCTTTGTCGCGGGCATGTCGCGCCGGGTTTTCGGGAGGCGGCGCTCCGCCTGCACTGCATCGGCTGGAAGGGGATTTCCCGCATTCCATTCCATGGGAGTTTGCCCCTGTCGCCGGTCTGCCATGTGTTCTTTCGCGTGTGTGCGCGCCGTTTCCCGACCGCGTTCTTGGGATGCAGCATCCGCCCCGCTCCCCGCGCGCTCCTTCGGCTTTTTCTTCTGCGCCGATCTTATCAATCGACGTGCAATCCCCGCAGTAAACCGCACGGTGCGTTCGGTACCGGACACAACCACAGACGCTGTTTCGCGAACAGTTTCCCCCGCCTGATCCTCCGCCCACCGCTCGGCTGACTGTTCTTGTGGTAAGCTTTCCCCATGCTCTGCCGTCCGCATAAGCTGACGCAGCTTTTGGACAGCGTCGGCCGCAGCTTGTCGCGGCGCATTTTCCGGGAACCGAGAGACCGGTGCCTTTTGTTTGAGTGCCTGTTTCTTTCGCTCTGCATTCCGAATAGAGATTCCCCCTTTTCATAGAAAAAGCAGGGCGATGATACTTCATGCCCTGCCTTATAAACAATTTGCAGAATTAACCAAAATAGGTTGACAATACGCATTCGACTGTGATATACTGAGAATTAACCAAACGTGGTTAATTTTGGAGGTGCTCTTATGCTAACGTCTTTGGGACAATTCTTGAGGAAGCTACGCCTTGAAAACGGTGAAATTCTCAGGACAATGGCGGAGAAATTGGGGGTAACGTCCGCATTTCTATCCGCTGTGGAAAACGGCAAGAAGAAAATGCCTCTCTCATGGTATGAGAAACTGCCGCTGCTTTACACCTTTTCCGAACAGCAGCAGGACGCGCTGAAAAAGGCTGTCATGGAATCCAGCGATGTTGTGGAAATGAATCTCCATAATATTCCTTTTGGCCGCCGTGATTTGGCGATTTCGTTTGCGCGCCGGTTTGATTCGCTGGACGAAGAAACCAGTCAGATGATTTTTGATCTTTTGAATAAAAGTACGGAGGAAGCGACCGGTGAGTGAATATGTGGTTGAAGCAAAATCCCGTGCCGATCTTCGTATGTTAGCGCGGCAATTCAGAATCTGCCTGCATTTGGAAAACGTACTATACTTCCCGATTGTGGAGCTTTTGGATGTTCTGCCGGAAATTTTTCCAAGCTTCAGTTATGAGGTGGCTCCCGACGATGCGTTTCCTCATGGAACTCATGCGGATACGGATATTTGCACCGGTCATGTGCGGATCAGGGAAAGCGTCTATAATGGCGCCTGCGATGGAAATGGAAGAGATCGCATGACGATTGCCCATGAAATCGCGCACTATTTTATGCTTTGCGTCTGCGGCTTCCGATTGCAGCGCAATTTTTCCGAGGAGAAGCTTCCGGCCTATTATGACCCGGAATGGCAAGCCAAGTGTTTTGCTGGGGAATTGATGGTGGCAGATCACCTCTGCAATAGCAAAAGCCCTTATGAAATAGCGGCACTATGCGGGGTCTCTGACGAAGCTGCATCTTTTCAATATCGATCTCTGCGCAAAGGAGCTGATGCGGTTTGAGTGTAGATAAAAAACGCCACGAGAATTGTTAGCGGCAATTCTCATGGCGCGGTCTCTCAGAATGCGGGCATTCTGTCGAGCGGTATTGACATTATGCCACATTCTGAGAAATTTTTCAAGCCCCGAATTCTATTTGGAAAAATTTTCAGAAAGGAAAAACTGCATTATGTCATTAAAAAATTGCACCCGCAAAGGGTGTAAGGATGTTTTTCGCGCATTTTTGGTAGAAAGCGCGGCGTATGACGGGGAATGGGAGATTCCCCGCATGAAGCCGGAGGATGCCGAACCGGAACGGCTTATCTCCTTTTCCAAATCCATCCGGCACAAAGATTCCTGCGCATGGGTTCACTTTTTCGAGGACGATGCCAGCATTGAGCGGCTGTGGAATCGGCCTCGATTGTATCTGCCCATTCTGAAACGGTACGCGGGCGTGATATCACCGGACTTCAGCCTTTATCGGGATATGCCGCTTGTCATGCAGGCCAATAACGTCTATCGCGGACGGGCGCTGGGCCATTGGCTGCAGGAAAACGGCATTCATGTGATTCCCAATATCCGGTTTGGAGATGAGCGTACTTACGGCTTTTGTTGTGCAGGAATCGAGCCGGGCGGCACGATTGCCGTTGGCTCACACGGCTGCATCAAAGGGCGGGAGGATCGGTGGTATTTCAAACAGGGTCTTTCCACTATGATGGAAACGCTCCGGCCGCAAAGATTGATCGTCTACGGCTCTGCCCCGGACGACATCTTTTCGGCCTATCGGGAGAGCGGCATTCCGATTCTGCAGTTCGACAGCGAATTTACCGTCTGCCATCGGAAGGCGGTGAACGCCTGATGGGAGCCGGATATCATGGTGGCTTTGGGGGTACTCGGGGAGCCAATACAATCTATCAAGGCACGTCAAAAAGTGATGCCTTAAAATCAGTTTCTTCTTTACCCCAGCTTATTCAAAAAGGTGCAAAGTCATTTTTCAAAGGAAGTTCCAACAACTACAATAACTATTCTGTCCGGCGAACAGGTCATGGCGACTACGTCATTCGCATGGAAAATCCCGGCCGCGTTCCCGGTTCAAAAGCAGTATACTATAAAATCATTGACAGTAAAGGGAAAACTGTACGTGTTTACAAGGAAACCTATGATCCCAGCGGCAGACTGGTACACACAAAGGAGAAATAACAATGACTAAAGTCCTTACAGATTTCAGAGATTTGAGAATCACCAAAGAAAAACTGAAAGACGCGCTTGGGGAGGATCTTCACAATATCGACTGTGCCCATCCTTTGATCGTCAGACCAATCCATGTGATAAATGTCATTCGATCTTTCACAGAGAAAAAAGTCTCCATTGATGTTCTTGTTGACTGGGTCAACACAGTATGGTTTACGGATCTATTCCAATTTTACGAGACGGAAACAGATTCTATCATCAGCGTGCTTGAAATTCTGGAAACGCTGGATGAAGAAGGTTCTATTCTTTCCCCAGCAGAATGCGAAAAAATGATACAAGCACTCACTCAAAACATTTCCTTTTCAGAGTCATAACAACACTACGCCCGCCGGGGATTTTTCTCCCCGGCGGGCGCCTGTGTGTGCCGTGCTTCAGTTTTTCGCTGTGTGCTTCACCCGGTCGTCGAGCTCTGCTTTCTTCGCGTCGTTCCAGCGGTCTGTCGTGCCGACAAGATAGCCGGTGATGCGCCGGATGCGCTCGAAGTTTACATTTTCGCCGCTTCGCTGCGGCCTGGCCTGATCGTTTGTCTCCATTGCTCCAACCCCCTGCCTGTACAGTATACCGCATCCCGCGCGCGGGCACAAGAGACGATTTTCACCTTTCTTCGACTCGGCGCTTTGCTTTGCGCAGCGGATGCCGCTCCAGATATTGCCGCACGGTCGAAGTGACGCCCTCGTAGTTCCAGTCCCTGTCCGGGTCGATGAGCCGGTACGGTTTGCCGCCCGGCGCGCCCAGCAGACGGATCGGTCGGCTCGAGAGCAGCGTCCCCCAATGGTTGACGAGAATGCGCTCCGCGATCTCCACCGGCTCGCCCCGCTGGTCATCGTCGTGCCGCACCTCGTACAGGAACCGCTGATTAAATCGGCGGGTCAGACCGGCGAGCAGATTTTTCGTCTGTTTTTGCCCCAAAACCGCAGGAATACTTGGTGTATTTCAAGATTTTGGGGCAAAAACAGACGGAAAATATGCCGTCGGGATGCGCCTGACGATTTATTCAGCGGTTCCTGTAGATACAGCCCCTTCGGCACCGTGGCACGGTCGATCCGCCCACACGTGAACAGCATCGGCCTGTCGAGCACCGTCACTTCTTCAAAGGTCTCCGTCATCGCGTTTTCTCCGCGCCTCATACAGAGCTACCTCCTGTTTGTGCCCACGCTTCATCCGGCTTCGTGGACATCAGCGTGTAAAGCTTTGTCCCTTTCGGGAAGCTGTTCTCGAACGGCACGATTACGCCGCCGCAGCGGATCAGTCCATGCCCCGCAGGAACGTTCGTGATGTGCGAGAGCTGGTTTTCCGAGATGCTCAAAAGCTTTGCCAGCTCGTCACGGTCGGTCGCGGCCTGATTCAGCATGACAAGAAATTCACTGTTCGCCAGCATGAGCCGCGCGGTGTCGGAGCGCAGGATCTCCTCGACATTCTGGCTCACCGCCGTGATATACGCATTGTATTTTCGCAGGCGTTTGAACAGTCTGTAAAAGAATTCTGCGCTGTAACTGTACCGGAACAGGAGATAAAATTCGTCCGCAAATACCCACGTCCGTTTGCCCTGCCGCCAGTTGCGGATCACGCGGTTGAAGATAGCGTCCAGCGTCACCACCATGCCCACAGGCCGCAGCTGTTCGTCGAGCTCGCGGATGTCATAGACGAGGATGCGCGCACCGGTGTCCACGTTGGTCTGGTGGGCAAAGACATTGAGGCTGCCGGTCGTGTAGAGCTCGGCCGCGAGAGCCAGGTCGTGCGCCTCCTGCTCCGGCTGGGCCAGCAGCACCCTGCGCAGATCGACGAGCGTCGGCGGCTGGCCGGTGCATCCGCTGCGCAGGTAGCCGTCATAGACGATCCGCGCCGCACGGTCGAGCAAAGATTTCTGCCGGGCGGAGAGAGCGCCTTGTTCGGCAAGCGGCTCAAACATCGAGAGAATGAGCTGCACCTTGTCAATGAGAGGGTTCTGCCCTTCGCCGTAGGCCCGGTCCATATCGAGGGCGTTGAGATGAATGCAGCTGTGCGGGGAGACGGGCAGCACCTCGCCGCCGAGCGCCTTTGCCAGCGGGCCGAACTCCGACTCCGGATCAAGGATGAGGATGTCGTCGTTTGTGGCAAGGGCGATGTGAACGATCTCCTCTTTGGCGCTCATGCTTTTGCCGCTGCCGGACACGCCGAGGCGGAACGAGTGGCCGTTGAGCGGCTTCGAGCGGTCGATGCGGATCATATTGCCGGAGACGGCATTCTGCCCGTAGTAGACGCCGTCCGGATGGCAGAGCTCCTGCGCCTTAAAGGGCATGAGGACGGCGGTGCTCTCGGTCGTGAGGGTGCGCAGAGAATGGATGCGCCGCACACCATAGGGCAGAGCCGTGTCGAGGCCGTCGCGCTGCTGCCAGCGCAGGGTCGAGAGCTCGCACCGGTGCTTGCCGCCAACCGCCTGCAGGCTTTCCGTGTCGGCGTCGAGCTGCTCCCTGCTGTCGGCCAGATGCACGAGCGTCACAAGACCGAACATCATGCGCTGGTCGCGGCTGGTCAGATCGTCCAAAAACTCGGTCGTCTCCTTGCGCTGCAGCTGCATATCGTAGGGGATCACGGCGCTGAAATTGCTGGCGTTGTTCTGCCGCCGCTGCCAGTTTGCCACATTCGTCTCGACGCCAAGCAGCTTGTTCTGCAATTCGCGCGCCGCCTCATCGGTGGGGATCGGCAGGATGTCGATGGAGAGCATGAGGCTGCGGTCGAGCTCGCAGAGCTCGTTGACGAAGCTGTCCTTGATGTAGCTGGCGTAGTCGCGCAGATAAAGGACGCGGCCATAGCGCCCGTCGAGTTTGAAATGGTCGGCATGATACTCGATGCTATCCGGGCAGAACCACTCCTTGAAGCCGTGGCCGAGCCGTGCGCGCTCGGCCATATCAAAAGCAAAAGGCGAAGGCTGGCCGTTTTTGAAAAAGTCGCGCAGCAAGCCCAGCCGGTCGGCGGCGTCCATCGGCGCGGCCTGAGAGGACAGCTTTGCGAGTCGCGCCGTGATCTCGCCGCCCACGCGGGCAAAGTAGGCGCGGGCCTCGTCAATATTTTTCCTGTGCGCCGAGAGGGTAAGGTACTGCTCCCGCACCACGCTGCTGCTCGTGGCCGTGATCTTCGAGCGCAGCATATCGTTGTACTCACAGCGGTACGCATCGAGGTCATCCGCTTTCATCAGCAAAAGCAGATCGCGCTCGTACCGGCCCTTGTCCACCTTGCGGTTGTAGATCGTGATCTTGGCCGAGGTGCCGGAATCGAGCGCATTGAGCAGCTCGGAGTAATCAAGGAACATCGCCAGCTTGTCCTCCCTGCTCGCGACCGCGTAGTTGATGTCGGTAAAGCGATAGCTGCGGGAGTAGCCGTCCTGCCCGGAAAGAAAAATCCCATCCGGCCAGATCCGGCGGATGAGGATGGCGTCCTGCACCGAATGCGGGACGCGGAATTTCTCTTTGTCGCGCTTGAGGCTTGCGGCAAGGGTTTTGATCATGCGGCCACCTCCGTTTCCCGGCTGGGATGTTTTGCGCCGGCGGCAATGCGTTCGGCCAGCACTGTGTAATACGCATTCCCGCCTTTGAACATCAGCCTGTGCGGCGTGAATACCTCCGAACGCAGGATGGCGCAGAGCGTCTGCTCAGCGGTCATGCCGTGGTAACGGACAAAACCGCAGGCCGCGAACGGCGCCGCACCGAGGACGCTGGCCCAGCCCGCGATCTCTGCCCCAACGGTACGGTCCAGCAAGAAGTACAGCCCCACCGCCGCAATCACCGCCAGCAGCGAGCAGACAAACTGCCGCAGGCTTAGGCCGAAGAATACGGACTCCTGATACTCGCTGATTTCTTTTGGTATTTTGATCTCGATAGGCATCCCTCCTGATTCAATCGGAAAGACCGCCCGACTTTGAACGCCGGACGGCCCGTATCAAATGTCATGCGTGATTCCCCGTCTGCCAGCACCATGCGGCGATCTCGGCAATGAGCTCCAGCGGGATCGTCTTTGCATAGGGAAACTGGATGGTTCCTTTGCTGGTTTTGAAGCCATCAAGCTTTTCGCTGAACGCTTCAACTGCCTCTGTGCCTGCATAGATGCCGAAATGGTTCTTGTTGGCGGCAAAGTGGATGATGTTGTGTCCTTTCCAGAATGTCGGCATACTCCACGACATCCGTTCCTCGGCCTCCGGGAGCGCTGTGCGGATCGCATTCCGAACCTCACTCAGAATGGGCTGCACTTGCTCGGGCTGGGCCGCGATGTATGCGTCGATGGTTTCAGGCTTTTCTCCGCAGTAATGGGATTGGTTTTGATTCTTGAACGAGCGGCCGCATTTGGGACAGAGCCACATTCGGATCACTTCCTGTCAATCATTCCTGACAATAGTATACCATGCCTTTGCCCACACTTAAAGCCCCATCATTTCCTTAACGATCCGGTCGCTGGCCTTGATCGCGCCGACGAGCACGAGCAGATTGAAAATGAGCTCGGCCACATAGCTCCACACGGCGGTCACCGCCGAGACAGTAGTGTCGATGGCGGGCGGCGTGCCTGCCATCGCGGAGAAGATCACGCAGGCGAGCGCGATCACCGCACCCTCTAAACACACCCCCGCATAGCTTTTGAGGAAGCTGCGCCCGAGGTTCGCGCTGGGCTGTCCGGCAAAGGCTGCCAGCGGGATCGGCGCGATGGCGGAAAACGGAAACAGCCGGAACATCCGGCCATAGACCGTCAGGATCATGACAAATGAAAGCACGGTGATGAACAGCCCGCCCAGCAGCGTGACCGCCCAGAGCGGGATGCTCTGCCAGAAGCCCACCTGTGCCACCTTGTCGATCACCTCCTGCGGCAGCGCCGCACCGGACAGTCCCATAACGCCCGAAGCGGACATCACGCTTGACACGATGCCCTGCGCGATCTCAAACACCGCCAGCATCAGATCGAGGCCATACTGCACGGCGGCTTTCGCCAGCACGAACCACACGAACAGCGCGAGCGCCCGCTCAGGGCGGCGCGTCTCGGCAAGGCTGCCGCACGTCTGGATGACGCCCGCCGCAAAGAACAGCACCAGCAGCCCGAGCCCGATGCCTTTCAGCGCGCCGTGGATGCCCAGCACCGCCTGCCAGATCCCGCCGCCCTTGAATTCCTGCGGGCTTTGGGTCAAGAGCTGCCACAGCTCAGCCAGCTTCGCGTTCCATGTACCAAGCGCCGCGTTCAGGTTATCTATGATCCATCCGTTGTCGCCGATGGGCGATCACCCCCTTTCTGCCGCGCGGCGCGGTCACGGCGTCACCCCGGCACCGGTGATCAGTTCGAGGATCTCTTTCGCAAATGTCACGACAAGCCCGCCCGCCAGCGTGAGGAAGCCCTGCGAGCGCTGGCTGGGGTCGTGGCTCTGGAACGACAGGCCCACCTGTACGATCCCCCAGCCGAGCAGGATCATACCGACCGCACGGATCAACGAAAAGATGAATGCGGAAAGGTTGTTGATCACGGCGAGCGGATCGCCGCCCGCGGCAAAGGCAATCGGCGAAAGCAGGAATGCCATCGCCAGCGCGGGAGCCAGCGTCCAGTAGGCCCGTTCGACCGAATTTGCCCTGCGGCGCAGCGGCGTGGGCATCTCTGCGGGGCTATGCGAAGCTGCCGCTTTCCGCATCGTGTCTGTTTTCTCATGACAGTTTTTCTTCTGTTTCAATCTGTACCTCCTATGGTTCGATTCCCGTTCCTCTGAACGGAAAGATGCAATGCGCCCGGCATGGACGGTTCCGACAGAAAATCGTCCATATCGAGCAGCTCGTAATGTTCCGGCGCTCCGGCAAGGTCTCCTTTAGCCTGCCGTGCGGCGGTGTAGTCGTAAATAGTGTTTACACGAGCGATATGGTATAATGGGAGCAAGAGATCCGAAAGA
>CAJUMH010000045.1 GCA_910587145.1 uncultured Ruthenibacterium sp. | reverse complement strand
TCACCCACGAAACCTTTGACCGGGTGCAGGAACTTCTGAAACGTGACACCCGGACAGCCCCTAAAAAGCGGGAGCTCCATTTATTCAGCGGTTTTCTGAGGTGCGCTGACTGCGGGAAATCCGTCACCCGGAGCCAGAGCGGGAAAAATATCTATTATGCCTGCTCCACCTACAAGAACCGCTCCCGGACGGCCTGCTCCATGCACTCTATCAAACACAACCGTTTAGAGGCCGCCGTTCTGTTCGCCATCCAGTATCAAGTGAGCACCGCCGTTTCCTACTCGGAAATAGTAGCCCGTATCAATGCGGCCCCGCTGAAAAAAAGTCAATCCCACCGCCTTAACGACCAGATAGCCGCAAAGGAAAAGGAATTGACCAGGATAACCCGCTACAAGCAGTCGCTGTATCAAGACTGGAAAGACGGGGAAATCACCCAGCAGGAGTACCGGGAAATGAAAGCCGATTATGAACGGCAGGCCGCCGAGCTTACGGATTTGCTGGCCCGGCTGACGGCTGAACGGAAAGAGCTCTCAAACGGCGTTGACCAGCAGCATCCCGCGCTGGTAGCTTTTGCAAAATATCAGAACATCGAAAAGCTGACCCGCGAAATTCTGATTGAGCTGGTAGACCATATCAAAGTTTACGAAAACGGCAATATCAGTGTTCACTTTAAGTTTGCGGACGAGTTCCGCAGGATTGCCGAGTACATTGAAATCAACACCACTGACACCGCCGAGGCGGGCTGACCCCCGCCAAAGCATAAAATCCCTTTGGCAGTGTGTTTTCCTAATAAAACGCAATCTTATGAGTTCGACGACGATAAAAACTGGAACGTCATCGAGGAGCTGGCGGCGTTTCTGGCAGAGCATCGGGAAGAGATCTGGTTTGCCACAAACGGCGAAGTGATCGAATATGTAACGGCGTACCGTCGGCTGGAATATTCCGTGGACGGCTCGCTGATCTATAATCCCAGCGCCATCGATGTAACGATCCGCACCTCGATGGGGCAGACCCAGCAGATCCAAGCGGGCTGCTGCGCCCATATTGCGCCGACACCGCTGTAATTTGGACAGATGCAGCAAAGATCCGCCTTTTTTGAAGGCGGATCTTGCCTTAAAAGGATGGGTAAAATTAGATCATCTCCTTCAAACCTCTTTTTGCAGAGCGGCATGTTTTTGTAAAACAGCGCGTTATTAAAAATTGGCGCGGTGGCGCAGAATACTGCCCGTAAGGAGGCGCAAACCATGAAACGGCAACGCTCGGGAAAAAAGCTCGTGATCGTGATCTTTTTTGTAATGCTGGGGGTCGCGGTGCTGTGTCTGACAGCCTGCGGCGGCTGCGCGATCTACAGCTCCATGCAGGATATGATGACATACGATCAGGCCGCTTTGGATCTTTATCTGAACGATCTGGTGCATGTGATGGAGGATCTGCAAAAATTCAATGAGGATTTGTTCGCGAACGATCTGGATTTTGCCGCGCTCTCGCTGGAAAACCGGTTTGTTTCGGCGGCGCAGCGCATGCAGGTGGAATTCAATCTGCGCCGAATGATCCAAAACCGAACGCAGGGCATTGCGGGCATCATGCTGTTCGAGGCAAAGCAGGGTAAGCAGGGGATGAATTATTACTGGTTTGGAACAAGCTTTTTAAGCGGGCGGATCAACCCCCAAACCATTGCGGCAATGCAGCGCATTCGCGAGCTGTGGCTCGCTGAACAGGCTCCCGAGGCGCAGCGCTGGGTGAGCTATTCCGACGGGGATTGTACGCTGCTGATGAATATGTTTCGGCAAAGGGATCTGTTTTTGTGCGCCATGGTGGATGTGCAGGCATATGCGGACATGGAAAACCGATTGGAAGATATCGAGTTTGCCTTCCTCACGCGGGATCAGATCCTGACCAATGCCGCTTATGCACAGGAAAACCACGTTTTGCTGGAGGATATGCTGGGCGCCGTGAACGATACGCGTTTTATCGACGGATCGATCATTGTGCAAAGCCGTTTTAACGAGGAGATGGGCGTCGGCCTGTGCGGCATGATCTCGCTGGCCAGCGTATGGGGGCATCTGCGCGTATATGTGATTCTTTTGGCTGCCTCGCTGCTGCTTACCTGCGGTTTGTTCGTGAGCATGTACCATTTGCTGAAGGAGATGCTCATTTCGCCGCTCGATCAGATCACCGATGCCACCCGGCAGATTGAAACGGGCGAGGGCTTTATCCCGGGCGAGCCGAAGCCGATTCGGGAGCTGATGGAAATTCAAACGGCTTTGGCAAGGCTGGTGGAGCAAAAGGTCTCGCTGGCAAAAGAAAACCTGCTCTGGCAGAGCCAGAGGGAACATGCGCTGCTGCAATATTATCAGCTGCAAACGCGCTCGCACTTTTTTTAAACTGCCTCAAAAGCATCCACGGCCTCACCGTGCAGGGAGAGCGGGAAAAAACCGTCAATATCATCGGTATGTTCTCCAACCATCTGCGGTATGTGTTCCACGACAGCCTCACCTTTGTAACGGTACAGGCGGAGCTGGACGAGGTGCAGGATTACTTCGGCATCATCGAGGCCGAGCGCAGCGATCATATCCTGCTGTGGCAGAATATCGACCCCGAGCTGCTGGAGTTTCGGGTGCCGCCGCTCATCATACAGACCTTTTTGGATAATTTCAACAAGCACAATGCGCAGAGCGGAAGGATCCTGCGGTTCGGCATCCACATCGACCGCGTGGAAATGGAGGATCGGCCCTATGTGCGCATCCGTATGACGGACAGCGGCGTGGGCTACAGCGAGGAAGCGCTGCAGAGCCTGCAAAACGGAGGCGGCCTGTTTGAACAGTATCATGTGGGCGTGCAGAATCTGTGCCGAAGGATGGACATTCTTTATCATGGGCAATATAAAAAGGCGTTTTTTAACGGCCCCGGCGGGGGAGCGGTATCCATCTTTTATCTGCCGGCTTTTGCCGAAAACACGATAGAGGGCGAAGCAGAGAAAACGGGCGGGCAGGAAGAGAAAGAGGAAAAGCCATGAATGTGTTGTTTGTAGACGATCAGAGCAGCGTGCTGGACGGGACCGCGGCGTGCATCCATTTTGAAAAGATGGGCATCGAGAAGGCCTATTATGCTTCCGGCGCGGCCGGCGCGCTGGAACTGCTGAAGGCAAGCCCGATCGACGTAGTTGTAACCGATATCGAGATGCCGGGCGAGGACGGCATTTGGCTGATCCGCGCCATCCGGGAACAGTATCCGGAGGTGCTCACCGTGATGCTTACCTCTCATGCGGATTTTGAATATGCGCAGGAGAGTCTGCGGCTTGGCTGCTTCGATTATCTGGTGCAGCCCGCGCCGCCGGAAGAGATCGAGCGGGTGCTGCGGCGCGCGGTGCAGCATCTGTACGAGCGCAACAAGCGCAACCAGCTGTACGAGGTGGGCCGGCGGATGCAGACCGGCGAGATGGAGCTGCTGGACGGTGTGGCTATGAACCTGTTTTCGGCAAGGCAGGAGGATGTTTGCGCCTCGCTGGAGCTTTTAACGCTGCTGGGCTATCCGGTAGCGGCGGAAAAGCATGCGCGGCTGCTGATGCTGACGTTTGATCAATTTCGCCGCAGCGATACGCCGATGGTTTCGGAAAAAGAGATCCTTAAGCATCTGGCCGAGGCGCTCAAGAAGGCCGAGATCTCGTTCACAATCGTTTCGCTGAGCGCGCTGAACCATGAAAAACAATTTGTGATGCTGCTGTTTTCGGCGATGGAGCAGACGCCCGATCTGGCTGCGGACAGGCTTCGCGATTTTTTTGAGACGCTTTGCAAAGCAATGCCGCAGGAATTGATCCGCTGCTTCGCGGGCCGCGCCGCGCCGTTTGGCGCGCTGCGGCCGGAGTACCGCCGGATGCGGGATGTGATTGCCGGCCGGCTGGAGGATCCGGGCGTTTTGCGCATGGAATACGACGCAAGCCATTCGCTTGCGGGCAATTCGGAACCGATCAAGGGAAGCGGCGCGCGCTGGCGCTCGCTTTTAGCGTCCGGACAGCACCGCATTCTGATGAACGAATTCGAGCAGTGTCTCGAACAGATCGAAACGCTCACGCTGAACCGGGCAAAAGCGCTCTGCGATCTGCATCAGCGCGTGACGCATATGTTTTTCAATTATTTTTACGAAAACAAGGTGGATACCCACGAGCTGTTCCACAATCAGTACACCTACAATACCTATATGAACAGCTATTCCGATGCTGCCTCGCTGCGGGATGCGATGGCCTATATGATGAAGCAGGTAAAAGAGCTGCGCGCGGGGCAGGCGCCGCAAAACGATGTGGAAAAGGCGAAAACCTTTATTGCCGAGCATCTGGCCGATCCCATCACCGTGCGGGATGTGGCCGAGCATATGTGCCTGAGCGCAGAATATTTTACAAAGCTGTTTAAAAAAGAAACCGGACAAAATATCAAGGAATATATCACGCTCACAAAGGTGGAGGCCGCCAAGGATATGCTGGAGCGTGCGGATATTCCTGTCGGCATGGTTGCGCTGGAGCTGGGGTATACGAATTTTTCTCATTTTACACAGGTGTTCAAAAAATATGAAAAAATCACCCCAAGCGAATACCGCAGCCGGATCATGGAGGAAAAGAAAAATTAGCTTTTACCGCAGGCTGAACGCCGCGATCAAAACAAACAGCAAAATTGTGCACAGCGTATGCACCGACAGGCTGGTGGAAATATATTTTCCCTCGTCTCCTACGTCAGCAAACAGGGGAATGATAAAGGGCGCGGGCAGGGAATAGAGGATCATCAAAGCAATCTGCAGCCCCTTGTCGTAGGGTACGATGCAAAACAGAACAAAGCTCACCAGCACCAGCAGGGCGCCCATAATGGCCAAGCGGCACAGAACGGTAGCGGCCACCGGGCGCAGAAGCTTTTTGTCCAGCTCCAGCTCGTAGCCCACCACCAGCAGAACCAGGGCACTGGTGGGCGCGGTGATCATGGAAATAATCTGCGTAACAATGCCGGCGGCGGGGCCCGCCAGCACCCGCTGCCCAATGCCGAGCGCTCCCAGCAAAATACCCAAGGCCATGCCGATACAGCATTTATTGGTGACCATGTTTTTGAAAAGCCCGCCGGCTGTAGGCCTGCGCCCATCGGTGAGGGAAAGAAAGCCCAAAAACGCCGTATAGGCGAACACCGTCTGTCCCAGATCTACGGCGGCAAAACCGGACTGCTCGCCCATCAGCACGCCGTAAAGCGCATAGCCCAGCATGCCGCCCTCGGCGCTTGTCAGCAGAAAGGGGAAAAACTTCCCGTGGGGAGCGGCCAGCCCTTTCATCGCAAAGCCCAACCCCAAAGCCAGCCCAAACCCGGCGTATACCAGCAAAAAGATCAGCGCCACTGCCGCCGAGTAATGGGCGGTAAAAAAGGCGTTGAACAGCACCACCGGAAGGCAGACATCTCCCACCACCGCTTTCAGGCCGGCCAGGCCGTTCATATCAAAAATATTTTTTTTGCGGCACACCATGCCCAATCCCAGCAGCGCAATAATGGGCAGCACCATTTGAATTACCTGCAAAAACATAGCGACTCCTCCCGGCTTTTACAGCAGTTTACCGAAACGGGAGGGGGGAGACGGTCTGTCTCCCCCCTCCCGTACTTGATGGATCCATTTTGTTTTACCGAACCGGTCGATCCGTTTTGCGTTGGCCGGATCTGTTGGCTCCGATCCGTTTCAGCGGTTCGGCTGCGCTTCCTTGTGGATCTCGTCCTGATAGAATTCCAGCGCTTCTTTATCGGTCGCTCCCTTGTGAACGATCATGGATACCGCCTGAGCCATGGCCACGGGGTGTGGGCTCTGGAAGATGTTCCGGCCCATATCCACGCCGCGGGCGCCCTTTTGGATTACGCCGTAGGCCAGCTTCAGCGCGTCCGGCTCGGACAGCTTCTTGCCGCCCGCCACCACGATCGGCACGGGGCAGGCTGCCACAACCTCCTCAAAGTTTTCGCAGTCGTAGGTTTTTACCACCTGTACGCCCATTTCGGCAATGATGCGGGTGGCCAGCTTGAAGAAGCGGTCGGTGCGGGCCATATCCTTGCCCACCGCGCATACGCCCATAGTGGGGATGGAATAACGCATGCCCGCATTGATTACGCGGTTCAGATTCTCCAGACTGGACAGCTGCCCGTCCGCCCCGATAAAGGTTTGCACCGCCATGCAGTCGGCATTCATGCGGATGGCGTCCTCAATGTCCACCGCCACAATCTCGTGGCTCAAATCGTCCTGGATCATCGAGGAGCCGGAGGTGACACGCAGGGCCACGCTCTTTACGATCTCGGGCGGAACGCAGGTACGCAGCGCGCCGCGGGTGCCCATAAAGCAATCCACATAGGGGGCCAGCTGCGGCAGCAGCAGATCCAGACGCTCCAAGCCGGCGGTGGAACCCATAAAATAGCCGTGGTCAAAGGCGAACATCACCGTGTTGCCGCTCTCGGGATTGAAAATATTGGCCATGTGCTTTTTCATGCCCCAATCCAGACTGTTGATGCCCTTGAGGAAAAATCCCTTCTGGTTGGCAAAGGGAACGTTTACGTGGTAATCCTTGGAAACCTTCAAGCCTTCCAAATCAGCCATAATATCAAATGCTCCTTATATGATAGAGTAGTAGTGATTAAAGCCCCTCTCCAAGGGCTGCGGTGTACGGCGGGGAACGCTGCCGTCCGGCAGGATTTCCCCCGTACAGAGAATCTTGACGGCGGCGAAGAAAACCCTCCGCTCCCAAAAGAGCGCCGCATGCCGGCGCTCTTTTGGGAGCGGAGCGAGGCGCCTGCCTCGCTCCGCCGCCCGGGGGCCGTTACAAGCCCTGCTGCAAAAAATATGGAAAACGTTGTTTGAAAGCCTTAGAAGTCGTAGTCATCCATGTTCTCTGCGTTAAAGATGGCGCGCTCGGGCAGCAACACCACGCCGTTGTTGATATCGCCGGTGGCGTCGTCGGGATTCAGGCAGTTGTTCGGCATCACTTCGCACTTGCCAATACCGGGCACGTCGATCACATCGCCAACCTTCACATCGTTGCCGGCAGCGATATAGGCGGCTACATAGCAGCCCAGACCACCCTGGATCTTGCAGTCCCACAGGCCCCAGTTGAACAGGGTGCCATTGGTGCAATAATCTTTAATGGCGTTGGGGGTGGCGAAACCGGTGATGGTTACGTCATCCTTGGTGAGCTGCTTGTTCTCGGCAGCCTGCAGCTGGCCGGGCAGAGCAGTGGAATCGTTGCAGATGATCAGGTCGATGTCGGGGTTATCAGCCAGCACGGCCTCGCCGATGGTAACGGATTTCTCCGCGTCCTGCTCGGAGTAGTAGTTGTCGGGATGGACGTTCACCCAGTTGGGGTATTTTTCCTGGATGATCTTCTCGCCCTCAACCTGCCAGGAGTTCTGGTCGGTAACAGTGGCCTGAGAATAGTGCCAAGCATACTTTACTTCGTCCTTGTCCGGGTCGATGCCGCGATCCTTCAGGCCGTTGACAGCCAGATCTACCAGCATTTGGCCCAGAACCTCAGGCGTGCCCTGAGAAACCATCAGAGCGCGGTTGGAAGCGGCGGCGTCGGAGTCCCATGTGCAGACAACGATGCCCGCATCCATGGCTTCCTGCAGCGCGTCGGCAACACCGGCGGCGTCTACGGTGGAGATGCAGATGGCGTCTACGCCCTTGGAGATGGCGTCGTTGATGCACTGCACCTGATCGGCAGCAGTGGCGTTGGGCGAACCGATGTAGTCAACGGTGATGCCCCAATCCTTGGCAAATTCCTGCGCGCCGGTATTGGCTACCTCAAAGAAGGCGTTGCCGGTGAGCTTCGGAATAAAGGCTACGGTTTTGCCATCCACAGGCTGGACACCGTCGGCAGCGGGTTCGCTGCTGTCGGCGGGAGCGCTGCTCTGCTGGGGCTGCGAATCGACAGCCGGAGTGCTGCTCTGCTGGGGCTGCGAATCGACAGCCGGAGTGCTGCTCGAATTGCCGTTGGAGCAGGCTGCCAGTGCAAATACCATGCACAAAGCAAGCAGCAGCGCTGCAAGTTTCTTCAGTTTCATTTGTTCATTCCTCCATTTTGGAATTTTTTATATTCAAGGGCAAACGCCCCCAAATATCTTTTTTAAAAATTTGTCCGGCTTTGTCTGCCTTTCGGGCAGGCGGAATGCCGGCCCCCATTTTGGCCGGCCAGCCGACAGCGCCGCGGGCGTTCCTTTTCTCTGCCGTCCGGTTTCTCCTTCGGTCAGCCTTTCCTTCGGGCAGATTCTCTGCCGTCCGGTTTCTCCCTCGGTCAGCCTTTCCTTCGGCCGGCTTCTCTGCCGGCTAACTGCCGGCCTTTGTCGTTTTTTTGCGCAGCCTGCCCGCCCAGGCGATCACGGAGGGATTGCTGAAAACAGCCCGCCCAACCACAACTACTACCAGCAATACGCCGATGGGAATATCCAGATATTGCTTATTCACACCGAAGCACAGCGGCATTCCAAACCGCAGCAGGGTAATGGAGATGGCCGCCAGCGCGGTGCCGATGGCGCTGCCCTTTCCGCCGGTGGAGAGGGTGCCGCCCAGCACGCAGGCAGTGATAATGGTCATGGTGAAATTGCCGCCCAAATCGGATTTGGCCGTGCCCAGCTGAGAAGTCATCACCACGCCGGTAATCCCCGCCGCAAGGCCGCTGAGAATATATGTGGACATACTAATCCAGCGGCTGTTTATGCCGGAATACTCCGCCGCAGCGGGATTAACGCCCACTAAAAATACCTTCCGGCCATATTTGCTGCGGTGGAGCAGCAGATATGCCGCCGTCAGCAGCAGCAAAAAGAGGATCATCTGTAAGGGGATCAGATCGAACACCTTTGTTTTGGTAAGCGCTTTAAAGCTGTCGGGGAAGCCGCTGATGCCCTTGTATGCCTCGGTGCTGGAAAGCGTTGACACCAGCAGCCCAAGGCCCGAATAAAGAAAGCTGCCGCCCAGTGTGACCACCATGGCCTGAACGCCGCAATACGCCACAAAAAAGCCGCTCAGCGCGCCGCAGGCCACGGATACCGCCACAGCCAACAGGGACGCCACCCAGATGTTCATTCCAAAATCCTGCCATGCCACGCCGATGATGATGGAGGTAAGGCCCACGATGGAGCAGGACTGAATGTCGATGCCGCCGGTGATCATTACAAAGGTGACAAAGACGGAAACATACCAGAAGGTAAGATCCCCGTTAGCGGAAGCAAAGATGCGGGGAAGAGACAGGAACTTGGAATTGGCGACGCCGAATACAACGCACTCTGCCGTGATGAGGGCCAGCAGGAACAGATTCCATCGAAAGCTGGAACCGTTCCACAACCGGCGCAGGGTTTTGGAGGCGTTCGGCTTCAGAGAGCGATCCTTCATTGCCCGGCCGCCCCCTTTCCGCCAAGTGCCGCCGAGGTGCGCGCGGCCAGACGGGCGTGACGGTTGTTCACCGCGGCCCTGTACTGCATCAGCGCATCCGCAACAACAATGGTGATGAGGATCACACCGGTGATGGCGTTATCGTAGTTGGAAGAAAAGCCCATGAACACCAGCAGATAGCTGATAGATGCCATGATCACCGCGCCGATGCCCGCGCCGATCACCGAGCCCACGCCGCCGGACAGGCTGATGCCGCCCAG
>CAJUMH010000044.1 GCA_910587145.1 uncultured Ruthenibacterium sp. | reverse complement strand
GTTTCATTCTGTTTTTTTATCTTTTTTACTGTCCTCTAAACCGGGAAGGGCACAATTTACCTCCAAAGTGTTGAATATCCCTGCAATCCAATCACATTCGGCCGGCTTTACAAAAGTATTGGGTGGAACTTCCTTACGAAGTTCCACCCAAACCGGCGACCCATTTTTATTTTGCAAACGCTGTTTTTGCCTGAGCGGCGGGAGCAGCCCCTTCCGGCAATGCGCAAAAGAACCAAAACAGGCGCTTACGCGTTCTTGCTTTTGATGTATTCGTCGATGGCCTTCGCGGCGTTTTTGCCCGCGCCCATGGCCAAAATGACGGTGGCCGCGCCCGTAACAGCGTCGCCGCCGGCATAGACCGCGTTGCGCGTCGTCAGGCCGTCGTCGCCGTTCGTGATGATGCAGCCGTGCTTGTTCGTCTCGAGGCCCGGCGTCGTGGAGCGGATAAGCGGGTTCGGGCTGGTGCCGATGGACATGATCATGCAGTCCACGTCCAGCACAAATTCGCTGCCGGCTTTCTCGATCGGGCGGCGGCGGCCGCTCTCGTCCGGCTCGCCCAGCTCCATCTCGATGCAGCGCATGCCGCACACATTGCCGTTCTCGTCGCCCAGCACCTCGACAGGGTTGTTGAGCGTTTTAAAGATGATGCCCTCTTCCACGGCGTGCTCTACCTCTTCCTTACGGGCAGGCAGCTCTTCCATGCCGCGGCGGTAAACGATGTACACATTCTCGGCGCCCAGGCGCTTTGCGCTGCGCGCGGCATCCATCGCCACGTTGCCGCCGCCCACGACGGCCACGTTCTTTGCGTGCTGAATGGGCGTTTTGGAGCCTTCCTTGTACGCCTTCATCAGATTGATGCGCGTTAAGAACTCGTTGGCGGAATATACGCCCTTCAGGCTCTCGCCCGGGATGCCCATAAAACGGGGCAGGCCCGCGCCCGAGCCGATGAACACCGCCTCGTTGCCCATATCGAACAGCTCGTCGATGGTGATCGTCTTGCCGATAACCACGTTCGTCTCCACATCCACGCCCATTTCCCTCAGGCCGTCGATCTCGTGGCGGACGATATCCTTGGGCAGGCGGAATTCGGGAATGCCGTATACCAGAACGCCGCCCGGGGTGTGCAGCGCCTCGTAGATTGTTACCTGATAGCCCAGTTTTGCCAGATCGCCCGCGGCGGTGAGGCCCGACGGGCCGGAGCCGATGACGGCCACCTTATGGCCGTTGGGCGCGGGTTTGGCGGCTTTTTCGGTGCTGTGCTCGCGATGCCAATCGGCCACAAAGCGCTCCAGCCGGCCGATGCCGACGCTCTCTGTTTTGATGCCGCGCACACACTTGCCCTCGCACTGTGTCTCCTGCGGGCACACGCGGCCGCACACGGCGGGCAGCGCGCTCGATGCGCTCAGCACGGCATACGCGCCCTCCATATCGCCTTCAGCCACCTTCGCGATGAACGCCGGGATATCAATATTTACCGGGCATCCGCTCACGCAGGGCTTTTTGGGGCAGTTCAGGCAGCGCTTTGCCTCGTTTACCGCCATCTCGTAAGTATAGCCCAGCGCAACCTCTTTAAAATTTTTGTTGCGCACGTCCGGTTCCTGTACCGGCATGGGGCATTTTTTCGGATCCATATTCGGCATAATCACTTGACCTCCTTTTTCAACAGCTCGCACGTGGCCTCGCGGGCATGCGCCTCGAACTCGCAGTACATGGCGCCGCGCTTCATCGCCTCGTCGAAATCCACCTTATGGCCGTCGAAATCCGGGCCGTCCACGCAGGCAAACTTCGTCACCTTTTTGCCGTCCTCGTTCAGTGTCAGGCGGCAGCCGCCGCACATGCCCGTACCGTCGATCATAATGGGGTTCATCGAAACCGTGGTTTTGATGCCGTACTTCTTCGTCAGCTCGCAGACGAATTTCATCATGATCACCGGGCCGATGGCAATCACCTCATCGTACCGGTTGCCCTCTCCGATCAGGGCCTCCAGCGCGTTGGTGACAAGGCCTTTTTCGCCCCAGCTGCCGTCATCGGACATCTTCACCACACGGTCGGAAACCGCCTCGAATTCCTTTTCCAGGATCACCAGATCCTCGTTACGGAAGCCGATGATGCTGTGCACCTCGGCGCCCAGCTCGTGCAGCTTCTTCGCGGTGGGGTACGCGATGGCGCAGCCCACGCCGCCGCCCACAACGGCCACCTTTTTGATGCCCTCCAAATGGCTGGGCGTGCCGAGCGGGCCGACAAAATCGACGATGTACTCGCCCTCGTTCAGCGCGTTCAGCTCCATAGTGCCTGCGCCGACGATCTGGAAGATGATGGTCACCGTGCCCGCCGCGCGGTCGTAGTCCGCGATCGTAAGCGGGATGCGCTCGCCGTCCTCGGTGGCGCGGAAGATAATGAACTGGCCCGGTTCCGCCTTTTTGGCTACCAGCGGCGCTTCAACGACCATTTTCGTCACTGTCGGGTTCAGCGGCGTTTTTTCCAAAATTTTATACATGCTCTCGCATTCCTCCTTATCCTTCTCCCGTGCCGGGCACGGGGTGCTTACAAACAATGGCAGGCAGGCAAAACCGCCCCAAAAACCGGGCATAAACGCCCTGCGCCCGCCGCAGAAGGGACATGGCCGCAGGCCGCGCGGCAATGGCCCAAAGGGTAGTATAGCATAAATAGGGGGAAAGCGTGTTAAAAAAATATCTTTCTTTTTATTTTCAGCATTCTGTTCAAACGGCAGCCAAGATTTACGGGGCTCTTTGTGGAATGAAACAAAAGAATTTCCGCTTTTTTCCGAATTCTGTTTTCCAGGCTTCCATTTTGTTTTTTTGGGATCCCGAAAGTGCTCCGGCAGACAAAGAAAACGCAGTCGGCGCGTTCCGGGGAAGGTTTTCCCTTTGGAACGCGCCGGCTTTTTTGATCATTTTGCCCCGAAAGACGCGCGGAACGTTTCTTGAAGCAGCGAACCACGCACGCAGGCTTTGAAGCGCCGAGCCGTGTATGCCGGGCTTTGAAGCGCCGGATCCTTACAGCAGGCTCTTCATCACGGCGTAGGCGCCCTGCGTGCGGATCTGCTCCAAATATCCGGCCACAGCGGCCTCCAGACCCGGCACGGCGGTGAGATCCTGCCCCCCAGAACGCCGCGTTGCTCAATACGGCGTGCGCATGGGCGGCGCTGTCGTCGTTCTTATGGGCAACATAGAATTCCAGCACGGCGCGGTCGTCCTGAATGGTATACTCGTTTTCGCCGCGCACGCCGATGAGGCCGGCTTCCTCCGAGCGCACTGGGCGGCCGGAGGCCACCCGCAGCACGTATTTGTTTGCGAAAATTGGCTTTTTCCGTTTGCGGAAAACGGCCTTTTCGATCCAAACGCGCAGAGGCCGAAGCCCCTTTTCGCCGCACGGAGCTTTTAAAAAAGCCGGCGGCCAGGATCCTGAAAAATCCCGGCCGCCGCCCGTTCAGGCTCTTACAGCAGTTCCTTTACCTTCTTCACGGTGTTCTCCACGGACATTCCGTAATATTCCATCAGATCGGCCGCGTCGCCGGATTGGCCGAAGCAATCGTCCATGCCGATATAGCGCATCGGCACCGGGCACACTTCGCTCAGCGCCGCCGCAACGGCACTGCCAAGGCCACCCACGATGATGCCTTCCTCCATTACCACCACGCGCCCGGTCTTCTTCGCCGATTCAATGATCAGCTCCTTATCCAGCGGCTTGATTGTGGCGATGTTGATCACCTCGGCCCCAATACCCTCTTCGGCCAGCGCGTCCGCCGCCTTATTCGCGATATCGAACAGCGCGCCCGTGGCCACCAGCGTTACGTCCTTGCCCTCGCGTACCCGGATGCCCTTGCCGATCTCGAAATGGTAGGTTTTTTCATCAAACACCACGGGGACGGGGTTGCGGCCCAAACGCACATAAACCGGGCCGTCATACTCGATCATGGCCTTTACCGCCGCGCGCATCTCCACGGCGTCGCCCGGGTTAATTACGACCATGTTCGGCACGGCCGCCATCAGCGCCAGATCCTCAATGGCCTGATGCGTTGCGCCGTCTTTGCCGACGGCAATGCCGCCGTGGCTGCCGCAGATTTTTACGTTCAGGCGCGGATAGGCGATGGAATTGCGCACCTGCTCGAACGCGCGCCCGGCCGCGAACATCGCAAACGTGCAGGCAAACGGGATCTTGCCCGTAGCGGCAAGGCCGGCGGCGGTATCTACCAGATCTCCCTCGGCAATACCAACATTGAAAAAGCGCTCGGGAACAGCGTCCTGGAATTTGCAGCTCATGGTGGCATGCGCCAAATCGGCATCCAGCACAACGATATCTTTATTATCCTTCGAAAAATCGAGGAGAGCCTGGCCAAAGGCGTCTCTTGTCGCGATCAGTTCATTCATTGTCTTATTCCCCCAATTCCTTCAGCGCTTGTTCCACCTGTTCGGCCGACGGCGCCTTGCCGTGCCAGCCCACCTGATTTTCCATAAACGAAACGCCCTTGCCCTTTACGGTGTTCAGGATGATCATTGTGGGCTTGCCCTTCGTGGCCTTTGCCTGCTCGATGGCCTCGAGAATCTCGGCAACATTGTGCCCGTCCACCGTCAGCACGTTCCAGCCGAACGCGGCGAATTTGCCGCCGATATTCACGTTGCCGATCACGTCCTCGATGGTACCGTCGATCTGCAGATGGTTGTAATCCACAAAGCCGATCACATGATCCAGCTTGTAGTGCGCGGCGCTCATCGCAGCTTCCCAAACCTGGCCCTCTTCGATCTCACCGTCGCCCATCAGGCAGTAAACGTAGTAATCCCTGCCGTCCAGCCGGCCGCCCAGCGCAATGCCGTTTGCCACGGAAAGGCCCTGGCCCAGCGAGCCAGTGCTCACATCTACGCCCGGTGTCTTGCCGGAATACGGGTGGCCCTGCAAAATCGAACCCAGCTCGCGCAAAGTGCCCAGTTCCTCCATCGGGAAGTAGCCCTTCATCGCCAGCGCGGCATACATGGCCGGGCAGGCATGGCCCTTGCTCATCACAAAGCGATCGCGGTCTGCCCACTGGGGATTTTGGGGATCGATATTCATCACGTCAAAATACAGCGCCGCCACAAGATCTGCGCAGCTGAGCGAGCCACCCGGATGCCCGGACTTGGCCTTGCCGATCATTTTTACCACATGCTTGCGGATCTCTCTGGCTTTTTGTTCGATGTTCTGGATGTCATGCATCGTTTTCACCTGTTTCCTTTCTTCCTGTTCCGGTCGTTCAGAGGATCCTGGCGTCGCCCATCGCGTTTTTCCAGTCTTTCATGAAATCGTCGATACTCACGTCGGTCATCGGATGCCAGAACATTTTTTCATTGTCGCATAGGGGATCGTGGCCACATCCGCACCCGCGCGCGGCCTCCACCACATAGGTGGGGGTGCGCATGCTGGCCGCCAGCACCTGCGTCTGGATGCCCTGCACCCGGTACACCTCGCAGATATCGCGCAGCATCTGCATGCCATCCATCAGAACGTTGTCCGAACGGCTCACGAACGGGCTGACATAGGTGGCACCCGCCTTCGCGGCCAGCAGCGCCTGCGAAGCCGAATACACAGTGGTGACATTCGTCTTGATGCCCATTTTGGAAAGCCGCGATACCGCACCGATGCCCGCCTGCGTGAGGGGGATCTTCACCACCATATTGGGGTGCCGTTTCGAGATTTCGATGCCCTCGTTTACCATACCCTCAGTATCCAGCGCCAACACCTCGCCGCTGACAGGGCCGTCCACCATCCCGCAGATCCGGATCAGCGTCTGCTTCCGATCTTTGCCCTCGCGGGCGATGATGGACGGATTCGTCGTAACGCCGTCCACAATGCCGAGATCGTTCATCCCGCGGATCTCGTCCAGGTTCGCGGTGTCGATAAAAGAATTTCATCGTCACTTCTCCTTTTTCTCTGCAAGGTGTCTTATTTCCCGCAGGCAAGGCCCGCAGGGCAAAAAACGCCCTTTGCCGATCCCCTGCCCTGCCAAAACACCCTCCTGCTATGGAAAAGAGCGCCGTTCCGGCCGCGCCGGTGCGCGTTTTGCTTCCCATCCCCTTCTTTTTCGCCGTGCCGGCGCGCCTTGCGGCGGCACGGCCGCCGTTTAGGGCGCTCGCTCCCAAACGGCGTTTGTGCTATGTGCCGCGGATTTCGCGCTTTGTGCCGCAAATCCCGCGCTTTGTGCCGCAGGTTTTACGCTTTGTGCTGCGGATCCCGCGCTTTGTGCGCCCCGCCTTTTGCGGGGCACAAACGGCATCAGCTCTGCCGGCGCCGCTCGATCTCCGTAATCAGATCGACACGCCGGCTGTGGCGCCCGCCCTCAAAGGCGGCGCCGAGCCACGCATCCACGATCATTTTGGCCAGTTCTGCGCCCACCACCCGTGCGCCGAGGGCAAGCATATTGGTGTTGTTGTGCTGTTTGGAAAGCATTGCGGAATACGGTTCGCTGCAAACCACGGCGCGGATGCCGTTCACCTTATTGGCCGCAAGCGAAATGCCCACGCCTGTGCCGCAGACGAGAATGCCGCAATCGGCCTCGCCGCGCTGTACCGCAAGCGCCGCGCGTTCGCCGTATACCGGGTAATCGCAGCTCTCCGGCGTATTGGTGCCGCAGTCTACGATCTCGTGTCCCTGCGCCTTCAAATACGGCACAAGCTCCGCTTTCAGGGCAAGGGCCGTATGGTCGTTTCCAAATGCGATCTTCATTGGCAACATTCCTTCCTATTCCTGAATCCTGTTTTCAAAACGTCCCGCGTCATGCGCGGCGCTCCGTTTCGCCTCTTTTGGGACAGTGTCTTCAGAAAACAAAATGGCGGGGCTTCCCTGACATTTTGTTTTCTTTTCTCACCGTCTTGCCCGCGCGCTTTTTTGCGTTAAAAAGCGCGCACCGCCCTGCGAGGCTTTTTACAGATCCGTTTCCTCGGGAATGCGCGGCCCGCCAAAGCTTTTGGGGGCTGATGCCTACCGCACCAGCTTTTGAATGGCCGCGATCTGCGCCTCGCTCAGCCGATAAATATCGCTGTTGTTCATGCCGGTATTGGAATCTTCGATCAAAATCATTTTGGTGTCTTTTTGGGTGACGGTATTGTGCCACATCGTTGCCGGAATACAGTACACCCTGCACGGCTCCATTTCCACCTTGTCGAAAACAAGGCCGTCCGGCGTTTCCTCGGCGCAAACCAGCGTGCAGGAGCCGGCCGCCAGCACAAACAGCTCGTCCGTCCGGTTGTGGCGCTCCAGCATATCAATGCCGGCAATGTCGTTGGCCGGCTTCCAGTTTTTGATGCCGACCATCCATTTTTGGTTTTCAAAAACGCGCCGCATTCCCTCTCCGGAAAATTCATGAACAGTAATTTTCATAATAACATTTCTCCCTTTAAAAAGCAATCTAAAAAGGAAATTCCCTTTCCGCACGACCCGGCGGCGGGTGCATGAGCCGTTTGCCTGTGTGCGGGCTGTTTTGCAAAGCCGGCCCCGTTTGCGGGCGGATCCCCTGCCCGAAAGCAAAGCCGCAGGGCTTTGTCCGCAGCCCTTCTTTGAAACGAGATATCGCGGAGCGCTCGTTTTGAGGGGCAGAGCGCCCGCAACACCTCGCCTCGCTTCATTTGATTTTTCGGCGCGCAGGGCACGCTGCGGCCCTGCGGCCGGGTTTCCTCCCGCGCGGACGCATGCCGCGCGGAAGGTTTCTTTTGTTTTGCCCAAATGGCGAAAGCCGCTTAGCCGTGCAGCGCCTTGTTCATCGTTTCGAGGGCCTGCTCCGGCGTGATCTCACCCGTCAGAGCCTGCTGGTTCGTGGGCGCCCAGATATTGCCGGTAAATTCGGTCTGCGTATCCATCGGGGGCAGAACGCCGGCAACCTTCAGCGCATCGGCAGAAACGATCTGGAACTCGTTGCTCTTAAATTCCTCGGTGGCCTGAATGTTGCTGGTGCCAAGGCCCTTGCCGGTGCCCTTGAACCAAGCGGTGCCGCCCTCGCCCAGCGTCATGTATTTGTAGAATTCAAACGCGGCGTCTTTGTTTTCGCACTGCTCGTAGACAACGATCTCGGTATCGCCCGCGCAGGTCCACTGGCCCTTGTCGGTGCCGGGAACGACGAACGCGCCCACGTCCTCGCCGAACCGGTCTACCCACTGGGCATACGAGCCGATGCGATGGATGATGATGGCGGTAAGGCCGGTTTTGAAGCCGTCGGTCAGCTCCGCAAAGGCGGCGCTGGGGGGCGGTTTCGGGCGCAGAGGCCGGTATGGAAGCGGCCGGCACAGAACCGGCTGCCGGAGTGCCGGACGATGCCGTGCCACCGCAGGCCACAAGGCTCAGCGTCTGCGTTGCGTAGGCCGGGCCGCCGGCCGTCATGTTCTGGATGATATCCACCGAGTTCATCACCCAGATCACGCGCAGCAGCAGCGTGACAAACAGCGTGTTTTTAATGGACGGCAACGTGATGCGGAACAGCTTCCGGAAGAAATTCGCGCCGTCGATATCGGCCGCCTCGTACATATCAGGGGATACGCCCTGCAGCGCGGCCAGCAGCATCTGTGCAAAGAACGGAATGCCCCGCCACACCACCGAGACGGTCACCGCCGGGAGCGCTGTCTCCTTGCGGATGAGGAACAGGATGCCGTCCTCCAAAACGCCCAGGCGAATGAGCGGATTGTTGATTACGCCGTAATTGCCGTCATACAGCCAGCGCCAGACGGCGAGCAGCAGGTATGGCCAGATCTCGAATTTTTTCTCGGCATAACTCTCACGCGTTCCTTTCCTTGGCGTCGGCCCTTGCATCCTCCCGCACAGAGTCCAACAGCTTGATATCGTCGATCGCCGCATAAATATGTGCCGTCATCACATTTTTGGCAAGATAGGCATCCCGTTTGACAAGCGCCACATAGATCTCCTGATGCGCGCGCTGTGAACGCTTGTAGTTTTCTTCCGCCTCGTTCAGCCAGACGGAGCCTTTTTCGATCGTCTCGTAAATTATGGGCATCAGCTGCCCAAATACGGAGTTGCGTGTACTTTTTGCAATCAGCGTATGGAATTCCATATCCAGCCCCAGACGGACAGGATCCTGATATTGTATCTGCCGTATCTTTTCCACGATCTGCTCCATCTTCCGAAGCTCGGCCTGCGTAATGCGCTGCGCCGCCAGCATTGCGATCTGCGGTTCCAGCAGCAAGCGCACCTCAAATACGCCCTCTGTCAGCGTCTTGGAATCGACATACCGCAGCTTCAGCGGATCCTCCCCCATACAGGTGCCGTCGCTCACATATGTGCCGTCGCCCTGCCGGATATCTACCATGTTCTGCGCACGCAGCACTTTCATAGCCTCGCGGATGGTGGGCCGACTGACGCCATAGGATTCCGCTATCTGCGTTTCGCTTGGGCAGCTTTGTGCCCGCGGCCAGCCTCTGGCTGAGGATCCTATCGCTGATCTGCTGCGCCACCGCAGCCGACGGCGGACTTTTTCTTTTTTCCATTCTGTCTCGATCCTCTACGCTACCCCGCACGGCATTGCCGCGGTTTTCGGCATTGCCCCTCCCTATGATGCTTTGATTGCAGCAATTTGTAAGATGTTTGTCAACATACAAATCGTGATTGTCACTATTTTTTATTCATCTTACAATATTTTTTATGCGTTTCACCTAAAAATCGGCAAAATTTTGCAAAAAATTGTCTTACGAATTCTGTTTTTGTCTTTTATTGCTTTGTATGAAGAATGAGGAATTTTTCCGGAAAGAATGAGAAAAGAACCCTGCAAAAAACAACAAAAGTATAAAAATAAAGAAGCGCTTGCACGAGAGAATGCATCTCCCTTGCAAGCGCCTTTTTGTTGACGAAAAATTTTAAAGCAGTTCTGTCAAGATGCACAAAGAAATTCGTCAAAACGATAAAATTCGACAAATTTGTGCAACCCGCACATTTCAACGGGGTCTTTTTCGCGCGGAATCGGTACAATTTTCTCACAGGAAGATTTTTCCTGTGATCATCATCTAAAGGAGGAAATTGCTATGTACCATCCACACAAAAACAATCCCTACCAACAAGCACGAAACCGGGCCGGACTGACCCAAGAAAAGGCCGTTGAACAGCTGCCTTTTGAATTGCGTACCTTGCAAAGCTATGAGGCGGGGAAAAGGCAGCCGAAGTTTGACTACGCCTTTGCGATGGCTAAGCTGTATGGCTGCAGTGTCAACTGTTTTTTCCCGCAGGAAGGGACGGAGAAAAATGGATGAAACCATTGGTGCCGCGCTGCACCGATTGGGCGTATACGAGAACACGCAGGGCTTTTATGCCGCAGAGGCGGCTGTCCTTGTCGCGATGCAGGAGCCGGAATCACTGCGGATGGTGACAAAGTGGCTGTATCCCGAGGCGGCGAAGCAATACGGCGGAAGCCGGGAAGCTCTCGAAAAAAGCCTGCGCCTGACGGTAGCCGACATTTGGAAAAAACATCAGGAGGGCTTGCAGGCGCTGTCTGCAATACCGCTGCAGAAAAAGCCGACCGCTTCGCAGTTTGTGGCGCTGCTTGCATCCGAATTGCGCGGCAAATCCACAAAATAATCGATTAAAACGTACAAAAAGGGCGTTTACAAAGAATTAAAACGCTCTGTAAACGAGAACATCCCAAAGTTTTTGTAAACCTCCTGTGCGGTGTAGAATACAAGCACCACACAGGAGGAATTACATATGGCCAGAAAGAACCGTACGCCGGAAGAAAGTGCACGTCGGGAAAAAATCCGTGAGCTGCTGCAGATGGCAAACATCGACAGCATGGATGACATCCAGAACCTGTTCTCGGGCAGCACAGTCAGCCGGATCACGGACAAGATCCTGCCTGTGGCTCGTGAATGGCAGCAGCGCCCCCTTGGAATCCATTTACGCCGTGGTATTTCTGGATGCCATCCGCTGCCATGTCCGCAGCGGCGGTCCATTCAGCCGTAGATGAGCAGGCCGCCTTGGATGCCCTGGACGCTTTTGAGGAGCGCTGGGACAAGAAATACCCGAAAATCTCCCAATCCTGGCGGGCCAACTGGGCCAATCTCAGCACCTACTTCAAGTATCCTCAGGAGGTGCGCAGGCTGATCTACACCACCAATGCCATTGAGGGCTTTAACCGCCAGCTGCGCAAGGTGACCAAGGCCAAATCCGTGTTTCCTACCGATGACAGCCTGCTGAAAATGCTGTATTTGGCCATGATGGATATTACGAAAAAGTGGACTGGACGGCGGCAGGACTGGAGCCTGATCCACGCCCAGATGGCCATCTGCTTTGCCGAGCGTATGCCCGAGTAACACCGCCGTGGCAGGATGTCAAGGGCAAGATGAACTGCTCCTCTACCCACTTGACATCCGACCCCACCCGCGTTATGTTGTTAACATGGCAGCAGCCGGATTCCACGGCTGCCGCCCTGAATAAATTTTGCTCTATTTGCACCCCAAATGGAGTTTACACAGAATTGGGGATTGACCCCAAAATGACGAAGAAAATAGCGGGACCGCTTAAATAGTGTCTACACAAGATCAGGTCAAAACAGTACACCAAATAGCAATGCA
>CAJUMH010000043.1 GCA_910587145.1 uncultured Ruthenibacterium sp. | reverse complement strand
CGGGCAGGTCGAATTTGCCGATAAAGTTCAGATAGATTTCAACCTCCTGCTCCCGTACCCCGTTCACTTTGGTGGCCTCATGGACGATTATCTTCTCCACAAACTCGTTCAGCAGGGATGCGGAAAACTCGTTAAACTCGGTGTGCCGCTTCACCAGTTCGATAAACTTGTCAGCCCTCACGCTGTCGGTGTTGTAGCGGTCGATTTCGGCCTGTAACCTCTCGATTTCCCCGTCAAGGGTTTTCTGCTCGGTGTCGTAGCCGGTCAGCAGTTCGGAAAAGTGGTTTTCGGGTATCTTCCCCGTGGCGTAGGCTTCATAAAGTTTCTTTATCAGGCCGCTGATTTCCTCCCGCCGCCGCTTGGCCTTTGACAGCTTTTTGCGGCTCTCCTTTACCGCCGCCTCCTGCTGTAACTCCGATTTCTCCCGGACACGCTCGATAAACTCCGCCTCGTTCTCCCGCACATATCCGCTGACCCGCCGTATGGCTTCCAGCACCAGGCTTTCCACAACGCTGACGCGGATATAGTGACAGGTGCAGCTTCGGGAATAGTGGCGGTAGCTGGAACAGACATACTCATGGTGGGGCTGGTCGGGTCTGCCGGTACTGCCCCTCTTGTGGTACATCTTCTGTCCGCAGTCGGCGCAGTACAGAACGCCGGTCAGCGGGTTCGGCTCGCCGCCGATGCGCTCCCGGACACGCTTGGTTTCCCGCAGACGCTGAACGACATTCCATGTTTCCTCGTCAATGATGGCGGGGTGGGTGTCCTTGAAAATCAGCCGGTTTTCCTGCGGGGTGGCCTCCCGCTTCTTGGATTTGTAGCTTTCGGTGGCGGTCTTGTTGAGGACTGTCCAGCCCATATATTCTTCTTTTTTGAGGATTTGGATAAGGGTGGCGGTGGCCCATTTGTAGGGGTCTGCGCCCGACGCGCCCATGCTCACCCGCTCCCCGATGGCCCTCCAATGGGCGGCGGGGGTGAGTATCCGCTCGGCGGTCAATTCCTCCGCAATTCTGGCAAGGGGCTTGCCCTCGATAACGCCCTGGAAGATGCGCTTGACAACGGGGGCGGCTTCCTCGTCCAAAATCCACTTCTGGCGGTCGTCCGGGTCGTGCAGATAGCCGTAGGGCAGCGCGCCGGTGACGTGCTTTCCCGCCGCCGTCCTCGCGCCGAAAATCGCCCGTATCTTCCGGCTGGTATCTCTGGCGTGCCACTCCGCAAAGATGTTTCGGAAGGGCATGAAATCGTCCTCGCCCTTGGCGGTGTCGATGCCCTCGGCCACGGCGATCAGCCGGACGCCCCGCTCCCGTAACTGCTCCAAAAACAGCCCCACGCGCAAGTGGTCGCGGCCTAATCTGCTCATGTCTTTAATCAGGATTTGGCCCACATTGCCGCGCTCGATGTCCTCCATAATCTGCAAAAATCCGGGTCTGTCCCAGCGTGTGCCGCTCCACCCGTCATCCGTCCGGTGGACAACATTGGTAAAGCCGTTCCGGGCCGCGTATTCCTCCAGGTACTCCTTTTGATGCTCAATGGACAGGGATTCATTTTCCCGCCCGTCCTCATGGCTCAATCTCTCGTAAAGGATAGTCAGCTTGTTGTCGTTCATGGTTCCCTCTTTCTGGCTGTCCGGCGCGGCGGTTCTCGGTGTCGTTTTCACTGTTTCACCGCGTCCCTTTCAATCAGGCGTACCAGCTTATCGCTCATGGTTTCCCTGCTCGTCCTGCTGAAATGAACGCTCACCTTGTAGGTCGTGGAGCCAATCCGCTTTGTGATGTGCAGCGGCTTGTCGGTGCGTTCAATCGTCCTGTCTGCTGTTACTGCCGGCATAGGATTAGCCCCCTTTCCATATTCGGTTGTCTGTGATATACTACCGTCAAAATCACCTTGGCGCGTCCTTTCCCGCGCCCCTGTGCCGCCTGCGGCCTGACTGCCTGTTGTTTTCGGGGTGTCCCCGTTCCTTTACGATACACTCCTTTGAGATTGTTTTTGGGGGAAGCTCTGATTTTTCTGGTGGTGATATTTCGTGAAACGTAGGTTCTTTCGCGTTTTGATCTGTCTTGCCTTGCTGTTTTCGCTGGGCTCTTCCGCGCTTACGGCGATGGCGGTATCTTCGTCCGGGGAGGAGGACACCTATACCGATCCGGATACCGGAGCAACCTTTTCTCTGGCGGGGAATTGGACGCAGCAGGATCTTGATGAGAGCGCACCGTCTTTTATACAGGCGCAGTTTGTGTTTCGCGAAGGTCTTTCAAACTTATTTCAATATGGCCCTACCGATACATGGAAAGAGATGACGCAATCCGAGCGTTCCGAACATACCCGTTCGGATGTAGACACGGCGTTTCTTTATGCCAATGAGTCCTATCAGGAAGGAATTGTCAAAGGCGCTGCACAGCAAGGATTTGAGGTTTCTTCCGATAACGTTCATCTGCTCTCTTATGGAGGAAAACAGTACATTGAGGTAACAACGACAGGGGAAGTGTTCGGAATCCCTCTTCTTGTTATTATAGACACTTATTGTGAAAACGGATATTGCTATATTTTTCGGTTTGTTGGCGTCAGCGAGGAAGCCGTTGCGGATTTTCACTCTGTACTGGGCAGCCTGCAGGTTCCCGCGGCTGAGGTGAGTGATGATCTGAGTGACGGACTGAAAGGCATTGGCGGGCGTGTTTTTCTGTTCGTTGTCGAATTGATCTTCGCCTTTTTGCCGTATGCTTCGCCGCTTCTGGTCTACCGCAACCTGATCCGCAAAAAACCCGTAAACAAAACCGTAGCGCTTCTTGGTACGATTCTTTATGAATTGATCGCCTATATGATTGTAAACGGTGTGCTGGGCTGGTACACGCGTCTCACCGCAAACGTGTGGATCGTTGTGATCTGGGGCTGCTTCACGTACCGTGACCTGGTACGCAGCGACGGTTCGGAGGAGCCGCCGGCAAATGCGGACGGTGCGCCGCGGCCATCCGGAAAGGCGTCTGTGCCGCAGGCATCGGCGGCATACGCCCCCGTGCCGCAGACACCGCAAGCGCCGTATATTCCGGCCGCGCCTGCCGCCTCTCCCTCTGCACCGCAAGCTTCGGCCGTTCCTGTGCAGTCTGCGCCGCAAACATCCGCGGCCGTGCCGGCCGCGCCGGTTGTGCCTGTGCAGCCCGCACAGCAAACACCGCCCGCCCCTACGCCGCGCATTCTGTTTTGCAGAAACTGCGGCTTTCGGCTTTTGGAAGACAGCCGCTTTTGCAGCTGCTGCGGCACCCCCGTTGTATCTGCCGAAAAGGAGCGATTCCAATGAAATGCCCGAATTGCGGCTTTTCCCTGCCGGAGAAGAGCAGATTCTGCCAGTACTGCGGAACTGTTCTGCCGGGCTCTGCGCAGCAAGGTAAACCGGCATGGCAAAATGAACCGGCATGGCAAAATATACCCGCACAGCAAAATATACCCGCGCAGCAAAATATACCCGCGCCGGAATCCGGAATTTCGGCGCAGGCTTCCCCGGCTGCGTTCGCCCCGTCAGGCGCGCAGCCCGGCATCGGCGCGGCATTCTCTTCGCACAAGGGCAAAAAGGCACGGCTGTGCAAGGCTTGCGGCGCACCGATCGATCCGCGCACCCGAAAATGCGTTTCCTGCAAAACACCTGCATCTCGCATTTCGGGTCAAACGGCGGCCCTTGCGGCCGTTTCGATTCTGCTTGTGATCTCGCTTGTCTTCAATGGAATTACCGTCTTCACTCAGAATTCCGCCATTCAGGAATTAGAGCGGCAGTTAGAACAGCAGTTAGCGGAAGCGGAGCGCCAGCACGCGCAAGCCGAAATAGAACAATTGCGAACAAAGGCAGACTATTACGGCCGGATTCGCAGCTTTTTGAAAAGCAGCGACGCGGGCTATGCCTCCGATCAGTTTTTTGCAAACCCCTGTATTATGTTTTTAAGCCAAACAAGCACAGGTCAATCGTTCTATTTGGCCACGGGATTTTCGAACGCTACCTATTCGTGCAGCACCATCGGCGATTCCGCTTCGGTGAAATTTTCCGAAACCTCCTGGAACGGTACATCCACAAAGATTCTTGTCGAACCGCGAAGTTTGGGCACAACATATGCCACGTTTTCCAACAACCAAAATCCCCAAACCTTCCGGGTAATGATCATCGTTACCTCGTAAGAAAGCCTCGAACCCGCACCGTGCGTCCCGCCTTTTGTTCATTGGCCAAAACGCCTGCCGAAGCACGCATCCCGCGTTTGCTCCGACAGGCGTTTTTCGATATTTTTGCAATGCGCGGCGCTTGCGAAGACAAAAAAGATGGATGAAAGCTCTGCAGAATAAGACCTGTATTCGCCGTAAAAGCAAAAAGCGCTACGGTAGTTGGGAAGTTTTGGTTTGCATCAACCCGGATGGCGCCGCCAGCGCCTCGAATTCCTCCCGTGTAAGGGCATAAATGCCGTTGTAAGGCTGCTCCAGCCAGCAGCCGTTCTGCTTTTCATAGGCAAACAGCGTGGAACCGCCGCCGCCCGCAAAGCGGTAATCGATCTGGATGCAGTTCTCCACGTTCACCGGCATATCCTGAATGCTCTCCCGCGTGCTGGTGCGGCCGTCCGCAAGCAGCAGCCCGGTGACGGCGTCGATCTCCTTTCTATCGGAAAAACGCGCCTCGCTTTCGCCCTGCGTTACCACAAGCTCGGCAATATCCTCCGGGGAGGGCAGCCGCAGCGTATATGTGCGCCGGCCCTCCAGCTGCCAAAGCACCAGCGCCGCGGCCAGTGCCGCCAGCATCAGCAGTGCCGCCATTCCCAGCACGCGGATCGGCGTGCTGTTTTCTTTTTGTCTCATTTGCTTCTCCTTTCCAAATCGCAGCGAAAACCGCTTTGATCATCCGCTGCGATCCCTTTTTATGAAAAATCGGCATAAGTTTTTTCAGGGGCAATTTTGCCAGCAGCTCAAATTGCCGCAGGGAGCTTTCCGCGGTGCTCGATCGGCTTTTTGCGAATTGCAGCCAAGCGCCTTCGATCAGCTTTTGGGATGAGGATCAGCTTTCCCGTGCGCCGTCCTCCGGCCGGTTCCACGCATATTCCGACACGAGCCCCTCGGGAATATCCCACACCGATTGCTCCCGATACAGCATCGGGGCGTCCATCAGGCCGGAACGCGGGCATGCGATGAGCCATTCCCTTTCGGAATAGCCCTGATAGGTATAGTAATCCTCCTGCAAATCGCCGTTTGCGTTTGCACTGCCGCCGATCCGCCGCCCCAGCGCGTCCTTTTCCACCGGGCAATAGGGCACGTACAAGCGGCCCTGCCACGTAAGAGCGGCGTATTCCTCATATTCGACGGCATGGATCTCCTCTTCGGGAAGCGGGACGCCCAATTCGGCCGAATCCGGTACATAAGCCGCGTTGTAGCGGGCGATGGCGCTTTCTACCGGCAGCACGCACAGCGCCGTAAAGAGCGCCGCGCCCACAAATACCGCAATGCGCACCAGCTTTACGGGGCGCAGCTGCCGCACAAGGATGCACACGAACACCACCGCCAACCATACCAAAAACACACTCACCAGCACACGCTTGACGGTGAGGCCCTGCGCGGCAATATACAGCCCCATTTTGCTGGCCGCCGTCACAAGCAGCAGCAGCGTCAGCACCGAAAGCGCAAGGTTGCCCAGCCGCAGGCCGCGGTTTTCGCCCGCCTGCTGTTTGCTGAAAATATTCGCGCACAGCAAAATGACGATATTGATCGCCGCCACACGGCACAGCTCGAAAAAGCCCTGCCGCGCGTAGCCGGAATACGAAAAGCCCTGCGGCAGCGCGCCCCAGAACGCGCCGAACAGATATTTTGCCTGCATCAGGAGGAACAGCAGATATACCGCGCACAGGGCGGCCAGCGCTGTAAGCACCGTGGCGCGCGGCGCAAAGCGCGCGCCGCGCTGCATAGCGCAGATCTCTTTCTGCTCGTACCAGCCAAGGCGCCTTCCGCGCACCGAGCCGTAGGCAAGGCCGTACAGGAACTGCGCTGTCGGCAGCGCAAACAGCAGTTTCAGCGGCCATTCGCCGGAAATGCGCCACTCGAACAGCGCGCTGCCCAGCGAGCGCATCACCGCCGCGAAGCCGTCGTCCGCCGTCATCAGCAGCGGCAGCACGGCGCACAGGCACAGCCCCGCCGCGGCAATGCCGCCCAGCACGCCCCAAAGCTGCCGCGCATTGCGGCCTGTGCGGCTGCCGCCCGTATGCAGGCGGGCGCACAGTTGCCGAAAACCGGCAAACAGCGCGGCGAACAGGCGCAGAAAGTTGCCCCAAGGCAGCAAAATCGCCGCATTGAAGACATCAAAAGCCAGCCAGTTGGACGTTTGCCCCTTTGTCAGGCGGCCGGCAGCGCAAAGCGTCCAGTACACCGCCGCAAGCAGCAGCATGGCGTACTGCAGCGCGCCCAACAGCCCGCCCCCATAGGGCAGTGCATACACGAGCCCCAAGCCCAGTACCACCGCCAGCCAAAACCAGCTTTCGCGCGGCGGGCGACGCCCTGCGGCGTACACATAGCCCAGCACTGCCGCTGTATACAGCACCGTAAACCATGCAACGCCGCTTGCAGAAAACGGCGCTGTGCCCCAAAGCTGCCATTCCCAAAACAGCCATCCCACGGCAAAGAACACTGCCGCCGCCAGCACGTCCAGCGGTGTGAAGCCGATTTTCGGTTGGGCCGCATCGGACCCGGGCATGGCGCAGGCCGGCGTTTCTGCGCCGCCGGCCGTTGTTTTTTCCAGATCCATTTTATTCACTCCTCCGTATAATCCAAAAGATCGGCGGGCTTGCAATCCAGCGCTTTGCACAGCGCCTCTAATGTAGAAAAGCGTATCGCCTTCGCCTTATTGTTTTTTAAGACAGAAAGGTTCGCGGGGGTAATGCCGATGCGCCCTGCCAGTTCTCCCGCGCTGATCTTCCGACGTGCCATCATCACGTCGATGTTCACCACAATGGGCATGGAGCACGTCTCCTTTCAAATGGTATAGTCGTTTTCCTGTTTGATGGCTACCGCCTCGGCAAACGCGTTTTTTACCACGCGCAGCATTAGGCCAACGAATGCGGCCGCCGCGCTGAGAACGAGAAAGGGCATATAATACAATGCGCTGGCCAGATATACCAGCCCGGCCGCAATGCAGCACCACGAAATAAGCCGCAGCAGCGCGGTGTTTTCGGCAATAAATACCGCCCCGGCGCCGATGTTGCGCAGCAGCCGCCACAGCGCCCACAGCACGGCCGCCGCCGGAACCGCCGAAAGATAGATGCTGGCGAGAAACAGCGGCAGCTTTGGCTGCGCATCCCATCCGCGCAGGCGGATGAGCAGCCGGCAAAGCTGCGGCGCAAACAGGCAGGTCGCCGCCAGAATCGCCATAAACAGCGCCACACAAAATCGAGAAAGCTTTACGCTTTTATCTCTGTTCCAATCCATTGGCCCTTCCTCCCTTTGCCCTTCAGCCGGTTCCCCAAAAAGCGAAGCAGCGGCAAACGCCGCGCGGACATTCCGCTTTTTCTCCCGCCGGCCCTTCCACTGTGGACAGTATAGCATAGCATTTATCGAATTGCAAGTGTTTTTTATTGTCATTCGATAATTTTTTGTTTTTGCTCGAGATTTCCGAACACAAAACCGGCGCTTTCTCCTGCGATGCATCGCTTGAGAAAGCGCCGGTTTTTGTTTTGCCGGATCGTTTTACCGGATTTCCTTTCGGGGGTTTTACGGTCTCTGCGCCGGCCGGCGCGCACCCTGCGGGCAAGCGGCCTCAGGCATAGGGCCCCTCCACCAAAAACTGCGTATTGTAGCTGCTGTACACGGTATGCGTCAGCAGATAATCCGCCCATTCGGCATAGCCCTTGGGGTTCATATGGATACCGTCCACCGTTCCGGTATAATCGGCGCGCAAATTGCCCTCCGCATCGGTAAGCGCCTCCTGCGCGTTTAGATAATACATGCCTTTTTCCGCCGCCATGCGGGCGATCGCAGCGTTCACCTGCCGGATATGTCCGTTTTCCAGCGCGGGCTGCTTTACCCCCTGTGCGGCCGTGGTGGGCGTAATGCTCTGCACATAGATGGGCACATTCGGAAAGCGCTCGCGCAGGCGGTCCAGCAGATCGCCGTAATATTTCAAAAACGCCTCGTCGCTCTGCGAGATCAGCGCGTTTGTGCCGTACAGCACATAAATATTGCTGGGGTTCTGCAGCTTGATATCGTCCCACATTTCGATCTTCGAGCCGTCCGGCCGCTGGCCCACATAATTTTGCAGCACCTGATTGGGGCTGGTGCTCTTATATGCGCACACGGCGGCAACGCCGCGTGTGGGCTCGTACAGCGCAAAGCCCTGCGAGAGCGAATCGCCAATGAACAGTGTCGTGCGAAAATATTCCGTGCTCAGCCGCCCGTTTTCCGGCACGGCGATCATGCGTGCGTCGGCCGCCGAAAGATCGGCCAAAAGCGTGCGTTCCAGCGGCACGGCGGTATTCCAGACCTGCACCGGCGCCTGCGGCTGTTCCTGGCCGTTCACCGTCTGCGCGCCGGACGGTACGGCATCCACCTGCGGCGCAGACGCGCTTTGCACCGGCACGGATACACTCTCCGGCGCGCTGCCCGGCGCAGCGCCGCCGATGGCGTCCGTCACGGCAACCGGCAGCACCGGCTGCCCGTGCACGATCTGAATACAGGCGTAGGAGATGCCAAACAGCAGCGCAACGATCATCACGCCCAGGCACGCCTGTGTCAGCAGCGCGCGGCTGCGCCGCCGCTTTTGCTGCAGCTGATAGCTTTTTACCTTTTTCGCCTTTGCTCCTGCTCTCACCCTTGCCAAGAGTTCTCCTCCCTATCCAAAAACGTGGCCTATCCATGCCGAAGGGCCGCCGGCGCGGAAAGCGGGCCATCCGCTTTTGCCAAACGTCCCTTCGCTGCGCGTCTGCGCAGCGGGCGCACGGCTCAGCTGTAAGCGCCGCCGTCCGCCAGTACAAACTGCGCGTTGTGCGCGCTGTATACCGTATGCGACGCCAGATAATCCAGCCACGGGCGGTATTTGCCGCCGTCGTGCAGATGCAGGCCGTCGCCGGAAAGCTCCTCTCGCAGGTATCCCTCTGTGTCCGCCAGTGCCTCCCACAGATCCACGTAATACATGCCCCTGCTCGCTGCCATCTGCGCAACGGCCTCGTTTACGGCGCACAGATGGTCGCGCGCCAGCGCGGGCCGCCTTTGGCCGTAAGCCTGCGTTGTGGGCGTAAGGCTCTGCACATAGATGGGCACATTGGGGAAATGGCCGCGCAGAAGATCCAGCAGATCGCCGTAATATTTTAAAAACGCCTCATCCGATTGCGCAAGCAGCGCATTCGCGCCGAACAACACGTAAATGTTCGCCACACCCTGCTGCGTTTTGATGTCGTCCCACATTTCAATCGGCGTATTGTCCGGCCGCTGGCCCACCATATTTTGCAAAACGTTCTGCGGGCCGATGCCCTTGTAGGCGCAGACGCGCATCCAATCCTTATACTCGGGATATACGCCAAAGCCCTGTGTGACGGAATCGCCGATGAACAGCGCGTCGCGGAAATAATCGTCGGAAAGCCGCCCGTTTTCCGGCACGGCCAAAAGGCGCGTGTCGCCCACAGCCGGGACGGGCTGTGCCAGCGGCACCGGCGTGTTCCACACGGCGGAAAGCGCCTGCGCGGCAGCCGGCGCCGGCTGTTCCGAGGCAAAAGGCACCTCCTGCGCGGATGCCGCGTCCGTCCCCGCGTCCCAGGCGGGCGCCGTTTCGGGCACAGCGGCTTCGGGGGCACAGGGCACAGCGGCTTCGGGAGCACAGGGCGCAGCGGCTTCGGGGGCACCGGGCGGTTGCGAAAACGGAAGCCATGCCGCAAGCACCTGCGGCAGGCCGGGCAGCACCGCCTGGCCGCGCACAATGCAAAGCGACGCATAGCCGACGCCGGCCGTCAGGGCGGCGATGCACACGCCCAAAGCGGCCTGCGCGGCAAGCACTCTGCCGCGCTGCTTTTTCTGATATTGTCTATCGGTATGATGTGCCAAAATTAAGCTCCTTTTGCGCGCTGTCGAAGGGAAATCCGCATCTTCTCCGGCTTGTTCTCCGGCATCCTCTCAGGCGTCCGGCGCAAGGTAATAGGGCGAGCCGGGCAGATAGGGATTGTCCTTCCGATACGCGGCATGCGTCACCAAAAATTCGCGCCACAGGCTGTAGCCGGAATCGTTCAGATGGATCTCGCCGGAGGCGATGTCTGCCCGCAGGGCGCCCGTTTCGTCGGAAAGGGCCGAGAACAGATCCAGAAAGTACAGCCCCTTTCGATACGCCAGCAGCGCAAGCTGCTCGTTTATCCCCCGGATGCGTTCCACCGAAAAGTTTTCGTCCGAATCCATCTTTGCGGCCGTCACCGGCGGGATCGCCTGCAAATAGTATACGGTATCTGCCGGCAGCTGCGGCAAAAGAAAATCGAGAAGCTCCTCGTAATATTTTAAAAACGCCTCGTCGGAGAGCGTTGCCATCGAGTTGGTGCCCAAAAGCAGATACACCTTTTTCGGCGCGGCGGCAAGGATCTCGTCAATGGCGGCCACCTGCTCACCGCTGCGGTTCTGCACAAGGCCCTCCATGAACTGGCGCGGGCCCACGCCAATGTAGGCGGCGTATTTGGCGTTCGGGATGCCGCTGGCGTATTCCTGAAAGCCGCGTGTCAGCGAATCGCCGATAAACAGCGCGTCGTCGAAATAGCTCATATCCACACGGCCCCCCTCCGGCAGCGCCAGCAGCCGGGCCGAGGGCGGCGTGTACGCCGCCTGCTCGGCGTATACCGGCCCAATGGGCGCGCCGGGCTGCGGCTCTGCCGCAGCAGCGCTTGCGGCGCCGGCAGCCGCAAGGCTGGCCGCCTCGGCGCGCCTTGCCGGCAGCTCGATGAGCGTGGTGATCGCCCACGCAAGGCCCAGGATCACGACGGCCGCCGAGGCAAAAAAGAGCCCGCCGCCCATGCGAAACGCGCGCTTTCTTTTGCGCTGCGCGGCATAACGCCGGCCCCGAGCGGGCGATGTGCCTGCTGCACGCGGCTGCCGCCGCTCTTCCGGGCGTGCCGGGCGGCTATGCCGGGCAGCGTGTTGGGGCGGTGCCGCGGCGCTGCGGCGCTGCGGCGCGCCGTTCTCCGGCACAGGGCGCGCCGTGTTCGGGCGCCCCGGCGGGGGCGGCTGGGAGCGGCCCCCCAGCGTGATCTGCCGCTCAATGGCGTGAGCCCGTTCGGCAATATCGGGGCGCGCCGTGTTTGGGCGCACGGAATCCGCATTTCTGCCCGGCGTCTGCCGCTCCTCCATCTGCGCCCCTCCTTCCGGCCTCCGCTTTGCAGAAGCCTTTGCCTTTGTGCCGGCCCCGGGTCGATGCGGGAGCTTTTGCCCCCGCAAGACGGCACGCCGTGCAAATGTCGCCTACTCACCCAATTTAACGGTTCTATTATACCCCTTTTCCCCGCATTGTTCAACCGTGTTTTCTGCCACATTTTAGGGAAATTGTTTTCTGCCGCATTTTAAAGAGCCGCCGCACAGGCCCGGGCGGGAAAAGCCGCGCGGAAAGAGCCTGAACGGGAAGGGCCGAGCGGGAAGAGCCCGGCAGAAAGGGCCATGCGAAAAAACGGGCAGAGAGGCCCGGGCAGAAGAACATCACGACCGCAATTTTGCGCAAACACAGCTGTAAACCAGAAAACCGGCGCCCCTTTTGGCCAAAAACAGCCGGAAGGGGCGCCGGTTTTACGGGCGGTTCCATCAGAAAACAAAGTGGCGGCGCGGGCCTTCAGAGCGCTTCATTTTCTAATCTCGCCGCCCTTTTGTACGTTGTTTTTCGAAAAACTCTTAAATAGTGTCTACACAAGATCAGGTCAAAACAGTACACCAAATAGCAATGC
>CAJUMH010000042.1 GCA_910587145.1 uncultured Ruthenibacterium sp. | reverse complement strand
TGGGCATCCCGGAGGACCGCACCTTTTACAGCTCCAGCTACTTCGGCATGGTGGATCTGTACCTTGGAAACGGGATGGAGGTCTATGCTGCGGCGCTCTTGATCGCCGTGGTCTGCGCCATCGTGATTTACAACATCTTTTACATCTCCGTCATGGGCAAAATGCGGGAATATGGCCGCCTGAAGGTGCTGGGGACTACACCGAAGCAGTTGAAGCGGGTGGTCAAGCGGGAGCGGCGCTTCCTGACCGCTATCGCCATCCCCCTGGGGCTGCTCTGCGCCGCAGGTATTGCGCTGATTGCAGTCCCAGGCTACTGGTCCTGGGGTGACAATATCCGGTCCGGGGTGGTGGTTTCCCTCCTGACCTATGGCACCGTCCTAATCGCCACTCAAAAACCCATGGCGATGGCAGGAAAGGTCTCCGCCATTGAGGCCATCCGCACCACTGCCTATTCCCAGCAGCAGAGTCCCAGCGTTTCCAGGCAGCTCCACCGCCGCCTGACCATGCCCCGTCTGGCCTGGATGAACTTCTCCCGGAACCGGAAAAAGGCGTTCGTTACCACCCTCTCCCTGGGCCTGACCGGGATTCTGCTGCTGTGCGTTTCCGCCTACGCAAATTCAGTGGACGTGAAAGAAATGGCCCAGTCCCAGTTCGGGGACCGGAGCCAGTATCTGCTGCAATATGAGGACTTCGCGGGCCGGGAATTTGTGGAGATGCAGAAGGAGAACCCTCTGGGCCAAACTCTGCGGGAGGAGCTGGCCGCCCTTCCCGGCGTGGATTATGTCACGGCCTACAACCTGACCTGCGTGGAGATTCCCGCCATCAGCGCCATTCCAGGCAACAGCGAGCATGAGCCGTTCGTTGTCAGGGGCATTTCCCGGGAGGATATGGCGGAGATGTACGGGGGCGGCGGGGTCCTGGAGGGAACCGTGGACTACCGGCAGCTGCTGGACGGGGACGGCATCCTGGTCTGTCCCGCTGGCAGCGCGCTGAAGGAAATCTATCGGACCGGCTATCAGATTGGGGATAGCATTACCGTTTCCTGCTACAACGGGCAGACGAAAACCTATACGGTGATGGGCATTGTTCAGGATGTTCAGATCGGCAGCTCGTCCCACTTCTTCATTCTGCCCGAGGAGGAGCTGTCCACCCTTTATCCTGAGATTTCGGACTTTACCGGCTATGTCAATCTCCACACGGAGCAGGACAGCGATCAACTGCGGCGGGCGGTGTTCGGCGCAGTGTCCGACCAGCGGGTGGCGGTCTCCGGCCTGGACGACCTGTCCGCCGAGCTGGAGCGCGGCCTGCGGGGAGAACTGGCAAGAGACTACGGCATTCTGGTTTTTATCTTCGTCTTTTCCCTGATCAACCTCGCCAATACGCTCATTACCAATCTGCTCACCCGCCAGCAGGAGTTCGGTGTGTTCCAGTCCGTTGGCATGAGCGGCCGGCAACTGTCCAGGATGCTGTCCTTTGAGTGCCTGTACTATGTGGGGATTACCCTGTTGGTCACCCTGACTCTGGGGACGGCATGCAGTCTGGCCGTGTGCCGGGTGTTCGACCGGATCGGTATGTTCGGGACGCTCACCTATCATTTCCCGGTGCTCCATGTGCTGTTGTTCGGAGCCGCGCTGCTCTTAGTGCAGTCGGTATTCTCCGTCTGCGCGGTTCGCTATACCAGACGGCTTTCTCTCGTAGAGCGGATCAAGGCGGTGGACTGACCCCACCCGGAATGGAACGGTTACAGTCGAAGGCCTGTTTGCGAAATGCGCAAAGCGGAAACCTGTTTTTCGGGCCAAAGCTGCCGCACACCTTTCCGAAACCGCAAAAAATCCTGTATTTTACCAGTTTCTTTGCCTTAAACGGGATTGCTGTAGCCCATCAAAAATGCATCGGCCTCCTCGGCAGCAGCGCGCCCTTCGGCGATAGCCCACACCACCAGAGACTGCCCGCGCCGCATATCCCCAGCGGCAAATACCCTGCCGTTTTGGGCCTCAACAGAAAAGGTTCCCGGCGCTGTTGCAATGTTCGAGCGTGCATCGCGCGGCAGTGCGAAGGCCTCGGCGATGTAATCTTCCGGGCCCAGAAAGCCTGCCGCGATGAGCAGCATTTGGCATGGCAGCTCCTCTTCGCTGCCGGGCACCTCTTCCATCCGTCGCCGGCCGTTTTCCTCCTTTGGCTCCAGCCGCACCGTAACCACCGCGCGCAGCGCGCCCGTTTCGTCGGTACGGCACTCTTTTATGGTGGTCTGGTAGCGGCGGGGATCCGCGCCAAAGACAGCAGCGGCCTCCTCCTGGCCATAATCGGTTTTGCAAATGCACGGCCACTGAGGCCATGGATTCTCTGCGGTGCGCTTCTCCGGGCTCTTTGGCATCATTTCAAGCTGCACCACAGAACGACAGCCCATCCGAAGAGCGGTTCCCACACAGTCGTTTCCGGTATCGCCGCCGCCGACAATCACCACGTCCTTGCCCGCGGCGCTCACGCAGCAGCCGGCCGGGGCAGCCCCGTCCAGCAGCGCACGGGTGGCGCCGGCAAGAAAATCCACCGCGAAAGATGCTCCGTCCACGCCCGCGGCCGCCGCAAGCGTCCGTGGCTTTTTTGCGCCGCAGCATAGGATCACTGCATCGTATTCCTCCCGCAGCTGCCGCGCAGAGAGCGTGCGGCCCACATCGCATCCGGTGCAAAATTCCACTCCCTCGGCGGCCATTAGCCCGGTGCGGCGCTGTACGATCTGTTTTTCCAGTTTCATATTTGGGACACCATACATCAGCAGTCCCCCGACCCGGTCTTCCCGCTCGAAGACGGTTACGGTATGCCCCCTGTGGTTGAGCTGATCGGCGGCGGCAAGCCCGGCCGGGCCGCTGCCGACCACCGCCACCCGTTTGCCGGTGCGCACCTTGGGCGGATTTGGCCGGATGCGTCCTTCCCGCCAGGCGCTTTCCACAATGGCAAGCTCGTTTTCCCGCACTGTTACAGGTTCATCGTGCAGCCCGCAGGTGCAGGCGGCCTCGCAGAGCGCAGGACAGACCCGCCCGGTAAACTCGGGGAAGTTATTTGTTTTGCGCAGTCGTTCAAAGGCAAGGCCGTCGCTGCCGCTGTAAACAAGATCGTTCCATTCCGGGATCAGGTTGTGCAGCGGACAGCCGGTGAACATGCCGGCCAGCTGTACGCCGGATTGGCAGAAGGGCACGCCGCAATCCATGCAGCGGCCCCCCTGCCGGCGGCGTTCGTCCTCCTTTTGCAAAGCGTGGAATTCATTCCAGTGTTTGATCCGTTCTTCGGGCAGCTCAGCGAGGCAGTTCATGCGCCGGTATTCCAAAAATCCGGTTGGTTTTCCCATTACCGTACCCCTCCTTTTGCCGTGGCGTAAAATGCTTCGATCTCGGCCGCGTCCGGCCCAAGGCCGCGTTCCTGATACTGCGCGATTGCCCGCAGCATCCTGTCGTAATCGCGCGGCAGGATTTTTTTAAAGCAGCTCGCGGCCTGTTCAAAATGCGCAAGGATCTCTTTGGCCCGCGGCGAGCCGGTGGCCGCAAGGTGCTCGGCAAGCAGGCCGCGCAGTTCTTCCAGATCGTGCTTTTCGCAAACCGGTTCCAGAGAAACCAGTTTCTTGTTCACCCGAAGGTAAAGATCCCTGCTTTCGTCCCAAACATAGGCGATGCCGCCGCTCATGCCCGCGGCAAAATTTTTACCGATAGGCCCGAGCACGACGACCCTGCCCCCTGTCATGTATTCGCAGCCGTGGTCGCCCACACCTTCCACCACCGCAGCCGCCCCGGAATTGCGCACCGCGAACCGTTCGCCGGCCATGCCGTTGATAAACGCCTTGCCGGATGTGGCGCCGTACAGTGCCACATTGCCGATGATGATATTTTCGCCCGGCACAATGGGCGCGTTTTTGGGCGGAAAGACCGCCAGCTTGCCGCCGGACAACCCCTTGCCGAAGTAATCGTTGGAATCGCCCTCCAGCGTCAGCGTGAGCCCTTTGGGAATAAACGCCCCAAACGATTGCCCTCCGCCGCCGGTGCAGTTTACCGTCAGCGTATCGTCCGGCAGACTGCTGCCGTGCCGGCGAGTGATGTCCGAGCCGAGGATGGTGCCAAGGGCCCGGTCGGTGGAACTTACCTTTAGCCGGACACTTGCCTTTTGGCCGTTTTTCAGGGCGCGCTGCAGCTTCTTTTCCAGCACGCGCAAATCCAGTGTTTCTTCCAGCCGAAAGTTGTAGGCGTCGGCAGGGTCAAAATGGGTCTTGCTGTCCAAAGCACCGGATCGGTTCAGGATCGCAGAGAGATCCACCGCTTTGGCCCGGCTACCTGCGGCCTGCGGCCGCACCTGCAAAAGATCGGTGCGGCCCACCAGCTCGTCCACGCTTGGCACGCCAAGCTTTGCCATATGCTCCCGCAGTTCCTGCGCGGCAAAACGCATAAAGTTGATAACATATTCCGGCTTGCCCGAAAACCGCCTGCGCAGCTCGGGGTTTTGGGTTGCGATGCCAACGGGGCAGGTATCCAGATTGCATACCCGCATCATCACGCAGCCCATCGTTACCAGCGGGGCGGTGGCAAAGCCGAATTCCTCCGCGCCCAGCATGCAGGCGATGGCCACATCCCGGCCGCTCATCAGCTTGCCGTCGGTTTCCAGCACCACCCGGGAGCGCAGCCCGTTTTGGATCAGGGTCTGGTGCGTTTCGGCCAGGCCCAGCTCCCAGGGCAGGCCTGCGTGATGGATGGAGGTGCGGGGCGCCGCGCCGGTGCCGCCGTCGTGGCCGGAGATCAGCACCACCTGTGCGCCGGCTTTGGCCACACCCGCAGACACTGTTCCCACTCCCGCCTCACTCACCAGCTTTACCGAGATGCGGGCCTCGCAGTTGGCGTTTTTTAAATCGTAGATCAGCTGTGCAAGATCTTCAATGGAATAAATATCGTGGTGCGGCGGCGGTGAGATCAGCGCCACGCCGGGGGTTGCATGGCGGGTTTTTGCAATCCAGGGATATACCTTTCCGCCCGGCAGATGGCCTCCCTCGCCCGGCTTTGCCCCCTGTGCCATCTTGATTTGGATCTCTTTTGCGCTTACAAGATATTCGCTTGTAACGCCGAACCGGCCGGACGCCACCTGCTTGATGGCGGAGCAGTGTTCCGAGCGCAGGCGCTGGGGCTCCTCGCCTCCCTCGCCGGAATTGGAGCGTCCGCCCAATCGGTTCATGGCGGCAGCAAGGCATTCGTGCGCCTCCTGTGAGATGGATCCATAGCTCATGGCCCCGGTTTTGAATCGCCTGACGATGGAATCGACGCTCTCCACCTCCTCGAGGGGCAGCGGCTCGGCCGCGTACCGCATCTCCAGCAGGCCGCGCAGCGTATGAGGTCTTTGCGCGTCGTCCACCAGCGCAGAATATTCCCGGAACAGCGCATAGTCGCCCCGCCGGGTCGCCTCCTGCAGCAGATGGATGGTGCGGGGATCGTACAGATGATCCTCCTGCCCAAAGCGGGCCTTGTGCGCGCCGGCGGAATCAAGCGTTTCGTCCACCGTGAGCCCAAGAGGATCAAAGGCCTTAGAGTGGTTGCGCTCCACCATCTGCCCGATCTCTTCAAGCCCAATGCCGCCAATGCGCGAAACGGTATTGGTAAAATATTCGTCCACAACGTCTTTTGCAATGCCGACTGCCTCGAAAATCTGCGCGGATTGATAGGACTGCACAGTGGAAATGCCCATTTTGGAGGCGATTTTCACAATGCCGTGCAGCACGGCGGCATTGTAAGCGTCGATGGCGGCGTGCGGCTCCTTATCCAGCAGGCCCTGATCGATCAGGCGTTCAATGGAGGCGTGCGCCAGATAGGGGTTGATCGCCCTTGCCCCGTAGCCCAGCAGCGCAGCAAAATGATGTACATCCCGCGGCTCGGCCGATTCGAGGATCACCGATACCGCCGTGCGCTTGCGGGTACGCACCAGATGCTGCTCCAACGCCGAAACCGCCAGCAGCGAAGGGATCGCCACATGGTTTTCGTCCACGCCACGGTCCGAAAGGATGATGATGTTGGCGCCGTTCCGGAAGGCCCGGTCTGCGGCGATCCGCATCTGGTCGAGCGCGCGCTTCAGCGGGGTGTTTTTGTAGTGGAGGATCGATACGGTTTCCACCCGAAAGCCGGGCAGTTCCATCGCGCGGATCTTCATAAGATCCAAACAGGTAAGGATGGGATGATGCACCTGCAGCACGCGGCAGTTTTCGGCATTCTCGGCCAGCAGGTTGCCGTCGTCCCCAAGATAAACGGTGGTATCGGTAACGATTTCTTCCCGGATGGCGTCGATGGGAGGATTGGTTACCTGCGCGAACATCTGCTTGAAGTAATTGAAAAGCGGCTGGTCGTGTTCCGAAAGCACCGCCAAAGGGATATCAACGCCCATCGCGGCGGTGGCCTCCGCCCCGGTGCGCGCCATGGGCAAAATGGTGTTTTTCAAATCTTCGTAGTGATAGCCAAACGCCTTTTGCAGCCGCGCCAGTGCCTGCGGATCGATCCGTTCGACGCGCCGGTTGGGAATGGGCAGATCCTGCAGCCGCACCAGGTTCCGATCCAGCCATTCTCCGTAGGGGTTGCGTCCGGCGTATCCCTCTTTGATCTCGTCGTCCGCGATCACCCGGCCTTTTACCGTATCCACCAAAAGCATCTTGCCCGGCTCCAGCCGGGATTTTTGGATAATATGGGCGGGGTCAAGTTCCAGCACGCCTACCTCGGAGGCAAGGATCAGCCGCCCGTCATCGGTGAGATAGTACCGGGCGGGGCGCAGGCCGTTGCGGTCCAGCACGGCGCCCACCTGATCACCGTCCGAAAACAGAATGGCAGCCGGGCCGTCCCACGGCTCCATCATCACGGCATAGTATTGGTAAAGATTCCGCCGCGCGCGGGAGAGGCTTTTGTTTTTCTGCCATGGCTCCGGAATGCAGATCATCACGGCAAGGGGCAATTCGATGCCGCTCATCACCAAAAATTCAAGGGTGTTGTCCAGCATGGCCGAATCCGAACCGCGCACATCCACCACCGGCAGCACCTTGTCTATCTCTTTTTCCCATACCGGAGCGTGCATCGTTTCCTCACGGGCCAGCATGCGGTCGGCATTGCCCCGGATGGTGTTGATCTCTCCGTTGTGCAGGATCAGCCGGTTAGGGTGGGCCCGTTCCCATGAGGGATCGGTATTGGTAGAAAAGCGGGAATGCACCAGCGCAAGCGCGGATTCATAGTCCGCATCCTGCAGATCCGGGTAAAATTGCCGCAGCTGATTTACCAAAAACATACCCTTATATACAACGGTGCGGCTGGAAAGCGACGCCACATAGGTATTATCGTTGGATTGTTCAAATACCCTGCGCACCAGATAGAGCCGTCTGTCAAATTCCAGCCCGCGCGCCGCATTGGCCGGCCGCTCGAGAAAGGCCTGTTCGATGCAGGGCATTTTGGCAAGCGCCTTTTGCCCCAGCACCTCGGGCCTTGTTGGCACGCTGCGCCAGCCCAAAAACTGCATGCCCTCTTTTTTTACAATGATCTCGAACATCTTTTTTGCCTGGCCGCGGCGCAGCGGATCTTGCGGAAAGAAGAACATCCCTACCCCGTAATCCCGTGCATCACCCAGAGAAAAGCCAAGGCCCGACATGGCTTTTTGAAAAAAGCCATGCGATATCTGCAGCAGAATGCCCACACCGTCACCCGTTTGCCCCTCGGCGTCTTTCCCGGCCCGATGCTCCAGCTTTTCTACGATCTTCAGCGCATCGTCCACCGTTTGGTGGCTTTGGCGGCCATGAATATCCACCACCGCGCCAATGCCGCAGGCGTCGTGCTCAAAGCGCGGGTCGTAGAGCGGCGCGGTAATATGCTGTTTGTTTTGTTCCATTTTAAAACCTCTTTTCGGAGGATGGGGCTGTTGACGGACAACGCCCCGAAATTTTCAAAGGGGCGGCTTTGTCAACAGCCCCGAGGGATATTGTGCTTTTTGCCCGGGGGATCTCATGCTTTTTCACCCAAAGGACGCCATGCTTTTTCGGCGCATTCGCTTCCGAAAAAGCAAACAGGGGGCGGCAGCGTGCCCAGCGCTGTCGCCCCCGCTCGCAAAACCGCCGTTCGGCCGAATCTGCCCAAAAGTGGCAGGCGGTTTTCCCTTTGGCGGTTTGTTCCTGTCAGGCGTCATTGCCCGGCCATTTTTCTTCCAGCACCTGTCGGGCAATGTCCGCCAGACGGACGCCGCTGTCCATGCTTCGCCTTTGCAGAAGACGGTGCGCCTGCTCTTCATTCATGCCGTAGTGCTCCATCAAAAGTTGTTTGGCACGATCCACCAGTTCCTGCTCCTCCTGCCCGCGTTCCGCCGGCGGAATGCGGGCGGCGGCAAGCTGCGAGAGCAGCCGTACCGAGGTAATCAGCTCCAGACTGTGTGCGGGAAGCGGCAGCTTGAAAATATCCTTTGCCTCGCACAGCTCCAGCTGCGCGGGAGAAGCCGTCATCAGCATCACATATCCGCCGGGCAGATCGTTGTAAATGGATTCACAGCTTTCGTCCAGCAGCTTAAAGCCGCAGATCACAAGCCCGGAGCGCATCCTGTTGGCCATCCGGCGAACCTGCGCACCGCTGCGGCAGACCACGCAGGAAAAACCGCCGGTATCTTCCAAAATTCTGCGCACACGGTCGCAGTTTGCCTGACGCTCATAGGCTACGATGATGGAATCCATATCAATAATTGATCATGTACTTTTCCCGCTCCCAGGAGGAAACGCGGGTACGGTACTCGTCCCATTCGGCTTCCTTGCCGGCAAGGAACTGCCCAAAGACATGCTCTCCGAGGGTGTCTTTGATCAGCGGATCTGCCCGCATGGCCCCGAGCGCCTCCTCCAGCGAGCCGGGCAAAGCGTCAATACCGCGGCTGCGGCGGGTTTCGGGCGTCATGGCAAAGATGTTCTCGGTGATCTCGGCGGGCGGCGTCATGCCCTTTTCGATGCCGTCCAGCCCGGCGGCAAGGCAGACAGCCAGCGCAAGATAGGGGTTGCACGAAGGATCGGGGCAGCGCAGCTCTACGCGGGTCGCCTGCCCGCGGGCCGCGGGAATGCGGATGAGGGCCGAGCGGTTGGAGGCCGACCACGCCAGATAACAGGGCGCCTCATAGCCCGGCACCAGCCGCTTATACGAATTGACAAGCGGGTTTGTCACCGCGGTCATGCCTTTCATATGGGCAAGAATGCCGGCGATAAAGGCGTATGCTTCTTTGGAGAGGCCCTTTTCCCCGTTCTCGTCGAAGAATACGTTTTTGCCGTTTCGGAACAGGGACATATTGGTATGCATGCCCGAGCCATTGATGCCAAAGATGGGCTTTGGCATAAAGGTTGCGTGCAGACCGTTCTTTTGCGCCAGAGTTTTAACGGCCAGCTTGAAGGTCATAATCTTATCGGCACACTGGAGGGCCGGGGCGTATTTGAAGTCGATCTCGTGCTGGCCTCGTGCCACCTCATGGTGGCTGGCCTCAATTTCGTAGCCCATCTCCTCCAGCGTCAGGCAGATCTCCCGCCGGGTCGATTCGCCGTGGTCGAGCGGGCCCAGATCGAAATAGCCGGCTTCGTCGTTGGTCTTCGTGGTAGGCTTGCCCTCCTCGTCGGTTTGAAAGAGGAAGAATTCCGCCTCGGGGCCGATGTTGAACGCATCGTAGCCCATTGCACGCGCCTTTTCCAGCGCCCGCTTCAAAACGCCGCGCGGGTCGCCCACAAATGGGCTGCCGTCCGGGTTATGGATGTCACAAATAAGCCGCGCTACCTTGCCGTGCTGCGGCCGCCAGGGAAAAATGACGAAGCTGTCAAGATCCGGCCAAAGATACTGGTCGGATTCATTGATGCGCACAAAGCCCTCGATGGAAGAACCGTCGATCATCACCTGATTGTCCACCGCTTTTTCGATTTGAGAGGCCGTGATCGCCACGTTTTTCAGCTGCCCGAAAATATCTGTAAATTGCATCCGGATGAACTTAACATCTTCCTCCCTTACCATGCGGATGATGTCCTGTTTGCTGTACCCCATATCCATTTCCCCTTTCTGATTTACCGTCCCTCTATGATCCTCTTTGTCAATGCAAAAATGGCGCTCCTCCCCCTTTGCGGGGCGGAACGCCATTGTTCGCACCTGAATCGTGTTCAGTATAGTCCTTCGTGACAAAATTGTCAAGATTTTTTGGAACTTTTTGCAAACGGCGCCCCGGCGTTTTTTTCATTTTTGGAAGCTGTCGGATTTTTTGCAGCCATCGGGCCTTCGGCAGCTGTCGGCAGGAATGAAAGAGCCTGAGCCGATCTCCAGCCAAGAGTGCCTGCCGGGCATCGGAGCCGAAAGCCGGTTCAGCACCCGCTGTCCCCGTAGTTTGCCAGCACGCGGGCGGAAGGGTCGTCTACATTGCAGCCTTCCCATGCGCGGTTCGGCATCCAGAAATCCGGGATCATTTCGCCCTGCCCCGGATAATATTGTTCGAAAATGCCGCGATAAAGCAGAGACTCCTTGGTAAAAGGCCGGGCGTGGCTGTATTTTTGGCATCCCGCCGCAAATTCCGCGTCGGTATAGCAGCTTTCGGCGTATTCCTTCAAAATATCTACCATCGAATGGCCCACCGCATCCGAAAAAGCGGCTTTTTCCCGCCAGAGAAGCTCCGGCGGCAGATAGTCCCCTTCCGCAAACGCCCTGCGCAAAAGGTATTTTCCCTTTCCGTAGCGGTTCAGCTTTATTTCCGGATCCAGGCTCATAACATACCGCACAAGATCCAGATCCCCAAAGGGCACCCGCGCCTCCAGCGAGTTTACCGAAATGCACCGGTCGGCCCGCAGCACATCGTACAGATGCAGCTCCCGCAGACGCTTTTGGGCCTCCGCCTGAAAGGCTGCCGCATCGGGCGCATAATCCGTATACTTGTAGCCGAACAGCTCGTCCGAGATCTCGCCTGTCAGAAGCACCCGAATATCGGTTTGCTCATGAATGGCTTTGCAGACCAGATACATGCCGATGGAGGCGCGTATGGTCGTGATATCAAAGCTTCCCAGCAGCCACACCACCGGCCGGAGCGCAGCGATCACGTCCTCGGGCGTCATATACACCTCGGTGTGCTCGCTGCCGATCCATTCGGCTGCCTGCCGGGCATATTTCAGATCGATGGCGTCCTTGCGCATGCCGATGGCAAAGGTGCGGATGGGCGTTTTGCTTTTTCGGGCGGCAATGGCGCAGACAAGCGAGGAATCCAGGCCGCCGGAAAGCAAAAACCCGATTTTGGCATCTGACACCAGCCGTTTTTCAACGCCGGCCACAAGCCTGTCGTGAATGCTCCGGCAAGCAGCGTCCACACTGTCGTAACATACGCGCTCCGCCTGTTCGATTCTGCAATAAGGCCAAAACGAGCCGTCCCTGTAATAGTGCCCCGGCGGAAAGGGCACAATTTTTTCCACAAGCCCCACCAGATTTTTGGGCTCACTGGCAAACACAATGCTGCCCGCCGGATCGTACCCGTAGTAGAGCGGACGAATGCCGATGGGATCCCGGGCCGCAATAAATTCCCGCGTGCTGCCATCATAAAGGATGCAGGCAAATTCCGCATCCAGCATGGAAAACAGTTTCACCCCGTACTCCCGGTACATCGGCAGCAGGATCTCGCAATCCGAATCGCCGGCAAAGGTGTAGCCCTTTGCCTTTAAAATTTCGCGCTGCGCCCGAAAGCCATACAGCTCGCCGTTGCATACCGCATAGCTGCCGTCCAGCGCAAAGGGCTGCATTCCGGCCGGAGTAAGGCCCATAATTGCTAACCGGTGAAAGCCCAGTAGCCCATGCCCGGTGTCCACCACGCGGCTTTCGTCCGGCCCGCGGGAAACTGTTTGCACAAATCCCTGTTCAAACACAGCCCGATCGGCCCGGCTGTCGCAGTATCCCATGATCGAGCACATCATTTCTCACCTCTTTTTACGATCTTCCCCATTCGGCGCATTCGGGGCGTTTTCCGGAAAGCGCCTGTGCCTGTGTAAAAGGCTGCCGTTCCGGTCAGCGCCCGCACCGGGGCCGTCTCCGGTGGATTATTCCTTCCAGATGGGCTCTTTTAGTACCCAGCGGCCGGCGGCGTCCTTT
>CAJUMH010000041.1 GCA_910587145.1 uncultured Ruthenibacterium sp. | reverse complement strand
TGGATATGTGGGTGGAAGAAGAACTGAAGCCCGGAAATCTCAGCAACGGCACCGTGATGGCCTATCAGGGGACGGTCAACCGTATCAAGCAGCACCCCATCGGAAATCGCAAGCTGAAAAGCGTCACCCCTAACCATCTGCAAGCCTACATCGACCTTCTCAGCTTCGGCGGGACAAACCCGGACGGCACAGCGGCAAAGGCGCTCAGTAAAGGGTACTTACGGCAGTATTCGGCAGTCCTGCAAGGGGCGTTCCGCTTTGCGGTGTTCCCCAAGCGGCTCATCAGCTTCAACCCCATGCAGTATGTGGTCTGGCGGGGGAAGAAAGAGGAATACGAGTTGTTCTCCCAGGAGGACGGGGACGCCCCGGCTGTGCCCACCCTCACCCATGAACAGTTCCGGGCGTTGGAGAACTTTCTGAAAAAGAAAGACAACCCGGCCCTGCTGCCCATCCAGATTGCCTACTACACCGGGCTTCGCATTGGGGAGGTCTGCGCCCTCACTTGGCAGGACGTCAATCTGGACGAACAGTACCTCACGGTGCGGCGCAGCATCCGTTACAACGGGGCGAGGCACAAGACGGAGATCGGGGCCACCAAGCGGAAGAAAGTCCGAACCGTGGATTTCTGCGACACGCTGGCGGCGATCCTGCGGAGGGCCAAGAAAGAGCAGATTGGGAACCGCCTGCGCTATGGGGAGCTTTACAGCCTGAACTACTATACCGAGGTCCGGGAGAGAGATCGGGCCTATTACGAGGTCTACACCCTGCCCAGGACGGCGGACGTGCCAGAGGGGTATCGGGAGCTGTCCTTTGTCTGCCTCCGGCCTGACGGGGCCATTGAAACGCCGGGGACGGTGGGTATCATGTGCCGTCAGGCAAAGAAGAAAGTGCCGGGGCTGGAAGACTTTCATTTCCATATGCTCAGGCACACGTTCACCAGCAATCTGCTTTCCAATAGGGCGGCTCCCAAGGACGTGCAGGAGCTGCTGGGCCATGCGGACGTCAGTACCACGATGAATATTTACGCCCACGCCACGAGGGAGGCCAAGCGCACCTCCGCCCGACTGCTGGATAAGGTGGTCTGCGGGGAGTAAAAAGTTTCCCTTGTTTCAGCCCATAAGGGCAAAAACAAGGGAAACTACATAAGGTTTGAACATTTAACCTGTGGGATGCCTTGACGTATCAGGGGTTCTAAGAGGATTTGACAGATAAACGGGAATAAAATATCCATTTTCTTCATGATATGTGCCGTCTAACTGTTCAAATGGCGATTTTATCATTTTGTAATTCCTCCAAACAAGATATTCACTCCACATATTTGTGTCTGCTGTCTTAAACACATTTTTTGAGTTTTATCTTTGTCTGGTTTCATTCATCTCTTAAATCTTTATAGAAAAAAACGGTATAAACGATCCCGCAGCGTCAGAATCTGGTGTTTTTTACTTTTATTTTCGGCGGGCGGGATACTTTTCTGCCGCATTCCCTCTTGACAAACGCGTCTTTTCTTGTTATATTGTAATTACAATATAATGGTTTGAAGGGGAGCGGAGCAGCTATGATGGCAGATTTTGACGAGCAGAAAATTCTGGAAAGCGGCAAACAGATCTACGCGCAGCGGGCGCGCAGCGAGGCGATCGCAGATTCACTCTGCGCAGCGGGCTTCGATCTGCTTTTGTTCACCGCAAGCGGCGGATCGCAGGCCATGATGGATTCGTTTGCTTTTTACCTGCGTCACTGCTCGTGCCTTCCGGTGGAAAATGTGCTCGCCGCCGATTTGGTGCTGGGCGCGTGCAACCGCATTACAAACCGAACCGTCGCCTTTCTCACCTCAAAATCGGGTGATACCGGGGAAACTCTCGCGGCCGCCCGTTGGCTGAAGGCGCGCGGCGCGCGCCTAGTGTGCGTTGCAGGAAAGCCGGGCTGCGCGTTGGAGGCGCTGTGCGACGACACAATCGTCTACGGCGAGGGGCGTCCGCAGGAGATGATCTTTTATTTCCTGATCGGCCGTATCCTGTTTTTGAACGGATGCTTTGACGATTACCCCCGCTTTGCAAACGAGCTGGAGGGCTTGCCCCCTGCGCTTGTGCAGGTGCGCAGGCAGGCCGACGAAACGTGCCGGCAGTATGCGGCGAAGTATTGCGCAGAGCCCTATCAGATCTGGATTGGGTCGGGAGATCTGTGGCCCACCGCCTATTCCTACAGCATGTGCGTGCTGGAGGAAAGCCAATGGCTGCGTACCAAAAGCGTATCCAGCCCGGAATTTTTTCACGGTACGCTGGAGCTGCTGGAGAAGGACGTATGCACAACTCTGCTGATGACGGAGGGCCCCACCCGCGCGCTGGACGAGCGGGTGCGGGATTTTGCCGCCCGCCACACAAAAAAATTCACCTGCTTTGACGCGCGGGAATACGCCCTTCCCGGCATCAGCCCGGAATTTCGGCCGTGGCTTGGCCCGGTGATCCTGGCGGCCGTGCTGCAGCGCATCGGCAAAAATATGCAGCACATTACCGGGCATTCGCTGGAGCTTCGCCGTTACTATCGAAAAGAGCGTTATTAAGATGAAGCTGATCGCACTGGGAGACAACTGCATCGACCATTACCGCAACACCGGAAAGCTTTTTCCCGGCGGAAACGCGGTGAATGTAGCCGTGCATGCGGCGCGTTTGGGCTTTGAGGCGGAATATCTGGGCTGTCTGGGCGACGACGCATATGCAGAAGTTCTGGAAAGGGCCCTGCGGGAAAATCATGTTGCCGCCGCGTACTGTGTGCGCCTGCCCGCGCACACCACAAAGATCTGCCGCTATGATGTGGCACAGGGCGAGCGCAGCCTTGTAGAGGTGGTGGCCGGCCCCGCATGGGCGGGCCCGGTTCGGCTGGACCGGCGCGCGCTGGCGCACCTGGCAGAGGCGGATCTGGTGGCAAGCAGCTGCAACGCAAAAATTGCCGGTCAGCTTGCCGCCGTGCAGGCACTGGCGCCGATCTTTGTCTACGATTTCGGAGAGAAAGAAAAATACCGCACGGACGCTTATTACGATCTCGTCTGCCATCAAATCGACCTTGCCATGTTCTCCTGCCGCCCGATGGAGCGCGCAGTGTTTGCCGCCTTCTGCGCCCCGCTGCACCGGCGCGGCGTGGTGCATGTGCTTGCCACGCTGGGCGCGCAGGGGCAGCTGCTTTCCGACGGGAAGAACATTTACCAAAAAGGTCTCCGGGCTGTGAGCGCGTGTGATACCATGGGCGCAGGCGATGCTTTTCTCGCGTCCTTTTCGTGCGCCCTGTATCGCGCCGGGTGGCAAAAGGGGCGTGTAATGCCGCCGTCCGCGCTGATGAACGCGCTGGCGGAGGGGCAGCGCGTATCGGCGCAAAACTGCATGCGCGAAGGCGGGTTTGGGTATGGCGTGCTGTGCCCCAAACACGCGGGCGGGGAGGGAAAACAAATATGATCGACCGGAAGACATTGCTAATCGACAAGGGCAGCCCGATTCCCCTGTACGAACAGCTGCGGCGCGAGCTTTTAAAGGCGATCCGTGAGGGGCGCATCCCCGTGGGCGGCAAGCTGCCCACCGAGGAGGAGCTTGGCGCGGCGCTCGGCGTTTCCCGCCCGGTGGCGCGCCAGGCGTACAATGCGCTCATCGAGGCGGGCTATGTGGAACGCATGCGCGGCCGCGGCACCTTTGTGCGCCGGCAGGACGGCCGGGGACGTTTTTTGAACCGGCAGCTCAGCTTTGCAAAGGAAATGGAACTCCTGGGCCTGCCGCACCGCACCGAGCTGCTCCGGCAGGAATGGGTGTGCGATGCGCCGCAGCTGCTTGACGAGCTGAGGCTGACGCCGCCCGAGCGCTGCCTGCATCTGGTTCGCATGCGGTATGTTTCGGACGAACCGTTCGTTCTGGTGGAAAACTATATCCCGGAGCCGGTTTTTCCGGGGATCGGCCGGTTCGATTTTGTGCAGCGCTCTTTGTACGACGTATTTGAATCCGAATATCATATTCACGTCACACGCTCCCAACGGCAGATCCGCGCCCGCATTGCCACCGCCGAGCAGGCGCGTCTGCTCGGCGCGCGGCGCGCCGCGCCGGTACTGGCCGTCCGGAATCTGGCGTTCGACGGGTATGGACGTCCCATCGACCGAAGCACGGAATATCTGAACGGCGACATTCGAAGCTTTGAATTTGAAGTTGTTAATCCGTAAGCGCGCATTTGCAGCAGGAGAAGACCATGATAAAAGCTGTGATCTTTGATATGGACGGCGTTTTGATCGACAGTGAGATCGTTTATCTCCGCCACCAGCATCAAAGCCTGAAAAAGCAATATCCTTGGGTGACAGAGGAACACCTGTACCCCACCGTGGGCATGAGCAAAGCGGAACACCGGCGCTTTTTGGCCCGGCTGCTGCGCCGCGACGCAGCCGACCCTGCATTTCTGCACGAGCTCTTGGCGATGGAGCAGGCATGCAGCATCTTTTATCCCGAGATTCTAAACCCGCAGGCCGTTCCGGTTTTGAAGACGCTCAAGGCCGGCGGGCTGCAGATTGCGCTCGCGTCGTCGTCCGGCATCGCAAACATCCGCCGGGTGCTGACAGAATGCGGGATCGCCCCCTATTTTGGCTGCGCGGTATCGGGCGAGCAATTCCGCCGCAGCAAGCCCGACCCGGAGATCTACCGATATACCATGCGCCGGCTGAACCGCCGGCCGACGGAATGCCTTGTGGTGGAGGATTCCACCTACGGCGTGCAGGCCGGGGCGGCGGCAGGTGCGCCGGTTGCCGCGCTGCGGGATGATCGTTTTCCGTTCGATCAAAGCGCCGCGCGGTTTTACATCAAAAGCCTGTCGGAGATCGTACCGCTGATCGAAACGGAAAACAAGCGCGCGTAACGCCCCCGGAAGGCAACGCTTTTAAGAATCCGCTCTTTTTAAAAGCAAAAACACCCTGCGGCAGACAAAAAGCGAAGATTTGGGTCGTCTGCGCAGCAATTGCCCAAATCTTCGGTTGCCACAGCCCGGTATACCGGCCGGGCTGTGGCAAAAATTTATGTTTTTCTCCGTTCTCTTGACGGGGAGCGGCTCGCCCGGCTCCAAATAGGGCGGTTTTATGCGGTTATCGCCCGATCCGTCAATTCCCAAAGGAGGGTTTTTTCAAACACCATCTGGGCGCCGCCAATCAAGGCGTTGTCCGCCGAGCCCGGCGCGGTGAGCAGAATCCGCCGCCCGCCTTCTGCCAGCAATGGATCGGCCGCGTTCCGAACCCTGTCCAGAAGAGAGGGCCCCAGCAGCTCCGGCAAATATCCCGCAAGGATAAAGCGCTCCAAATCGAACAGGCTGGCAACGTTATATACACTGAGGGACAGCGGCTCTGCCAGATATGCGATCAGAAGCTCCCGCTGCGCCGGCGTCAGCCTGGGCTCGCGAAGCAGGTTCAGCCCAAACCGGCGTTCCAGCGCGGGCAGCCCGATCTGCTTTTCCAGCATTCCCGGCGCCTTCGCGCCGGGAGGGCAAAGCAGCATATGGCCGATTTCGCCCGCACGGTTTGCTGCCCCCCGCCACAGTTTTCCGTTCAGCATCAGGCCTGCGCCAAAGCCTGTACCAAGCGTCAGATAGCACAGGTTGTAATGTTCCTCTTTCCCCCTGTGCTTTTCGCCCTTGTTCCGAACACACTCCCCCAGGCAGGCAAGATTCACATCGTTTTCAACATAAAAAGGCAGCCTGAACTCATCGGTCAAGCCCGGAAACAGCGTGTGGATCTCCAGCGGCGCATCGGTGCCCGCCTCTGTAAAGGAGACGATCCTGCCGGTTTCGGCGTCCACGTTGGCGGGAAGCCCCACACCGACGCCCAGCACCGGGCAGGGAGCCCGCTTTTGCATCTGCCGCATCTGTGCCGCCAGCCGGCCATTTGCCTCCCGGCTTTGAAAGTTATCGAAGGGGAGCCTTTTTTGGCAGAATACCTCGCCGGACAGATCGACCAGCCCCATATCAAGGTACTGTCCCTCAAAATTCAGGCTCATGGCGCAGCAGGCCCGGGGGTTGAGGCGGAGCATTTGCCGCTTGCGGCCAAGGCTCACCGGCGTTTCGGCGCCCGGAGGGTCTTCCCCGGCTTGCCGAACGATCCCGCGGGAAAGCAGAAATTCCACCGCCTTGCTCACCGTGGGAAAACTCATATCTGTCTTCTGCACAATTTCTGCGCGGGAAAGGACACGGTGCTCCAGGAACAGATCGAACACCTGCTTGCGGTTGCGGGATTTAAGATATTCTGTGCCATATGTCGCCATGCGGATCCCTCCCTGCATCTGCCCTCGCCTTTTGGGGCAAGGGCCTTGCGTTTTCCAAATTTTGTTTTTCGGCCTCAGTGCCGTGCTGCGCAAACCACCTTCAGGGCCAGATCGGCCGCGCCCTCCAGAGCCGTGCGCTGCGGAAGGCAGATCACAGCCTGCGGATAGCGCCGTGCAGCCAGCGCGCGAAAATGCTCCAGCATCGGCGCGGAATGCAGCAGAGTGCTTCCCCATACGCCCAGCTTAAAATCCGGCTCTGTGGCCTCCAGGTTCAGCACAGCGGCAAGATCCTCCACGATGGAAAAAACCAAGGATGCCGCCTTTGCAAGGATCGCGCGCGCCGCTTCATCCCCCTGAGCGGCGGCCTCGTCCACAAGCTTGCCAAGCGGCGGCAAATGCCACGGCGGTGTACCGGCGCGCGAAGCGATGCGGTTCAGATCGTCGCGCGCGGCAATGTGCAGCTGTTCACAGATGCCGGCCACCATAGGCCCGGCGGGCGCCGCGCCGTCGAGGTATCGCGCTGTCTGGTGCAGCGCGGCGCGGCTAACCCAGGTTCCGGAGCCCTCGTCTCCGAGGATCGTGAACATCCATCCGCCGGTGCGGGCCGTTTGCCCCGCCCGATTCTTTCCGAACGCGATGGAGCCCGTTCCCGAGATTACCAGAACGCCCTCGCCGCCCGTAACGGTGTAATGGGCCAGCTCCGCATCGTTCAGCACCTGCACCGGGCACGTAAAGCCCGCAAGCCCGCTGTAAACCCGGTGCAGGAGCCTTCCGTCCTCATCGCTGTCAAGGCCGGTCGTGCCGCAAACAATGGAGCAGGCATCCGCGCGGCTGCCCGCGAACTGCGCAAGGCATCGATCGATGCTGCGGTTGATGCGCTCGATTTGCTCCTTTGGCGGAAGACTGTAATGGTTGGCAGGCTCACCGGTATAGCTTCCAAGCCTATTGCCCAAAAGATCGCATGCCATAACGCGATAATGTGTGCCACCGCTGTCAATGCCGATCACATACTTCATAAAATTCCTTCCCTTCCGGGCAGCTCCCTCAGAAAATGAAGTGGCAGCACTGCCTCGCTGCGCAGGCCCTTGGAGGCACCTCGTTTTCCGATCTCGCCGTTCTTTTTCAAGCGGTATTTGCGCGCCCGTGCCCACAGCATCGGGCAGGATCAATTACTTAACTAAGTTTATAAAATAATTGTCCCTCTAACAGGATACCACATTGCGCCGAAAAAAGCAACCCGATCAGGCCGCGCCGCGCAAAGCACTGTAGGCCGCCGCCGCACAAAGCACCGTAGGCCGCGCCGCGCAAAGCACCGTAGGCCGCCGCCGCACAAAGCACCGTAGGCCGCCGCCGCGCAAAGCACCGTAGGCCGCGCCGCGCAAAAACCGTAGGCCACGCCGCGCAAAGCACCGTAGGCCGCGCCGCGCAAAGCACCGTAGGCCGCCGCCGCACAAAGCACCGTAGGCCGCCGCCGCGCAAAGCACCGTAGGCCGCCGCCGCGCAAAGCACCGTAGGCCGCCGCCGCGCAAAAAAACACGCCGCAAAGCCTTTGCAAAGCTTTGCGGCGCCTTTTTTATAATTTTGTAAGATCTGCGGCTTTGTCCCCCGATGGAACCGCCCGGAACGGCCTTTGATTGGAAAGCGGCCTTTCCTGTACGCACCTTCTCGGAGCCTGCCGAAAATAAGGCGAACCACCCGTAATGCGGCGATTTTATTTTGCGTAATCCACCGCGCGGGATTCGCGGATAACGTTCACCTTGATCTGGCCGGGATAATCGAGCGATTCTTCGATCTTGTGCGAAATCTCGTGCGCCAGAATCGTGAGCGCGTCGTCGCTTACGGCCTCGGGCTTTACCATAATGCGCACCTCGCGGCCCGCCTGAATGGCAAAGCTGCGTTCCACGCCCTCAAAGCCGCTCGCGATCTCCTCCAGGCTCTCCAAACGTTTGATATAGCTTTCGAGGTTTTCGCGGCGCGCGCCGGGACGCGCCGCGGAAATGGCATCCGCGGCCATCACGATAAAGGCCAGCGTTGTTTTGGCCTCCACATCGCCGTGGTGCGCCTCAATGGCGTGGATCACGGCCGGATTTTCGCGGTATTTTTTGGCGATGTCCACACCGATGCTGATATGGCTGCCCTCGATCTCGTGATCCAGCGCCTTGCCGATATCATGCAGCAGGCCGGCGCGGCGCGCCTGCGTAACGTTGACGCCCAGCTCCGCCGCCAGAATGCCGGAAAGGTATGCCACCTCCAGCGAATGGTTCAGCACGTTCTGCCCATAGCTGGTGCGGTAACGCAAACGGCCCAGCAACTTCACCACATCCGGGTGAATGCCGTGCACGCCCACGTCCATCACGGCCTTTTCGCCCTCGCGCTTCATCATCAGCTCCAGCTCGCGGCGGCTCTTTTCCACCGTTTCTTCAATGCGCGCGGGATGAATGCGCCCGTCGCTGATGAGCTTTTCCAGCGTCATGCGGGCGATCTCGCGGCGCACGGGATCAAAGCTGGAGAGCGTAATCGCCTCGGGCGTATCGTCGATGATAAGGTCAACACCTGTTGCCGTCTCCAGCGCGCGGATATTGCGGCCCTCGCGCCCGATGATGCGGCCCTTCATTTCGTCGCTGGGCAGCGGCACCACCGACACCGTGGCCTCGCTGGAATGATCGGCGGCGCAGCGCGCCACGGCCTGGCCGATGAGCTCGCGCGCCATGGTGTCACACTCGTCCTTTGTCTGCGTTTCAAACGCGGCGATGTGCATCGCCTTTTCGTGCGTCAGCTGCTCGTCCAACCGGGTGAGCAAAAGCTGTTTTGCGTCCTCGGCCGAAAGGCCGGCAATCGTCTCCAATTTATCCTGCTCGCGCAGCTTTAACTGCTCGATCTCGGCAAGGCGCGCTTCGGCCAGCTCGCTGCGCTTGGCAAGATTTACCTCTTTTTGCTCCAGCGCGGCCGTTTTGCGGTCCAGCGTTTCTTCCTTTTGGTCCAGACGGCGCTCCTGCCGGCTCAATTCGCCGCGGCGCTCCTTAATTTCCTTATCGGCCTCGGCCTTCAGCTGGAAGGCCGCGTCCTTGGCCTCCACCAAGGCCTCCTTGCGCTTTTGCTGCGCGGTTTTCATTGCATCGTTGATCAGGCGCTTCGCTTCCTCCTCTGCACTGCCGATTTTTGTCTCGGCAGTTTTGCGGCGGTAGGAAACCCCGGCGAAGAACGCGGCGGCAGCACACACCACGCCTGTAACAACGGCAATCACCACAACGGTAATCGGTGATACCATCTCAGGGTTCAACTCCTATTCTGTTTCAGACTATGAATGAAAGTAAATTCAGGGGGCGGCTGCCGCGCCAATTTCAAAAACAAAAATGAGCAACATCTGCAGGGCCCGCGCCAAACAGGGCCCTGCAAAGCAGCCGGCCCGGCGCGGAAAACGCCTGATTTTCGGTTGTATCCTGATGAAACCCCGAGCCGCCCGCCGCGGTGCATAGCCGCGCAGCGGAGCCGGGGCCTTTCGCCCGGAAGATCCTCCGGCCGTCAGACGCGCCGGAGACATTTCACCTTGCTCAAAACGGCGAGCGGCAAGCATCCGCTCCCTCCAGTTACTATTTATCACAATACTTATTGTAAAGCGCAGATGCAAACTTGTCAAGAAATTGTTACAATTTCGTGAAGATTTCCCCTGCAGACGCTCCCGATCCGGGGAGCGTCCTCCCCGCTCTGCCCGTGCAGACGGCAAAAAAGCACCCCCGCGCCCCGGCTTTGGAATGATCGGCGGCGTATTTTCTGCTTCTATTTTTTGCTTTTTTGCGGGATTGATACTCCGCGGGGCTTTTCCGCCCGCCTTTATTTTTGCCGTTCGGCCTCCGGGGCTTGTTTGAAAGCAGCGTATTCATAGAGGTCTGCCCGGCGTGCGGGCGGAGAGATTGCGCGGGCGAAGGGAGATCTTCCCCTCCAAAAGGCATTGCCGTCTTCGCTGCAATCGCCAAAGGGTTTTTCGGAGCAAAAGGCACCGGGTGCGGCAAATTACACTTGACATTTCGCGCGGATCCGATATAATAAAAGGCAAAGAAAATCATCCCGAAAAGCATGGAAGCGGATTACGACGCGCTTTGTGCGTGCACCAGAGAGAGCCGCCGCGGCGGGCGTTTTTTGCGCGCCCCGCGTGCTGCAAGCGGCTTTGCATTGCCGGGCATACGCCACCACCGCCGAGCGCGAGGGGGGAACGGGCTTTTCTTTTTTGTGGAACCGGCGCGGCCAAGTACCGGGCCCCTGCGGCTCCACAGGCGGAAGAAGGAGGATGCCCCGAAACCCTTGCCGGGACGGCCCGTTACAGCCGACTGAGAGTGACGCCGCATTTTGCGCGTAATTCGGGTGGAACCGTGGGCATTTTCGCTCATCCCGTATAGAGGTTACGGGATGGGCTTTTTTTGTATAAAGGAGGCAATATTTATGATCCAGGTTACTCTGAAGGGCGGCGTCGTAAAGGAATTTGAGGCGGGCGTATCGGCCGCCGACGTCGCAAAAAGCATCGGCATGGGGCTTTATAAAAGCGCCTGTGCCGCCAAGGTAGACGGCGAAGCCGTCGATCTGCGCACACTGCTGCAAAAAGACTGCACGCTCGAGATCTGCACCTTCGATTCCCCCGAGGGCCGGCACGCGTTTTTGCATACGGGCGCGCACATTATGGCGCAGGCCATTCAGCATCTGTTCCCGTCCGCGCAGTTCGGCATCGGCCCGGCGCTGGAGGACAGCTGGTACTACGACATCGGCGGCACCGAGCCGTTCACGCCCGATCAGTTCGAGGCCATCGAAGCCGAGATGAAAAAGATCGTCAAGGCCGATCTTCCCATTGAAAAGCGCTTTATCACCGCTGAAGAGGGGCGCGAGATCTTTCAGGGGCAAGCCTATAAATTAGAGCTTTTGGAGGAATACGCCGAAAAGGGCTGGCAGCTTTCGATCTACCGGCAGGGCGATTTTACCGATCTGTGTGCCGGGCCGCACCTGATGAGCACGGGCGCCGTAAAGGCTGTGAAGCTGCTGAGCACCGCCAGCGCCTACTGGCGCGGTGACGCCACGCGCGACAGCCTGTGCCGCGTGTACGGCACGGCCTACCCGAAGGCCAGCGAGCTGGAGGCTTACTTGAACATGCTGGAGGAAGCCAAAAAGCGCGATCACCGCAGGCTGGGCAAGGAGCTGGGCCTGTTTGCGCTGATGGAGGAAGGGCCGGGCTTTCCGTTCTTTTTGCCCAAGGGCATGATCCTGAAGAATACGCTTTTGGATTACTGGCGCGAGATCCACAAAAAAGCCGGTTATCAGGAGATCAGCACGCCGGTGATCCTGAGCCGCGCGCTGTGGGAGCGCAGCGGCCATTGGGACCATTACAAAAACAACATGTACACCACCGTCATCGACGAAAGCGATTTTGCCATCAAGCCGATGAATTGCCCCGGCGGCATGCTCGTATACAAAACGCAGCCCCGCAGCTATCGCGATCTGCCGCTGCGCATGGGCGAGATCGGCCTGGTGCACCGGCACGAGCTTTCGGGCGCGCTGCACGGGCTGATGCGCGTGCGTTGCTTCAATCAGGATGACGCGCATATCTTTATGACGCCCGAGCAGGTGAAGGACGAGATCAAGGGCGTGGTGCGGCTCATCGACGAGGTATATTCCCTGTTCGGCTTTTCGTATCACATCGAGCTCTCCACCATGCCGGAGGATCACATCGGCGAGCTGGCCGATTGGCAGACGGCCACCGACGCGCTGCGCGAGGCCATCGAGGAACTGGGCCGCTCCTACGAGGTGAACGAGGGCGACGGCGCGTTCTACGGCCCGAAGCTGGATTTCCATCTGGTGGATGCCATCGGCCGTACCTGGCAGTGCGGCACCATTCAGCTGGATATGCAGATGCCCGAGCGTTTTGAGCTGGAATATACGGGCGCGGACGGCCAGAAGCACCGCCCGGTGATGATCCACCGCGTGGTGTTCGGCAGCATCGAGCGGTTCATCGGCATTCTCATCGAGCATTTTGCGGGCGCATTCCCGCTGTGGCTGGCGCCCGTACAGGCGCGCGTGATCCCCATCAGCGAGGCGCACCACGCCTATGCCAAACAGGTGGAACAAACACTGTGCGCTGTCGGCCTGCGCGCCGAGGGCGATTACCGCGCCGAAAAGATGGGCTATAAGATCCGCGAGGCCCAGCTGGAAAAGGTTCCGTATATGCTCGTGGTGGGCGCGCAGGAGATGGAAAACGGCACCGTGAGCGTGCGCGCCCGCAGGGAGGAAAAGGGCGGCACCATGACGGTGGACGCGTTCCTTGCCGCCGCCAAAGCCGAGATCACTGCGCGCGAGCGCTAAAATCGATTTTTTTCGCCGCTGCCTCTGCAAAACACTTTGCAGAGGCAGCGGCGTATTTTTTGGCTGGCGGTGTGTTTTTGTTCTTTTGATTTTCGGCGTTCAGCCCTGCGCGAGCAGAGGTCTGGGCGCGCCGCGCTCCAGACAGATCAGCATTCTTTCGTCGGCGCTGCTGCGGCAGAGCGCCGTGGCGCAAAAGCCCTGCTCCAGCAAGCGCGAGACGGCAAGCGTATCCGCAAGCGGCAGGTAAACGCGGCGCAAAGCGTCGCGCGGTTTGGCCTTGCCGGGAACACAGGGGTTTGTCTTTTGCGCCGGTGCCTTTTGTTCGGGCGCGTGGGTTCCGGCCGCATTGAATCCGGGTGTGTTCCATTCCGGCGCGCTCCATTCAGGTGCGTCGCACCGTACCAGCAGATAATGCGGACGCAGCGAGACAAGCGGGCGCACGCGCACCGCCGCAAAGCCTGCCGCAAAACAGGCCGCCAGCACCGGCGCGGACGTCTTTACGGGCAGCGCGGCCAAAAATGATCCCTCCCCCGGCTGCGAAAACAGCTTTTCCGCCAGCAGCAAAAGCAGCGCCCCCGCCAGTGCTTCTCCCTGCTTAGAGACAGCGGGCGGCAGCAGAAAGCCTTTTGGCGCACACCAAGGGCCGGGCGGCAGCGCCGCACGCATGGCGGCGGCCTGCGGCGTATCCGCTGCAGGGGCGGTACATGCTGCGCACAGCACCAAAACGTCGTTCGCAAAGCCGCCCCACCAGACGGCTCCCCCGGCAAAGAGCGCGCGCACGGTGTCCGGCCCGCACCATGCGCCGTCCCGCCCGCCCGCGCGGTACAGCGCGGCAATTTGCGCCGTGCTCTCCGGTGCAAGGCGGCGCACGGCAAGCCGCGGCGCCGGGTACGGCGCCGGATAACAGATCGTTTGGATCAAGGCTTTTTCCTCCTCCGCGAATCGGACGGCTGTACACGGCCAAAAACGCTCCCCATGCCGTGCGGCTGCGATTTTGGATCGCAGCTGCATCAGCCCGGCCTGAAAAGCGACGCCGGTTCGACGCCTTTTTGTTATCCTTATGCGGCTTTGGCCTGCCATTATGCTGCCGGCACACATTGGGTGGCGCGGTTTTTCTTGTTCAAGGACCTTGCTTTTCCGAAGCCTTTTTCTTTGAGCGGCTTTTCCGCTTGCGAAAGCTTTGATTTTGGCCCTTTTCCCCTTTCCTGCGAAAAATGTAAAGCTTTAAAGCGATAAACGGTTTGGGCAAAGCAAAAGCCCCGCCGAA
>CAJUMH010000040.1 GCA_910587145.1 uncultured Ruthenibacterium sp. | reverse complement strand
TTCGGATCTCTTGCTCCCATTATACCATATCGCTCGTGTAAACACTATTTAATGTCTACTGAACAATGGCCCATTTTTGTTTAGGCGAGAGAATTGCCCGCAAAAGTGCAAGTAGTTGCAAAGTGGCGCACTGAATCTTGCGGAGATTCAGCACCAAAACGGACATGGCAATCACATGGGCAACGGTGTCCCGCAGCTTTGCCGCGACCAGCCCCATGCCACATTTGCGCTTTGCCAGACTGAACCTGCGCTCTACTTCCACACGCTCGCACTCATCATGGTAATCCTGAACCTTGTCTCTGGTTTCGCCCTTTCTGGGGCGACCCAGTGACGGACCGGAGAGCCGGATTCCGTGTGCCTTGCAATAGTTGAGATTCTCACGGTTTCGGTAGATCTTGTCCGCCAGAATGCGGCTGGGGTAATGCCCTTCCCGCTCCCGGAATCGTTCCGCCATCTCCTGCAGATTTCCGGCTTCATTGTAGGCGTCAAAGGAACAGCATTCCAACCGCGTCCACCCATCCACAACACTGATGTCCAGCTTCGCGCCAAACTCCACCGGCTTTCCCGCTTTTCCCCGTACAATGGGACGAACGAAGGGCTGGCTCACACTGACAATTCGGTCAGGTACGCTGTGGATACGGTTATCGTACATGTACTTCTGCTGTTCATAGATGGTGCGGATCGTATCCAGACGTTCCATCTGTCGCGTGGTCAGAGACTTTCCGAGAGATAGTTTGCCATCAACAGCGTCAAGGTCACGCCGGAGATAGGCCAGTTGCTTCCCAATCGCTTTGCGGGTCATCTTGACGGTATGCTTGCGGCATCTGGTGTATTTCAGGTAATCTTTCCGGGCACGCTCACGATAAGTGCGGGGCTTCTTTCCATCTGCCGGATTATGAAGAGCATCCAGAAGTTTCTCGGCGTTCTCTCTGGCCTCATTGAGAAGAGAAACGTCCTGGGGATAACGAATATTGGACGGTGCGCAGGTGGCGTCCACGATCATTGTGCCGCTGTTTTCGCCAGATCCCGGATGATTGTCAGCGTCACCATCGTCATCCTTGGATTTGGTCTCTTTTGCCTGACGCTCTTTTGCGTCCCCCACGATCATCTCGTTGATTTCGCCCAGCACTTCCGGTGTCAAACGCTTACGGAAATACACCATCAAAGATGGGTCAAAGGGCGGCTTTTCGTCATCATAGCCGGGATACCCACAGAAGTACTGCAGGTACGGGTTCTCCTGAATCTGAAGCGTGATCTCTTCGTCAGAGTAGCCATATTCCGCCTGTATAATGCAGGCGCCAAGGGCCAGCCGCAGCGGTTTGGCTACGTTGCCTTTGCGGTTGGTAAACAGAGCGGCGTACCGCTTCTCAATCTCCAGCCAGGGGATTGTCTGCGCTTTTTTCACCCAACGGTTGCCTTCTTTCAGATTCATGCCAACCGGCTGCTTGAAATCTGCCAAACTGATCTGTCCATTGCTGTAACGATACATAGCCGCCCTCCAAGTGCAAGGCTTTTGCTCGATTTTTACTGTTTTCCGTGCACCGATTATACCACAAATGGCCTTCTATGGCTTGAATTATAAGGCTCTTTCTATTATTCAGGATTACATTATTTAGAACAATTAAGGCAACACCGCATAATTGAACTTTCAAAAACAGAAAAGCGTCCAACCAACAAAAAGGCTGGACGCATTTCAGAATCTGCTTGCAAGGGAAACCCTAATTAAGCCGCCAGACAGGGTCTGTCAGCTAAAATCAAGTTTACCAACGCAAACATAATATTTATTTTCGCAATTTGTTTTTGCAGTCCTCGGTATCGCGTTTTTCGAAAACGAAGTTGCAGTTTAATCACAGAAAAAACGTGTTCGACTTTGGCGTGTACAGAGGATTTCTCGTGTTCACGGCTATGGGCTTTATAGCCAAAGTGCTATGTATTGCCCTTTTTTGCTGAGTGGGCCTCTGGGTCACGTTCCTTCTTCTCGTTTTTAGTAGATGAAGGAGCCTCAATAAACGTGGAACCCACAATCGTGCCGCGCTTCAAAATCAAACCGTGCTGCATCAGCAGTTCTACTACTTGCGCAAACAACTCCTGCTGGATTCCGTTGCACATCAAAATATTGCGAAAGTGCCCCAGCGTATCACCATCCGGAACTTGATTACTGGATTCTACACCGCAAAAATCCGAAAAGGCGCGGCTGTCGATTACTTCCGCAACCGTTGCTACATCCGAAAGGTTATGCAATCATGAACGGTTTCCCGGATGCAAAGATTCCAAAAAACTTTAAGCAGGATCCTTACCGGCTCCTTGTTGTGGCGGATATGTTCCAAACTGGATTTGATGAGCCGTTGCTCCATACGATGTATGTGGACAAAATGCTCTATGACATTAAAGCTGTTCAAACGCTTTCAAGATTAAACCGCTGCCATCCCCAAAAGTACGACACATTTGTTCTGGATTTTGCCAATAAGCCTGAAATGATAGAAGAAGCGTTTTCACGTTATTATCGAACAACAATTTTGTCGGGAGAGACGGATCCGAACAAACTTTATGATTTGATTTCCACCATGGAAAGTTATCAGGTTTACTCAGGTGATGATGTAGAGAGGCTTGTGGATCTGTATCTGAATGGTGCTGACCGGGATAAACTTGATCCTACACTGGATGCCTGCACTGCAATCTATAAACAGCTTGACACGGATGATCAAATAAAATTTAAAAGTGCGGCAAAAGCATTTGTTCGTACATATGGATTTCTCGGAGCGATTCTTCCTTACGGTAATGCGGATTGGGAGCGCCTTTCTATCTTCCTAAACCTCTTGATACCCAAACTGCCATCTCCTCGCGATGACGATTTGTCGCAGGGCATCCTTGAGTCAATTGATTTGGAGAGTTATCGCAACGAGGCGCGTAAGTCTATGTCCATCAAGTTAGAAGATTCTGACTCCGAGGTTGCGCCCGTTCCCGCTGGCAAGGTCGGCCACATTATCGAGCCGGAGATAGATCTGCTTTCCGTTATCTTGTCTGACTTTAACGATATGTTTGGTAACATCAACTGGAATGATGCGGACAATGTACGTAGACAGATTCTCGAAATCCCTGCCATGGTTTCCAGAGATGAGAAATATCAGAATGCTATGAAAAACTCCGATGAACAAAGTGCAAGGCTTGAAAGTGAGCGGGCATTACAGCAGGTCATCTTTGCTGTTATGGCGGATAATATGGAACTGTTCAAGCAGTTTCAGGATAATCCGTCCTTCAAGAAGTGGCTGTCCGACCTTGTGTTTCATCTCACCTACAACAAGGAAGGGAAACCTTATACGGCACCACCACAGGCGCATGGGTCTGTCATTGATAGCCCTGAACCACGACAGGAAATGTAAATGGCAGTAGGGGAGCAAACCTCTTACGGAGAAAAGATTTGCTGATCGCCCATCTGACTCCGTCATAAACGCGCCTACATAAACCCATCGCACAAAACACAAAATCCGAACCCATCGCCAACCAGCAAAAGGTTCGGATTTGTTCTGTGTGGTGACCCGACCGGGAATCGAACCCGGGTTACCGCCGTGAAAGGGCGATGTCTTAGCCGCTTGACCATCGGGCCTTATGATACAGGGTTTTGCTGAATATTGCCGAAGCTTCACACCCGCCGCGATTGCAGCAGGTACCTCGCAACTTTCAGCAAAACCCTGTATGTGGTAGCGGTAACTGGATTCGAACCGGTGACACTTCGGGTATGAACCGAATGCTCTAGCCAACTGAGCTATACCGCCGCAAATGCACAATATTCAGTGCATTGATTATTATATCGGACAGGCTGCGGAATGTCAAGCTTTTTTTCGCGTTTTTCTGGCCCCGGGCCGCCTTTTTTAAAAAATATATGAATTTTTCGGGCGTCGCTGCCCTTTGGCACGACGTATTTTGTAGACAAAACCCAATATTTGTGATATATATAAAAGGTACGACGGTAAAACATAAAACAGGCGGCCGTTCGCATATAGATGGGAAGCCCCGGGGAGCGCCGTCTTGCGTCTTGGGCCGGCATGCTTTTTGGGGGATCCGATACAGGATGATCGTTTGGGCGCGGGGCGCCGCTTTGCGGCCGGCTTTGCGGAAGGCGTTTGCGGTCCTTCGGGCAGCCCGCCGCCCTGCCCTGCGGCGATCGGTACAGCACCGCGCGAAGTACTTTGCGCGCGAAGGGGGAAAGCACTGTGGAAAAGCCATCAAAATGTAAGGTTGCCGTTCTGTTTGGCGGCGCCTCCAGCGAGCATGAGGTTTCCAGAATGAGCGCGGCCAGCGTGCTGCGCAATTTAAATGCCGAGCGTTACGAGATCCTTCCGGTAGGCATTACAAAGGAGGGGCGCTGGTATTTGTATTCCGGCCCGGTAGAGGCGCTCGGCTCCGACGCGTGGGAACGGCATCCCGGCAATTTGCCCGTCTCTGTCTGCCCCGGTTTGGGGCAAGCCGGGCTTATGGTGTTTGAGGCGGGCGCCTGCCGCACGCTCGCGGTGGACGTGGTGTTCCCCGTGCTGCACGGCAAAAACGGCGAGGACGGCACCCTGCAGGGCCTGCTGGAGCTGGCGGGCCTGCCCTATGTGGGCTGCGGCGTGCTGGGCAGCGCGGTGTGTATGGATAAGATCACCGCAAACCGCGTGCTGGACGCAGCGGGCATTCCGCGCTGCGCGTGGGACTGCATGGAGGCATGGGAGCTGCCGCAGCTGGATGCCATTCTGGCGCGTGTAGAGCAGCGGCTGGGCTGGCCTGTGTTTGTAAAGCCCTCCAACGCGGGCTCCAGCGTGGGGATTTCCAAGGCAAAGGACGCCGAGGCGTTTCGGCAGGCCGTGACGCTGGCGCTGCGGCACGATTCCCGCATTGTCTTCGAGCGCTTTGTACGCGGGCAGGAGGTGGAATGCGCGGTGCGCGGCAACGACAGCGCCGCCTCCACGCTGCCGGGCGAGGTGCTTGCCAGCGACGAATTTTACACCTACGACGATAAATACATCAGCGGAACCAGCCGTGTGGCCATCCCCGCGCGGCTTTCGGAAAAAAAGCAGCGCGAGGTGCAGGCCCTCGCCGTGCGCGCCTACCGCGCACTGGGCTGCCGCGGGCTTACGCGTGTGGATTTTTTTGTGGAGGAAGGCTCCGGGCAGGTGCTTGTCAACGAGGCGAACACGATGCCGGGCTTTACGGATATCAGCATGTATCCCAAGCTGATGCTCGCGGCGGGCGAAAGCTATGCGGGCCTGCTGGACAGCCTGATCGCGCTGGCGCTGGAAAAGGCGGCGAAACCGCATGGAAAAGCCGAGTAAGCCCGCGCCGCAGCGCGGCGCGCCCATCGGCGTATTTGATTCGGGCCTCGGCGGGCTTACGGCCGTGCGCGAGCTGCGCCGCCTTTTGCCCGGCGAGAACATCATCTATTTCGGCGATACGGGGCGTGTGCCCTACGGCACGCGCGGCGCCGACATCATTGTGCGATACGCCAAACAGGATATCGCGTTTTTGCTGGAGCAGAACGTGAAGTACATTATGGCCGCCTGCGGCACGGTGAGCAGCACACTGCCCAAAGCCTTTACCGACGCGCTGCCCGTACCCTATACGGGCGTGGTGCAAAGCGCGGCCGAGGCGGCCGTGCGCGCCACCCAAACCGGGCGCATCGGCGTGATCGGCACACCGGCCACCGTGCAAAGCGGCAGCTATCAGACGGCCATCACCGCTCTGCTGCCCACGGCGCACATCACGGCCACGGCCTGCCCGCTGTTTGTGCCGCTGGTGGAAAACGGCTATTTTAACGCGGACAACGCCGTTACGCGAATGGTGGCGCACGATTATCTGCGCGGCATACAGGCGGCCGGTGTGGATACGCTGATCCTCGGCTGCACGCATTACCCGCTGATCGCGCCGATTTTGGCCGATCTGATGGGCGCGGACGTGGCGCTGATCGACCCCGGGCGCGAGACGGCGCGCGCCGCGCGCAGGGCGCTGTCTGCCGCGGGGCTGCTGCGGGAGAGCGGCAGCGGCACGGCGCAGTATTATGTGAGCGATTCCACCGAAAGCTTTGCGCGCCTTTCGGAATGGTTTTTGGGCGAATATGCGGGCGGCCCGGTTACACGCATCAGCGTGGACGCATATCATGTTGAATAAAAAGGCTTCGGGCATTCGGCCCGGCAGCTTTTAAAAAAGGACGGTTCTTTATGAACGAAGATTATCTCATCACCATACGCGGCACCATGGAGCAGGGCGGCGAGCGCGACAAGGTAAAGCTGATGACGCGCGGCAGCTTTGTGCGCAGGAACGGCAGCTTTTTTATCACCTATAAAGAAACCGCAACAACGGGCTATGCCGGCTGTGTTACCACCGTGAAGGTGGAGGATTCGCAGAAGGTGAGCATGCTGCGCTTTGGCCCGGCGCCCAGCCAGCTTGTCATCGAGAAGGGGCGGCGGCACGTGTGCCATTACGAAACGGGCCATGGCTCGCTGAGCCTCGGCGTAGCGGCGGACGAGATTCAAAGCCGCCTGTCCGATAAGGGCGGTACGGTGCAGTTCAGCTATCTTTTGGATGTGGACGCCTCCGCCGTCAGCCGCAATACCGTCAAGATCACCGTAAAGCCCGCCGATTGAAAAGCACCCTGCAATCCCAAAGGGACGATAAAAAACCGTCCGAAGGCAAAGCGGGCGCACAGGACGAGAGCCCATTTTCCGGCAGGGAGGGCAAAAGGCGCAGGGGGGTAACGCCTGCGGCGCTGCCGGCTTGCCGGCCAAAACGATGGCCGGCATTCCGCCTGCGGCGGACATGCCGTGCCCTGTGCCTTAACGCGCATTTTTGTAAAATCCGGCGGAATCATTTGCCAAAATTCCTGGCGCACGCGTTTTTTAGACAGTTTGATCACAGAACAGGAGCAGACAACATGCACGATTTTACAGGCTTTGATCCGAAACAAACCGCGATGGACGAGGCGCGGGCGCTTTTGACACAGGCCGCCAAAGCGGCGATGGAAAGCGGAGCGCTGCCCCAAAGGGAGCTTCCCGCCTTTATTGTGGAGGCCCCGAACGACAGCAAAAACGGCGATCTCGCCTCGAACCTTGCGATGGCGGGCGCGCGCGTGTTCGGCATGGCGCCGCGCACAATTGCCCAGGCCATCGCGGCCCATCTGCCGGGCCTTGCCGATACGCACTTTGCCAAAGCGGAGATCGCGGGCCCCGGCTTTATCAATCTGTTTCTCTCGCCTGCCTGGTACGCCGAGGTGGTGCTGGCGGCAAATGTGCAGCCGGATTACGGCCGCACGAACTACGGCGGGGGCGAGCGCGTAAACGTGGAATTTGTGTCGGCCAACCCCACCGGGCCGATGCATCTGGGCAACGCCCGGGGCGGCGCGCTGGGCGATTGTCTGGCCGCCGCGCTGGAGTGGGCGGGCTACGATGTTACGCGCGAATTTTTGATCAATGACGCCGGCAATCAGATCATGAAATTCGGCAAAAGCCTTGCCGCGCGCTATTTGCAGCTTTGCAGGGGCGAGCAGGCCGTGCCGTTCCCCGAGGACGGCTATCAGGGCGAGGATATCCGCCTGCTGGCGCGCGCGTTTGCCGAGGCGAACGGCGATGCGTGGGCGGAAAAGCCGCCCGAGGAGCTGCAGGCCGCGCTGGTGGATTTTGCGCTGCCCAAAAACGTGCAGGGCCTGAAGGACGATATGGCAAAGTACCGTGTACAGTACGACGTGTGGTTCAGCGAGACGACGCTGCACCAATCGGGCGCGGTACAGCGGGCGCTGGACAAGCTGGCCGAGCGCGGCGCAACTTATGTGAAGGACGGCGTGGTGTGGTACCGCTCCATGCAGTACGCCGCCAAATACGGCGCAAACAAGGTTACGCGCAAGGGCCTGGACGGCGAGGTGACAGACGAGGACAAGGACGAGGTGCTGGTGCGCGCAAACGGCGTGCCCACATACTTTGCGGCGGACATCGCCTATCACTACAATAAATTTGCAGAGCGCGGCTTTTCGCGCGCCATCGACGTATGGGGCGCAGACCACCACGGCCATGTGGCCCGCATGAAGGGCGCTATGGACGCCATTGGGCTGGACGGCGAAAAGCTGGAGATCGTGCTCATGCAATTTGTGCGCCTGATGCAGGACGGTCAGCCCGTCCGCATGAGCAAGCGCACCGGAAAGGCTATCGGCCTTTCCGAACTGCTGGACGAGGTGCCCATTGATTCCGCGCGCTTTTTGTTTAATCTGCGCGAACCGGGCAGCGTGATGGATTTTGATCTGGATCTTGCCGTCTCGCAGGACAATGAAAACCCCGTTTATTACGTGCAGTACGCCCACGCGCGTATTTGCAGCATTCTGAAAAAGCTGGCGGAGGACGGCATCGCCGTCGAGGGCGCCGAGGCGGCCGCGCTGACGCTTTTGGCCGAGCCCGCAGAAAAAGATCTGATCCGCCATATCGCGGATTTCCCCGGCGAGATCATCTCTGCCGCAAAAGGCTACGATCCCGCGCGCATTACACGGTATGTTACAGAGCTTGCGAACCGCTTCCATAAGTTCTACAACGCCTGCCGGGTAAAGGATGCCGCGCCCGACGTGCGCGCCGCGCGCATTGCCCTGTGCACCGCCGCAAAAAACGTGATCCGCAGCGCCCTTACCCTGCTGAAGGTAACCGTGCCGGAAAGCATGTGATCCGGCACAGGGCGTTTGGGCCGGCACGGGTGTTCCCCGCTTTGGCCCGCCCGGGACAGGGCGTCGGCCGAATAACGCGTAAAATTCATATTTTTTTCATCTTTGCATCTTTTTTGTATAGTATTATAATAATATCCGGGAAAACCAGCCACAGCCTGCAAAAAGCCTGCGGCTTGATTTTGTGTTTTGTTCCGTCCGGCAAACAAAACCGCGATGCGGGGAAAAGAGCGTTGTTATGGGATTTTTTTCAAACATGTATACCAAAGAGGGGCCCGGCGTGCGCAAGGATCAGCCGCCCAAAAAAGGCGCCGCACGCTTTTTTGAAATTCTCTTTCGCGATTACGGCCATCTTTTAAAGCTGAACTTTCTGTTTTTGCTCTGCTGCCTGCCAATGCTGATCGTTGTGCTGTTCGGCATCGTGTTCCGGCAATATCTGGGCATGCTGCTCATTGCCGCCGTGCTGTTTTTGCTGTGCTCCATGCCGGTGGGCATTGCCATGACGTGCCTGCACGGGCTGACGGTGAAAACCGTGCGCGACGAGCCGTGCTTTTTGTGGCATGAATTCAAAAAATGCTGGAAGACCAACTGGCGGCAGAGTATTTTCGCCGGGATGCTTTTCTGCACGCTGCTGGCAATGGAATGCATTGCGGCATGGTATTATTTCTTCACCGCCACCGAATCGAATTTGCTTTTGATTGCGTTTGTCTCCTTCAGCGTGCTGATGCTGGTGGTGTGCTGGCTGTTTACTACGCTGCAGATGCTGTTTTTGGACATGCCGCTCGCCGGCATGCTGCGCAACAGCCTTTTGATCCTGTTCGGGTATGCAAAGCGCACGCTGCCGGCCGGCCTGATCACCATCGCGGTGCTGCTGTGCCTGCTGCTGCTTGTGCCGCTGCCGCTTGTGCCGCCGGTACTGCTGCTGGGCGTGCCCGCGCTGCTGGCGGTAATCTGCGATATGTGGGCCTGGCCTGTAATGGAACAGGCGTTCCACATCTCCGAGCAGCAGGCCGCGCGCCGCGCCGAGCGCGAGGCCGGAAAAGGATTTTGACTTTTTTCTGTGAACAGAATATAATAAAAACAGAAATTCCCCAGACAACACTGCCATCGCAGCGCCGTCTGGGGGATTTCGGGGGAGATGTCTTTTAAAAACATTTCCGGCAGGATCATCTGAGGTGGCGCTCATGCCCCGCGTGGGTAGATCACCGGCAGATGGTTCTGTCAAAAAGCTGTTCGTGGCTGCTTTCATGCGGGGCGTGGAATGTCAGTCGATACGGGCAGCTTTTTCTATGTGTGTAATATCATAGAACAACTTTCCCCGGTCTGTAAGCTTAATTTTTACTTCTCCAACAAATGATTCCCCATTCAGCACAAAGCGTGTTTGATATACCTCCCAGCCGTTTGTAGCATCCGCATGTCGTCCGTCATCCTCTTCGTGCCGCAGGAATTTTGAAACTGCAAGCAAATTATCAAGCTCCGTAGAGGCATTTATCTTTGCCTGCTTTATTTCTGGATCGAGTCTATAATTTGCCGGATGCGTATACTCACCAATAGCTTTCCCATTTACAAATGTTCGTGAGTTTTCAATATCAAACAGCTGCCCTTGAAAATGTTTTTTCATGTATTTCTCCGCAGTCCGAATGCTTTCCTTCATGCTTTGCCCTTCAAACAGCTCCTGATCGGTATCAATCAGCACATACAGTTCTCCGTTCGCATCTTTCTGAATGCTGAACCGTTCGCCTTCCACCATCCCCGCTTCGCCGCGCAGCAGGTTTACCAAAGTGCGCTCAGCCTCGCCCAGCATGGCTTTTTCGCTGCCGGTAAGCTTGATCACAACGCTGTTTTTGATCCCGCGCAAAGCGTCGAGGAAGCTTTCGATTACGGTTCGGCCGTGTGCCACAGCCTGCGTCAGCTCTTCGGGGTCGCCGATCAGCCGTTCAAAGGTTTTCAGGCACACATCTTCCTCCAGCGCAGCGGTATCGATCGTGCCGTCCGCGTTCGTCAGGCCGGCAAGCGCCGGGCTGTTTTCGGCAAGATATGCCGCACGTACCTGTTCGGCGTATTGCCCCAATTTCGGATCGCTTTCCAGAATGCGCTGCACAGATTGCTGGAATACATCAAATTTTTTCGCGTCTGCCACCTTCAAAAATGGATGGTTTTTACAATCCAAAAAACACTCCCCGCCATGGCGTTTTTGTTCGCTGCAGCGGGGAGTGTGCTATCCCATACATTTTTTGATTTTTACAAATAGACTTTCATTTCCGGATTCTTGATAATCCTTCAATACCAAAGAACAAATTTCTCCTGTGGAAGCTTCTCTAATTTGGCTAACCTTAACAACTCTGTTTCTGCATGAGAGCCATACATCTCATGAAAACAGTCTGGCGCCGGAATATGTTCAAGCCTCTTCCCATTTGAGAGATCGATGGAAATATGTCCATATGCATTTCTATTCTCCGGGTAATAATCTGCTTCTATTTTATTTTGATTCCGCTTAATCGCTCTTAAGACTACCATAATATTCCTTTACCTCCTTTGGATAATCATATATTTCCGTCGCCATCTCATGTACTTTCCAATGGGGAAGTGTGGGATCCTTTGTTTTTATTTCCATTTCCAAAAGCTCATGATAAATTAAAGTTCTATCGTGTGGTTTAATATCTTTTCCAAGCATAAGCCTTTGCCAGCTTTGAGCAATTGCACAATCAGTATCAAACCTTCTCCATTCGCCAGTATCTTCCTCATACAAAGACGGGTTTTCAAAGAGATATTCCTTTATTTTTCGGATATCTGCCTCATCCACGCCTAGATTCTCCGCAATTTTAACGGTATCCGTGGAGAAATGACGTATTTCTTCATAGTACATTTCAGCAAAAGCTTTTGCTTCTGGGCTTTCTATATCTGTAATCCTTCCTCCTCTGTATCATATAAAGATTCATTTGTCAATGCGACGGATTCTTCGGGATTTGCAATTACAGATGAGTCGGAATCTGTTGCCGAATTTACCTGTGTTCTGCTGTCATCCACCATCGGCAACATGATCAGATTGGAGGTGTCGATGTCCTTCATTCCTCTAAACAGATTGTTTGCCTGCGGAAACAGACTGCCAAAATAATTATTCTTTGCACCCTCCCATTGCTGAACCGCGTTGCCGCTTCATCGGCTGTTTTCGCCCCACCGGCCGGTCAGCGCCTTGATCGCAGCATTCGCTTCGGCCAGCTGTGCATCCGAAAGGGTTCCGCCGCTCTGTGGCTGCGCAGATTCTCCGCTGCCTCCGGCAGGGCTTCCTGTATCGTCTGCGCACAATTCGCAATGAGGTCGGCATTCCGCTGGTAGGGTTCTCCCAGCCATACAAACTGCTGCGCCTGCTGCATCTGCTGCATCAGATCGGCGTTTACTCCGGCCCTTCCCCAATCAATGAAGTTGTTATATGCGCCTTCCACGCCCATTGCCGCTCCGCTCAGGATCTTTTCCAGCCAATAAAGCGGCGCCGATTTCCCCTCTGCGATATGCGTATCGTCCCAGAGCTGTTTCGATGTGCCTGCGACCCGAAGCGTATTCCCGTCCAAACCTGCATAGGCAAGATTTTGCGCCGCCGCCTGCGCCTGCCACTCTGGTGTGGCGCGAATGGGAGCCGTTATTTCCTCTACTTTTTTGGCCGAGGCGGAAAATGCCGTCGCCGTATGCCAGGCCCTGCTGTGCGTTTGCGTCCAGCCCGGCATACGCAAGATCCTGCGCCGCCGCCTGCGTCTGCCATTCGGGCGTGGCATGGATGGGAGACGTTATTTCATCGAGCTTTTGAAACTTTTGGTTGATCTCCTGCATCACACTGGGGAAGTCGTTTCTCCACTGCACACCCCGAATGGCGTTGTCGTCCAAGCCGGCGGCCGCGAGGGCTTGCGGCTGCGGATCCAGCGGCGGCTCGTATTGCGCGGTCATCCGCCCGGCCCCGGCGCCGCCATAGGGCGCGGTTTTCCGATTCCCGGCAGCGGTTTTTTCTGTAAAGCCGCTGCCATACTGCGTCGTTTTGGCATTCTCGGCGGCCTCTTGCGTAAAGCGGCCATACTGCGCCGCTTTTGGGGTTCCCGCAGCCGCCCTGATTTTCGGCGGCGCTGGTGTGGCCGCGGCGCGCTCCTTTGCGTCCTCGCTCAGCATCAGGGCCAGCACTTCTTCGCCCAGCTCGCTGGGCGATTTTTCCCGCCGCGGCTGCTTGCGTGCCGCAGATGCGGCAAATTGCTCTTTTATTTTCTCAGTTTCCTCCTTCTTTTCCAAGCGTTTGCTGCAGAGCTTTGGTGCGCACCTTGCTCTGGGAAGCGGCGCCGACCATAGAGAGAGCCATTCTGTGGCATCCCCCTAAAATCGGTACATTTCCTCTATTTATTATTACAAATTGTGCTTTACTTGTAAAATGCGCACTTTTCGTGTTCCAAAAAGTGCAAAAAAGCCCGAGATTTCGGGCTTTTTGGAACATATAAAAATGTACGATCTGTCATTTTACCAAAATATGGAATGTTCAATCATTGGGGATTCCTTCCGAAAAACGCCCCCGAAGGGCACGCCGGGCGCGCCTTTCGCCGTGGTTTTACCGCCTTTTTCGCATCAGGATGGCTGTTGTAAAGCTGAGCAGACCGATGCCGATAAGCGCGCAGATACCCAGGCTGCGCACGGCCCAGTCCGGAGCGGCGAGACGGCTTGCCAGCGCTGTTCCCAATCCGCCCAACGGGCACAGAACCATTGCCGCCGCCCACAAGCGGCGCATCTTCCTTTCCGAATTCATTTCGGCAGCCCTCCTTACACCGCAAAGGTGACAATGAGGATGAGCACTACGCACAGTGCTGTGTAGGCCAGCATGCCGGGCGCGAGCAGTGCCCGGCCGAAGGTGAGGGCCGGTTCTTTTTGCGCCGGGGCTTCCTGCTGCGGCCCTTCCTCCTGCGGCATGGGAGCATCGGCCTGCTCGTTTGGTGTCTCCCCGGCAGCGCTGCCCTGCCGCGGCTCGGGCGGGAATTTCCAGCGGCCGCGCGCCGCCAGGATCACACCCACAATGATCAGCACAATCACCAAAACGCCCGCTGCGCCGGCGGCCGCCTCCGAGCCGCTCAGCGCCAGCATCGGCATCAGCACCGAGCCGAAAATATTGATCGTAATATGCAGCGCGACCGTATAGCGCAGTTTGCCCGTGCGCGCATAGATATAGCAGAATGCCGCGCCCAGCACAAAGGCATACAAAAGCTGCGAGAGGTTTGCGTGGAACAGCGCGAAGATAAAGCCGCCCATCAAAATATACAGCCGCTCGCCGCAGCTGCCCAGCTTATCCCACAGCAGCTTGCGGAACAGGTATTCCTCCCCCACCGGAGCAAGGATCCCCGCAAAGAGCAGCATCATCAGCGGGCTGCTGCCCTCCTGCATCAACGCAAGCGGGTTTTCCACCGCGCCGCCCTTCAGCGCCGCCAGCAGCGATGTCAGCAGTGTGGAAACAAGGTTCAGCAGATACGTCGCGCCCAAGCTGAGGAATGCCCAGCGCACCCAGCCGCCTGCGGAAAGCGTCTGCGTTCCAAACCGGCCCGGCGCGTTTGGCGCGAGCTTTTTCATCATCAGCAAAAAGACGGGCACGGCAATGCCATACAGCGGCACATAGGAAATGGCCCAAATGCCCCATGTGGTATCCGCCAAACTGTCGTACAGCAGCCCCGCCGCCAGCATCTGCAGAGTCTGCGTCAGCAGCATCAGCAAAAAATAGCACAATCCCACGCGGGAAATTCTGCTTTTGCCCGAAAGCCTGTATTCCATTTTCAATCCCTCCTGTTTTGATCCTGTCATGCGCAGTGCGGCGCCTTACACCGCATGCCGGATGCTGCCGCGCAGCAGCAGCACCGCGCCGAATACACCGGCTGCCAGCAGGACGGCGCCCGCAAAACAAAGATACACCATTCCCGGCAAAAAAGCAAGCGCATGCCCAACAGAGCCCGCGATGCGCCCCAGCAGCGAGGCCTCGCTGTCCTTTGCCAAATGCACCATGGGCCCGCTCAGGAACGAGGCCGCCATGCAAATGCCCCACAGCACCCAAAACGCGCGCTTGCCCCAGCGCTGCAGGGCCGCGCCCAAAAACAGACCGAAGCACAGCAGCACTGCCGCGGCGAGCGCAAGCCCGCCGGCAAGCACCCCGCCGGACGGAAAATCCGTCCAATCAATTGCGGCGTAGATCTGCGGGTAAAACGCCCGGTAAAAGCCCAGGTCCGCCAGTATAGCCAGCGTTGCCGCCGCAAGCATCAAAACGATATGAACCAGCGACAGGGCCAGCGACCCGGCCAGAAAGCGCCCGCGCGTACAGCCCATGGCAAGCGCCTGCTCGTAGCCGCACGAAAAATAGTACGCGGGAAAAATCACCCCACTAACAACCGCCGCCCCCACTGCCATCATTGTTCCGAGCGGAATAAAAAACGGCTCCCTGCTGAAAATGCCCATCATAACGGCAGCGATCCCCTCGCCCAGCAGACAGGCGCCGGCGAGGATCAGCCCGGACTGCCAAAGGCTGTCGCGGTTGACGGAAAATTCCCGCCTGATCGAACTCCACATAAAACTTCCTCCTCCCCGGCCTACCACGCGGTAATACGGCGGCAGAGCGCCGCGTCCACACCGGCCAGAACGATCACCAGCGCCAAAACAACAGCGCCGAGCAAAGGCGTGTTCGACAGGCCCTCTATCAGGGTATCGATCTGAATGCCCGTTGTGTCTCCGCCGTGCGCCGACATAAAGCCGATCGCTGCGCCCAGAATGCCGGCGGCCAGGCCGATGAAAATGAACATCGCCGTAATGCCCCGGCGCCCGAAGCGCATGCCGATAAAGCTGGCCGTTTCTCCTACTGCGGTGCACAGCACAACCGTCATACACACGCCCGCAAGACTGCTGCCGTAAAACAGCGCCGGCAAGCCAAAAATCAGCTGCGCGGCGATCTGCATCAGCTCGAAAATGGCCGCAATGCCCAGCGCGAGGTGCAGCTTCGCGATCTGCGCGCCCCAGAAAAAGCCGCGGCGCGTAACGCCCATGGAAAGGCAAAGCGGCAGATAGACCGGAAGCATCGAAAGCTGCAGCAGCGTGGGGAACAGCAGCGCCATGCTGAACGCTATGCCAACGATGCACCCCGCCGCAAATTCGGCTTCGGCCGGCGGCGTGACGAGCGCCTGAAGCGCGATTGTCAGCGCGCCAAACCCAAAGATCCCAAACAGATATTGCCAGACGATCCACGAAAGATAGCGTGCGGTGCGGATCATGCTTTCCCCTCCTTCTGGCCGCCCGTCAGGCAGACGAACGCCTTTTGCAGGCTCACCGGCTCAATATCAATATCCAGCCCGGCAGCGTTGGCCCGCAGGCGCTCGCCGCCGCCGCGCGCACACACCGTACAGCTGCGGCCCAGCCGTTCCTCGTGTACAATGGCAAGCCCGGCACAGGCCCGCGCCACATCCGCCTCGCTGCCGGCAACCAGATGAAACTGCGCGGTAAATTCCCCGCAGTTGCCCGCCTCGATGATCCGGCCGTTGTCGATGAGGATGATATCCTCAAACACACCGGCCGCCTCCTCGATGATGTGCGTCGAGACGATGAACGTGCGCCGCGTTTCCTCGTAATCGGCCAGCAGCAGCCGGTAAAACTGTTCGCGCGCCACAACGTCCAGCCCCGCGACGGGTTCGTCCAAAATGGTAACGGGCGCGCGGCTGGCCAGCGCAATGATAATCGTTACCATGCTCATCATGCCCTTGGACAGCTTATAGATGGGCTTTTTTGTATCCAACTCGAACAGGCTCACCAGACGGTTGGCGTAGTCTTGATCCCAATGTGGGTGATACAGCGACGCCGCGCGCAGATATTCCTTTACCTTGAGCGAATTCTGGCCGAACAGCAGCATGGGCGAAAGTTCGCGCGAAAAGCAGATCTCGTCCAGCGCCTTCTGGTTTTCCCAGATATTTTCGCCGCCATAGGTAACGCTGCCGGAATTGAATGTATTCTGCGCTGTTAAGATCCCAAGCAATGTGGTTTTGCCCGCGCCGTTGCGGCCCAAAAGGCCATAGATCTTCCCCGGCCGGATGGACAGCGAAACGCCGTGCAGCACCTCTTTTTTGCCATACCGTTTTACCACATTTTCCGCCCGTAAAACACCGTTTTTCATGCTTTGCTCCCTCCGTTTTCCGCCGCGGCGCGCGCCAGCATTTCCGCCAGCTCCGCCTGCTCAATCCCCAATTTGTGCGCCTCGGCCACAATGCCTCTTACATAGCTTTCGTAAAAGACGTTTTTGCGCTTTGCGATAATGCGCGCGGCTGCCCTGTGCAACAAACATACCGATACCGCGCTTTTTGTACAAGATCCCCTCGTCTGTGAGCAGATTCAGCCCCTTTGCCGCCGTGGCCGGATTGATGCGGTACAGCCGCGCCAGCTCGTTGGTGCTGGGCGCCTGTTCCTCCTCCAGCAGCAGGCCGCGCAGGATCTGATCTTCGATCATGGCTGCGATCTGCAAATACAGAGAAGTGCTTTCATTCAATGCTCCGTTCAAGCAGCGCCTCGCCTCCTCTCGGTTCTCTGGTTGTGTGGTTCATTACTTGTGTAATTAACTATACAACATGTCGTCATGTCGTCGGGATTGTCAAGAGGGAAATAAAAATTGAAGGAAATTTTTTGGATTGATTCCATACCCGGAGGATGGTATACTGAAGAAAAGCGATTTTTTGCGGTTTTTTTGCCGGAAAGCAAGCCCCGCGGAACGGTTTTGTCAGAAAGCAAAACCGCTCTGCTGGGGAGGATGCTTCAGATTGGGCGGCGGAACCGCAGGCTATTCCGTCTTTCTCTGGAGTTATGTGAATTATCGCATCCTCATCAGCGGCAAACGGCCGGAGCATGCCGAAACAGCGGCGGCACAGACGCCGCAAGCAGCCGCCGCGCCTGTGCAGTCTGTTTTGTAAAAAATGCGGCTTTCGGCTTTTGGAAGACAGCCGCTTTTGCAGCTGCTGCGGCGCGCCCGTTGCATCTGTTGAAAAGGATTCTTTTCAGAACGGATTATGACACCTTTATAATCCGCGAAGGGCTCCCTCCAGACAGTGTCGCCGTTTGTACGCAGGTCGAAAGGAGGTTCGTTATGAACATCAAAAAAACTCATGTTTACAAAAGCATCCGCATGGCAGCTTTGCAAAATATTCTTTCTTTGAATACACTTGTATCTGGCTTTTGTACGACGTTGTTGGCGCAATTGCTCTATGAGATTTGCTTTGATGACCCGAATCAAAATTTTAAAATGACTGTCACTACATTTTTTTCTATTTTTTTGCTGATCTTTGCCATTTATACTTTTTGCCCCAATTATATTCAGGATGTAATTGCACTGATCTCGCCGGAGAAGAGCATAGCGGCAAAGCAATATGCGGAATCTATCTCTTTTGAGAATATGTGTATACGCGTGGAATCACAATATCTATCGGCTCCTTATCATTGGGAGCACTGGAGACTCTGCCTGTTGAAAGATTTTATCATCTATGAGCACTATGGGGCTTTTTTTGTGATTCCCTATGCCGCTGTTCAGGATATTGTCCCGTGGGAAAATCATTTTAGAATGGTTTATGACGCTTTTTCATCAAGGACTGCTGCAGCTATTCAAGACATCTTTTCGCATAAATATGTGATTCTTTTTGATAATAACGATGAGAAAGCGCAATTCACACACTCCCTGAATGCCATACTGCAAGAGGCTCGCGAAAACGGCGGCCATTTGTAAGGAAGGCGCAACCCGGTTTGGGCTGCGCCTTCCTTTTTGTTGACAATGATTGCTTAAAGCATCGTTCCTATGGCATCTGCGTTTCCTTTTCGTCAATACTGTCAAGTACACTTCTAATTGAATCTATCAGCGTCCCGATAAGTCCCTCATAGAATGCATCCGGCAATGTTTCGCCCATTGTCTGCCTAAAGCCGCGCTCATCGTCGTTCCACATCCTTGCAAGATATGTCCCAGCGACCTTACTGATAAGATTCACTGTGCTCTTGCCAAGCATTTTATAAAGCTGTTTTAACGCCGCACGGCCCACTTTGCTTTCTACCATACCCATAAGCCACTTATCCAGCGTACCCATGCCTGATTCAACAATGCCGCCAAGCTGTTTCGCCGCCATTTTTACGCCGCATGAAACCATTCCGTATAAAAGCGTTGTATCCTCGTCCGCGCCGCCCGCACGAGCTTCGGCCGATGCTTTGCCGACTGCTGAAGTGTATAAATAGGCCATCTTGCCAGAGCCATCGGTAAGGATATTTGTCAAAATGGCGGGAACTGTCTCCCCAATACTTGAAACGATATCCCCCCAAAATCGATACAGTCCGCCTGCATCGTACAATTCATCAATCTGCTTCGCGTACTCCGCTGCTTTATGGCTGCGCAATCCTTCGGCAGCATCCGGCAAACCATCCCGTACCTGCTGTGCCCACATTCTATTGAGATCGATATACTCACGGTATCTATCGTTCAAAAAAGGAAACTGCTGCATATCAAAATCCTGCAGCATCAAATCGTTTCTTGCCGCGCCCTCACCCAGATCGATCAAGCCGTTCCATGCGTTTTCTGACCCGATTCCCAAGCCACTTTTAAATTTGTCTCCGAAGAACTCCCGCGCCGATGTTCCCGGAGCAAGATGTGTGTCTTCTACAAGCTGTGAAGTCCATTCTACTAAAGGCGTGGCGAACGGCTGCCCTTTATCAAAGCCTATGCCAAGCCCTGCTGTGCACTCGCGTCCAGTCCGGCGGCGGTAAGATCCTGTGACGCGGCCAGCGCCTGCCACTCTGGTGTGGCGCGAATGGGAGCCGTTATTTCATTTGTCTTTTGAATCCTTTGATTGATATTTTGCATCGCACTGGGAAAAACGTTGTTCCACTGGGCGCCCAGGATGGCGTTATCGTCCAAGCCCGCGGCCGTGAGGGCATGGGAGGCACTGCTTTCGCTCGCCGCGGGCAGCGTATACTGCGCGGCTGTCCACCCGGCCCCGGCGCCGCCATAGGGCGCGGTTTTCCGGTTCCCGGCGGCGGTCTTTTCCGTAAAGTCGCCGCCATATTGCGCCGCTTTGGCGTTCCCGGCGGCCTCTTGTGTAAAGCCGCCATACTGCGCCGTTTTTGGGGCTTCCTCAGCCGCCTTGATTTTCGGCGGCGCTGGTATAACCGCGGCGCGCTCCTTTGCGTCCTTGTTCAGCATCAGGGCCAGCACTTCTTCGCCCAACTCGCTGGGCGATTTTTCCCGCCGCGGCTGCTTGCGTGCCGCAGATGCGGCAAATTGCTCTTTCATTTTTTTATGTTCCTCTTTCTTTTCCAAACGTTTGCTGCAGAGCTTTGGTGCGCACCTTGCTCTGGGAAACTGCACCGACCATAGAGAGCCATTCTGTCGCATCCCTCTAAAATCGGTACATTTTCTTTTTCTTTGTTATTACACATTGTGCTTTACTTGTAAAGTGCGCACTTTTCATGTTCCAAAAAGTGCAAAAAAGCCCGAGCTTTCGGGCTTTTGGGAACCTATAAAAATGTACGATCTGTCATTTTACCAAAATATGGAATGTTCAATCATTGGGGAATTCTTCCGAAAAACGCCCTCGAAGGGTGCGCTCAGCGCGCCTTTCTCCGTCTGTCGAAAAAGATGATTTTTTCAGATTGATTCTGCGCCGGAAGGTATGGTATACTGAATAAAAGCAATTTTTTGCGGGCAGTTCCATCAAAAAGTGAAAATGCCCTGCCTGAAACGGTTTTGTCAGAAAACGAAACCGCCCTGCTGCGGGCGGTTCTGCAAAAAAGATAAAACTCTGTTCCGGCGGGCGATTTCATTAAAAAACAAACCCTTAGGCTTTTTGTCAAGAGGAACTTTTCAAGGGCTGGGAAAAATCAAGCGTGAAA
>CAJUMH010000039.1 GCA_910587145.1 uncultured Ruthenibacterium sp. | reverse complement strand
AGCCTGTGGTGCGCACAAGGGTTCCGGGGGCGGCGCTGCACACGACGCGACGCAGCAGGCAGCCCCCGGAACCCTTGTGCGCACCACAGGCTGGATCACAAGCCTTTTATACGACCCCGCGTCCGACGGCAATATCAACGAGACGGTGCGGCGCGGCGCGACGGCGTCCGTTGTCTCGTGCGTAGAGACAAGGCGCAGCGGAAAAACCACCTGGGCCTATCAGCTGGAAAGCGGAGACTACGTGCTCGCCTACAATACCGAGACGGTTTCGCAGGAGGCTGCCCGCCCCGCCTTTACGGGAGCCACGGCAGCCCAAACCGCCGCGGGCGAGGCGCTTACCTTTACCGGCTCGGGCACGCCGCTGGCCTATACCAACCTTGTGGACGGCAATTTGGAAATGGATTTTTATGGCGCGGATTTTGCGGAGGACTTCGCCGTCACCGGCTCGCAGCTGGTATCGGGCGCCGCGGTAACGCCGCGGGGCGCATATACACGTGTGACGTTCTCGTTTGCGCAGCCCATTTGGGGATACAGCGTGGAATACGCCGGCGGCACAACGCAGGTGATCTTAAAGCGGGCGCCCATGCGCAGTGCGGAATTCGGACATCCGCTCGCGGGCGTGACGGTGCTGCTGGACGCCGGACATGGCGACCAGGACGCGGGCGCGATGGGCGCGGCCGGCTACGGCGCGCCTGTGGAAAAGGACGTGAATCTGGCGCTGACACTGGCGGCAAAATACCGGCTGGAGCAGATGGGCGCGTCGGTGCAGACCATTCGCACCGACGATTCGTTCCTTTCGCTGGAAGAACGCAACGCGGCCATCAGCACCGGACAGCCGGATTTCTTCATCGCCATCCACCACAATTCCGTGGAACTCAGCACAGACGCGAACCGGCACACGGGCACCGAGTGCTATTATTTCTATCCGAACGGCAAGACGCTGGCGGAAACATTGGTAAACAATGTATCGCAGGCAACCGGCCGCCCTTCGCGCGGCGCGATGTGGGGCTATTACTATGTAACGCGCAACACCACCTGCCCGGCGGTGCTGCTGGAGGCGGGCTTTATGGTAAACCCCGCCGAGTACGAGCAGGTAACGAGCGAAAGCCAGCTTTGGAACACGGCCGACGCCATCGCCCGCAGCATTCTGGAGTGCGTGCCGCAGCGCGCGGGATAAACGCCAAAAACGCCGGGGCACGCACCGCTTTTCTGCGGGCGGGAGAAGAACCGACCCTTCTGCCTGGCGCGCAGAAGATCGAACGGAGGATCTTACTATGACAAAAATCCGCACGCTCCTCAATGAAAAAGGCGCTGCGAAAGCCGGCAAACTCTTGTATCTTGTCCTGCTGCTCTGCTTTACCGCCGCCTTTGTCCATCCGGACCTGATGGAGACGGCCAACCATTCCTATCTGCTGCTGGATAATATTTTCAGCGGCCGGTTCCTGGATTTTTACACGGATGTTTTTGCGCACGGCAGCGATCTGTACTATATCAACGCGGCGCATTATAACATCGCGGCCTATATGATGTTTGCCGTGTGGGAGCTGCCGGTCTGGCTCGTCAACCGCGTCTTTTCTCTTGCCGTGAACGAGCCGGTGCTGTGGCAGTGGACAAAGCTGCTTTGCACGGGGTTTCTGCTCGCTTCGGCCTGGCAGATGAAGCGGCTGGTGGCGGCTTCTCTGGGCGACGAAGACACTGCAAAAAAGGCCGCGTGGCTGTTTTTGCTGAGTCCCATTCCATTTTTGCTGGCCTCGTTCGGCTTTTACGATCTGCCCGCCGTCTTTTTGATGCTGACAGCGCTGTGCCGCTATGTGAAAGACGATCTGAAGGGCTTCTGCCTTTGGATGGGCTGTTCGGCGCTGTTCAAGATCTTTGCGCTGCTGCTGTTTGTGCCGCTGCTGCTTTTGGCGCGCAAAAAGCCGGTGCGGGAATGGATCCCCCTCGGGCTGCTCACGGTGGCGCCCTACGCGCTTACCACGCTTTTGTTTCTGGGCAGAACAGGCGATGTGAACGACTTTATGGATCTGATCATTCGGCGCTTTTTTGAATTTACCGTGGGGTTTGTGCCCCTGCTGTTTACGGCCATTGCGGTGCTGAGCGTTTGGTGCTACCTGCGCCCGGCCCCTGCGGCGCCCGAACAGCGGCTGCGCGCCGCGGCAAGCTGCGGCCTTGCCGTGTTCGGCGCGATGCTGCTGTTTATGATCTGGCACCCGCAGTGGTCTGTTTTTATCTTCCCGTTTTATATTCTTGCGGTTGCGGGCCAGCGCAACCGCGGCCTGTACGAGCTGCTGTCCCCGGTGCTGTCCGGCTGCATATTGCTGTATATCTATACCTGTTATCCAAACCAGCTGGAGGCGAACATGCTGGTTTGGGGCGCGGCGTATTTTATCCGGTTTGAGGCGCTGCTGATAGAGCCGCCGCCCGTTCTTACGCTGATGGCGCGGTACCTGCCTGCCACCGCGCTCTCTATGGCATTTGCGGCGGTGCTGGTGTGTGTGATCCTTTTTCGTTTCGACGCGGGCGGCCGCGGCCCTCTTGCCGACCGGAACGTACCGAAGGCGCAGCCCATCTCGCTGCCGCGCGCCGCGGCCGGCTTTGGCCTTGTGATCGCGTTCTGGCTGCTTTGCCTGCTGCTGAGCCTTTTTGCGATCAACCGCTGAACGGATTGCGCCCGCGGCCAAAAGATGCTACAATAAAGAAAATATCGCGCCCTCCGCCGCCCCGGCGCGGCCCGGCTTTCTGCGGTTTGGGGGCAAAGCGAAAATCAAAAAAGGGAAGGGATCATGATGAAAAGGCTTATTGCCCTGCTTTTGGCGCTTACGCTGTTGTGCGGCCTTGCCGGCTGCAGCAAACAGCAGACCGGACGTCGGCCGGACAATGACGGCCCCGGCAGCACCACACGGCCGGAACCGCCCAGAGCGCCCGACGTGTCGCGGCCGGAGGCGGACGAGCCGGCAGAGCCGGGCAGCACCGGCACGGCGCTGCCGGAGGACGAGCTGGGCTTTTGGAACGGCGACGTGTATTCCAGCGCGGCATTGAACCTCAATTTTACGCTGCCCGAAGGCTGGGAGCACGCTTCGGACGAAGAACTGCTGGAAATGGTGGACGCCGCTACGGACAACGACCTTTTGAGTGACGACGCAAAGGCGGCGGCGGGCCTCGCCAAAAGCCGTATGGTCTACGCAATGATCGCGCAGGATCCGATAAGCGGCACCAATGTACAGCTGATGTTTATGGATCTGGGAGGTTTGAGCAATCTGGATTTCGTAACCGAGGAATCGCTTGCGGAAATTGTGATTGCGCAGCAGGAAACGGCTTTCGACGAATCGTCCGGCGCCACGTTCCGCGCCGACGCAACCTACCGCGCCGCGCTCGGCGGCGAAGATTTTCTGGTGCTCCCTCTCACGATGACGATGTCCGGCGCGGAGGTTCGGGAATGGATCTATCTGCGCCTGCTGGACGACAAGCTTGCCATGATCGCCATCACCGCGCTGGACGGCAGCGATCCGGAGACCATGGAGGGCGGCGCTTCCGCGTTTACGCCGCTGGAAGCGGGAGCTCCCGGCCGTTCGGGCGCTTCCGGCGCGCCTGCGGCCACCGGCGATATCGGACGCACGTTCTCTACCATGTTCTTCGATTACACCGTGGTATCGGCCGAGAGCCCGGCCGAATACGACGGCTATACGCCTGCAGAGGGCAACCGGCTGCTGGTGCTGCGCGTGCGGGTGAAAAACGATTTTGGCAGCACGCTGCCCATGTACGATACTGATTTTCAGCTTCAGTGGGGCCCGGGCGATTATGATTATGCATGGGCGGTAGACGCCTTTAACGACGAGATGATGCCGCTGGAATGGGAGCTTGCGGACGGCAGGGAAGCTACCTACGACATGCTGTTTGAAGCGCCGGCCGGCCAGAACGATTTTTCTCTGGTTTATCTGGAGGAATATACCGATGCCGACGGCAACGACCAGACCGGTGAGTTTTTCTCGGCCGATTTCACGCTGCCGGCCCCCGCCGCGGCATAAGGCAGCCGCACGTAAAACACATTCCCGCCCGGAGCGCTCCGGGCGGGAATTTTTTGTATGATATTCGGCTCTGCAGCCGCGCTCCTTACGGGCGGCGCGCTTGAAAAGGCGGCCGGCCTGCCGCCGTTCGCACATGCGGCGCGGCTGGGACGCGCCTGCCGCGGGGCCGCTGTTTTGCGCCGGATGCAAAAGGGCCGAAGGGCCCGCGAAAGGGCCGAGGCCCCGCAAAAAAGGCAGAGAGGGCCCGCATTCGGAGCATTCCGCACAAATTTTCCCCGCCAGATTTTGGCTTGAAAGAAAAAGGTAGATTTTTTCGTTAAAATCATATATAATAAAACCAACATTGCGCGCGGCGCTTTTGCAGGACGCTCCGCGTGCGGCGGCCTTTGGCTGCCCAGACCCCTTCAAAGGAGGAAAGACTGTGCATCAGATTCAAAGATATTTCCGCAAAGCGGGGAAAGCGATCCTGCGCTTTTTTGGGCGCGTGGCGCACGGCAGCGTGCTGGACATCGCCATCCTTGTATGCGGCGTAGGCGTTGTCGGGGCGGGAACCGCCATCGCGGTGGTCGCCTCGCAAAGGCCCGCGCAGCTGCCCGTGGACGTATCCTCGGCGGTTCCCATGAGCGTATCCGCGCCCGCCGGCATCCCGCCGGCGTCGTCGGAGGCATACGACCCGAACGAAAACGCGCTGCAGCTTTCGGAATACGACGGCACGCTCCTGCCCGAGACGACAGACGGCGGCGACGCCTATCTGAAAGAGACGATCTTCATCGGAGATTCCAACACCTACCGTCTGGCCACCTACAGCCTTACGTCGTGGCAGAACAACCTCAGCGCCGTAGGCATGGGCATCCAGCATGTTACCGGCACGCCCAGCATGTATTTTAAGGGGATGTCGAACCCTGTTTATATGGCGCGCGCCGTGGCGATGATGCAGCCGCGCCGCATTGTGATCACCTACGGCACCAACAACACCGATTCCGCGGCCGAAACCTTCAAAAACCAATACCGCAGCGCGCTGGAGGCCATCAAAAAAGAATGGCCATATGCGGATATCATCATCAACGCGATCCCGCCCGTGGCGATTTTCCGCTCGAACGCGGCCGCCACGCAGAAATCCATCGACGCGTTCAACAAGGCCCTGGCCGATCTTGCGCGTGAGGACGGCTACCAGTTTTTAAACAGCAGCGAGGCGCTGAAGGATCCCACCACGGGCTTTGCGCGCGCGGATTATATGATCGGCGACGGTTTGCACCTGAACGAGGACGGCGCAAAGGCGCTGCTGAGCTATGTGCGCACGCACACGCACGTTGTGGCGGATACGCGCCCCGCGCTTACCGAGCAGCCCGTGCACCAGCCCACGCCGGAGGAGCTGTTCAACCCGCAGGCGGCCTCGTCTTCGTCGTCTTCGTCGTCCAGCTCGCAGGCGCAGAGCGTGACGGTGCGCTTCTTCATCACAAAAGGGCAGGAGAGCTTCGGCGCGCTCACCGGCACGCTGACGCAGCAGGTGGAGCCGGGCAAGGCCTGCATGCCCGTGACGGCCACGGCAAACTCCGGCTACAGCATTGCCGGCTGGGGCTGCACCGAGGGCGGGCTCTACGAGGGCAGCGGCCTTTCCACCGTGGTAAACAACCAGCAGACGGCTACGTTCACGGTTCCCGGAAACACTACGCTGAAGGAGCTGAGCGTTTGGGTGTCATTCCAGCAGAATCATGTACACAGCTATAATACCAATGACTGGAAGGATCAGGGCAACGGCAAACATGCGCACTGGTGCAAAGACGGCGATAAATGCCCGGATGAGAATAAGGGGGCTGTAGCAGAGGCGCATACATGGAATACAGATCCGAATACGGGCGCGCGTACTTGTGCGGTGTGTAGCGCGCAGGGAGGGCAAGACCCGGAATGGAAATGTACTTCTCATACGTATGAAGACGGCAAATGTACGAAATGTGGTGCGACATGTACCCATGGTTCGCATAAGCAGGAAGACGGTAATTGCACTGTTTGCAACATGTATGTAGGACATAACTATGATTCGAGTACCCACAAGTGCTCATGTGGACTTCAGGATCCAGAATGGCAGCCGCATACTCATAGTTTTGGTGAAGGACATGCATGCTCCTGCGGTGCAGTTGATGTAACCCAAGGCAGCCATAGTCTCGATGCGGATGGTAAATGTACAGTTCAAGGATGTAATCATTGTGAACACCGTAACGTTAGCGCCGACGGGGTATGTGTAGGCTGTCATACATCAGGACTGACATCGACTGATAATACGTAAACGTAGCACAGCTTCCCTCATTCCATAAACCCCATGAAGCCAAATTCTTTTCATAACAGCGACGGCGGCACGAAGCTTTTCCCGTGCCGCTGCCGCTGTTTTTGCATATTTTTGCAGCGCACCCCAAAGAGGGGCGTCTGTGCTGCCGTCTGATCTCTTTTCCGGCGCCGGCTTCCCGCTCGGCCGCTATGGGCGGGGCGTGCCAGTGCAGAATTTGTAAAACGTATGCGCCGCAAGGCTTTGGCCGCGCTTTTGATCCGAGACGATCTGAACCGACCGGCTCGGAACCGGAAGATCGAGCGGGATATGCACCAGCCGTTTTTCTGCCAAGAGAGGTTTGGCCAAGGCCTCCGGGACAAATCCGATCCCCATGTTTTTTTCGATCAAAGGCAGCATCAAATCGGATGTCGCGACCTCCATCTCCGGCTTCCAGGCGATCCCCTGCGCGGTGAAAAGATCCTGATAAAAGCGATAGGTCGCGCTTTCGCGGCCCAGCCCAATGAGCGGATACCGGCAGACGTCCGAAAGCGCCAAAGGAGCGCCGCATAAATTGCCATATTGCGCTCCGCCCACCAAAATTTCGCGAAAATCCAGAACCTTTACGGCGCAAAGCGCGCTGTTCAGGGCAAAGGGGGTTGTTACGACCGCAAAATCGAACCGGCCGCCAACCAGATGCTTGACGGTTTCGGGCGTGGAATGATTATAGATCTTGACGCGCACGGCCGGATAGTCCTCTTTGAAGCGGTGCAGAAGCTCGAACAGAAACAGATGCAAAGCGGTTTCTGTTGCGCCAATGGTTACGGTGCCGTCCAGCTGTGCGTTCTGCCCGCAGATGGCCTCCTGCGCGTCCAGCAGGTGCCTGTACGCGACCTCTGCATGGGAATAAAGGGTCTTTCCCGCCTCGGTCAACCGGAGCCCCCTTGCCTCGCGGATAAACAGCCGGCAGTTCAGCTGCGCCTCCAGCAGCCGGATCATACGCGTGACATTCGGCTGGCTGCTGCCCAGCGCCGCAGCGGCTTTTGTAATATTTCCGTATTTTGCCGCAAAGTAAAAAATTTTGTAATATTCAAAGTTGATATCCATACAATTTTTGTATTTCTCCTATGCGCTATCGGTATTTTTCACGGCCGGCAAACTGGATTATAATAGAATGCGGACAAAGCAAAAATGCAGAAAGGATCTTGCTCCATGAACAGGGACCTGACAGTGGGAAACCCGCAAACCGTATTATGGAAATTTTGCCTGCCGCTTTTCGGCAGCATTATTTTTCAGCAGCTGTATAATATTGCAGACAGCCTGGTGGCAGGCAAGCTGATTGGCGAAAACGCGCTGGCGGCGGTGGGGAACGGCTACGAAATTACGCTGATCTTCATTGCGTTCGCGTTTGGCTGCAATATGGGCTGTTCCGTGATCGCCTCGCAGCTGTTTGGCGCAAAGGAATACGGCCGGCTGAAAACAGCGGTGTCAACGGCCTGTATTTTCAGCGCCTGCCTCTGCCTGCTGCTGATGGCCGCGGGCACGCTGAGCTGCAGCGCGCTGCTTCGTTTGATCAAAACACCGCAGGAAGTATTTGCCGATTCCAAAATCTATTTGGACATTTACATCTGGGGCCTTCCGTTTGTGTTTTTTTATAATATTGCAACGGGGGTTTTCTCCGCGCTGGGCGATTCCAAAACGCCGTTTGTTTTTCTCGCGGTATCCTCCACGGCAAATATCGCGGTGGACATTCTGTTTGTAAAGACGTTTCACATGGGCGTTTCGGGTGTGGCATGGGCAACCCTTCTCTGTCAGGGCGTCAGCTGCGTTTTGGCTGTTTGGGCCGTATGGAAGCGGCTTCAAAAAATTAAAACGGCAGAAAAACCAAAGCGGTTCGATCAAAAGCTGCTGCAAAAAATTGTGGTGATCGCCGTTCCCAGCATTTTGCAGCAAAGCTTTATTTCCGTGGGCAATATCATCATCCAAAGTGTGATCAACGCGTACGGCGCTTCGGTGATTGCCGGATATTCCGCGGCCGTGAAGCTGAATAACATGGTGATCACATCGTTTACCACGATCGGCAACGGGATCTCCAACTTTTCGGCGCAGAACCTCGGTTCCCGGCGGTATGAGCGCATCCGGGAGGGCCTTCGCGCGGGAGTAAAAATGGTGTGGTGTCTGTGCCTTCCGTTTTGTATCGGTTATCTTCTCTTCGGCAGATATTTTCTGATGTTTTTTATGGACGAAAGCTCCGCAACGGCCCTTGCCACCGGAACACAGTTTTTGCGGATTCTGTCTCCGTTTTATTTTATCGTATCCGTCAAGCTGGCTGCGGACGGAATTCTGCGGGGAACCGGCGCCATGCGCCAGTTTATGGCTGCAACCTTTACGGATCTGGTGCTTCGGGTCGCACTGGCCTTTGTCTTTTCGGGCGCGACCCATTCTGCGGCCGGCATCTGGTGCGCCTGGCCGGTAGGATGGACAGTCTCCATGCTTCTTTCGCTTTGCCTTTATCGCAGGGAATACAAAAAATGGAGCGGGGGCTGAGATCTGTTCAAAAGCTGCCGTTCAAGTGCGGCGCATGCCTGCGGCAAAACCGCCGCCGATGGCGTAGCCGGCGCATCCCATGGCCCGCGCGGCAAAAAACTCAAATCCCCTTCGAGCCCCACGCCCGCGCGGCATCCGCCGCGCGGTTTACCATATTCGCAAGGGCCTGCGGCGAGGCGTATTTCTGCGTCGGCCACAGATATTGGCAAAAGCGCACGCGCACGATGTCGCCGTAAAGCTCGCCCGCAAAATCCGGAATGAAGGTTTCGCAGGTAACGTCTGCGCCTGTGCCGCCGCCCGCTACCGACGGGCGCGTGCCCAGCCCCGTGGCGCCGGGCAGCCACTGCCCGTTTAGCAGTACCTGTGTGATATATACACCCTGCCGCGGCAACAGCATACTCGCGGGATATACCTGATTGATCGTGGGAAAGCCGAGTGTTCTGCCCAGCTGTTTGCCGTGACGCACGGGCAGATCGATGCAGTATGCCTCGCCCAGCAAAGCGTTTGCCGCGGGGATCTCGCCCTCGGCCAGCAAAGCGCGGATGCGCGAGGAAGAAACCGGCGTGCCGCCGTTTTCCATCAGCGGGAGCGTTTGTACCGCAATGCCGCGCGCCGCGCAGAGGCGGCGCAGCGTATCCGCGCTGCCGGCGCGCCCGCGCCCGAAGGTAAAATTTTCGCCGCAGAATACAGCCCTTGCGCCAAGGCATTCCACCAGAACCGTACGGACAAATTCCTCGGGGGAAAGCGCACAAAACGCTTCAAATGGGGGGCACAGCATGGCCTCGATGCCCAAAGCCGCCATGCGCCGACGCTTTTCCTCAAGCGTTAAAATGGCCTTGCCCTTCACCGAGGCGTTTGCCGGCGGCGCAAATGTAAAAACGGCGGGGGTACATCCGCGCGCGCGCGCCTCCTGCACGGCGCGCGCCAGAACAAGGCGGTGCCCCAGATGGACACCGTCGAAATACCCCAGCGCCACGCAGCTGCCCAAAACCGTCTCCGGCCGCCGCGTGAGCGTGTTCCAGAAAAGCGGAGCTTGCCGCTCTGCCGCGGCCCGCACCGGGCCAATTGCAGAGGGACGGCCTTTGCTGTCCGTCAGGACAAAAGAGCCGTCCCCCTGTCTGTTTTGTTTTGTCTGCATTGTTTAGCTCCTTGCGCAAAACAGCTTCTCCACTGTCAAAATATGCTTTTCCACATGGCATACGCCTAAAAACTCACCCGCGCACAGCGCGCGGTAGCGCCCGTCGCGCGCGGCAAAGCGGTATGTAGGCGCGCCGTTTACAAGGCGGCGGCGTGTTTCCTCGTTTACCTCTACGGAGGGCAGCTCGCTGAAGACGCTTTCCACGCTCAGCATCAGGCTCTCCAGCGTGTCGGTTTCCCGGGCGCTCTGCAGCTCGTCCAGCGTGTGTGCCATCTCCAGGGTATAGGGGCCGGAGGCGTTGCGCCGCAGGGCCGCCATGGTGGCGGGCAAACCCAGCGCGCGGCCGATATCTTCCAAAAGCACACGCACATAAACACCCTTGCTGCAGTGGATGCGCAGCCGGTAATCGGCCGTAGCCGTCCGCTCCTCCAACGTGAGATGATAGATCGAGATCGGGCGCGGTGCCCGCTCCACCGTTTTTCCCGCGCGGGCCGCCTTGTACAGCGGCTGTCCGTTCACCTTTACCGCGGAATACATCGGCGGGATCTGCCGCCCCTCGCCGAGGAAATGCGGCAGGACGGCTGCCACCGCCGCGGCATCCACGGCGGCGGGAACCGGCGTCTGCTCCAAAATTTGCCCGGTGATATCACCCGTATCGGTGCGGCAGCCCAGCCGGAGAAGCGCGGTGTAGGTTTTGTCCGCGCGCAGCTGCATGTCCACCGCCTTGGTTGCCGTGCCGACAAAAACCGGCAGCACGCCGGTTGCCATCGGGTCCAGCGTGCCGGCGTGCCCGATGCGCCTTGTGCCGCAGATGCCGCGCAGCTTTGCGTCTACATCAAACGATGTAAAGCCCTTTGGCTTATCGACGACGATTATTCCCTGCATAAAGCCTTTTCCACCTCAGTTAGAAGCGCCGTTTTGGCATTGTCCAGGCTGCCGAGCAGCTCGCAGCCTGCGGCCTGCCGGTGCCCGCCGCCGCCCAGATGGGCGCAAATGGCGGCCGCGTCTACGCGCGGCGTTGTGCGGACGCTTACCTTATAGCTGCCGGCGGGCTGCTGGCGCACGGTAATGCCCACCTCTACGCCCTCAATGTTGCGCGGCAGGCTGGTGATGCCCTCGATATCAACGGTTTCCGCGCCTGCCTGTGCAACCTGCTCTTTCGTTAAAAAAATCATCGCGCAGCGCCCTTCAAAATGGTATTCGAGGCTTTCCAGTGCTATGCGCTCGATGGCCAGACGGCCGCGGCTTTTGCTCTCGAACAGAACTTCATTCAGCAAAACCGTGTGCGCGCCTGCGCGTATAAGCTTTGCGGCGATCTCGTGCGTGCGCGCTGTCGTATTGGAAAACTTAAAGCAGCCCGTATCCGTGGAGATGCCCGTATACAGGCAGTCCGCAATCAGGGGCGTGATCTCGGTGCCGGCTGCCGTCAGAAGCTCGTAAACGATCTCCGCAGTTGCGGCGGCCTCCCCGTCCAGCAGCAGACCGCGCGCGTAGCCCGGATTGGAGGGATGGTGATCGATGCAAAGATCGATCTCCCTGGTGTATTCGGCAACGGCGTCGCCGAACAGCTGAATGCCCGCCACATCAACGGCCACCGTATAGCCGGGCGCAAACTGGCCGGTATACAGCCTCAGCTCCATGTAGGCATACCGCGCGGGGATGGGATCGGCGCACAGCACGGCCGCCGTTTTGCCCAGGCCCCTCAGCGCGTGATACAAAGCCGCCGCGCTGCCGATCGTATCCCCGTCCGGATTTTTATGACAGACCAGCAATACGCGATCCGCCTTCAGCAAACGGCTCAATGCCGCCGTAATCTCTAAAATTTCGCTCATAACCGCTCCTCACCTTTTGAAACTGCCCGGCAGCCGCGTTTTGCCAAAACGGGCGCCGAGGCCTGCGCTTCTTTCCGCCGTCTGCGCACGATTCCCATCCGGCGGGATCTTTGGCAGGCGTTCAGGGCTGCTTTTCCAGCCCCGCGATCAGCTCGTTGATATGTGCCGCGTACTTTGCGCCGTCGTCCGCAAGGAAGCGGAATTCCGGCGCCTTGCGGATGTGCATGCGCTTTGCGATCTCGCTGCGCACATGGCCGGCGGCGCGGTTCAGTGCGGCCACGGCCTCGGCCGTGGCGTCCGGCGCGCCCATGCGGCTGATATGCACCTTCGCCAGCGAAAGATCGGGCGCGACCTCTACGCGCATCACTGTCAAAAAGCCCTGCACACGCGGGTCTTTCATCGCGCCGATCACGGCGATGAGCTCGCGCTTCATATCCTCGGCAAGGCGCGCCATATTTTTGCTTTGCGGCATGGAATGCCCCTTTCCTGTTTCCGGTTTTTGTTAATCCCGGTATTCCTCCATGATAAACGCTTCGAAGATATCGCCCTCCTTAATATCGGAGAACTTATCCAAGCCCACGCCGCACTCGTAGCCCTGTGCCACTTCCTTCACGTCGTCCTTAAAGCGGCGCAGGCTGTCGATCTCGTCCTCGGTGATGACGATGCCGTCGCGCACCAGCCGGATCTTGGCCGCGCGCGTGATCTTGCCCTCCAGCACATAGCAGCCCGCGATGGTGCCGGCCGAGGAGATCTTAAATACGTTGCGCACCTCGGCGCGGCCCAGCTCCACCTCGCGGAATTTGGGCGCGAGCATGCCCTTCATGGCGTCTGTCACATCGTTGATGGCATCGTAGATCACGCGGTACATGCGCAGCTCCACCTCGGCCTGTGCCGCTTCCTCTTTGGCGATGGGATCCGGCCGGACGTTGAAGCCGATGATGATGGCGCCCCCCGCGTTGGCGAGCATGACATCGGATTTGTTGATGGCGCCCACGCCCGCGTGGATAACGCGCACGCGCACCTCGTCGTTCGAGATCTTTTCCAGGCTCTGCTTCACGGCCTCGGCGCTGCCCTGCACGTCTGCCTTTACGATGATGGCAAGCTCCTTGCGCTCGCCCTCGGCAATCTGGCTGAAGAGGTTATCCAATGTGACGCGCTTGTAGGTGCTGAACTGCTGTTCCTTCTGTTCGGCGGCGCGGCGGTCGGCCAGCTCGCGCGCCAGCTTTTCGTCCTCTACCGCATCGAACAGATCGCCCGCGGCGGGCACTTCCGTTAAGCCGGTGATCTCCACCGGCATGGAGGGGCCGGCCTCTTTGAGCACATTGCCCTGGTCGTCGCGCATCACGCGCACGCGGCCCACCGAGGTGCCCGCAATGACCACGTCGCCCTGGTGCAGCGTACCCTTTTGCACCAGAATGGTGGCGACCGGGCCCTGGCCCTTGTCCAGCCGGGCCTCCACCACGGCGCCCTTGGCGCGGCGGTGCGGGTTGGCCTTCAACTCCTTCACCTCGGCCACCAGGTTGATGCTCTCCAAAAGCTCGCCGATGCCCTGCCCCGTAAGCGCGGAAACCGGCACGCAGATCGTCTCGCCGCCCCATTCCTCGGGCACAAGCTCGTACTGCGTCAGCTGCTCCATCACATGGTTGGCATTCGCGGTGGGTTTATCCATCTTGTTGATGGCCACAATCACCGTGGTGTTTGCCGCCTTGGCGTGGTTGATCGATTCAATGGTCTGCGGCATGATGCCGTCGTCCGCCGCCACCACCAAAACGGCAATGTCCGTTAGGTTTGCGCCGCGCGCGCGCATGGAGGTGAACGCCTCGTGGCCCGGGGTATCGAGGAAGGTGATGGGCTTGCCGTTCATCACCACCTGATACGCGCCGATGTGCTGCGTGATGCCGCCGGCCTCGCCCGCGGTGACGCGCGTTTTGCGGATGGCGTCCAAAATGGATGTTTTGCCGTGATCGACATGGCCCATTACCACGACGACGGGCGGGCGCTCCTGCAGATCTTCGGCCTTATCCTCATCCACCTCAAACAGGCGTTCCTCAATGGTGATATGCACCTCGTGCTCCACCCTTGCGCCCAGCTCCTCGGCCACAAGGCTGGCGGTATCAAAATCTACCGTCTCGGAGATGGAGGCCATCACGCCGAGGCCCATCAGCTTTTTAATCACCTGCGCCACGTTTACCTTCAGCCGGCTGGCCAGCTCGCCCACGGCGATCTCGTCGGGGATGGATACCTTCAGCTGGGCCTTGCGCGCCTTTTCCAGCTGGATGCGCTGCAGGCGCTCGGCCTCGGTTTCGCGCTTTTTCTGGAACGGCTGCTGCCTGCGGCCGGCCCGGCCCGTGAACTTCTGCTTGTTGCCTGCGGGCGTGGGCTTGCGGCGGTTCTCCACATTTTTGGTGGAGGCAAGCTCGGTGTACTTTTCGTTGAATTTATCCAGATTTACGTCTGTGGTGCGCGTATCCACCGTGACGGTGACGACCTCGCGCTTTGCGGGCGCGGGCTTTGCGGCCTTTTCGGGCTTTGCGGGGCGAATGCGGTCGCGCCGTTTGGCCGGGCCCGCCGCCACAACAGTGCCGTCGGCCTTTTTCAAAATATCCTTTTCGGCTACCTTGGGCGCGGGCGCGCTGGCAAGGTAGGCATCGAGGCTCTCTTCGGCATTGAGGGTGGTATAGTGCTCCAGCACATGGTTCAGCTCGGCCTCGCTGAGCGGCGAGGTGTGCTTTTTTGCCTCGCCGGTCACTTTGCGCAGCAGCTCTATCACTTCTTTATTCTGGACGCCGAGATCCTTCGCGACGTCGCCGAGCTTGTATTTGATCGTTACTGGCATGGACGTTCCTCCTTATGGTCGGCCGACGCATCAGCCGTTCGAATGGGGTCTGCCGGCGCGTTGGGCGCGGGCAGATTTTTTTTGCAGAGCCTTGCAAGCTCCGGGTCTGTTACGGCGAACACGCCGGTTGGCTTTTTGCAGATGGGGGCCAGCGCGGCCTGCGTTTCGGCCATCCCGTAAAGCGGGACATCCTGCGTTTCGCAGACAAAGCCGATGCGGCGGCGCGAGCCGTCCGAGAGATCCTGCGCGCACAGCACCAGCTGTGCGCTCCCCCTGAACACGCTGTCCTTCACCGCCTCGAAGCCCGTGACGAGCGCCCCGGCCTTGCGGCACAGCGACAGCGCGAATAGTATATTACCCGGCATCGACCTCTCCCTGTCCGGCCGCGGCGCGCTCCGATTCGGCCCGCGCGATCTCGTCGGCCATGGCGTTGTAGAGCGCTTCCGGGATGCTTACCTCCAGCGCGCGCTCGATGCGCTTTGCCCTGCGCGCCTTGGCAAGACATGCGGCGCTGGGGCACACATACGCGCCACGCCCGGGCTTTTTGCCCGTCAGATCCAGCGAGACTGTGCCGTCCTGCGCGCGCACCACGCGCACCAGCTCGCGCTTCGGGCGGCTTTCGCCGCAGCCGCTGCACCGCCGCAGCGGGATTTTTCTCGGTTTCATACGCGCCCCCTCCCGATGGGATCGTTTTTTCAATGCCTGCAGCCCGCACCGTTTTGCGCGCGGGCGGATTTGCCTCGCGGCCCAAACCCGGCGGCGCCAAAATCGCGCCGGGGCCGTTTTCCGCCGTGCCGCGCGTTGGCGGCGCGTTATTCCGCGGGCGCCGTTTCCTCCGGGGCGTCGGCTCTGGCCTCGGCCTCTTTTTCGGCCGCCTCCGGCTGGGCGGGCGCCGTTTCGGCCGGCGTCTTTTTCGCCGGCGGCTCCTCGCCGTAGTAGCCGCTCTCGGGGCGGATATCGATATTATAGCCTGTCAGCCGCGCGCACAGGCGGGCGTTCTGGCCCTTGTTGCCGATGGCCAGCGAAAGCTGGTGATCCGGCACGGTAACACGGCAGGAACGCGGTTCGCCCTCCAAGATCTCCACGCCCACAACGGTGGCGGGGCTGAGCGCCGCACTGATAAACTGTGCGGGATCTTCGCTCCAACGCACGATATCAATCTTTTCGCCGCCCAGCTCCTCTACGATCTTTGCCACGCGCTGGCCGCGCGGGCCGATGCACGCGCCCACGGGATCGACGTTCTCGTCGCGGCTGTACGCGGCGATCTTTGTGCGCGCGCCGGCCTCGCGGCTGATGGCCTTGATCTCGACGGTGCCGTCGAAGATCTCGGGCACCTCCATTTCAAACATACGCTTGACGAGGCCCGGATGTGTACGGCTGATCATCATGCGCGGGCCGCGCTCGCCCTCGATGACATCCACAACATAAACCTTTACATGCTGGCCCTCCTGCAGCTGCTCGCCGGCCACCTGCTCGGAGCGCGGCAGCGTGGCGACGCCGCCCTTGCCCAGCTCCAGTGTGACCACGCCGCGCACAGGGTCGATGGCGGTGACAACGGCGGAGATGATCTCGTGTGATTTCGACTGCATCTCGGCAAACATCTGGCTGCGTTCGGCTTCCTTCAGGCCCTGGCGGATTACATGCTTTGCGGTTTGCGCGGCAATGCGGCCAAAATCCTTTGTCTTGAGCAAAATGGGGTATTCGTCGCCCGGCTGAAACATTTTTTTCTTCTGGCGCGCTTCCTCCAGCGAGATCTGCGTGTTGGGGTTTTCCACCTCTTCCACAACGGTTTTCAGCAGCGAAACGCTGAACTGGCCCACGGACGGATCAATGAGGACGCTGACGTTTTCGTCCTCGACATTGTGATCCTTTTTTACGGCGATCACGATGGCGTTTTTAATCTTTTCCAGCAAATAATCGGCGGGAAGGCCGCGCTCTTTTTCCAGCATGGCCAGCGCTTCAAAAAATTCGGCGTTCATTTTTTCCAATCATCCATTCTATCGTTTATTTTGCGGCGCAAAGCCCTCAAAGCAAAAGCCGCCCGACGTGCCGCGCGAAGACCTCGTCAAAACAGATCCTCGTCGTCGCACAGCTTAAAATAGCTTGCATCCTTTTCGGCCACGGAAAAGCGTGTGCCGTCCTCGCGCTCGAACATAACATCCGGGCCTTCCTTGCCCAACAGAATGCCCGCCGCGTCGCGCGCGCCCGTTTCGTCCGGGCGGATGAGGCGCACACACACTTTGCGCCCGCGCAGTGCGGCAAAATGCGCGTCCCGCGTGAGCCGGCGGCCCAGCCCCGGGCTGCCCACCTCTAAAAAATAGCGCTGCGAGATGGGGTCGGCCTCGTCCAGCACGGGGTCGATCGCGCGCGCGGCGGCCTCGCAGGCATCCAGATCCAGCGGCGCGTCCCGATCAATATAAACGCGCAGAAACCAATCCGGCCCTTCCTTTTCAAAGCGCACATCCCACACGCGCAGGCCCATTTCTGTTAAAACGGGCGTCACCAGCGCCTCCACCGCAGCAGCGGCGCCTTTGGGCCGGCCGCCCTTGCCGTTCGCCATCAAAACCCTCCCAATATGCAGGAAAGAGCGGGCCGCCCGGCCCACTCTTTCATCCATTCATAATCGTACAATTGTATTCTATCACAGTTTGCGCGAGGATGCAAGAAAAATTTTTTGTTTGCGGTGCCCTGCGATGAACCTCAGAAAACGCACCCCCTTGTGCCGCGGAAAACTGCGTGACGCACGAATGATACGTGATGTATAATAATTTAAATTGAATTTTTATGCACTAAGGTATCTTATGCAATCCTGCCGCTTATCGTGTGCTGGGTAAAGACAAGCCCGCATGATATCCTGCTGAAAAGGGAGCCTCTTTTGAAACGGCGATTATCGAGCGGCACCGCCGGCGGGAGAGCAGTGTGGAGGATTTGAAGGAGCGCCGGCGGACTGCCTTCTCCCAGAGCCTGTAAACGATTCTTATAAAAACTCCTGACGCTGCCCGTACACAATTCCGAACAGGGAGTTCGCAAAAGCGGTAAACAAACAAAATCCGAGGGGCCTGCCCGCAAAATGGCCCCTCGGAAAAACAGTGCACAAAAATCGGCGTACCTCCTGCGGCCGGGGCCGGCTCAGCGCCCCACCTCGGAGAGCCGCAGGCCGGCGTTGTGCTCCTCGGCCCAGGTAATGCTCCAGCTGTTGGTGAACAGCAGCAGGCGGCGCTCCTTCAAATCTTCCACGCGGCGGGTGTCGCTCGTCAGGTTCAGCGTTTTCGGGTCAAGATCCTCGTTTTCAATCCAGCGGATCAGGCTGTAAGGCAGCGTCTGCATGCGGATCTCTACGTTGTATTCGTTTTTCAGCCGGTATTCCAGCACCTCAAACTGCAGCACGCCCACTACGCCGACGATCACTTCCTCCATGCCGCCGCCCAGCTCTTTGAAGATCTGGATCGCGCCCTCCTGCGCGATCTGCTCCATGCCCTTTACAAACTGCTTGCGCTTCATGGTATCCACCTGTGTAACGCGGGCAAAGTGCTCGGGCGCGAAGGTGGGAATACCCGCGAACGTGAACGGCGCTTTTGCCGTGGTGAGCGTATCGCCGATGGAAAAGATGCCGGGGTCGAACACGCCGATGATATCGCCCGCCCAGGCCTCTTCCACGATCTCGCGCTCGGACGCCATCAGCTGCGTGCCCTGCGCCAGTTTTACCTTTTTGCCGCCCTGCACGTGCAGCACCTCCATGCCGCGCTCGAACCTGCCGCTGCAGATGCGGATAAACGCGATGCGGTCTCGGTGGGCCTTATTCATGTTGGCCTGGATTTTAAAGACAAACGCCGAAAAATCTTCGCCCATGGGGTCGATAAGGCCGGCGGAGGAATCGCGCGGCAGGGGCGGCGGCGAAAGGCGCAGAAAATCGGCCAAAAACGGCTCCACGCCAAAATTTGTGAGCGCCGAGCCGAAAAATACCGGTGTCAGTTTGCCGCAGTGCACCTTATTTTCGTCGAATTCATATGCCGCGCCGTCCAGCAGCTCGATATCGTCGCACAGCGCCTCGTGCAGCGGCTTTGACAAAAGCGCGTCCAGCCCGGCGTCGCCGAGACGCGCCTCGATTTTTTCCGCTTGTTTTTGCCCCACGCGGCCCGCGTGCTGAAAAGCCAGAATCTCTTTTTGGCCGCGATCGTATACCCCCCGGAACTCCTTGCCGGAGCCGATGGGCCAGTTCATGGGATATGTTTCGATGCCCAGCACTTGCTCGATCTCCTCGAGCAGATCGAACGGGCTGCGCGCCTCGCGGTCCATTTTATTGATAAAGGTAAAGATGGGAATGCCGCGCATTGTGCATACCTTAAACAGTTTTTTGGTTTGGTTCTCCACGCCCTTGGCCGCGTCGATCACCATTACGGCGCTGTCCGCCGCCATCAGCGTGCGGTAGGTATCCTCGGAAAAATCCTGGTGGCCCGGCGTATCCAGAATGTTGACGCAGCAGCCGTTGTACCGGAACTGCAGCACCGAGCTCGTCACCGAGATGCCGCGCTGCTTTTCGATCTCCATCCAATCCGATACGGCGGCGCGCGCGCCCTTCTTGCCCTTCACAATGCCCGCCTGCTGAATGGCGCCGCCGTACAAAAGCAGCTTTTCCGTCAGCGTTGTTTTGCCCGCGTCCGGATGCGAGATGATCGCAAACGTGCGGCGCTTTTCAATTTGACCGCTCTGCTGTTCCATAATGTTCCTCCACTCTGTCTGCGCTGCTCGTTCTATTCGGGCCGCCGCGGCGCCGCTTGGCCCCGCTCTGTGCAGGGCCGAAAAAACGCCGCGCGGCGAAAAATTTTAAACCAATCCCTATTGTACGGGATTTTGCGCAAAAAAACAAGACCGGATAGAAAACGGAAGCGTCCGAACGAAAAACGGAAGCGTCCGAACGCGTGCTTTTCACAAGGCGTTAAAAAGCAACGCGAAACAGACGCTTCCCGGAAAATACCGCCGTCTGCCGCGTGAGTGCGCCGCCTGTTTATAAAGCATGCGGCAGGGCCGCGCGCTTTACACGCTGCAAACAGCGGCGCAGCGGCGAAAACAGCACCAGTGCCGCGGCAAAATTGCCTGCGCCGTGCACAAAATCGAATGGGATGCCGGCCACCCAGTACGCCACGCCGCCGGCCGGCCCGGCCACAAAGGCGTGCGCCACGGCGTACAGCGCCCCATAGCAAAGGCCGAAGATGCCGCTCAGCAGCGCCCACAGCAGCACCGAACGGTTTTCGCGCGCAAAGCGCGCCAGCAAAATGAGAAGCGCCCAGATGTACAGCTGCGGGAACCACCACAGCCCGAACCCGTTCAGCAGACCGTAAACAAGCAGATAAGTATATACGGCGGGGAACACAAGGCTTGGAAATTCCAGTGTGTATAAAATGATCAGCAAGCTCACGAGCTCGATGTTCGGCAGGCCGTCCAGCGCGTACTTCGAGGCCGCCAGCACCGCCGCAAGGAACGCCGCCACAACAATGCCGCGCGTTTTCTTCATGTTACCAGCCGGCTTTCAGCGTGATCTCGAACGCATCGCCGTCGGCAATGGGCGTTGTATCCACGCCGGTCAATACTTCCTCGCCGCCCTTGGTGAAGCACCACCACTCCTGGTTTGCCTCGTCGGCAGTCACGCCGTTTACGGTTTTTACAAACAGACCGTATTCGTTTTCATCGCCCTCGATCAGGCTTTGCTCTTCCAGCGCGCCGCGCAGAAATTCCGCGTTGGTGGAAAGGGAAAATGTATCCGTGGAGGCATCGCCGTAAACCACCGTTACGCGGATGTTCTTGTGCCCCGCCGTGCCCTTGGGCCCGAGCGCGAACCAGGCCGCCGCCAGTACGGCGACAAGCGCCAGCGCGGCGCCGGCGATCAGCAGGATCTTTTTCGTTTGTTTGCTCATGTTGTTTCCTCCTCGTGCGGATAAAATAATAAAAGCCGCGTTCCGATAAGATCGAGAACGCGGCTTTTTGCAAAAGAAGCGGCAGCCCGAAAACGCCCTGGCGCCGTCTGCCGCACGGCCCCGGCAAAATAGCCGGCGAAGGAACCGGCAGCGGGGAAGGGGCGGAAAATGGGACGCACAAACGTTTGCGGCGGCAGAGCGCCTGCGGCTTCGCCGGCGCGGCGTTCGCACAGCGCCCGGCCATGCGGGCAGAACGCGGCTGCTCCAAGGCCCCGAACGGGCCCTTGCAAAAAACACACGGTCTATCCATCGTAAACCATGGGACGCTCCGTACCCGGCGATCCGACTGAGGACGCAAACGGGAAATTTCCGTTTCCCTTTCGTCCAACACGGTGGCGGGACCGTGCGGGATTTTCACCCGCTTCCCCGGCGGCGGGCGCTTTCGCGGCGTCCGCCCTGCACGAAGCATTTATGTTTCGGTTTTTCAAATCAAATTTATGGGGCGCATCAGAAAAGCCCCTGCGCAGAGCGCTTTTTAAAAGCCTCCGGCCGTGCGCGGGAAGGGCAGTACGTCGCGGATGTTGGGAATGCCCGTCAGATACATAATCAGCCGCTCGAAGCCGAGGCCGTAGCCCGCGTGCTTTACGGTGCCAAAGCGGCGCAGATCCAGATACCATTCATAGTCCGCGCGGGCAAGGCCCAGCTCGTCCATGCGCGCCTCCAGCATGTCCAGACGCTCCTCGCGCTGGCTGCCGCCGATCAGCTCGCCCACGCCGGGCACCAGCATGTCGGCCGCAGCCACGGTCTTGCCGTCGTCGTTCAGGCGCATATAGAACGATTTGATCTCCTTGGGATAATCCGTAACGAAAACGGGCTTTTTGTAGATCTGCTCGGTTAAAAAGCGCTCGTGCTCGGTTTGCAGATCGACGCCCCAGCGCACCTTGTACTGGAACGAATCGTTGTGCGGCTCCAGCAGCGCCACGGCATCGGTGTAGCTCACGCGCGCGAACTCGCTGTCCACCAGAGCCGTCAGGCGCTCGAGCAGCGTTTTGTCAAAAAACTGGTTAAAAAACGCCATCTCGTCGGGGCAGGTATCCAGCACCTGGTGAATAACGCTCTTTGCCATGGCCTCGGCGGTATCCATATAATCGGCCAAATCGGCAAACGCCAGCTCCGGCTCGATCATCCAGAACTCCGCCGCGTGGCGCGGTGTGTTGGAATTTTCGGCGCGGAACGTGGGGCCGAACGTGTAGATTTTCCCGAAGGCAGCGGCCATCGCCTCGCCCTCCAGTTGGCCGGAGACGGTGAGGTTCGTGGCGCGGCCGAAGAAATCCTGCGAAAAATCCACCGCGCCGTCCGCGGTGCGGGGCGCATCGCCGGCGGGCAGCGTTGTCACGCGGAACATCTCGCCCGCGCCCTCGCAGTCCGAGTCGGTGATGAGCGGCGTGTGCACATAGACAAAGCCGTTTTCCTGAAAGAACCGGTGCAGCGCATAGGCGGCCACGCTGCGCACGCGGAACGCCGCGCTGAAGGTGTTGGTGCGCGGGCGCAGATGCGGCATGGTGCGCAGAAATTCCACACTGTGGCGCTTTTTCTGCAGCGGATAATCGGGCGGGCAGGCGCCCAGCACCTCGACAGCGTCGGCGTTTACCTCCAGCGGCTGCTTTGCCTGCGGCGTAAGCACCACGCGGCCCGTTACCTGCACGCTCGTGCCAACGCCAAGCCTTGCAAGCTCTTTGTAATTGGCAAGCCTTGCGGCCTCCAGCACCACCTGCAGCGTTTTAAAGCCCGAACCGTCGGAAAGCTCCAAAAAGCCGATGTTTTTGGAATCGCGTACCGTGCGGGCCCAGCCGCAGACGGTAACGGCGGCGCCGTCCGCGGGCGGCGCGGCATACAGTGTGCGGATCTCTGTGCGTTTCATCATCGTTTCCCTCCCATGTGATGGATCCGGGCGGATGGATCCAAAGCCATCTAAAAGAAAAAGACAGCCTCAAAAGCTGCCTGCGGCCGGCCTCGCCGCCGTACTGTTTTCATCGTTGCCTTTGCCTTGTATCGTATCATTTTCGAGGGGAAATGTCAAGATTTTGGGCAAAACCGGGGCACGGCCCCTCCCGTAAACAGAGGCCGCACGGGAGCTGCCGCGCTATGCGGCGCGCTGCGGGCGACAGATTTGCCGCTTTGCACAACAAAAATACATGGTGTTTTTTGCGCGGCGGAATTATACTGAAAAAAGAAAAACCGCTTGCCCGCTTGAAGAAAAGCCGCTGCCGGCGAACCGGGCCGCCAAACGGCACTGCGCCAAAGCGTATGCCCGGTGCGCAGGGGCTTTTCGCAAAGCCCGCATCAGGAGGGATCTGTATGGAAAACACCGCGCTTCACATCGAGGAACTGCTGCAATTCGGCCTGCGCCACGCCCTGATCGGCCCGTCCGACGCATATGTGGCACGCAACACGCTGCTGGATCTGTTCGGCCTTGCCGCGCCGTGGGAAGGTGCGCTGCCCGCCGAGCAGCCCGATACGCCCGCCGCGCTGCTGGAGCCGCTGCTGGACGACGCGGCGCGCCGCGGGCTGTATGACGGCGAGATCCCCGCGCTGCGCGTGAATTTTGAGGCGCGCATCATGGGCGCGCTGATGCCGCGCCAGAGCGAGGTGGAGGCGCGCTTCGCCGCGCTGCGGCAAACGCGGGGCGTGCGTGCCGCCACGGATTATTTTTACGATCTCTGCATCCAGTCGAACTACATCCGCACTGCGCAGATCGCCCGCAACATCCAATGGGAGTACCCGTGCCAATATGGCACGCTGGAGATCACCGTCAACCTGACAAAGCCCGAAAAAGACCCCAAAACCATCGCGCTGGAGCGGCTGCAGCCCGCTTCCGGCTATCCGAAGTGCATGCTGTGCATCGAAAATATCGGCTATGCCGGGCGCGTGAACTTCCCCGCGCGGCAAAATCACCGCGTGGTGCCCATCGAGCTGTGCGGCGAAAGATGGTATCTGCAATACAGCCCCTATGTGTATTACAACGAGCACTGCATCGTGTTCCGGCATACGCATGCGCCGATGCGCATTACGCCGGATACGTTTGCGCAGCTGTTTGATTTTGTGCGCCAGTTCCCGCACTACACCTGCGGCAGCAACGCCGATCTGCCCATCGTCGGCGGCAGCATTTTAAGCCATATGCATTTTCAGGGCGGCAACTACACGTTCCCGATGCAGCGCGCCAAGGCGCTGCGCCGCTATGCGCATCCCAATTACCCGCAGCTTTCCATCGAAACGCTGCGCTGGCCTGTGAGCACCGTGCGCACAGCGGGCGAGGACGCCGACGCGCTGATGCGTTTCGCGGGCGCGCTGCTGACGGCTTGGAGCGAATATTCCGACGCGCAGGCCGACATTTTGGCCGATACCGAAGAGGATGGGCAGCGCGTGCCGCACAATACCGTCACGCCGATTTTGCACCGCGAAGAGGGGCGCGGCTACGTGCTGGATCTTGTGCCGCGCAACAACCGTGCCACAGCGCGGCATCCGGAGGGCATTTTCCACCCGCACCGCGAAATTCACCACATCAAAAAGGAAAATATCGGCCTCATCGAGGTGATGGGCCTTGCCATTCTGCCCAGCCGCTTAAAGCAGCAGAGCGAGGATATCGCCCGTGTGCTGACGGGCGAGCTTTCCGCGGATGCCTGCCGTGAAAAGGCGCCCGAGCACGCCGAGTGGCTCGCCTTTTTAACGGGGAAATACGGCACGGCGCTCGGGCCGGAGGCGGCGCGCACGGCTGTAAAAAACGAGATCGGCGCCAAATTTGAAACCTGTTTGGAGCATGCGGGCGTATTTAAGCAGACACCCGAGGGCATTGCCGCGTTCGGCCGCTTTCTGGCCGCGCTGGGGTGCCGGGAAAAGGCGTAGGAAAATAGGAAAAGAGGCGCTGCCCAAACCATTTCATCAAGATGGGCTGCTGATCTTTTGCCGATATTTCAGTAACGAGAAAATCGGCAGAG
>CAJUMH010000038.1 GCA_910587145.1 uncultured Ruthenibacterium sp. | reverse complement strand
AAATGTATATTTGTAGGCTCGTTTTCAGTGGGTACACAATTCCGAAAAGGGATAACAAAAATTTGCCCAAAGCCTCCTAAAGCGCGGCGGCCGTATGCGCGGCAGCCCGGCGGCGTAAAAACGAGCCCGCAGCAAGCGGCAACTCGCACGGAACGGAAAAAGCCATCTCGGCGTGCGGCGTAGCGTCGATTGGCTCGCCTGCGCCGCCGTGCAGCCATTCCGGCTTCAGTGTAATCACATCGCCAGAGGGCGTCAGCGCTTCTAAGGCTTCTCCTAACCGGAATTTGCCGCGCTGCACGCAGAACGCCGTACCCGCGCGCCAATTCGTCACAATGCCGACGACTTCCCATTCGCGGATGTACCCGCCGGCTTTCGTATTCTGCACCGCGCCCTCGCGGCCAAAGTAAAAGCCTGTGGAATAGTGCCGGTGCGAGGTGCGCGTCAATTCCTCCAGAACCTCCTCGGGGCAGACATAACCCTCGGGGTTTGCCGCATACGCGCGCAGCGCGCGGCGATATGCGCCGGTGGTGCTCGCCACATAGTAGGCTGTCTTGGCGCGCCCCTCGATCTTCAGGCTGTCCACACCGGCTCCGATGATCAGATCCAGAAACGGCGCGGTGCAAAGATCGTCCGCGTTCAGGATATAGCTACCCTGCGGCGTTTCGCCGATGGGGAACGCGCGCCCCGGCCGGTGCTCCTCTGAGAGCTGCCATGCCCAGCGACAGGGCTGCGTGCACTCGCCCCGGTTGGCGTCGCGCCCCGTTAAATAGTGCGAAAGCAGGCAGCGCCCCGAAACTGACATGCACATCGCGCCGTGTACAAACGCCTCCAGTTCCAGTTCGGGCGGCGTATTTTCACGGATGACGGCAATATCCCGCAGCGAGAGCTCACGCGCAAGTACCGCACGCTTTGCGCCAAGCTCATACGCGGCCGTGGCCGCGGCGTAGTTGACAATGCCCGCCTGTGTGGATAGATGCAGCTCCACCTCTGGCGCCACACGCTTTGCCATTGCCAGCACACCCAGATCGGCCACAATAAACGCATCCACGCCCGTTTCCCGCGCACGGCGCAAAAAATCGGGCATGCGGGCGACTTCTTCGTTCGTGGGCGCGGTATTCACCGTTAAATAAACCCGCCTGCCGCGCGCGTGGGCAAACTGTATGCCCTCGGCAAGCTGCTCCATGGTAAAATTTTTCGGCGCACTGCGCATGCCAAATTCCGTCGCGCCCACGTATACGGCATCTGCGCCGTAGAGCACCGCAAATTTCAGCCGCTCCAAATCGCCCGCCGGGCTCAGCAGCTCGGGCTGCCGCATAGCATCGCATCCTTTCCCGTTAATGATCCTGTAAAAAACATGAATTTACCGCTGCGCGCCCCGCTGAGCGGCAAACCCGGTTTTGAGACTCTTTGGCAAAAGTGCCCTGCATCCGTTCCCTAAAATTGCCCGGCCTTGCGTTTTACAAGGCCGGGCGAATCTTTTTGGAACACCGGTTTTGTCCGGCAAAGCAGGCAGAAGCTCCGGTCAAACGCTTTTAGGGGCGGATCCCCTGCTCCTCCAGCTCTGCGGTAATTCTTTCGTGCTCCGCGTTGGTGCGGGCAAAATGATAATTGCCCAGCGTATCCGTCTGGAAGTACAGATAATCGCAGTTCTCCTCAGGCCACAGCGCCGCTTCAATGGCGAGCATGCCCGGATTCGATACAGGCCCCGCGGGCAGGCCGTAATGGTCATACGTATCGTATGCTTCGCGCATGGCCTCGGGAATGGAATTCCAATCGCCGTAGCCGAACGGCCCCGCCATCCAGTCGTAGATATAATTGTTGTCGTTCGCCTTTTCCTTGTTCCACGCCACATTGCTGCCCAGCGTCATTTCGTTGTCAAGGCGGTTGTGGAATACGGCCGAAACGGTTTTGCTGTGTTCGTTCCCCGCTTCCTCCTGCACAAGGCTTGCCAGTGTGATCGCCTCGGAGAGCGTCATATCCAGCTCTTCCATACGCTGGTACATCTCGTCCGTGATTTTGCTGTCAAACTGTTCATACAGCTTTGCAACCATATTGTAGGCGTTGTCTCCCACAAAAAACTCATACGTGTCCGGGAACAGATAGCCCTCCGCGCGCATAAAAACGTTGGGGGCGCTGCCGCGCTTTTCCCAGAAGCGGAACTGGCTAAAATCCTGATAATTCGCCACCGCCAAAAATTCCTGCGCGGAGCAGAGCCCCGCCTCCTCCATGATCTGGGCGTACTGGATCGCTGTTTTGCCCTCGGGGAACGTTACGCGCACCGTCTGACGGTATACATTCGCCTCCTGCAAAACATGGATGATCTCGTCGTAGCTCATATCGGAGGTCATTTCAAAGGTACCGTACTGCAGCGTATCCGCCACGCCCTCCAGCGAGCGCACATACAGGCGGAATACCATCCCGGACTGAATGATGCCCGATTTTTGCAGCTGGTCTCCGATCATGGTTAAACTGGAGCCCTTTTTGATGGAAACGGTTTGCGTAACAGCCTCCCCTCGGGAGCCAGCCACCTCGGCTTTCAGCCAGAAATAGCCGCACCCCGCGGCAATGAGCGGGATGAGAAGGAGAACCAAAAGCACGATCAGACAGCCGTGGTTTCGGCGGGGTTTCTTTTTCCGGCCGCGGCTGTCATATTCCGCCGCTTCATCTTCCTCATCATCGTACTCCGGTTCCTCGGCATTCCGCTGCCTTTTGCCGCGCGCGGGGGGCGGTGTCTGCGGCTCCGGCTCGCCGCCCAGAGCGTGCGCCTCCTGTGCGTACACCTCGTACAGATCCTCCGGCAATGCCTGAATGCGGCGGTGCAGCTCTTCGATTTTTTCTGCGTTGCGCTCGCGCTGTTCCACTGTCATGGCAGAAACCCGCGCAGAGAGCCCCGCAAGCTGGCGCGCATACTCCTCCTGCGCCGCAATTGTATTGGCCGTTTTGTTCTCTTCCATTGTCGTCACCTCTCCGCAATCAGCGATAAAATATTTTCGTGGATCTCTTCAGGCGGCCGCATCTCGCCGTTTTGAGTACAGCTGATGCATCTCCAGCCGAATTTTCGGATACAGTACTGTCCGGCTTCCCAGCTGCGCCGCAGATAATCCCGATCCTTTTCGTGAAGATCCCTTTTACTCTCGTCTCCCCGGTACCGGCGCTCCATCAGATGCTCGGACACCTCCGGCGCTACATCCAAATAGATGACAAGATCCGGCTTTGGGATCGCGATCTTCTGATATTCAAAATCGAACAGCCAGTTCAGATAGGCGTCCCACTCGGCGCGCGGCAGCTTTGCACACTGGTGCACGGCGTTGGAGGTGGTGTAACGGTCTGCCACGATCGTTCCCCCTTTGGAATAAAAGGAGCCCCAATCCGTACGATAGCTTGCGTAACGGTCCACCGTATAAAAAGCAGATGCCGCATATGCGTTTACATCATTTACATTTTGCCCGAACGCACCGTGCAGATACATTTTGATCAGCGCGCTGGAATTACTCTCGTAGTGTGGAAAGGTGATCTTCATCGCCTGTGTACCGCCGCGGCGCAGCGCCTCGTATAACAGCTTTGCCTGCGTTGCCTTGCCGCTGCCGTCTACCCCCTCTAAAACGATCAGTCTTCCCGGCAAGGCGCTCCCTCCTCTTTGCGCAGTGCGCTGTATTTGCGGCGCATTTCAGCGGCATGGCCGCAGCTCATTGCGCCTTCCGGACAGGTGCCGGAGACGCAGGGCGGGCCGCTGTGCGCAAACAGAGCGGGCGCCACAGCCAGAACGAGCCGCAGCATTTCGTCTGCCAGTGCACGGATCTCCCACTGAGCGCGCTCACAGCAGCGGTGACGAAAAAAATTATTCAGGCTGCGCGCATTCATGGTGACGATCATCTTGGTACTGCACGCATTGGGCAGAATAAAACGCGCATCCTCGATCGCCAGCTTTTCTGCTTTGCGCGCGGCCTGTTTTTCATCCATTCCCTGCTGCATCAAACGGCGGATATGCCCGTCCTTCAGCAGCGCGGCAATTTCTCGGTATTGCTTTGCCTGCTGCTCCATCTGCACATCAAAAGCCTCCCGGGCCGCGTCATCCGCGGCCACCTCCGGCGGCGTGATATATTCAAACGAATCCAAACGCACATAGCGCTGGCTCTGCACGCTGTAGGAGGCAATGCGGTGGCGGGTAATCTGCGCCAGCAGCGACCGGCTCACCCCCTCGATCGCAAAGGTAAACGAGGCGTGCTCCGTGGGGCTTTCGTGGCCAAGCGCCGCAAGTTTTTCCAAAAACTCACGGCTTTTTTCGGGCGTAAGATCCTCCAGAAGATTATCGATATGCGCATTGGAATAACACAGCTTTGCCGCCGCCGCCACAACGCGCTCCGGCTGCGGCGTATGCGCAATGAGCATCACTTTCATAGCTTGTCCCCCGTCTAATGTTCAGCGGCCCGGCATCCTTCCAAAAAGCATGCGGCCGATCGTATTTTTACCCCAAAACGCCCGGCAGCGGATCGCAAAGCATGGGTTCAAAGCTTTGTCCCGCGTTTTTCACGCCTGTTTTTAAAATCAGCCGGAGGAATCTCCGGAAAGCTTTTTCAGCTGCGCGTAATTCGCCATGGTTTTTTTGACACCCGCCTTTTCAAAACGGATCTCCACGATCATATCGCCGGCGATGGGCGTTGCCTTCAGCACTACGCCGCGGCCGAATACCTTGTGCTCCACAAGCTCTCCGGGCCGATAGGCCTTGCCGCCTTCCTTGGCAGCCGCCGTGCCGGCCCGAACTGCCGTTGGGCCGCCGCCCACGGTGGAACGGTGTGCCGCCGGCGCCTGTGCCGCACTGCCATAGCGCTGCGAATTGCCGGCCTGCACCGCAGCGCGCAGATTGGCCCTGCCGTATTCCGGCTGTAAGTAAGCGCTTTGCTCCAGCGCATATCGGCGCAGCTCGGCACGCTGCGCGGCCGCCTGGCTCTGCACGGTTTCATACAAAGAGGGATCGATCTCCTTCAAAAAGCGGGAAAGCGGATTGTGCCTTGTCTGGCCGAACAGCATCCGGGATGCCGCATGCGAAAGCGTCAATTCCCGTTTTGCACGCGTGATGCCCACATAGCACAGGCGGCGCTCCTCTTCAAGATCCTCATTGGAATATCTGCTTCTCTCGCTGGGAAAAATGCCCTCCTCCATACCAATCAAAAACACATACGGGAATTCCAGTCCCTTTGCCGAGTGCAGCGTCATCAGCACCACCACATCGGCCTCATCGTCGTAATTGTCGAGGTCGCTAATGAGAGCGACCTCCTCCAAAAAGCCCTCCATGCTTGCCTCGGGCCCGCGCTGGTCGGCGTAAACACGGACGCTGGAAATCAGTTGGCCGATATTTTCCAGCCGCGTCTGGCCTTCGTCCCCCTCGGCCTCCAGCATGCGGCGATAGCCGGTGATCTCTAAGATCTCTTCGGTAAAGCGATCCAGCGGCAGCGTGTGATGCGCCTCCCGCAGCTTTTGATAAATCTGCCAAAAGCCCTCCAGCGCGGCGGCCGCACGGCCGAGCGCGGGATAATCCCTTACATGCTCGATAATCTGCAGCATGGGAACGCCCTGGCTTGCCGCAAGATCCGCCATATTCTGCACGGTGGCGGCGCCGATCTTGCGCGCCGGCTCGTTGATGATGCGCCGCAGGCGCAGATCGTCCTGTTCGTTGACGGTGATGCTCATATACGCGAGAAGATCTTTAATTTCCTTGCGCTCATAAAAGCGCTGGCCTCCCACGATCTTATAAGGGATCCCCGCACGGGCGAAATGGGTCTCGATGGTTCCGGACTGTGCGTTCATACGGTACAGCACCGCATGGTCGCGCAGTTTCGCGCCCTTTTCCAGATTTTTTCGGATGGCTTCGGCGACATAAGCCGCCTCGTCAAATTCGGAATCCGCCTCATAGCAGATGAGCTTTTCCCCCGTACCGTTCTGCGTCCAAAGCGTTTTCCCCTTACGGCCCCGGTTATTTTGGATCACGTCGTTTGCGGCATTTAAAATATTGGAGGTAGAGCGGTAATTCTGCTCCAGACGGATCACCGCCGCGCCCGGAAAATGCTGTTCAAAATTGAGGATATTCTCGATTGTTGCGCCGCGAAAACGGTAAATGCTCTGATCGTCGTCCCCAACCACACAGACATTCTGATGCGCGCCGCCCAAAAGCGCGACAAGCCGGAACTGCGCCACACTGGTGTCCTGATACTCGTCCACAAGTATGTAGCGAAAACGATTCTGATAATAAACACGCACATCCTCGTTTTCCTGCAAAAGGCGCACCGTCATATAGATCAGATCGTCAAAATCGAATGCGCCGGCTTTGAAAAGACGCTTTTGATAGGCCTCATACACCTGTGCGATCAGCTTTTCACGGCCGGCTGCTGGGGCTTCGAGGGCCTGTTTTGGGCCGATCATCTGATCTTTCAGTCTTCCGATCGAGCCAAGCGCCGATTTCAGCGGCAAAAATTTATCGTCGATCTCCATCGAGCGGTAAACTTCTTTCATTGCGCGCTGCTGGTCGTCCGCATCATAGATGGTAAAGCTGCGCGGAAAACCCAACCGCTCGGCCTCGCGCCGCAAAATGCGCACACAGGCTGAATGAAACGTGGAGGCGTTCACATCCATCCCCGTTTCCCCAAGCATCGCGGCAAGGCGCTTTTTCAGCTCTCCGGCCGCCTTGTTGGTAAAGGTGATTGCCAAAATGTGAAAGGGCTGCGCCGGCTGCTCGCGCAGCGCGCAAGACAGCTGCACCGAGGGTTCGCCGCCCTGCTGCACAAGGCGTTCCAGCTCCTCCATCTGCTGCGCATCCACCGCTTGCGGTACCTGCCGGCTGTGGTACGCGTGGCCGAACCGGACCAGATTTGCGATGCGATTGACAAGCACCGTTGTTTTTCCGCTGCCCGCTCCCGCAAGGATCAGCAGCGGCCCCTGTGTGGTAAATACCGCTTCCCGCTGCATGGGGTTCAGGCCGCAGAACTGCGCCTCGATGTATTGGCTGCGCAAAGCGCAAAATCGTTTCTGGCTTTGTAAATCCATTCTCTTCCGCCTTTTATACGTTTCTGTTTCCCGATTTGTTTCAAATCCTGCCGAAAAAGCACGGCCCTTCCGCTTTTCCGCTTATGCAGAGCAATACAGCACGCTTTTTTCGGTTTCAAAGCAAACGTGCGATACACTTTTTCAGTATAAGCAGAAGGGAGTCGAACCCATATCGGTTTTGCCTATTCTTTTACTATACTACATTTTGCGAAAAAAGGAAAGAAATTCCGCAAAAAAGCCGCCCCGGAATGGAGATCTTCCGGGACGGCCAAGGTTTGCAAAAAACCGGGAAAGAATTATTTCAGCATATTAATCAAAATGCCGGCGGCAACGGCGCTGCCGATAACGCCCGCCACATTCGGACCCATGGCATGCATCAGCAGGAAATTCTGCGGATTTTCCTGCTGGCCCACCTTCTGGGCAACACGCGCCGCCATCGGAACGGCGGAAACGCCGGCAGAACCGATCAGCGGGTTCACCTTGCCGTGCGTGGCCCAGCACATAATCTTGCCCAGCAAAACACCGCCTGCCGTGCCAAAGCCAAATGCCACAACGCCCATCACAACAATCTTGATTGTATTCCAGTTCAGGAACGTTTCCGCATTGGTCGTGCAGCCCACAGAAATGCCCAAAAAGATCGTGATGATATTCATCAACTCATTGCCGGCCGTTTTGTTGATGCGCTCTACAACGCCGGATTCCTTCATCAGGTTGCCGAGCATCAGCATGCCCACCAGCGGCACAGCTGTCGGCAGAATCAGGCAGACAACAATGGTGCAGATGATCGGGAACATGATCTTCTCTAACTTGGACACCGTACGCAGCTGCTCCATCACGATCATGCGTTCCTTTTTCGTTGTAAGCGCACGCATAATGGGCGGCTGAATGATCGGGACAAGCGCCATATAGCAATAGGCTGCCACGGCGATGGAGCCCAGCAATTCCGGCGCAAGCTTACTGGCCACAAAGATAGCCGTCGGGCCGTCCGCGCCGCCGATAATGCCGATGGCACCCGCCTGCGGGCCGGTAAAGCCCAGCCATTTTGCACCGATGTAAGTGGTAAAAATGCCAAGCTGCGCCGCGGCGCCCAAAAGCAGGCTCTTGGGATTCGAGATCAGCGGGCCAAAATCCGTCATCGTGCCGAGGCCAAGGAAGATCAGCGGCGGATAAATGCCAAGCTTTACGCCCAGATACAGCATATCCGCAAGGCCGCCGTGGTGCAGGATCTCGCCGAACATCGGATACAGCGAGGGATCTGCGCCCTCGGGCGGAATGAACAGCTCCATATGGATGATCTCGCCGAACGGCAGATTGGCAAGCAGCATGCCGAACGCAATAGGAAGCAGCAAAAGCGGCTCGAACTGCTTGGCAATGGCAAGATAGATCAGAAAACAGGCCACACCGATCATGGCAAGGTAACCCGGATTCTGAAGCAAGCCCGAAAAGCCGGATTCATTGGCGATGCCGGTAACAGCGTTTAAAAAGCCCTGCATAGTACTGAATCCCTCCCTTTAAAACGGCTCTGTGTAAGCGTTGATCCCCGCCTGACCCCAAGCGGAACGGCCGGAAGCCCTTACGCGCTTGACGCTGCGCAGCGTATACCCCGTGCCGCCCTCCGTGCAGGCAAGTGCGGCGGAGATCGCCGCGATTACTTCGCCGGGGATTCCCTGCTGCACCGCAGGTTCTTTTGCCGCGCTCTTTATTACGGGCGCAGGGGCGGGGGCAGGCTCTTTTTTGGGCGCGGGCGCGCTTTTTTGCGCGGGTGTTCCCTTCTTTTTCTGATCGATCGCAGAAAAAATGATACCTTCCAATGTAATGAGCAGATAGAGCAGTACCAATACACCAAATACCAGGATCAAACCGGTTGCCACAACCACGCCCACAGACGGCTCCGAACTTGCGGAGACCGTGGCAGCAGCAACCGTAAGAAACTTGGAAATGCCCATGAAACAACCTCCCCGTTTTTTTACGATATCTTTTACAATTATACCTGAAATCTCCGTTTTATGCAACCTCTAAATGAAAAGTTTCTTAAAAAATGTGCAGGTGCTGCAAAAACATGCGGCAGAAAGGGAAAAAAGCGGCGAATTGAGAAAGCCTGTGGTACGGCGGGCGCACAGATATTTACAATGATGCAGAAAAAACAGAGCGAAGCTTTTGACGGCCCCGCCCTGCTTTGTCCTGCTGGCCGGCGCTCTGCCGGCGAGAGAATCGCCCCGCCTTTACGGGCGGTTCGGCGCATTACTCGTCTTTGGATTCTTCCTGCGCAGCAGCCTTTGGCTCCTGCGGCGCTTTCTGTTCTGCATCAAAAGTGCCGTTCAACGCCTGTCCGTTCGGCTCGGCCGCTTTTTCCCTTGGCGCGGAAACACGTTCATCCTCCGCCTTTTCCGCGCTGGAATCGGACACCGTTCCCCCATCCAGCGGCGGCAGATTTTTGCCCTCCATCAACGCTTTGAACTCCTCGCCGGAAATTTTTTCCCGCTCCACCAGGGCCTTTGCCACGACCTGCAGCTGATCCATATGCTCTGTCAAAATCGCGCGCGCCGCCTCATAGGCCTCATCGATCAGATCGCGCACCTCCGCGTCGATCTGGGCCGCCACAGCCTCCGAATAGCCGCGGCCGGCGCTGATATCGCGGCCAAGGAACGTTTCGCCGGGATCGTTGCCGTAAACCACCGTGCCAAGGCGCTCGGAAAAGCCGTACTGCGTTACCATACTGCGCGCGATGGATGTGGCCTTGCGCAGATCGCTGGATGCGCCTGTCGAGATATCGTCCTCCACCAGGGCTTCCGCCACACGTCCGCCCAGGCATACCACGATGCGTTCCCACATCTGGTTTTTATAATGGTACATCTCGTCATGCTCGGGCAGATACATGGTATAACCGCCCGCGCCGCCGCCGCGCGGAATAATGGAGACCTCGTGCACGGGCGGCGCCGTTTTGCAGTGATACACGGCAACGGCATGGCCCGCCTCGTGATACGCCGTCATATTTTTATCGTGCTCTGTCACTACGCGGCTCTTTTTCTCCGGCCCCATCTGCACCTTAGTGCTTGCCTCTTCAATATCCTTTTCCGTAATGGCCTTGCGCCCGCGCTTGGCGGCCAGAAGCGCCGCCTCGTTCACAAGATTTTCCAGATCCGCGCCGGTAAAACCGACCGTCGTTTTTGCGATGGTATGAATGTTCACATCCGGCGCAAGCGGCTTATTGCGCGTATGCACCTGCAAAATTTCCTCGCGGCCCTTCACGTCCGGCAGGTTGACATACACCTGACGGTCGAAGCGGCCCGGGCGCAGCAATGCCTTATCCAGAATATCCACGCGGTTTGTGGCCGCAATTACGATTACGCCGCCGTTTGTATCAAAGCCGTCCATCTCCACCAGCAGCTGGTTCAGTGTCTGCTCGCGTTCGTCATGGCCGCCGCCAAGCCCCGCGCCGCGCTGGCGGCCCACCGCATCGATCTCATCGATAAACACAATGCAGGGCGCAGTCTTTTTGGCTTTATCAAACAGATCGCGTACACGGGAGGCACCCACGCCCACATACATCTCCACAAAATCGGAGCCGGAAATGGAATAAAACGGCACGCCGGCCTCTCCCGCGCAGGCGCGGGCCAGCAGTGTTTTGCCTGTGCCCGGAGGGCCTACGAGCAGCACGCCGTGCGGAATGCGGGCGCCCAGCGTATTGAATTTTGTCTGATTTTTGAGGAACTCAACGATCTCCTGCAGCTCCTCTTTTTCCTCGTCCGCACCGGCAACATCCTTGAAGGTGGCCTTACGGCCCTGATCCGCCTGATCCTTCACCCTTGCGCGGCCGACGCCCATTGTGCCGCCTCCGCCGGATTGCTTATACATAAAATAATAGAATCCGCCCATCATTACAAGCGTGAGCAGCAAAACGGGAAGCATCGACATAAACACCGACGTCTCGGGCGCGGGCAGAATGTCGATCTTTAAAAGCGCGCCGTCGTGCTTTTCCGCATAGATTTCCCGGTAACGGCGCAGATTTTCGCTGTCCAGGATTTCGCCCAGATAGGCCAGCTCGTAGGTGAGCACCGCCTGTTTTTCCGTACCCGCATTCAGAGAGGCGCTGCCGGATGCACTTGACCGTCCCCATACGCCGCCGAAGATCCCCATTTGCATCTGCTGGCCGGCGCCTGTCTCGGCGGCCTGTTTTTCCCGCAGTTCCTGCGTGGCCTCTTCCGTAAGGGTAAGCTGGGCCACACTGTTCTTCCCGTTATAGACGAACTCTGCCACATCGCCCTGTTCCAGGTATTCGATCACTTCGTAATATTTTCTCTCCTGCGTTTCATTGCCTGTGTTCAACATAAAAAATCCCATGATGAGCAGGCCCAGCAGAAGAAGGATCATCAGACCGCTTATGCTTTTTCGGTTTCTATTCAACGTTTTTCACTCCTGAAGACAGCTTTTTCGGCATGCCGTCTTTCCTGATACCGCATCGCCGCGATGCGCTTGCCGTGGGATCGGGCTTTCCGCCCGCTTATCCCGCATAGACCTCCGGCTTTAAAATGCCGATGTACGGCAGATTGCGGTACTTCTCGTCGTAATCCAGCCCGTAGCCGACAACAAATTCATCCGGCACCGTAAAGCCGGAATAATCGGCCTGCAGATCCACCTTGCGGCGGCTGGGCTTGTCCAGCAGCGTTACGATCCGGATCGACTGCGGCGCACGGCTCTGCAGCAGCTCTTTGATGTAGCCGAGCGTCATTCCGGAATCCAGAATGTCCTCCACGATCAGGATGTCCCTATCTGCCAGAGAAATATCCAGATCTTTCACAATCTTGACTACACCGCTTGATTTTACGCCCGATCCATAGCTGGAAACCACCATAAAATCAATTTCCGCCGGAGTATCGATACAGCGCATCAGATCGGCCAAAAAAACCACCGCACCCTTCAGCACTGTCACAAGCAGCAGGTCTTTTCCGCGATAATCCCGTGTGATCTGTTCCCCAAGCTCCTTTACCTTCGCGCGGATCTCGTCCTCGCTCAAAAGGATCCGCAGCATGTCCTCCCGCATATTCTCTTTCATCACAATTCCTCCATTTGCCGCATTTCGATCATTACGGCGGTTTTCGTCTGTCTACCCGCCGCCAGCCTCTCGGCGAAGCCAAAGCCCGGCGCCCAAAGGATCTCGCTTCCCGCGGCAAGCACCGGAAGCAGCTCACGCGCGGCGAGAGGCAGCTTTTGTTCCGAGAGCCATTTCTTCAGCGGCTTTGTTACGCCGCGGCCCGCCGGACGAAATACATCGCCGGAACGCCGGGTACGAAAACACACGCCCTGTTGTATTCTATCATAATCTGCGCAAAATTTTAAGTGATTTTCCGCATCTTTTCCAGAATTCACGGTTTTTTCATAATTCAGCAGCCGAACCGTGAGGCGCATTCCGCCGGGTGCCTCGTGCACGCCGGGCAAAAGCGGGCAGTTCCATGCCGTTCCTGCCCGCGCAGCGGCATCCGGCTGCGCGGGCAGGAACGCCTTGCCCTGCGCCACACAAAACACATGTGTTTTGCAAAGCTGCACAGCGCCGCCGCGCTGCAGCACGCGCTCCGCATCCGCTACAAGCTCTGTCTTTTGGGGCGCGATCTGCGCGATGAGGCTTGCCAGCGCAGCGCGGCGCACCGGCGCGGGCGCGCCGGCCAGCACGGCCGCATCGTAGGCCGGCGCAAGCTTTTGCGGCAGATATTCCGGAGGTTTGAGCAGCGCCTGTGCCAGCAGCGCTTTCGCCTGCGTGTCCAGATATTCGGCCAGCTCTGCCATTTCGCCGGCAAAGCGCGCAAAATTGTGCACGGCGCCCGGATGCGCATTTTCCAAAACGGGCAATGCGCCGTGCCGGATTTGATTGCGCGCATAAAGATCGGTCTTGTTTGTTGCATCCGTCACAAAGGCGGCGCCGCAGCACGCAAGATACGCCTCGATCTGTGCGCGCTGCGCCCACAGCAGCGGCCGAATGTAGACGTCCCGCACCGGCGGGATGCCGGCCGCACCGCGCACCGAGGAACCGCGCGCCAAACGAAACAGCACCGTCTCGGCATTGTCGTTTTCCGTGTGGGCCGTAGCCACCTTTGCCCCGTATTGGCGCGCCAGCCGCGCAAAAAAAAGATAGCGCTGCTCACGTCCCCATGCCTCGCTCGCGTGCCCGGGAGCGTTGAGCTTTGTTTCATCCAGCAAAACACCATGGGCGGCGCATTGGCCGCGCACAAAATCGGCATCGGCATCGGCATTTGCGCCGCGCAGCCCGTGGTTCACATGCGCGGCGCGCAGCGTAATGCCAAACGCTTCCCGCCGGGACAGAAAAAAACGGAACAATGCCATTGAATCCGCCCCGCCGGAGAGCGCCACAATAACAGTATCCCCTTTTTGCACCATATGATGTTGCGCAATATATTCCGCCGTGCGCGTCTCGAACTCATTCATGCGCATAGTCCACGTTGGTAAAGCGCGTGTGCACACCGTCCCACGCAAGGTTCACGGTTCCCGTACCGCCATGCCGGTTCTTCGCCACAATGCATTCAGCGCCTGTTGTATCCGCCTCCCCGCCGTTGTCGTAATAAGCCTCCCGGTACAAAAACAGCACCACATCCGCATCCTGCTCGATCGAGCCGGAATCGCGCAGATCGCTGAGCATCGGGCGGTGATCGGTGCGGTTTTTTTCGGCGCTTCGGGAAAGCTGGCTCAAAGCGATGATCGGCACGTTCAGCTCCTTGGCCATAATCTTCAGATTGCGGGTGATGTCGCTCAGTTCCTGCACGCGGTTTTCCGTGCGCTTGCCGCTGCTCATCAGCTGCAGATAATCAATGACGACAAGGCCGATGTTCGGGCGCGCCGGATCCTGATTGATGCGCCGGATCTTCGCCTTCATCTCCGGAATGGTGATGCTGGAGGTATCGTCCAGAAAAATGTGCGTGCGCGCCATTACCTCCGAGGCATGCGCCAGATCTTCCCAATCCGCCGTAGAAAGCTCGCCCGTGCGGAACGCGCTGCTGTCGATAGCCGCCTCACTGGAGAGAATACGGCTCACAAGCTGATCCTTTGTCATTTCGAGGCTGAAAAACGCAACAGGAACCTCCTGCCGCTTCGCCACATTCGTTGCGATGTTCAGCGCAAACGAGGTTTTGCCCATGCCGGGGCGCGCCGCAAGGATCAAAAGATCCGAGCGGCCCAATCCGGTGAGCAGCGTATCCAGATAGGTATACCCCGTGGGAATGCCCAGATATCTCTCCCGGTTGGGGCCGGAGATCTCCTGCAAATGGGCATAGGTATCCATGATCACACTGTTGATCGGCGTCAGCGCCGATGTATCGCGCCCGGAACGGATCTCGTAAATTTTCTGCTCGGCGCTTTCCAGAAGAAGATCGGCATCGGTTTCTTCCCCGGTTTGCTCCAAAATGTTTTTGGCCGCGTTCATCAGCTGGCGCACGCGGTATTTTTCTACAATGATCCGGACGTAATTTTCCGTATGCGTCAGCGAGGGAACGGTTTCGGCAAGCTGTGTCAGATACACCTTGGCCGCGTCTTCCGTCTCGAAGATATCGGCGGCTTGCACCGCTGCCAGCAGCGTGACAAAATCCACCGGCGTTCCGCCGGTGAACAGGCGCATGATCTCGGCAAAGATCTCGCCGTTCTGCCGCACATAAAACATCTCCGGGCGCAGCGTTTCCACAAGCTTTGCCACGATCTCCGCATCCAAAAGCGGCGCGCCGAGCACCGCCTGCTCCGCAATGGTGCTGTACGGCAGATTCACACCGAGAGATTCGAGCGACAGGCTCAAACTGCCGGCGCTGCTATGATCCTTCGCGGGCATGGCCTGCCCTCCCCTCTTTGTGGTTTACACCCAATTTCCGGCCGCTTTTGCGGCCGTTTGCCCGCCCTTCCGGAAGGTTTTTTCCGTGCGGCCGCTTTTGCGGCTATTCCTCTACCCGAACGGTCAGCTTCGCTGTTACCTTCGGATAGACCTTTACCTCAATTTCATACGAGCCAAAATTCTTGATCTCGCCGTCCATTACGATCTTGCGCTTATCGATGGATTCTCCCACCTTTTGGCCCAGCGCGGCGGCAATGTCCTTTGCGGTAACGGAACCGAACAGACGTCCGCCCTGCCCGGCCTTTGCCTTGATCGCAACGGTTTGTCCGCCGATTTTTTTCGCCAGCTCCTGCGCGGCAGCCAGCTCCTGCGCGGCGCGATGCTCTACGGCGGCCGCCTTGGTGCGCACCTCATTGACGGCGGCCGCGTCGGCGGCAACGGCAAGGCCGCGCGGCAGCAGATAATTGCGTGCGTAGCCGTCCGATACCTCGTGCAGCTCGTCCTTCTTCCCGATGGATTTCACATCCTGCTTCAATACCACTTTCATCCCACATAACCTCCCGTTATCTGTATCGCGGCCTGCGGCCGCTGCAGGAAAAGAAAGCCGGACCCACACCGCCTTTTCGCAGATCCGATTCTTCCTTACTATACCAAATTTCACCCGGAGTTGGCAATACCCCCGAATATTTTTTCAGTCTGCACCCGCTTTTTCAGTCCTCTTCCGGATGCTTTTTCAGCTTGCGCGAATCCCTTTGGGCCCGCATCCGGATGCTTTTTCGGCGGGCATCACGCTTTTGGAACACTTCATAAGCCTTTTTGCGCGGCGATGATCGTTTTTGCCGCTCCTTCAGCCGTTTTTCTGCCGTTCGATGCGCTGGTTTTCCCGATATTCGGTAATGGCATCCAGCAGCCGGCGCTTTGCCTCTTCCAGCGTAACGCCCCGCAGCTGTGCGCCCGCCATCGTTAAATGGCCGCCTCCGCCCAGCTTTTCCATAATCACCTGCACATTCACCTCGCCCATACTGCGCGCAGAAAGTGCGATCTGAGTTCCGTTGTCCACCGCCACGAAGCTCGCTTCCACGCCGTTGATCGTCAGCAGATCGTTGGCGGCCTGCGGAACAACCACATTCAGCTCGGGAGGAACGCTGCTCGAAAACACGACGGCGCACCCCATATAGATCTCCGCGTCTGTAACAAGCTGCGCCTTATAGGCATAGGTTTCAAATGAGCAGTTGAACAGCCGCTTCACCGCCTGTGTCTGCGCGCCCATCCGGCGCAGATAGGCCGATGCCTCAAAGGTGCGCACGCCGGTATGCAGCGCATAGTTGCGCGTATCCAGCATGATCCCGGCCAGCAGCGCCTGCGCCTCCAGCGCGGTAAGGCGGTTTTCTTTTGTCATTTCAATATACTGCAGCAGCTCGCTGACAAGCTCCGACGCGCTGGAGGCATACGGCTCGTGATAAAAGACAACGCTGTCGTCGATATGTCCCACACATTTGCGGTGGTGGTCGATCACCACAACGGTTTTGGCCGCCTGATACAGCGCCTGGCTTTCGAGTAGCGCCTTCACATGCGTATCCACAATAATCAGAAGCGTATCGGGATCCATGTATTTTTCTGCTTCATCCGGATCGATAAAATCCTCGCCGCGGCCCGCACGGCGAAATTCCTCCACAAGGTTTGCCGCAAGGCTCTGGCGTTCGTTTACCACAACGGCGGCCGGCTTGCCGCACAGCTTTGCAAAGCGCAGCATGCCGATCGCAGCGCCGAGCGCGTCCAGATCGGACGCACGGTGCCCCATGATCAGCACGCTGCCGCTCTGCATCATCAAATCGCGGATCGCAGAAGCGATGATGCGGCTTTTAACCTTGCTGCGCTTTTCCACACTGCGGGAAACGCCCCCGTAGAACACAAAGCCCTCCGGGCTTTTTACGGCAGCCTGATCTCCGCCGCGCCCCAGCGCCATATCCAGCGCCTGTGCAGCCATCGTCTCGCCCTCGCGCAGGGTCTGCGCAAGACGGCCCACACCGATGGAAAAGGTCACCGTACCGGGCTCGTCCCCGATGGTGCGCGCCGCATCCAGCACGGAAAAGCGCCCCTTTACCAGCTCCTGCATGTGGCGCTCTTCCACCACGGCAATATACTGCGAAGCGCTGATGCGCCGCAAAAAGCCCGTTGTGCCTCCGATAAAGCGCTCTAATGTCAGTTCGATCTCGCCGGCGATACGCGCTCGTTCGCTCTCTTTCATCTCGCGCAGGATCTCGTCGTATGTATCCACCGCAATAATCATTACGGCGGGACGCGTGGCAAGGTATTCCCCTGCCTGCCGGCGCAAAACGGTATTGTTTACAAAGTACAACACAAAAAGGCTGTCTACGCTTTCCACGCCGCTGCCGTACACCGTGTAGCGCTGGCCGCCGTATTCAATGTTCTGGCCGTTTTTTTCCTGTGTCTGCGCGGGGTCGATCGCGGGGATCACCTTCGCAAGGGGCAGCAGACAAACCTCCTGCCCCTGCGTCACGTCGTCCCGAAACGCATCGTTATACCACACGACCGTCCCGCCGGAAAGCACCGCAACCGGCATCTTCAGCGAGGCAAAACTGTTCTGCGCGGTATCGGAGGAGCTGCTGATCCCGCGCAGAAAGCGCGCGATCCTGCGCCGGAACCATTGCAGGTTCAGCCACACCACAAGCGCCGCCACCAACAGAACGCCGCCCGCAAAGGCAAGATACAGCGGGTTGATCAGCGCCAGCGCCACACATAATACAACGCAGGCTACCGACAGGATCAGGATAGCGGCGTCAAATGCCGCAAATCGCTTTTTCATACAGCAGCGTCTCCTCGTTCAAAGCATCTCGCATCGTTTCTCCGGCCGCAGCCCAAAGGCTTTGGGGGGCATGAGAAGCCCGTCTGCCGCGCGGCCGGCACAGGGCAGGCCGCGCAGCCATTCGTTTTTTACGCTCAAACCTCCATAATGATCGGCAGGATCATCGGGCTGCGCTTTGTTTTTCGGTATAAAAAGGCCGATGTTGTCTCACGGATGCGCGTTCGGACGCTGCCGGAATCGCGCAGATCGAGCGTGCTCATACTGCCCAGCACCTCGCGCACCTGATCGCGCGTTTCATCCATCAGCTTTTCGTTCTCGCGCACGTAGACAAATCCACGCGAAACGAGCTCGGGCCCCGCCAGGATCGTACCGGTGCGTGCATCCAGCGCAGCCGCCACGATCACCAGTCCATCCTCGGAAAGATGGCGGCGATCCCGCAAAACAACATTTCCCACGTCGCCCACGCCAAGGCCGTCCACCATGATCGCTCCGGCCGGAACCGGCTCTCCGACAGTAAGTCCGTCGGCAGATACGATAATGCAGTCTCCGTTTTCGCCGATATAGATATTTTCCTCCGGTACCCCCACCGCAGCGGCTGTCTGCGCGTGCTTTTTCAGCTGCTTATACTCGCCGTGAACCGGGAAGAAGTATTTCGGCCTTGCCAGCGTGAGCATCAGCTTCTGCTCCTCCTGACAGGCGTGGCCGGACACATGCACATCATACATGGATTCGTAAATTACTTCCGCCCCAAGCTTCAGCAGCCCGTTGACGACCTTTGTCACCATTTTTTCGTTCCCGGGGATTGGATTTGCCGAAATGATGATAAAATCGTTCGGGCCGACACGCACGTTCCGGTGGCTGGCGCTGGCCATGCGGGAGAGCGCGCTGAGCGGCTCGCCCTGACTGCCCGTTGTGACAAGAACGATTTTTTCCGCCGGATAGCGGTTGATCTCTTCGATATCGATCAATACGTTTTCCGGCGCATGCAGGTAGCCCAGTTCCAGCGCCATCTGCGTATTGTTCACCATACTGCGGCCCGATACGGCCACTTTCCGGCCGGCCTTTACCGCAAGATCGATCAGCTGCTGGATCCGGTAAAGGTTGGAGGCAAATGTCGCTATGATCACGCGCTTTTTTCCGGCACGGCTGAACAGCGCCTCTATGCTTGCGCCCACCTTCTGCTCGGTGGCCGTAAAGCCGGGCCGCTCGGCGTTGGTAGAATCGGACAGCAGCGCCAGCACGCCGCGCTCTCCGTACTCGGCGATCGTAACAAGATCCGTAGGGCCGCCCGTGATGGGGGTGTAATCGATTTTGAAATCACCCGTCTGCAGGATCACACCTGCGGGGCAGCTGATGGCCAGTGCAACGGCATCCGGGATGGAGTGATTCACATGGATCGGCTCTATGGTAAAACAGCCCAGCCTGAATTTTCGGCGCGGCGTAATCTCCACAAGCTTTGTGCTGCGCACAAGGCCGTGTTCCTCCAGCTTATTGTTGATCAGGCCGATCGTCAGCCGCGTGGCATATACCGGCAGATTGATCTCCTTGAGCAAATACGGCAGGCCGCCGATGTGATCCTCATGCCCATGTGTGATCACAATGCCCCGGATGTTCTCTTTGTTCTGAACCAGATAGGTAAAATCCGGGATCACAAGATCCACGCCGAACATATCGCTGTCCGGGAACACGATGCCGCAATCCACCAGGATCATTTCGCCCTGACATTCATACAGCGTGATATTTTTGCCCACCTCGCCAAGGCCGCCCAGGGGCATGATGCGCACCGGGATCGCCGGCGTTCCGGCCCCTGCCCCGGTGTCCTTCCTGCGGCGCGGATGATAGCTTCTGCGCGGCTTTTCCGGCGCAGCCGTTTCCTGCACGCTTTGCCGCGCAGGCATTCTCGATGCGTTTTTGCGCACGCCAGTGGACGCCGGCGGCGATTTCTGCGCGCGCGGCCTGATATTTTTTTGCATATTCTCCATTCGTCCCTCCTGTTTCCCGGAAGACGGCAAAGGCGCAGCAGCATATCCGCAGGCCGGTTTTCCGGCTTTTGAAGCCGGAAATTCGCCCTTGCTCTGCGGCAGGCTCTTTTGCGCTTACCACGGCGCAGCAAACGATTTCTGCCGTTGCCCGCGGGCAGTAATTTGTTTTGCGCGCTGTCTTCGGAATTATTTTTATATCGCTTTTATTGCTTTGCAATAAAATTATGATCGAATTTTTCGGCGGCCAAAGCGGCAAGCGCAATGCCAAAAACGCCCGCCGCGCCCCCACAGGGCCAGAAAAGCCGGAAAATACCGCGCCGGCAGACAAATGCCTCGCCGCTGTGCCAACACGTCTTTGGCGCTTTTCCGAACCCCCATGATCAAAGTTCTATCTTTACAATAATACAATTCCCTGTATCAATTGTCAAGTTTTGCCATTGCCCCGTCCGGCAAAACCGCTGCGGGCCCGGTTCCCTTCTACTATGGGATAAAAACGCGGCGCTAAACAGAGCGGCGCACAGAGAAGGCGAAACGGCCGGAAAAAATTTTTTCAAAGCCGTCCTCTCTGTTTGCGCGGGGGGCTTGCGATAAAAATCGATTTTGTTATAATAGAATGGAAAACACGATTAAAAATACTGACAAGCTATCCCTATGAAAGGATCCGGCATTTTATGAAAAAAATCTCGATCTACACCGACGGCGCATGCAGCGGCAACCCCGGCCCGGGCGGCTGGGGCGCCATTTTAAAATATAAGGATACACACAAGGAGCTGTGCGGCGGCCAGGCGGATACCACCAATAATCGGATGGAGCTGATGGGTGTGATCTGTGCGCTGGAGTGCCTGAAAGAACCATGCGATATCGACCTGTACAGTGATTCCAAATATGTGATGGACGGCCTTTCCAAGGGCTGGGCAAAAAGCTGGCGCGCGCGCGGCTGGGTAAAAAGCGATAAAAAGCCCGCGCTGAACAGCGATTTGTGGGCGCGCCTTCTGGAGTTGTGCGAGGGGCATACATTCCATTATCATTGGATCAAGGGCCATGCGGGCCACCCGGAAAACGAGCGCTGCGACGCTCTGGCCGTACAGGCGGCGGCGCGGTATAAAAAACCTGTCGGCAAAATCGCCCCTTAAAAAATTTACAAATTTCCTGTTGCAAACACCACTAAAACGGTATATTATAAGAGCAGTACGAAACGTCCGCTGCAAAAATGCAGACGGCGCAAAATAGGGAGTCCGGCAGCCGACAGTTTTTCTGTGCGGTGATATCCGTTCAAAGCGCTGCGGGCTCCCGCAAAAAAATAAAGCAAGGTGGATATTTTGAGCAACACAATCTATGTGGACAACGCCGCCACGACGCCTGTATCAAAGCCCGTGCTTGATGCGATGACGCCGTATTTCTGCGAGGCTTACGGCAATCCTTCCAGCATTTTCTATTCCGTCGGCGCAGCGGCGGGAGAGGCGCTTGCCGCCGCGCGGGAAAAGGCGGCCAAGGCGCTTGGCTGTAATGCTGCCGAGCTGTTTTTTACAAGCTGCGGTTCGGAAGCGGACAACTGGGCAATCAAGGGCACGGCGCGCAAATTTGCCCGTCAGGGCAAAAAGCATCTTATCACCAGCAGCGTCGAGCACCATGCCGTTCTGCATTCCATGCAGGCGCTGGAGCGAGAGGGCTTTGAGGTAACCTATCTGCCCGTGGACGCCGAAGGCTTTGTCTCCCCCGCCGAGGTGGAAGCCGCCATTCGTCCGGATACGGCGCTCGTTACCATTATGTTTGCCAACAACGAGATCGGCACCATTCAGCCCATTGAAGAGATCGGCAGCATCTGCCGCAGACATGGCGTGTGGTTCCACACCGACGCGGTACAGGCCGTGGGTGCGGTACCCGTTCACTGTCACACGCTTCCCATCGATATGCTCAGCCTGTCGGCGCATAAGTTCAACGGGCCGAAGGGCGTGGGCGCGCTTTATGTGCGAAAGGGTATTTTGCCGCTGAACTTTATGGACGGCGGCGCGCAGGAGCGCGGCCGCCGCGCAGGCACGGAGAATGTTGCGGGGATCGTCGGCCTTGCCACGGCACTGGAGATCGCCGTAAATGGCCTTGCGGAAAAGCGTGCACACCTAACCGAAATGCGCGATCATGTTCTGGCGCATATCCGCAGCATGCCGCAGGTGAAGATCAACGGGCCGCTGGACGGCGCCAAACGCCTGCCGAACAATGTAAATGCCAGCTTTACAGCGGCCGAGGGCGAAAGCCTGCTGCTGATGCTGGATATGCGCGGCATCTGCGCCTCCTCCGGCTCGGCCTGCGCCTCCGGCAGCCTTGATCCCAGCCATGTGTTGCTGGCCATCGGTTTGCCGCACGAGATCGCGCACTGCAGCCTGCGCTTCAGCTTTGGCGTGCAGAACACGATGGAGGATGCGAAGGCCGTGTGCGCCGCTCTGGACGAGATCGTTCCCGCCGTGCGGGCGCGCAGTCCGCTGTGGCACGCGTAAATGTTTCTTTGGGCGCGTCTGGGGCCCGCGGCCCACAGGGAGGCCTTCCGGCCGGGCCCGCCCGATAAAATTATGATGTGAATTTCTGGAAAGAAGGCAAAAATCATGTACAGTGCTAAGGTTATGGATCATTTTGCAAATCCGCGCAATGTCGGCGAGATCGAAAACGCGGACGGTATCGGCGAGGTGGGCAACCCCAAATGCGGCGATATCATGAAAATGTTTTTGAAAATCGACGGCGGCGTTATTACCGACGTAAGGTTTAAAACGTTCGGCTGCGGCGCGGCCATTGCCACCTCCAGCATTGCCACGGAGATGATCAAGGGCAAATCGATCGACGACGCGCTGAAGCTCACCAATAAGGCCGTGGTGGAGGCGCTGGACGGGCTGCCTCCCGTTAAGCTGCACTGCAGCGTGCTGGCCGAGCAGGCGGTAAAAGCCGCGCTGGCCGATTACTACCGCCGCCAGGGTGTAGACCCCGAGCCGATTGTCGGCAAACTGGAGGAGGACTGTCACGCCTGCTCCTGCGAGGAATAAGCTTTTTTCGGCAAAGCGGACGCACATTTCAAGAAAGGAGACGCATGATAAAATACCATTTCATGCCTCCCCTGCCGCCTGAATTGAAGTGCTTGAACCGCGCGCAGGATTCTTACACTCACAGATCCGGCTTATTCCGATCTTTTTTCATCGAACAGGGAGGATTCCTCTATGACAGACGAGATCAGCACCGGTACCGGTTTCGGCACATTTGAAACACAGGATCAGGTTCTTGTCGCTTTGTCCGGCGGGGTGGATTCGTCGGCCTGCATCCAGATCCTGCGCGAGCAGGGCTTTGACGTACAGGCCGTTGTGATCCGCTTCTCCCCCGCGCACGAAGCGGCGGTGAAAGCTGCCGAAGCGGTAGCGCAGCAGATGAAAGTTCCGCTCACGGTAGAGGATTGTACCGGGCAGTTCGAGCGCGAGGTGGTCGAGCCGTTCTGCGCGCAATATTGCGCCGGGCGCACGCCGAACCCCTGTGTGCTTTGCAATCCGCATGTAAAATTTACAGTGCTGGCGCGCGTTGCCGACCGGCTCGGCATCCATTTTCTTGCCACCGGGCACTATGCCCGTATTGCGGAGGAAAACGGCTTTTACTATGTTCGCGCCGCGCTCAGCGCTGAACGCGACCAAAGCTATATGCTGTACGGCCTTTCTCAGGAGATTCTTGCCCGCCTTTGCCTGCCTGTGGGCGAATTTGAGAAAAAAGATATCCGCGCAATGGCAGCCGAAGCGGGGCTGCTTAGCGCAAACACACCGGACAGTCAGGAGATCTGCTTTATTCCGGACGGCGATTACGCCGCATATATCGCCGCACGCGGCGGCAAGCCCCTGCAAGGGCGCTTTATTGGCCCGGACGGCGAGGATCTGGGCGCGCATCAAGGCGTTTGGCATTACACGGTCGGGCAGCGCAAGGGGCTGAATATCGCCTATGGAAGTCCGCTGTTTGTGCGCCGCATCCGTTCGGACGGCAACATCGAGCTGGCGCGCGGCGGCGGCGAGTTTTTTGCCGGAATCGTTCTGACGGATGCCGCGCGAACAGACGGAAAGGCACTTTTGCCCGGGCAGCGGTACGGCGTAAAGGTACGCAGCCGCGCGGCGGCGGCCCCCTGCACGATACAATCGAATGTAAACGGCCTGCTGACACTGCGCTTTGACGAGCCGCAGCGCGCCCCCGCTCCCGGCCAGGCCGCAGTTCTGTACGAAGGCGAGCTGGTGCGCGGCGGAGGCGTTATCTGCGAGATGCTGGAAGAATAACGGCCGCCCCGCGCAAAAACCTTACCGTCAGGTTGCTTTTGCGCACCACCGCTCTGCAGAGAATATTTTGCGCAAAAGCGCATGAAGCCGGGCCTCTTTGCCTATACTGGTATTGAGGTGATTGGAATGATTCTCTATTTGGGCGATAACGACACCGCCTTTGAAGCGGCGCTGCGGGAGGACGCCTCCGTAAAGCTCTATTACGACAGTCTTCCCGGGATGCTGCGTGAGCGCGTGCGCGCGGCCGGCCTTTACAGTCCACAGGAAATCGGCGCCTATATAGACACCCTGGTGGCGGACGGCAACTGACGCCCCCGGCCGGCAGTTGCCGTCCTGCGGCCCGCTTTCGGATGGCGTTTTCTGTTTCGGAATCAATCCTCGGCGCGGCAAAGATCCCTTTTGCCGCGCCATTTTTGGATCGTCCTTGGAACATAAAACGGGACATCGAGAATGCTCTGATTTTTGGCAAATACGGGAAAGCCCTGAATAAGAACGGGAAAGCGATTGCCTCCAAATAAAAGCGGAAAACGCTGCCCTCCCCCATTGACAAACACCCTGCCCAATTGGTACAATAAAGCCATATTCCTTTGTTTTTTCGCGCGTGTTTGCAAAAGCAAAGCTGCAAACGGAACTTTTGCCGCACACATTTGCGGGTATGGCGGAACTGGCAGACGCAATGGATTTAGGATCCATCGGGTTTTCCCGTGCAGGTTCGATCCCTGTTACCCGCACCAGATAATGATAATCCGAACCCGGTTCCAATCGGGGACGGCTTCGGATTTTTAGTATATCTTTAGTGCTAAAGCAAAAGCGGCGGTATCGTGACTGATACCGCCGCTTTTGTCATACGCTCCTTTTCTTTTCTGTTTCTTTTGCCCTCTGCGCTTTCCATTCTTCAAATTCTTTTTTACCTTCCGGGCTTTCAAAGAATTTTTGGATTTCGGGAAGTAAGCACCGGGCAAGGGCTTCTATTTCATGCTGGGGGATATTTGTGTCCGGTTGCTTTTTTGCCACATATCGCCTTTCTCTGTATTCAGTTTTCAAGGTACAATGCCGCTGTGCGGCGTGAAATGTTTTGCTCCTATACCCGATTTGCCGGACAGAAAAACATTCTGTATAATGGAAAAGAAAGGGG
>CAJUMH010000037.1 GCA_910587145.1 uncultured Ruthenibacterium sp. | reverse complement strand
GCGCGGCATTCCGAGCGGGGCGCGGCATTCCGAGCGGGGCGCGGCATTCCGGGCAAGGCACGGCATTTGCGAGAGGAGCCCCTGCTGCATTGGACACACAGCCCCTTGCAAAATGGGGGATACAGCTCCCTGCCGAAGGGGGACACAGCCCCTTGCAAAATGGGGGGTATAGCTCCCTGCCGAAGGGGACACACAGCCCCTTGCAAAATGGGGGGGTATAGCTCCCTGCCGAAGGGGACACACAGCCCCTTGGCAACATTGGGCACAAGGCTTGCGAAAGAGACAGAGGATGTGCTATAATGCATACGGCCCGGCCGCGCATTGCGGCAAACAGAGGCCGGGCACCGTTCGCACTCGGCCAAAGCAGCGCAGACCGGGGCAAAATACGGGCAGGATCGGAGGGAGGCCGCATGCGCATCAAAGCGGCTGTTTTTGATATTGACGGAACACTGGTTCCGCGCGGGCAGGGCTCCCCCAGCCCGGCTGCCGTGCGAGCGCTGCGGGCGCTTTCGCAAAACGGCGTGGCCGTCATCATTGCCACGGGTCGGGCGCGCTACACGGCCGAGCCGGTGCTGGGCAAGGTGCGCCCGGATTATTTTGTGGCGGCAAACGGTTGCGATATTACAGACGCCGCGGGCAGCTCCATCTGGAGCAGCCGCATGACGGCGGAAGAAATGTATGCGCTGGTGGATTTTTGCGAAGATTACAGCCTGCCGCTGGAATTTGTTTTTTCGGATGCATACCACGCCTATGTGGGCTACGATGCGCTGGCGCAAAAATATCGGGCGCTCGGCGCGGACCAATCGCTGATGCACGTTTTGCGCGACGGCGAGGATCAAACACGGCATCTGCAGGATATGCCGTTTTCCGCCTGCGCGGCGATGGATGCACAGGACGTGCAGCGGTTCGCGCAGCGGTACGGCCATCTGGGCCTGCGATTTTTGGCGTTTGACAACGGGTGGCATGATGTTTTGCACGCCGATGCCGATAAAGCGGTTGGGGTTGGCATGCTGCTGGAACGCCTTGGAATCGCGTGGGCCGAAACGGCGGCGTTTGGAGACGGCTGCAACGACGCCGATCTGCTGCAGGCGGCCGGCTTTGGGGTGGCGATGGCAAACGGCGCCCCGCAGCTGCGCGCACTTGCGGATCTTGTGGCGCCTGCCGCAAACGAGGACGGCGTTGCGCGCGTGGTAGAGGAGTACTTATTATCGGAGGACGGATTCTGAAAGCCGCCGCAAAGGCATGGAAAATTGCCGCAAGGCGCGGAAAGATCGCCCTGAAGGCGCAGAAAACCGCTTCTAAGGCCCAGAAAAGCCGCCGCAAAGTGCGGAAAAATCGCCCTGAAGGCGCAGAAAAGCCGCGGGAGGAAGAGCATGTCTTTTGCACCGGTTTATGATAAAAACGCGCATACGCTCATTGTGGGCACATGGCCCAGCCCCAAAAGCAGGGAGCAGGGCTTTTATTACGGGCACCCGCAAAATCGCTTCTGGCCGCTGATGGCGCGTCTGCTGCGCGAGCCGCTGCCGCAGACGATCGCGGAGAAAAAGGCCCTGCTGCTGCGGCATGGCCTTGCGCTGTGGGATACCATCGAAAGCTGCACCATCACCGGCGCGTCGGATGCGTCGATCCGTGATGTTGTGCCCACCGATATCGCCGCACTTGCCCGGGATACCGCTGTCCGGCGGGTGCTTTGCAATGGGGCGACGGCATACCGCCTGTACGCAGCATACAACGCGGTGCCGGGCCTTGCGGCCGTGAAGCTGCCGAGCACCAGCCCGGCCAACGCCGCGTGGTCGATGGAACGCCTGGCCGGGGCATGGGGAGCGTATCTCCAGCCATGATGTTCTGCTGGCCGCACTATTTTGCCCAAACCGCCGCCGCATAAACCATGTGCCGAAAAGAGATCCGTTCCAATGGATGTTCCGCATACCGAAAGCGTGCGCGCCGCAGGTTTTGCCTGTGCGGCGCGCACGCTTTTCAAAAAAACAGATCCTTGCTGGGATACGCTGCCTCGGAGGTGAGGCGCAGGCCCATTTTGCGCAGGGTGCCCTCGTCGCCCGAATGCAGCATGCAGGTGCTGTGCATCTCGCAATCGCGCAGCTGTGGCAAGGCGGCCATCGCGCGCGCCGTAAGCGTGTTGGTGGCGGCCGTGATCGAAAGCGCCGCCAGCACGTCGTCCACCTTCAGAACGCTCGAACGGCTGCCGAGAATATCGATTTTCAGCTTGAGGATCGGCTCTAAGATGATGGGGCTGATGAGCGTGAGCGAATCGTCGATGCCGGCGATGGCTTTGATGGCGTTGAGCACACACGAGGAGCACGCGCTCATCAGGCTGCTGGCGCGCCCGGTGACGATCTTGCCGTCCGGCAGCTGGATGGCCGCCGCCGCAACGCCGGCTTGCCGGCTTTTTTCCAGCGCGGGGGTCACCACCGCGCGGTCTGCTACCGTCAGCGAGAGCTCCTGCATGATGCGGCTGATCTTGTCCACCGCTTCCGACGAACCCTTGCCCTGCTTTTGATCGCACAGCGCCTTAAAGTAACGGCGAATGATCTCCTGCCCGGCGGCGCGGCGCACAGCCTCGTCGTCGCTGACGGCGTAGCCCGCCATGTTCACGCCCATATCGGTGGGAGATTTGTATACATTGTCGTCGCCCATGATGCGCGAAAGAATATTGCGCACAATGGGGAACGCCTCTACGTCGCGGTTGTAGTTCACCGTGGTAACGCCATAGGCCTCCAGATGGAACGGATCGATCATGTTCACGTCCGCAAGGTCGGCCGTGGCCGCCTCATAGGCCAGATTCACCGGGTGCTTGAGCGGCAGGTTCCAGATGGGGAACGTTTCAAATTTTGCATAACCGGCAACACGTCCCTGCCGGATCTCGTGATATACCTGCGAAAGACAGGTGGCGAGCTTGCCGGAGCCCGGCCCCGGCGCCGTTACCACCACCAGCGGGCGCGTTGTCTCGATATAGGGGTTTGCCCCATAGCCCGCGTCGCTGCAAATGTGGGCAATGTCCGCCGGATAGCCCCGGATGGGGCGGTGAATGTAATTTTTGACACCGCGCGTCGTCAGCTTCTGCGCAAAGCCGTCGGCCGCGGCCTGCCCGGTGTACTGCGTAATAACGACGCTGTTTACCTGAATGCCCATGCGCGTGATGTCGTCGATCAGGCGCAGAACCTCCATGTCATAGCTGATGCCGAGATCGGCGCGCATCTTCGTTTTTTCGATGTCTCCCGCCGAGACCGCGAAAATGATCTCGGCCTGCTCGCGCAGCTCGTACAGCAGCCGGATCTTGCCGTTGGCGTCAAAGCCCGGCAGCACCCGCGCGGCGTGATAGTCGTCGAAGAGCTTGCCGCCAAACTCCAGGTACAGCTTGCCGCCCCACTGCGCAATGCGCCGGCGGATCTGCTCGGTCTGCCTGTGGATATAAAGACTGTTATCAAACCCTGTTTCCACGCTGACGATCCTTCCTTCCTCATCCTAACAAAAAACGAACCTCTTTTTTCTGCTTTATAGCATACCATTTCCGCGTGCCATGCGCAAGAAGCCCGGCGAAAAAAAGTGAAGGATGTTTTGCATGCATTTGATCTGCATAAAAAGAGCGCAAAAAGCAGAAGGAGACTGAATTTATACAGAATGCACAAAATTTTGCGAAAACAGACATGTATTTTGAGCCCGAAAACTCGGCTCATACGCATTGCATTTACGAAAAGTTTTTGCTAAACTAAATAATGGCGGCAGAAACAGGCAAAGGGGGGCGCCGGATGAAAAAGGACGGTTGGTTTGCGGCGCTGCAAAACCTTACTTGGCTTACACAGCTGGGGCTGTCTCTTGCGGTGCCGCCCATTCTGTGCCTGATGGCGGCCGACTGGCTCTCGAAGCAGTTCGGCTTGGGAGAATGGGTTTTTTTGGCGGCCGTTGTTTTGGGTATTGGCGGCGCGGCAAGCACCTTTGCCGGGTTTGCGCGCATGTTTGTGCGCAGAAACGGGAAGAAGTAGCGCCCAGGCCTGCGCCTTGCGCGGCATTTTTATTCTATATATTTTAAAGGTAAGATCGGTGTTGAAGCAATGAAGCTACAGGAAGCGGCAAAGCGTGAAACGCTGCATATTGCGGTGGGTACGCTTGCTTTTTCGGGGATTATGAACGGCGTATTTGCTCTTATGGGCCGGTGGGATCTCACGGTGCTGTGGGGCACGCTGCTGGGCGGCGGCTTTGCGGTGCTGAATTTTATCCTTCTTGCCCTCTCGGTGCAAAAGCTTGCGGCCGAGACGGATGAAAAAAAGGGTAGGGCATGGATGCAGACATCCTATCAGATGCGGATGCTGGCTACGGTCGTTGTCGGCATTATCGGCGTCAGCGCTCCGTGCTTTCACTGGGTAGCGGTGCTCATTCCGCTGCTGTTCCCGCGGATTACTATTTTGGCGATGCAGCTTTTGGGGATGTATAAGCCCGAAAAGTCTGTGAAGAAAGAAGAAGGAGGCGATGAATCGGTATGAACGTTGATATCAACGGCGCAAGGATCTTTTTTACGATCCCGATCCTGGGCGGAATACCGATTACGGCAACAATCGTGAACGCCCTGCTGGTAACAGTCGTTGTGCTTGGCGTCTGTGCGTTTTTAACGCGCGGCCTGCAGGTGCGCGCCGTGACAAAGCGGCAGGTGGTGGCGGAATTCCTCGTTGAGACCGCGCAGAATTTCGTCAACGGCAACATGGGCGAAAAATTTGCCCATTATGCCCCATTCGTGTCGGCGCTGTTTGTGTCGTCACTGCTTGGCAGCCTGCTCAGCCTTGTTACGCTGTTTCCGCCGACGGGCGACGTATCCACCACGCTGGCGTGGGCGATCATGGTGTTTGTTCTGATCACCCGCACCAAGATCAAAACCGGCGGCTTTGGCGGCTACCTGAAGGGCTTTACGCAGCCGATCCCCGTGCTGACGCCGTTCAACATTTTGTCCGAGCTGGCGACGCCCATTTCGATGGCGTTCCGTCATTTCGGCAACATTGTTTCGGGCACGGTCATCACGTCGCTGCTCTATTGGTCGCTCTCTGTGGGCAGCACGGCGCTCATCGGCCTTGTGGGCAAAAACATCCTTGTGGCGGCTGTCGTACTGGCGCTGGGCGTATTTTTGTTGATAAAATACCTTCAGGCCAAAAAGGCGGGCTCCGGCAAGCTGATTCAGTGCATCGGCGCCATCGCCTGTCTGGTGCTCGGCGGCCTTGGCTGCCTTGCGCAGCTGGATGCGTGCTTTACCACAATCCCCGTTCTGCAGGTCGGTATTCCCGCAGTGTTCAGCGTGTATTTCGATCTTTTCTCCAGCGCGATGCAGGCGTTTATCTTCTGTATGCTCACAACGCTGTATATCGCCAACGCGGCGGAGGAATAACATTGTGTTTCACGCCCTGAACTTAAAATGGGGCGGTGAATCATATAACATTTTTTAACAGGGAGGAACTTTCTGTATGGAAATGGCAAAAGCGATCATCATGGCGGGCTGCGCGATCGGCGCCGGCCTCGCGCTCATCGCGGGTATCGGCCCCGGTATCGGCGAAGGCAACGCAGTTGCAAAGGCACTGGAGGCCATTGGCCGTCAGCCGGAGTGCAAGGGCGACGTGACAAGCACAATGCTGCTTGGCTGCGCAATTGCAGAGACAACGGGTATTTACGGCTTTGTTACGGGCCTGCTGCTCATCTTTGTGGCGCCCGGCATCTTTATCGGCAGGCTGTAAAATACAGCGAAGGCAAAGGGAGCGGCGCGGCGATGATACCGTTTTGCGCAAGGCTCCAAAGGAGGAGACAGAATGAAAGTGTTTCAGGATCTCGTCACCTTCGCTCCGTGGACTTTTATCTTCCAGATCTGCAATCTTTTGATCTTGACGGCGGGCGTAAAGCATTTTCTGTTTAAGCCCGTGCAGGAGATACTGGCCAAGCGCAAAGAGCAGATCGAGGCCTCTTATGTGGAGGCGGAAAAGGCCGAGGGTGACGCGCAGGCAATGAAGGAAGAATACGAAACCCGCCTTGCCAGCGCGAAAGAGGAAGCGTCGGAGATCGTCAAAACCGCAACTGCGCGCGCAAACGCCCGCAGCGAGGAAATGGTGAACGCCGCGCGCGCCGAGGCCGCCGCGATCAAGAGCAAGGCCGATGCCGAGATCGAAAGCGAGCGGCGCCGTGCCGCGGGCGAGCTGAAGAATGATATCTCCGAGCTCGCTTTGGAACTGGCCGGCCGTGTGGTGGAAAAAGAGATCGACCCGAAGGTACATAGGGGAATGATCGACGACTTCATCAGCCGGGTGGGTGACGCGTCATGACGGCAGCGGAGAAGGAATACGGCGGGGCGCTGTACGACCTTGCCGTGGAAGATCATTGTGAAGACGCGGTGCTGGAGGGCTTTGCGCTGGCGGCGGATGCTTTTGGGCAGGCGCCCGAATATCTGAATCTGGTGCAAAACCCGGCCGTGCCGCTGGCCGAGCGCCTCGCCCTGCTGGACGAGGCCTTCGGCGGAGCGCATGAATATGTGCGCAGCCTGCTGAAGATTCTGTGCGAAAAATCGGCGCTGGGCATTGTGCCCGGATGCCTGCAGGAATACCGTGCGTGCCTTAATGCGGCGCAGGGCATTCTGCCGGTAGAGGCGGTTACCGCCGTGCCGCTGGACGAGGCGCAGAAAAAGGCGCTGTGCAAAAGGCTGCTGGGGCAGCTCGGCGGCGCGGTGCGCAGCATTCAGCTGAAAAACGTGGTGGATCCGTCTGTGATGGGCGGCGTGCGGCTGCGGTACGAGGGCAAAGAGCTGGACGGCACGGCAGCCGGGCGTTTGTCCGCGCTGCGGCGCGCTTTGACGCAGGCGTAAGGTCGAACCGTTTCAAAAACGCCTGATGCGAAACAGGCGCCGCACTCGCCCCTGTTTTGAGACGGTTTGGAGTTCAACGTAGGAGAGTTGGTGAGACTATGCAGTTAAAACCTGAGGACATCAGCAAAATTATTAAAAGCCAGATCAGGAATTACGCGAACCGGATCGAGAGCGCCGAGACAGGCACGGTCATTCTTGTGGGCGACGGCATTGCGCGCGCCTACGGCTTGGAAAAGTGCATGGCGAACGAGCTGGTGGAATTCGAGAATGGCGAATATGGCATGGCTCTGAACTTAGAGGAGAACAGTGTAGCCATCGTGCTGCTGGGCTCCGACGAGGGTATTAAAGAGGGCGACACGGTAAAACGGACAGGCCGTGTTGTCAGTGTGCCGGTGGGCAACGCAATGGTGGGCCGCGTGGTAAACGCGTTGGGCCAGCCGATCGACGGCAAGGGCCCCATTGAGGCCTCCGAGATGCGCCCCATTGAACGCAAGGCGCCCGGCATCATCGAGCGCAAGAGTGTTTCTGTTCCGCTGCAGACGGGTATCAAGGCCATCGACAGCATGATTCCCATCGGCCGCGGCCAGCGCGAGCTGATCATCGGCGACCGTCAGACGGGCAAAACCGTTATTGCAACGGATACCATTATCAATCAAAAGGGTAAGGACGTTATTTGTATTTACGTTGCCATCGGCCAGAAGCGTTCTACCGTGGCGCAGGTGGTGGATACGCTCACCATTGCCGGCGCAATGGATTATACCATTGTGGTGGCGGCCTCGGCCAGCGAGCTGGCGCCGGTGCAGTATATCGCCCCCTATGCGGGCTGCGCAATGGGCGAGTATTTTATGGATCAGGGCAAGGATGTGCTCGTGATTTACGACGATCTGTCCAAGCACGCGGTGGCCTACCGTGCGCTGTCTCTGTTGATTCGCCGCCCGCCCGGACGTGAGGCGTACCCCGGCGACGTATTCTATCTGCACAGCCGCCTTTTGGAGCGCGCGGCGCGGCTTGCGCCCGAGTACGGCGGAGGAAGCCTGACGGCGCTTCCGATCATCGAGACACAGGCGGGCGACGTTTCCGCCTATATCCCCACGAACGTCATCTCTATTACCGACGGCCAGATCTTTTTGCAGACCGAGCTGTTCCATGCGGGCGTAATGCCTGCGGTAGACCCGGGTATTTCGGTATCCCGCGTGGGCGGCAACGCGCAGATCAAGGCCATGAAGAAGGTTGCGGGCTCGCTGAAGCTTTTGTATTCGCAGTACCGCGAGCTGCAGGCCTTTGCGCAGTTCGGCTCGGATCTGGATGCCGACACCAAGCGCCGTCTGGCGCAGGGCGCGCGCATTGTGGAAGTGCTCAAGCAAGACCGCAACGCGCCTGTGCCGGTGGAGCTGCAGGTGTGCATTCTATACGCCGTTACAAACGATCTGCTGGTGGATGTTCCCGTGGAATTGATCGGCGAATATGAGCGGGAAATGTACGAGGAAATGGGCAATCTGCACGAGGCGGATGTGCTGGAGCCGATCCGCACCACCGGGGCGCTCTCGGATGAGACGAAGGCGGCGCTGGACAAGGCGCTGGCGGAATTCACGGCGGCGTTCCTGAAAACCCACGCGTAAAGGAGGCACGGCATCATGGCGGCATCGTCCATGAAAGATATCAAGCTGCGCATCAAGAGCGTGGAGAGCACCATGCAAATTACCAAGGCGATGGAGCTTGTGGCATCCTCAAAGCTGCGGCGCGCGAAGGCGCGCGCCGAGGCCACGCGGCCGTACTTTACCACGCTGCATGCCACCTTAACGGATATCGCCTATGGCAATACCGAATTTTCTTCTCCGTTTGTGCAGCAGCGCGAGGTAAAAAAAACCTGCTATATTATGATCGCGGGCGACCGCGGTATGGCCGGCGGCTACAACGCAAACATGGTTCGGGCCGTGACGGCGCACATGGGCAAAAAAAATATCTGTGTGCTGCCCATCGGCAAAAAAGCGGTGGAATACTGCCAGCACCACGGGCTGGAGCTTGTGACGGAGAACTACGCGACCGCGGAGGATGTTTCGCTTGGCGATTGCTTTTCCATTGCGCGCATGCTGTGCGAGATGTTCCGCAGAGGCGAATTCGACGAGCTGTATGTCGGCTATACCAATTTTGTTTCCATGCTGACGCAGCAGCCCGCTGTGCTGAAAATGCTGCCCATCCGCTACGAGCGCGCCGAGGCCAAGAACACGGCCGAAGGCCTGACACTGTATGAGCCCTCGAGCGAGGCGGTGTACGACGCAATCGTGCCGGAATACGTGGGCGGCCTTCTGTGGGGCGCCATGGCGGAGAGCGTGGCCAGCGAGCAGGGCGCGCGCCGCACCGCGATGGATGCGGCCAGCAAAAATGCGGGCGAGATGATTGAAGATCTGTCACTGAAGTATAACCGCGCGCGGCAGGGCGCGATCACGCAGGAGATCACCGAGATCGTGGCAGGCGCCGAGGCGTAAACCCGGCCCGGCGCGGCAATGGGAGCCGCTTTTGTGCGCACGAGCATGGAAGCAAATCCTCGGCCGCGGTTTTGCACCTGCAACTGTTTTCATCCGATTCAAAGGAGAGAAGCCAATGAGCAATCAGAATATCGGCACAGTTACTCAGATTATCGGGCCTGTGCTGGACATCAAATTCCCCAATGGCCAGCTGCCGGGGCTGCTCAACGCCATTACGGTGGAAAACGGCTCGGACACCATTACGCTTGAGGTGGCGCAGCACATCGGCGATGACGTTGTGCGCTGCATTGCCATGTCGAGCACGGACGGCCTTGTGCGCGGCGCGAAGGCCGTGGATACCGGCGGCCCCATCACGGTGCCCGTGGGCGAAGAGTGCCTGGGGCGCATCTTCAACCTGCTGGGCGAACCGGTGGACAACCAGCCCGCGCCCGAGGCAAAAGAGCGCTGGCCCATCCACCGTCCCGCTCCCACGTTCGACGAGCAGGAATCCACCACCGAGATCCTGGAGACGGGCATCAAGGTGGTCGATCTGATCGCGCCGTATGCAAAGGGCGGCAAGATCGGCCTTTTCGGCGGCGCGGGCGTCGGCAAGACGGTTTTGATCATGGAATTGATCAACAACGTTGCGAAAGAGCATGGCGGCTTGTCTGTTTTTACGGGCGTTGGAGAGCGCACCCGCGAGGGCAACGATCTGTACAACGAAATGAAGGAGAGCGGCGTTCTTTCGAAGACGGCGCTCGTCTATGGGCAGATGAACGAGCCGCCGGGAGCGCGTATGCGCGTGGGCCTTTCCGGCCTGACAATGGCGGAATATTTCCGCGACCGCGAAAATCAGGACGTGCTGCTCTTCATCGACAACATTTTCCGTTTCACGCAGGCCGGCTCCGAGGTTTCGGCGCTGCTGGGCCGTATGCCCAGCGCCGTGGGCTATCAGCCCACGCTGGCCACAGAGATGGGTGCTCTGCAAGAGCGCATCACCTCCACCAAGAAGGGTTCCATTACGTCTGTGCAGGCGGTTTACGTGCCTGCCGACGACCTGACCGACCCGGCTCCGGCCACCACGTTTGCGCACCTTGACGCAACGACGGTGCTTTCGCGCAGCATTTCCAGCCTTGGCATTTATCCGGCGGTGGATCCGCTGGAATCTACGTCCCGCATCCTTACGCCGGACGTTGTCGGGCAGGAGCACTACGAGGTTGCCCGCGGCGTGCAGCGCATTTTGCAGCGCTATAAGGAGCTGCAGGACATCATTGCCATCATGGGCATGGATGAGCTTTCCGAGGAGGATAAGCTCACGGTCTCCCGCGCGCGCAAAATCCAGCGCTTTTTGTCGCAGCCGTTCAGCGTTGCCGAGCAGTTCACCGGTATGCAGGGCCGCTATGTGCCGCTGAAGGAGACGATCCGCGGCTTTAAAGAGATCATCGAGGGTAAGCACGACGATCTGCCCGAATCCGCGTTTTTGTTTGCCGGGACGATCGACGACGTGCTGGAAAAGGCCAAAACGCTGTAAGGGGGAGGCATTATGTCAACCTTTCATTTACAGATCGTCACGCCGGACGGCGGCTTCTTTGACGGCGAGGCCGAAAAGCTGATCGTGCGGGCAATCGACGGCAACGTGTGTATTTTACCGCGCCACTCCCCGTATGTTTCGGCGCTTGGCACAGGCGAGGCCTGCGTGGTAATCAACGGCCAGCGCCGCCGCGCCGCGTGTGCGGGCGGCATGCTTGCCGTGACAAAAGAGAATGTGCGTCTTGTTGCCACGACCTTTGAGTGGGCCGAGGACATCGACACCGGCCGCGCGCAGCGCGCCAAAGAGCGCGCCGAGAATGTGCTGCAAAAGGCCACCGAAAAGGCCGAGATCGATCGCGCACAGGCAAAGCTGAAGCGCGCTTTGACGCGGCTTTCGGTTACGGCACCCTGAAAGAAAAAAGTTCAACCGGCCGTCGGGGGCGGCGCCTGCGGGCACCGTACCCGGCGGCCGTATATTTTGCCGCCGCGCGTTTTGGTGCAATAGCCCCTGTTGGCAATTTGTCGAAAAAACCGGAAGGATGAAACTTTTTGCGTACTTTGGACGTATATAAAACAGCAGAAAGCACGGGGCAGCTGCCGTGCCCCTGAAGGATGATCGAATTTATTTTGGGAAGGGAAGTGCTTTGCCTTGAAAAAATGGATGGCGGCGCTGTGTGCGCTGATGCTTTGTGCGGTCCTGCTGTTTTCGGCATGCTCCGGAAAACAGGATACGCCGTTTTCCCAACCGGCACAGGGGGCGGCGCCCGGCGCACCGTCTGCCGCGCAGCCGGGCGGAACAACGAACTCCCTGCCGGGCACAGCGGCAAATTCCGTGCCGGGCGCATCGGCCGACCCGATACATCCCTTTGGAAACGCCTCAACGGCGCAGCCGCCTGCCGGTTCCGGCGCTTCTTCGTCTGCCGCGGGCAGTGCTTCTTCCTCTGCGGCATCGCCGGCCCAGAACCCGAACGGAGGCACGGCGTCCTCATCCTCCGGCCAGAACGCCGGTGCTGCGGGCACCAGCAGCTGCGGCGCAACCGTGCGTGCGGACGGCGGCCTGCGTCTGCGCAGTGCAGCCGGAACAGACAGCGAAAGCCTGCTCACCATTCCGGACGGCACGCATCTTACCTGTACCGGCTGGCAGAGCGGCTGGGCACAGACAACATACGACGGCAAATCGGGCTATGTTTCGGCGGCGTACTTATTGCTGGACGGCAAGGTGAGTGCAAATGGCGGCCTGCGCCTGCGCAGCGGGCCGGGCGAAAGCTATGAAAGACTGCTGACGGTTCCGGACGGAACGACGCTTGCCTTTACCGAACAGAAGGACGGCTGGCTGAAAACGACATATGACGGCAAAACCGGCTATGTTTCGCAGGATTACATCGCAATCTCCGCCAAGGTGAACGCCGGCCCCGGCCTGAACTTGCGCGAGACTGCCAGTGAGAGCGGCACAAAGGTCACAACGATCCCGAACGGCGCTGCCGTGCAGTGCATCGGCAGCCGGAGCGGCGATTGGGTAAAGGTGCGGTACGAAAGCTACGAGGGATATGTATCCGCACAGTATCTTTCGTTTGGCTAATTCTAAATAGTAATATTTTCTAAATTATTCCGTTTTGTATTATACAAAACAAAAATTTTAGAAATAATATAATGATTTGTATATTTTGGCGTATCTCCAAAATGCTTTGAAGATACGCCTTGAACACAATGTCCCAATGAAAAAAGCAGAGCGCCGTTCCTTGTTGAGATGCCCTCTCCGTCATGGCAGTTTTCCTTTCCACTGCCTTTTCACAGGGAGAGCATATCATTTTGGATCGGGGCTCTGTTTTTATAATGCCGCTCTGTTTCACACCATTGACAAACCTACGGCACCACTGAATCAATCATCAGGCACATCCCGGCGGCTTCTTTTCCGCCTGTTTTTGCCCCGAGATCTTGAGATACACAAAGCATTCCTGCGATTTTGGAGCCGTGGCAGGCAAAAAGTCTGCCCGCCGATCTGGCCCGCCGATTTCACCAGCGCTTCCCGATATTGGGGGCCATCTGTCATCCACTTCTCTTTACACGGCTTATGCGGCATTTTGCAGCTTTTCCTGCATCAGCCATGTGCATCTTTATGCCCCCATGGGAAGGGCGCAAATCAAGCGGAAGAACGGGAAAGAGTTTTGCAAAAAAACCTTTCTTTTTTTTGCAAAATCGTGTAAACTGACAAGAGTGTGTTTGAACGGCAAATACTTTATCAATTTACTTGACTAAAGCATCCGCGCCGCGTATACTGTTTTTAGGACACGGATGCTTTATACAACAGGAGGAACCGCTTTGAAGATCGAGATTGGGCGGATGCCCAGAGATGAACAGCTGCCGCTGCTGCTGTGCGGCCTGTTTGAACAGCGCGGCTATCGCCGCTACCGCATGAGCAATTTTGAAGCCTATGATCTGTATCGGGAAAACAGAAATTTTCTCGAGAGTGAGGGCATCATCACCTTTACCGACGCTACGGGCCGGCTGATGGCTTTGAAGCCGGACGTGACAATGAGCATTGTCAAGCAGACAAAGCCGGGCGCCATGCAAAAGCTTTATTATATCGAGCATGTGTTCCGCCTTGCGCCGCAGGGCGGGCGGTATCAGGAGATCAGCCAGATGGGCCTGGAATACATCGGCGGGCAGGGCGGCTATGCCGAGGCCGAGGCCGCGGAGCTTGCACTGCACAGCCTTGCGTCCATTGGCGTGCAAAGTGTGCTGAATGTGGGGCACATGGGCTTTGTCGCCGGCCTGCTGGATGCCTTTGGGCTGCGGCCCGCCGAACGTGCGGCGGCGCTGGCCGCGCTGCGCGATAAAAACGCGCATGCGCTGCGCGGGATTGCAAAGAAAAACAGCTTTACGCAGCGGCAGACGCAGCAGCTGACGGAGCTGGCCTCGCTGGCGGGGCCGTTTGGCGATACGCTGCGCGCTGCCCAAAAGATGGCGGCCTCACCGGCCATGGCCGACGCGCTGGGAGAGCTGTGCAGCCTGTACGACGCACTGCACGATCTGGCCGGCGCCGGGGCGCTGCGGCTGGATTTTTCCACGCTGGGCGATATGGATTATTATAACGGCATTGTGTTCAAGGGCTATGTAAAAGGCGTGCCGCGCGCGGTGCTGGCGGGCGGACGATACGATAATCTGATGCGGCGCTTTGAAAAACCTCAGGCCGCGGTCGGCTTTGCGCTCTATCTCAGCGAGCTGAACCGGCTTTTTCAGGAACAGCGGGAATACGATGTGGATACGCTGCTGCTGTATGAGGAGCACCATACCCCGGCGCAGATCGCGTCTGCTGTGCGCGCGTTTTCGGTGCAGGGCAGCGTATTTGCGGCGCCGGCTTTGCCGGAGGGTCTGCGCGCGCGGCGGACGGTTTCCCTTACCGACACCGCCCTTTTATCCAAAAAAGGAGGCGACGGCACATGCTGAATATCGCGCTGCCCAAGGGGCGTTTGGGAGAAAAGGTGTACGAGCTGTTTTCTTCCATCGGGTACGACTGCGCGGCGATCCGTGAGGATAACCGCAAGCTGGTGTTTGAAAATCCGGCAAACGATGTGCGCTATCTGCTGGTAAAGCCCAGCGACGTGGCCATCTATGTGGAGCACGGCGCGGCGGACATCGGCGTTGTGGGCAAGGATGTTCTGCTGGAAACAAAGCCCGATGTATATGAGCTGCTGGATCTGGATCTTGGCAAATGCCGCCTTGCCGTCGCGGCAAAAAACGGCTGGCAGGAGGATCTGAGCCTGCCGCTGCGCGTTGCGACAAAATATCCGCATGTGGCAAAGGAATACTACGAGGCGCAGGGGCGGCAGATCGAGATCATCCGGTTAAACGGCAGCATCGAGCTTGCGCCGCTGCTGGGGCTTTCGGATGTGATCGTCGATATCGTTGAAACGGGCACGACCCTGAAGGAGAATCACCTGAGCGTATCTGCGACGGTTGCGCAAAGCAGCGCCCGCCTCATCGCCAACAAGGCATGTTATCAGTTCAGCGCCGCCGAGATCGACGGCATTTGCGGAAAGTTGAGGGAGAAGCTATGATCCGTATTTTTAACAGCGCGCAGGTTTCGCGCGCGGACATTCTATATCGGGGCCGATCCGGCAGCACACAGGCCGTGGAACAGGCGGTGGCCGATATTCTGGCCGATGTGCAGGAAAACGGCGATGCGGCGGTGCTGCGCTATGCCGAAAAATTTGACGGTGTAAAGCTCGATGCTCTGCGCGTGCCGCAGCAGGAGATTGATGCCGCTTACAATGCCGCCGATCCAGAGTTTATTCGCACACTGACCATGAGCGCGGCAAACATCGAGGCGTTTCACAAGCGGCAGCTTCGGCAAAATTTTGTCATCAACGATACGCCGGGCGTTGTGCTGGGGCAGAAGGTAACGCCCATCGAGCGCGTGGGCCTGTATGTGCCGGGCGGCACGGCCAGCTATCCCTCCAGCGTATTGATGAACGCCATTCCGGCAAAGCTTGCGGGCGTATCCGATCTGATCATGGCAACGCCGCCCGCGAGGGACGGCAGTGTTGCGCCGGCCATTTTAACGGCGGCAAAGGTTGCGGGCGTGACGTCCATTTACAAAATGGGCGGCGCGCAGGCCGTGGGCGCGCTGGCCTATGGCACGCAGAGCGTGCCGAAGGTGGATAAGATCGTCGGCCCGGGCAATCTTTTTGTCGCGACGGCAAAACGCCGTGTTTACGGCATTGTCGATATCGATATGATCGCCGGGCCCAGCGAGATTCTTGTGCTGGCCGACGCGGCGGCAAACCCCGCCTATGTGGCGGCCGATCTGCTGAGCCAGGCCGAGCACGACAAGCTTGCCACGGCCGTGCTGGTATGTGACAGCATGGCGCTGGCCGAGGCCGTGCAGGCGGAATTGGAGCGCCAGATCCCGCTGCTGCCGCGCGCCGAGATCGCGCGCGCTTCCATTGATGCAAACGGCAAGATCATTGTGGTACAGGATCTTGCCGAGGGCATTGAGATCGCAAACGAGATCGCGCCCGAGCATCTGGAGGTGTGCGTAGACGAGCCGTTCGGCCTTTTGAACGAGATTAAAAACGCGGGCAGCATCTTCCTTGGCAAAAACGTGCCCGAGGCGCTGGGCGATTATTTCGCCGGGCCGAACCACACGCTGCCGACGCTGGGCACGGCGCGCTTTTCCAGCCCGCTTTCGGTGGACGATTTCGTCAAAAGATCCAGCTTTATTTACTATACCAAAGAGGCGCTGAAAAAGGTGCAGGAGCGCATCGTCGATTTTGCCGAGCGGGAGGGCCTGCAGGCACACGGCAAGAGCGTATCCATCCGGTTTGAGAAGCAACCGGAATAACGCCAAAGAACAATGGGGCGGGAGGCGGCGATGAGACGAAGCGACAGAAAAATTACCGATCCGGATAAAATGCTTGCGATTGCGGAGGCGTGCGATTGCTGCCGCCTTGGCCTGACAGAAGAAACGGGCGCATACATTGTGCCGATGAATTTCGGCTATGAGATGCAGGATCAGACGCTCGTATTCTATTTTCACAGTGCGCCGGCGGGAAAAAAGCGGGAGCTGCTTCAAACGCAGAGATCGATTTCGTTTGAGATGGATACGGGGTATGGCTTTCTGGAGCGGGATGCCGTGTGCGCATGCAGCTTTTTCGATCAAAGCATCATGGGGCATGGCGCCGTGCGGATGCTGGAGACCTCTACGGAAAAGCGCCGCGCACTGGGGATGATCTTAGCGCATTATGCCCCCGAGCATGCGAGGAAATTTTCGGAGGACGCTGTGCGGGCGGTATGTGTTTTTCAGCTTACGGTAACGGATTGGTCGTGCAAGGAGCACGAAAAACTTTTGCCGTCGCGCAGGATGACCGGGGCCGTGCCGAACAGTCCGAACAGACCGAACGCGCCGAACGGGCCGAACAGGCCGAACGCGCCGAACGGGCCGAACAGGCCGAATGCAGGTTGCTTGTCCGGCGCGGAGATGGTACAATAAAAGGAGGGAAAAAGTATGAGCCGTTTTTTGAAGGAGGCGCTGCGCGCGGTTGAACCGTATACGCCCGGCGAACAGCCGCGCGGCGTGCAGGATCTGCTGAAGCTGAACACAAACGAAAACCCGTTTCCGCCCAGCCCAATGGTGCAAAAGGCGCTGCACAGCGGAGAGATTGCCCGGCTGAACCTTTATTCCGACCCAAACTGCGCGGACTTCCTGCGCGTGCTGGCCGATACGCTGGGCGTCGGCTGCGGGCAGGTGCTTGCGGGCAACGGCTCGGATGAGGTGCTGCAATTTGCGTTTTCCGCATTCGCGGAGAAGGGCGCGGCCTATCCGGACATCACCTATGGCTTTTACGATGTGCTTTCCCGCTTTTTCGGCCTGCCGTCCCAAATTGTGCCGCTGCGCGAGGATCTTACGGTTGCGGTGGAGGATTACGAGGGCTTTCCCGGAATGGTCGTTCTTGCAAATCCGAACGCCCCTACCGGCCTGTATTTGCCGCTGCGGCAGATTGAAAAACTGCTTTGTCAGGATCCGAACCGGCTGTGCCTCATCGACGAGGCGTACATCGATTTCGGCGGGGAGAGCGCGGTATCGCTGCTGCCGCGCTATGAGAATCTGCTTGTTGTAAGAACGTTTTCCAAAAGCCGCAGCCTCGCGGGCGCGCGGCTGGGCTTTGCGGCCGGCAGCGAGGATGTGATCCGCGATCTGAACACGGTGCGATGCAGCATCAACCCCTATAACGTCAACAGCCTTACGCTTTTGGCGGGTATTTCTGCGCTGCGGGACGCGGACTATTTTGCAAAATGCTGTGCGGAGATAACGGCGGTACGCGATTGGACGGCGCGCCAGCTGCGCGGCTTTGGCTTTACCGTTACGCAAAGCAGCACAAATTTTGTGTTCGCGGGCAAAAACCCGCGCATCTCGGGTGCGGAGTATTACGCTGCGCTGCGCAAAAACAACATTCTGGTGCGCCATTTTGCGGCGCCGCGCACTGCGGATTGGGTGCGCGTCTCTGTAGGTACGCGCGCGCAGATGGAACGCCTTGTGGAAGCAACGCGCGGCCTGCTGTAAAGCCGAACGCACAGGCATACTGTTTGCCCGATTGCTTTTCGCTCGGGGGAGCGAAGGAATGGATCAACCGACAGGAGGAATGAATATGCGGATCGTGACGCTTGCGCGCAAGACCGCGGAGACGGACATCGAGCTGACATTGAATCTGGATGGCGTTGGAAGCTATGAGGTCGGTACCGGATGCGGCTTTTTGAACCATATGCTCGAATTGTTTGCCCGACACGGGCGGTTTGGGCTGAAGCTTATCTGCCGCGGCGATACGCATGTGGACGATCACCACACAGTGGAGGATACCGCCATTGTGCTGGGCCGGGCGTTCAGCGATGCGCTGGGCGATCGGGCGGGCATTCGCCGCTACGGCTCGTGCATTTTGCCGATGGACGAGGCGCTGATTCTGGCGGCGGTGGATATCAGCGGGCGCGCGGCCGTGGGCGATGCGCTGGAGATCCCGACAGAAAAGGTGGGCACCTTTGATACGCAGCTCGTGCACGAGTTTCTGCTGGGCTTTGCGCGCAGCCTTGGCTGTGCGGTGCATGTGCGCCGGCTTGCGGGCGAAAACAGCCACCACATCATCGAGGGCGCGTTCAAGGCGCTGGCGCGCGCGCTGGCCGAGGCCGTCTCCATCGATGCGGAGCACGCAAACGAGATTCCCTCCACCAAGGGTACGATCCTGTAAGAGCCGGTTCGGGCTTTTGGCAGCGCCGAAAAAGTTTGCGCCGGCGACGAAAAAGCTTGCAACCGGCATTGAAAAAGTTTGCGCCGGCGCCGAAGATGTTTGCAATCGGCGCCAAAAGAGCCGGCGTCGGCTTGGAACGGCTTGGAGCTGCTGACAAGCAAAGCACCAAAATTTTTTAAGGAGCGGCTTTGTCAACAGCCCCGGTTTGAAAAGGAAGGAGGGGACGCCGCATGATCGCGGTGATCGATTACGGTGTGGGGAACCTGTTCAGCCTGTCATCCTCGCTTTCGTTTTTAGGGCTGGAAAACCGGGTAACGCGCAGCGCGGACGAGGTGCGCGCAGCCTCGCACATCATTTTGCCGGGTGTGGGCGCGTTCGGCGACGCAATGGAAAAGCTTGCCGCCACGGGCCTTGTGCCGGTGCTGCGGGAAGAAGCAAAAAAGGGCAAGCCGCTGCTGGGCATCTGCCTTGGCATGCAGCTGCTGTTTGAAAAAAGCTATGAGTACGGCGAGCACGCGGGCCTTTGCCTGCTGCCGGGCAAGGTGTGCCCGCTGCAGCCGGATCTGGCCGCGGCGGGATGCGCCTGCAAGGTGCCGCACATCGGCTGGAATGCGCTGCATCTGCAGCGGCCGGATTGCCCGCTGCTCGCCAATACAAGCGAGGGCGACCACGTCTATTTTGTGCATTCGTTCTATGCAAAGCACTGTAAGGACGCGCTGGCGGCCGGCGCCGAATACGGCGTTGACGTGCCGGGCGTTGTGTGGCACGGCAATGTGTACGGCTGCCAGTTCCACCCGGAAAAAAGCGGCGCGGTGGGCCTCGGCATTCTGCGGGCTTTTGCGGCGCTGTAAAGCATAAAGCGGGCGCGGGGAGAGGGCAAAAGGCTCAGACACGCGGCGCGCGGGCGCAAAAGAGAGCCCGCCGCCCGATATTGTATTGAAAAACCAGAGATCCCCAAAGGAAAGGAAGCGGCGGCGATGCGGATATTCCCGGCGATTGATCTGCGCGGCGGGCAGGTGGTGCGCCTGACGCAGGGCGATTACAACAGAATGGAGGTTTACGGCAGCGACCCCGCCGCCGTGGCGCGCGGCTTTGCGCGGCAGGGGGCGGAAGATCTGCACGTTGTGGATCTGGACGGCGCGAAGGACGGTGCGCTTTCCAATTTTGAGACGGTTGCCGAAATCATCGCGGCAACGGGCATGTTTGTCGAGATCGGCGGCGGCATTCGGGACGAAGCGCGCATTCGCGCCTACCTCGAACGCGGCGCGGGCCGTGTGATCCTGGGTACGGCGGCGCTGCGCGATTTCGATTTTTTAAAGCGCATGGTGGACAAATACGGCGAGAAGATTGCCGTCGGGGTGGACGCAAAGGACGGCTTTGTGGCGACGGACGGCTGGCTCAGCGTCAGCGCGGTGTGCGGCGTCGATTTTTGCGGGCAGCTGCAGCAGGCGGGTGTCGCCGCCGTGATCTATACGGATATTTCCCGCGACGGCGCGATGCGCGGGATTAACTTAGACGTGTACAAAACCCTCCTGCGCGCCGCGCCGGGCCTTGCCGTTACGGCGTCGGGCGGCGTTTCGTCTCTGCAGGATATCCGGGCGCTCGCCGCGCTCGGGGTGGACGCGGCCATCGTCGGCAAGGCCCTCTATACCGGGGCGCTGGCGCTGCCGGATGTGCTGCGCGCGGCGCGCGGGAACGATTGAAAGGGGAACAGCCGGTATGGTGACAAAACGCATCATTCCCTGCCTGGACATCCGCGACGGGCGCGTTGTCAAGGGGGTTAATTTCAGAGGCGTGCAGGATGTGGAAGACCCTGTTACGCTGGCGCGCCGCTACAACGATGCGGGCGCGGACGAGCTGGTATTCTACGATATCACGGCCAGCGCCGAGGGGCGCGGCCTTTTTACGGATGTGCTGCGAAACGTGGCGCGCAGCATTTTTATTCCGCTGACGGTGGGCGGCGCGATCCGCACGCTGGACGATTTCGACCGTGTATTGAAGGCGGGGGCGGATAAGGTGAGCGTTAATTCCGGCGCCATCCAAAACCCGGCGCTGATCGCCGAGGCCGCAAAGCGCTATGGAGACCAGTGCGTGGTGCTTTCGATGGATGTGGCCCGCGTGGACGGCGCCTATCATCTGTTTGCGAAGGGCGGGCGCGAGGATACCGGCATCGACGCGATGGAATGGGCCGTGCGCGGTGAAGAGGCGGGTGCGGGCGAGATTGTGCTGAACAGCATTGATACCGACGGCGTGAAGCAGGGGTTCGATCTGGAGATGCTGGCCGCGCTGGCAAAGCGCGTGTCCGTGCCGATCATTGCATCGGGCGGCGCGGGGAAAATGGAGGATTTCAAAGAGCTGTTTGCCCTGCCCGGCGTGGATGCGGGCCTGGCCGCCAGCATTTTCCACTTCGGCGAGGTAGACATTGCCGATTTGAAGCGCTATCTCGCCGAAAACGGGATCCCGATGCGGAGATAGCGGACAGAAAGGAGAGCCAATATGACAACCCAGGATCTGAAATTTGACGAAAAGGGCCTGATCCCTGCCGTTGTGCAGGATTTTTTCACCAAAAAGGTACTCACCGTGGCCTATATGAATGCCGAGAGCCTTGCGATTACATTGCGGGAAAAGCGTACCTGCTTTTTTTCGCGCTCGCGGCAGACGCTGTGGCGCAAGGGTGAAACAAGCGGCAATGTGCAGTACGTGGTATCCGTTACGGCCGATTGCGACGGCGACGCGCTGGTGGTAGAGGTGATCAAGGACGGCCCGGCCTGCCACCTTGGCACAGATTCCTGCTTTACCAATCTGCTGTTCGAGGACGAAACCGTGCAGCAATTTACCCTGCAGACGCTCTACGAATTGCTGCAGCAGCGCAATGCCGAGCGCCCGGAGGGCAGCTACACCACCTATCTGTTCCAAAAGGGGCGCGAAAAGATCCTGAAGAAGGTGGGCGAAGAGTGCACCGAGGTGATCATCGGCGCCATGAAAAACAATCGCGAAGAAACCATTTACGAAATCTCCGATTTGTGCTATCATGTACTTGTATTGATGGTGGAAATGGGCCTTACGCTCGCGGATGTGCGCGAGGAGCTCGCCTCCCGCCATGTGATCGATCACAAGGTAAAGCAGGAGACGATGCGATAGGCCCTGCGGGCGGCGCCGGCTGTTTTCCGCAGGGGCGGATGCGCTTTGCGCCTGCCACGGGAAGGAAAGAACGGATCCATATGCTTTTAACGTCCTCTACCCATAACCACACCACGCTGTGCGACGGAAAAAATACGCCTGAGGAAATGGCCCGTGCGGCGCTGGCCGCCGGGTTTACCGATTTTGGCTTTTCCGGCCACAGCCGCGCGCCGTTCGATCCGGATTATTCCATTTGCAGCGAGGCGGAATATATCCGCAGCCTGCGTGCGCTGCAGCGCGCGTACAACGGCCGCCTGCACATCGCCGTAGGCATGGAGCAGGATTACTATGCTCCCGTGCAGGATCGCGCGGCGCTGGATTACATCATCGGCTCGGTACATTATTTGCGGGATGACGCGGGCAGTTATTTCGCCGTGGACGGGGATGCCGGCACGCTGGACGTCTGCGTCCAAACTATGTTCGGCGGCAACGCGCTGGCCATGGTGCGCGCGTATTACGCTCTGGTGGCCGAAAACGCGCGGCGCTTTCGGCCCGAGGTCATCGGCCATTTTGATCTGGTGAAAAAGAACAACCGGGGAAACCGCCTTTTTTGCGAGGACGATCCCGCTTACCGTACCGCAGCACTGCAGGCGCTGCAGGTGTGCGCCGACACGGGCGCTGTGTTCGAGCTGAACACGGGCGGCATGTTCCGTGGCTGCTGCGAAGAGCCGTATCCGGCGCGCTTTTTGCTGAAGGCACTGTGCGCGCGCGGCGCGCGTGTTACGGTGAACGGAGACGCGCACTGCACGAGCGCGCTGACATACTGGTTCAACGAGGCGCTCGCGCTGTTGCGGGAGATTGGCTTTGCCAGCGTTGCGGTGTGGGAAAACGGCGTGTTTGTCGATAAGCCGCTGTAAAGATCCCATCTGCGGCGCGAGGCTTCGGCCGGGCGGTGCGTTTTTTTGATACAGTGAGGTTCCCGGCCGAACGGCGGTGCGGTGCCGTGACGCAAACCAACAGGCGTTTCGCCTTTTCGTTTCGCCGCCGGCCGCAAAAGCTCCCGATCCCTTTCAAAAGCACTCCAAACGAAAAAGCTTGCAAAGACAGGCCCGTAAGGGCAGCGCAGAGAGGAGAAGCAGTATGACAAACATCTGGCACGACATCAGTCCGTCGCGCATCAACCCGGGCGATTTTATTGCGGTGATCGAGATCGAGAAGGGATCCAAGAAAAAGTACGAGCTGGACAAGGCGACGGGACACATCATTCTGGATCGCATTCTCTATACCTCTACGCACTATCCGGCGAATTACGGCCTCATCCCGCGCACCTATGCCGACGACGGCGACCCGCTGGATGTGCTGGTGCTATGCAGCGAGGTGCTTGCGCCGCTCAGTCTGGTGCGCTGCTATCCCATCGGCGTGATTACGATGCTGGATCAGGGCAAGATGGACGAAAAAATCATTGCCATTCCGTTCGAGGATCCGAATTACAATGAATATAAGGACATCACCGAGCTGCCCGGCCATATTTTCAGCGAGATGAAGCATTTCTTTACCGTGTACAAGAATTTAGAGGGCAAGGATACGATTGTCGATGAAGTAAAAGGCGCGGACGAGGCGCGGCGTGTGGTACAGAGCTGTCTGGACGCGTACATAGAAAAATTCTGCCGCTGAGCGATGCCCCGCGGCGTGCGGCTGACTGTAAAACCGACAGCCGCTTTTTTGTACAGACAAAGAAGCACGGAGCGGCAAAAAGCAAAGCCATAAAGAAGAGAAACAGGAAAAGAAATACAAGGAGAAGGAAGGAAAGCAGCTATGTTCGAAGGTGTGATCGTCGTCGATTTTGGCGGCCAGTATAACCAGCTAATCGCGCGCCGCGTGCGCGAATGTCACGTTTACAGCGAGATCGTTCCCTACTCAAAGGCGTTGGAGGCCGTAAAAACAAAGCGGCCCAAGGGCGTGATCTTTACCGGCGGCTGGAGCAGCGTTTATGCGCCAAACGCTCCGACGGTGAGCGCCGAAATTTTTGAATTGGGCATTCCCGTTCTGGGCCTGTGCTATGGCGCGCAGCTGATGGCGCAGCTGCTTGGCGGCAGGGTGTGCAAAGCGCCCGTGCGCGAATACGGCAAAACGCTGGTGCATGTGGATACGGCCTCAAAGCTGTTCGAGGGCGTTTCGCCCGATACTGTCTGCTGGATGAGCCACACCGATTATATCGAGACGGCGGCGCCGGGCTTTACCGTTTGCGCACACAGCGCCCATTGCCCGTGCGCTGCGATGGAATGGCCGGAAAAGGGCCTGTATGCAATGCAGTTCCACCCGGAGGTGCTGCACACGCAGGAGGGCGCGAAAATGCTTTCCAATTTTGTTTATCAGATCTGCGGCTGCACGGGTGACTGGAGGATGGAATCCTTTGTAGAACAATCGGTTGCCGCGCTGCGCAAAAAAATCGGCGCGGGGCGCGTTTTGTGCGCGCTGTCGGGCGGTGTGGATTCCTCGGTTGCGGCGGTGCTGCTCGCAAAGGCGGTGGGCCGTCAGCTCACCTGTGTGTTTGTCGATCACGGCCTGCTGCGCCAAAACGAAAGCGAAGAGGTTTGCGCGGTATTCGGCAAGGACGGCCCGTATGATCTGGATTTCGTCTGCGTCAACGCGCGCAGCCGCTTTTACGAAAAATTGGCCGGCGTGGAGGAGCCCGAGCAGAAACGCAGGATCATTGGGGAAGAGTTCATCCGCGTGTTTGAAGAAGAGGCAAAAAAAATCGGCGCGGTGGATTTCCTCGTGCAGGGCACGATCTATCCGGACGTGGTGGAAAGCGGCCTCGGCGGCGAATCCGTCGTAATCAAAAGCCACCACAACGTGGGCGGCCTGCCCGAGCATGTCGATTTCAAAGAGATCGTTGAGCCGCTGCGCGATTTGTTTAAGGATGAGGTGCGCGCCGCCGGGCGCGAGCTGGGCATTCCCGAAAAGCTCGTCAGCCGCCAGCCGTTCCCAGGCCCGGGCCTTGCCATCCGCATCATCGGCGCCGTGACGCCCGAAAAAATCGCCATGCTGCAGCAGGCCGATGCCATCTACCGCGAGGAAGTGGAGCGCGCGGGTGCTGCGGCCGGGCTGGGCCAGTACTTCGCTGCGCTTACAAACATGCGCAGCGTGGGCGTAATGGGCGATGAGCGCACTTACGATTACGCCGTGGCGCTGCGCGCCGTGGAGACGGCCGATTTTATGACGGCCGAGGCCGCGCGCCTGCCGTGGGAAGTATTGGACGCGGCGTCCCGCCGCATTGTGAACGAGGTGCCGCACGTGAACCGCGTGCTGTACGATTGCACCGGCAAGCCGCCCGCAACGGTGGAGTTCGAATAGTAGTATAATCAAATGGAGAGATCAGGAGCGAGGGGATAACGTGAATAAGAAAA
>CAJUMH010000036.1 GCA_910587145.1 uncultured Ruthenibacterium sp. | reverse complement strand
ATGAAGATGGAAGTGTAACCTATATCGGCGGCTGTGGTGATTCCCCGGAGCGTGTAGCCGAGGTAAACAGAATCAACGCGGAAAAGGCCAAGAAAAAGGCAGAACAGCAAAAGCAGTATCAGGAGCAGGCTGCGGCGGCGGCAGCACAGCGCAGGGCAATGTGGGAGCGTACCGCACAGGCCGAGGTGCTGGAAAAATCCTTTTCCAATATCGGTGATTTGCTGAAAACGCGGATGGTATCTGCACCTACCGTTACGCCGGAGATTTCTTTACCGGCAGGAGCAAATATGTTTTTCCTCAATATGGTATGAAACAGGAAGGGTGATACAATGAGCAATACGATTCAACCGAGTTACGGGGCGCAGACATACAGCACCCCCGCAAAGGCCCGTGAGACAAAGCAGGCGGGGACGCAGGGCAGCAGCTTCATGGATATGGCGGCGCAGGCCAGCAGAAGCAGGGCCGACACGTTCACCACCGGCCTGGGCGGTCTGGCAGGTATGGCGGCGATGCCCACCAGCCTGATGATGGATTTGGCGGTTCGCTCCGGCGGACAGGTGCAGGCCGCAGGAACGGAGGCGGTAGAGGCCCCCTCTCTGGAAACCATGCTGAAAGCCAAGTATCCCAACATCCACTACCACGTTTTTGACGCCAGCAGCGGCTATTGGAGAACCCGGAACGACTACCCCCATTACCTGTTGTACCAGGACGGGGACGAAGCAAAAGAAACGCTGGAAAATTGGCAGCCCACCGGGGCCAATCCCTTCTATGGCTCCATTGACGGCAGATTTACCGCTCCGAAGGAGATTCACGCCCTGGGCAACGTCCCGCCTGGGAGCAAGGCTGTTGTCATCCATCCCAAGGTGCAGGAGCGCATGGAGCAAGACCCGGCCTACGCTCAGGAAATCTATGCAAAGATCGACACCTGGTTTGCTTTTGACGTAGCGCGGAACGAGGCCATCATGCCCGGTAGTACCTGGGATATGTCCCAGGCAGTTGCCATCGGGGAGGACGGGAACATCTGTAATGCCTGTTCCTCCAGCGCAGGCGGCGAGATCACCTACTCCAAGAGCGGCTCTGATGACGAAGAAAGCTGGTGGGATTTGCGTATGGCCCGCCACGCCGAGTTTATGAAGCAGGCGGTGGAGAATCAAATCCAGCGGCAGATGCAAGCCTCCGATCTGCTCTCCGCCACCGCAGCAAAATCCCAGCTTGCCAGCATGATGAGCGGCGGAAATCTGCAAGCGATCTTCGGTGACGAGATCGCCGGTGTTCCCACCGAAACCGTTCTGGCGATCACGCAGGCCCAGGTTTGGGGCGGCGGCGCAATTTTGTGATGATCCCTCTCAAAATAAAGCGGAAGGACAAGGCTGGACCTTGTCCTTCCGCTTCTGCCCAGATAATTATTTCAATCTCCATTTTGGTAGCGTAGCTGCTCTTAAATCGCACGGACAATCTTTACTTCCTGTGAAATATGCAGCCTATACCGATTCCCACAAATGCGATTACACCATACGCAATGATGTACGGCCAAGCAGAAGAATTGTAATAGATAAAAATAGTCGGGGTAAACAGAATCATTGCCATAATGGGAAAGATAAAATCAAATCCCCGACAAACCCCATAAACCACAGCGCAGGCAAAGGAAATAAGAGGTATTACGAATAACATCAGGAGCATAGCTGCGCCGGTATCGCGGATAAGCCAGGGCAGTATATAGAAATCCGCTGCCAAAACGGTTATATAAGGGATTATTTTTGATAAAGTTTTCTTCACTTTGCTTCCTCCAATATAAATAGTTCTTCAACGGTTGTATCCAAGTACCGCGCCAGCTTCATAGCAAGTTCAAGTGTTGGATTGTATTTGTTGTTTTCTATCGCAATAATCGTTTGTCTGGAAACATCAAGTGCTGCGGCAAGATCTTCTTGCCGATACTCTTTTAATTTACGAAGCTCCTTTATTTTGTTCTTCATACTTTGACACCCATGAAGACGATTGCGGCAGCAACGGTTGCAATTATGCTGACAATAACGCATATCAGCACAATAACTTTAACAACCGCCTCTGTCTTATATGAATCCTCATCATTTTTTACTGCATTACGGGTCATTATGAACTGGGACAGGGTTTGAATGGCCATAGTCATTACCAACAGAAAACAAGGAAACAAATTTAGCCTATTGTGGTATACATACACTTTGTAACTCTCATATAGCGACCAGGCCAAAAGGGAAATGACCAAAAAGATATACGCGTTTCTCTGTGCTTTGAAAAGAATTGCTTTCTCCATTTCGTCCGGGCTATGAAATCCAAGCCTTTTCAAAAATCGCTTCATACCCACACCTCCAAAAGTAAAGAATTTTTTACATTTTTAATGATACAATATACCGGATCAAATGTCAATAGTTCTTTACATTTTCCGTGTTTAAAAAGAACGGGCGAGGTTTATCTCTTGCCCCCTCCCTTCTGGTTAGATAATCATTTTTGAAAATGTGTCAGCCATTCGCCCAACAAAATTCCACTGGCGTTCCATGTAAGACTTTAGCGGCTGGGTGTTCCGCCGGTAATCTGTGTAGATCATGTCCAGCGTGTCAAAGTGATTCGCTATGGCCTGGGCCGCATGGTAGCCGCTCTCCATCCCCGCCGAAATCCCCTCGCCCATTGGATTGAGGAACCCAGCGATCTCACCGGCGAACAGTACCCGGCCCTGCCCATAGGCGACGGAACAACCGGGCCGGATATGGGGCATCAACCATTTTTCCGCCCTGACCTGCTGCCCGATCCGCAAGCCGTGGCGGGTTTCCATGTAGGAGATGAACCGCTGATAGAACTGCTTGATCCTGCTGGTGTTCTTGACTGAAACACCCAGCACCAGCATTTCATCTTTCACATTGAACCATGCGTCATACTCGGACAACTCCGGCTGTAAGTAGGCGTAGAAGTAGTGCGGGTCTAACTGGATTGTTCCCCGGTTGAACGTCTGGAAAGTCGTGATAAAATCCCGGTTGTTTCCAAGTAACTGCCGCTTTAATACGCCGGTGACACCCTCACAATCAATGATGTATCTGGCCTGTTCTGTGCAAGAGGATTCCCCCCGCAGCGTGACAGAAATCAAATCGGGCTGTTCCTCACAGGAAACGGCGCTGGTGTTGTCCCGGACTTCCGCGCCGGACGCTGCCGCCTGTTCCGTCAGCCAGTTATCAAAGGAACTGCGCCACACGTTCAAGCCGCCTTGTTCAAAGCGGAACTCTCGACCTTTATCATCTGTGAAGATCATGCCCCGGTTTTCTACCGGAGTACACGTTGCGGACAGCGGTACATCCTGTCCATAGTAGCGCCGCACCAAATCCATCGTTTTCTGAATCAGGACGCCGGAACAGGATTTATAGCGGGGGAGCTTGTGCCGTTCTACCAGCAGGACGTGAAGCCCCCTTTCAGCCAGTACCTTTGCGGCGGTACTTCCGGCAGGGCCAGCGCCGACAACAATTACATCGTACATCTGTAAAACCTCATTTATCCAATCTGATTCATAGTATAGTCCTTCAGCCTGCTTGATGCAAGGGCAAAGAACGGACACCACAGGGGAAAGCAGGGGGCAGAAGGTTGGGGGGCACTAACGTATGCAAACAGGGCAAAGGAATATCGTTTTTGATATTCCGATGCAGCTTGTTGGGGTTCCCCAAGCCCCGGACCGGCCGCTTTGCGTCCAGCCGAACGCACCTGCCGGTTACGTTACACCTCACCTTTGGCTTCCCTTGTTATGCCTATTTTTTGCGGGGGATTTGTTGGAAAAAGAATACGGACAAACCAATCAACTCCCCGCAACGCGAGGATTTTCCGATTTGTCCTTATTATGCCATAAGGGCACAGCTGTGCGTCCATGCTGGTTAATAACGGCGAATCACTCAAGCATGTTCCGGAATAGATGGGACATGCGGATTTCAGCACAACCGCCAATATTTACAGCCATATTTCTGCACAATCTAAACGCGAGAGGGGCGAAACAGTGTCGAAGCTGTTCGCCTGACTGTTTGCTTGACGGACACTTGACAGACATCAACGGAGTTTTCACAATGAAAATATCATCAGAAGAAAATAAAATCCCGTAAAACAGCTGTTTTACGGGATTTCTTCTGGTGCGGATGAAGGGACTTGAACCCACATGAGATTGCTCTCACTAGAACCTGAATCTAGCGCGTCTGCCAGTTCCGCCACATCCGCATATATGTGAACGTGAGTTGCCTCACGATCACGCTTTCTCTGCTGCCGCTCACCGAAGCAGCATAATAAATTTTAGCATACAGATCTTCATTTGTCAAGCTGTTTTGCAAACTTTTTGACGACTTTTTCACTTTTCTCACTTTTGAACCTATCGCGCGTTTTCCGCAAAAGCACTTCTGCGAGCGGCTTGTGCAAAAAAGGGTTTGCGGCCGGTGCGCGCGGCGCTTTGCCGGGCGGTTTGCCCGTTACAGCGCCGCGCTTTGCAGCCGCGCGGCCTTGACGGTGTTGTGCATCAGCATCGCGCGCGTCATCAGGCCAACGCCGCCCGGCACGGGCGTGATGAATGATGCCCGTTCGTTTGCGGCGGCAAAATCCACGTCGCCGCACAGCCTGCCGTCTGTGCCGCGGTTGATGCCTACGTCGATCACGATCGCGCCCGGCTTTACCATATCCGCCGTTACAAAGCCCGCTCTGCCGACAGCCGCGATCAGAATATCCGCCGCGGCGCATTTTTCGCGCAGATGCTCCGTGTGGGAGTGACACAGCGTTACGGTAACGTCCTGCGCTGTCAGCAGCAGTGCCATGGGCTTGCCCACAATATTGCTGCGTCCGATCACCACCGCGTCCTTGCCCGCAAGCGGCACGCCGGTGCTTTGCAGCATGGCAAGACAGCCGGCCGGAGTGCAGGGCAAAAAGCATTCTTCTCCCAGCACCATACGCCCCACATTTACGGGCGTAAACCCGTCTACGTCCTTTTCGGGCGCGATGGCATGGATCACGCGCGAGGTGCTGATGTGCGCGGGCAGCGGAAGCTGCACCAGCACGCCGTGCACCGCCCGGTTCGCATTCAGCGCGGCGACTCGGGCGAGCAGCTCCTGTTCGCCGGTTTGCTCGGGCAGCTCGATCACATCGGAAAGAATGCCGCATTCGGCGCAATCGCGCGCTTTGCCCGCAACATAGGTTTTACTGGCCGGATTTTCCCCCGCAAGAACCACGGCCAAACGGGGCTGAACGCCCTTTTCCCGCAGCGCGGCGGCCTCGGCCGCCGCCTTGGCCTTGTACCGGGCCGCAAGGGCTTTTCCGTCAATCCGCTGTGCCATTTTTTGCCTCCTGCTCCGTTTTGTTCGAAGCTTCGTCCGGTTTTGCACTGCCGGGCTGCGCGGGCGTCCGCCTTGGCCCGTTCTCTGCGGTGGCTGTCTCTAATGCTGTCTCTTTTTTTGCAGGCTCCGCCTCGGCCTGTGCCTCCGTCGGGCCCATCGGTTCCGCCTTTGCCGGCGCTGGCTCTGCCTTTGCGGCTTCCGTCGGGCCCATCGGTTCCGCCTTTGCCGGCGCTGGCTCTGCCTTTGCGGCCTCCGTCGGGCCCATCGGTTCCGCCTTTGCCGGCGCTGGCTCTGCTTTTGCAGGCTCTGCCGGGCCTTTGGCCGTTTTCGCTTCCGGCGCGCCGAACGCGATTACATACGCCGTCGGGCCGTTGGGCGCGGGCGGCTGTGCCGCCGTTTGCCGCGCCTGCTCGATTTTTGCCTTGATCTCGCTGTCGGTGGGCGGTGTCTGCGTCAGGGGCCAGGTGCAAAGCCAGATTTGTGTTTTGCCGTTCTGCTTTTCCGGCACGGGATAGGTGATCACCAGCGGCTGACCTTTATATTTTTGCCGCAGCACAAGCCACAGCGCCAGCGCCGCCAGCACCGAGGCCGCAGCGATCAGCTGGCTCACGCGGAAGCTGCCGAGCATCAGGCTGTCGGTGCGCAGCCCTTCCACAAAAAAGCGCTCCGCGCCGTACCAGATGACATACAGCAGGATCAGCTCGCCGTGGAATTTGCGGTGCTTCAGATACGCCCACAGCACGAAAAAGCCCAGAATGCACCAGACAGATTCGTACAAAAACGTCGGATGCACCGGCAGCGTGGGATCCACCGCGACCCCCTGCTCGGCAAGGCGCGACTGCACGCCTGCCAGATAGGCATGGGTGCCGTCGCTGTACATGCCCCAGGGCAGCGTGGTGTTCGTGCCAAACGCCTCCTGATTGAAAAAATTGCCCCAGCGGCCAACGCCCTGCCCGATCAAAAAGCCCATACCGGCCAGATCGAACATTGGCAGAACGGGCACCCTGCGCCATTTGCAGACGAAAAGGGCCGCTGCAAACGCGCCGATCACCGCGCCGTAGATGGCAAGCCCGCCCTGCCGGATATCCAGCATTTGGGCAAAGCTCTCGTATTCAAACGGCGCCATCGCCACATAGAACGCGCGCCCTCCCAGCACAGAAAACACCGTGCTGACGAGGATCACATCCACCATCCGGTCGGCGTCGATGCCGAAGCTGCGCGCATAACGGAACGCAAACAGCAGCGCCAGCAGCATGCCGGAGGCGATGAGGATGCCATACCAGTAGATCGGCAGGCCGAACAGCATAAACGCTACGCGATCCAGCGTAAACTCCAGCCCGAGGCCGGGGAATGTAACGTGATAGCTCATCAATATGACCATTCCTTTCCGCCGCGCCGCAGGGCGCCAAAGAGAATAAGGCCGCGGAGCCTCTGACGCAGCAGTCAAAAATTTGTTAAAATGTGCTTGAAGAAACAGGCGTCCTGCAGAGCACGTGAAGGCGCGCAGGCCCCGCTTCGCGTTGAACCGAATCAATCTGTGTGCCGGATGCTCTTTCAAGCGCCAATCAATAGGGCTTGGAACCCTGTAACTGCATTTCCTCACAAGCAATGCGGCCGCAGGGCAAAGACCCCGGGCCCGCGTGATAAAACAGCCGCAATGGCGGTTGCAGCGGGGATGACGGCCGCCTCCGGGCTCGCGCGGCCAAGCGTGATCGGCCGTGCACAGAGCCGCAGGCCTATTCCGCCGGGCGAATGATCACGGTGGCGCTGCGGTCTGTGCAAAGCATCGTGCGCAGCGCGGCGTTTACCTCGCTCAGCGTAATGGATGCCAGCGTCTCGATCTCGTCTGCCGGGGTATGGCCGCGGAAAAACGAGGATGCGAGCGTGCTCGCCACGTCTTCCACGTTTTCCAGATCCTGCACCAGCTCGCCGTAAAGCTGGTTTTTGCACAGGATAAACAGCTCCTCGTCGGCGCCCTCGCGCCGCAGCCGGGCAATTTCGTCCAGCAAAAGGCCGCGCACACGCTCCGGCTCGGAGGTTTCGCCCCCAAACAGGAACGAGAGCGCGCCGGGCAGGCTCATCAATTCGCCCGAAAAGCCCGGGCTTACAAGCCCTTCGTCATACAAAAGGCGATACAGGGGCGTCATGCTGCCGCAAACAAGCTCGGTGATGATATCGCAGACGAGCTCGATTCGCAGCGTATCGCCCTGCGGCGGCTGCTCTTTAAAGCCAACGCCCAGCACGGGCTTGGCTACGGCCATGGTAAATTCCCGGTACGGCTCGGCCACCGTGGGCGGCTCGGCGCACATCAGGCGCTCCACCGTGCCCGTCTTTGCCGGCAGCCCGGCGCGGGCGCAGGCGGCCAGTACGGCGTCCATCGTTACATTGCCCGCCACGGCCAGCACCATGTTCTGCGGGCGGTAAAAGGCGTCGGCGCAGGCGTACAAAAGCTCCGGCGTGATTGCCGCGATGCTCCGCGCACTGCCCGCGATATCGTCCCGCACCGGATGTGTGTGATACAAGCACTGGTTCACGGCAAACATCAGCCGCCAGTCCGGCGAATCGTCGTATTGCTGGATCTCCTGCCCGATGATGCCCTGCTCCTTTTCCACGGTGGCCTGCGTAAAGTACGGCCGGGAGATAAAGCCCAGCAGGATATCTAGGTTTTCGTCCACGCGGTTGGAGGCCGAAAAGATATAGCAGGTTTTATCAAAGCTGGTGTAGGCGTTTGCGCCGGCGCCGGTTTTGGCATACAGCGTAAACGCATCGCCCTCCTCGTTCTCGAACATTTTGTGCTCTAAAAAATGTGCGATGCCGGCCGGCAGCTCCACCCGTTTGCCGTCGAGGGCAAACGCGCGGTCGATGCTGCCAAATTTGGTTCCATATACCGCGTGCACGCCCGTAAAGCCCGGCATCGGGTGCACCCGCACCGTCAGGCCGTTTTCCAGCACCGTGCTCTCAAACGCGGCCGCCTCGCGCACCGCGCGCATCGAATCGTCACGCATCCGCGCCCGCCTCCTTTGTCAACGTATAGCATACCGAAAGCGAAAACCGCGACAGCACCCGGCGCACATCTTCCTGTGTAACGGCGTCGATCTCGGCCGATACCTCCTCCGGCGTTTTCTGTGTGCCGCGCATGCATTCGGCAAAATACCAGCCCTCCAGCCCCTGCAGCGTATCGCTCACGGCGGCAAGCTGGTTTTTCAGCGCGCGTTTCACATCGTCCAGCTCCGCCTGCGAGAGCGTGCCGGTGCACATTGCGCTCAGCTCGTGCAAAATGGCATCGCGCGCGTGCGCGGCCTTGTCGTGCTCTACGCCGCTGTCCACGCACAGCGCGCCCGTAAGCGAGATGTGGGTTGCCGCGCAGTAATAGCAAAGGCTTTGCTTTTCGCGCACGTTTTGGAAAAGGCGAGAGGTGGGCGTGCCGCCCAGGGCCGCCACAGCCACGCGCAGCGCGGAAAGCTCTTCGGGCGCGCACGGCACGCCCGAGGTAAACAGCAGGCACAGCTTGCCCTGTACGGTGGGCAGCGGCTCTTCAAACGAACGCGCCTTGCACGCGGGCATGGCAATGGGGGAGGGCAGCTCGGAAGGTGTGCGCAAAACGCCCTTCAGCGCGGCGGCAAGGCAGGTGCGGGCGGCTTCTACGTCTGCGCCCAGTACCGTCACCTCAATGCGCGCAAGGCGCAGCATGCGAAAATAGGCGTCCGTTACGGTGCGCGCCGTCAGGCTGTTCACCTCGTCCAGATAGCCGTTGCGCTCAATGCCTGCCGGCGAATCGCCGTAGAATTTGCGGCGTGCCTGCCGAATGCAGTAGCCGCGTTTTTCGTTGATCTCGCTTTCCAGCAGCTCGCGCAGCTGTTCGCGCTCAATGTCCACCGCCTCGGCGTCCAGCAGGCCGTCCACAAGATAGGGCCGGAACGCAACGCCAAAGGCGATCCCCGCGTATTCCATGCTCAGCGGCTCGCCCGCCAGCGCGAACCTGTCCCGAATGCCGGAGACAGTCACCGTCAGCACACGGCTCTGCCCGCCCATGGTACCGTCTACAGAGAGCGCCGCGCCGTACAGGCGCGCCAGCTTTTTGGAAAGCTCGGTCATATCCGGGCAATCCCGATAGCCGCGCTCCAGCACCAGCGGCAGCAGCGCCTCGGCCGTGGCCCATTCCCGCGCGGCAGGCCAGATAAAGTTGATTGAAATGCGGCACCGGTTGAATTTTTCCGCCGGCAGCACGGTGATCTGCGCACCCGGCGCAACAGTGATACGTTCCATGCGACACGTCCTTCTTCTTTTATCATTCACAATGGCTGCCCTGCCTTTTTGCGCAGGGCAGGGTGCGGGTGCGCTCCGGCCTGCCGGCTACGCTGCGCCGAGATATTCCTCCAGACAGATCCCCTGCGCCAGGATCTTCTTTGCGTCCTCTACGCCCACATAGCGATAGTGCCAAGGCTCGAACGCGGTGCCGGTAATTTCGGTTTTATCCGCGGGGTAGCGCAGGATAAAGCCGTACTCGGCGGCATGCTCCTTTAGCCATACAGCCCAGTCACGCCCGGAGAGCTCTGGCACGAGATCGGCATTCAGATCGGCCGCGCCCACGATATCCGCGCTCAGGCCCGTTTCGTGCTCGGAGGTGCCGGGCACGTTGCGCCATTTTTTTGTCTCGGCCAGCGCCTCTTCCTCGCTCATGCCCTGGTCGAGATAGCTCTGCTTCATGCTGTTGAAGAGCGTCTTCTGCTCTTCGGTAGAGCGATAGGCCGAGCGCACCACAAGCTCGATGCCGTCCGCTTTGGCGGCGGCGAGCATCTGCGCCATCGCGCCGGCCACGCGCGCATCCATATACTGTGTGCCGTTGCGGCTGTTGCTGCCCACGCTTGCAAGCTCCGGCGCAAAGCCCGCCGGCAGCGGATGGCTGACGTTCGTAAGCAGAAGGCTCCATAAAGCGGGGTCGGCCGGAGCGTCCGGCTCCGGCTGGGCCGGCGGCGCGGCAGTCGAGCCGGACGCCGAAGACGCCAGGCTGCCGTCAGCCGCCGAAGACGAAGCCGCGCCGTTCCCGGTGCCGAAGAAAACCTCCCGGACGAAGACCGCAAGCCCCGCGGCGGCAACAACGAGCAGCAGGCCCATCCCAGCCAGAAACAGATAATAACGCCGCAGCGCCTTTTTGCGCTGCTGCTGCCGCTTTCTTCTGCGCCGCGCGAGCTGCTTTGGCGTCAGCGGCGGCCGGCGTCCCGGCGGTGTGCTCTGGTGCATTTTGTTTCATCTCCGATCTGTTCGAGAGGTTTTATAAAAGGCGCTGTTCAAAGCGCCGTTTCGCGCCTTGGCGGATCTTTCCGTGTTCGCTTTGCGCTCGAGCGCGCAGCGCGCGCCCGGCTTTTTCTTCTTTGCGCCGAAGCGGGCGCTTCGGGCTTCTTCTGATCCATACGAGGCCGGGCGCCAGACGACTACACAGCCGAGAAAAAAGGCAAGCGGCTTTTCAAAAAGCGCTTGCCTCTTATTATAGCCGCTTTCCGGCCGAATGTCCAGCGGCTGCACGTCTTTGCGTCTTTTTTCTGCGCGCAGTGTCCGTGCCCGTTTTCTGCCCGTCCTTGCGCCTGCTTTACGCCTTTTTCTTTCTCGGCTTTGGCAGTGGCGTTACCGATTCCAGCAGCGCGGCAATTTCCTGTGCAAAGGCGGCGTTGTCGATGTCCAGAATATAGTGTTCCTTCGCGCCCTCGTAGGGGATGCCGCAGGCGGCGTTTGCCATGTGCCCGGCCAGATGAGGCAGCTTTTTTGCATAAACCGTATTGCCGCACACCAGCAGCACGGGTTTGTCGTTTACATATACCATGTATTCGCCGAACATCTTCCGATAGCGCACCGCGCCTGCGCCCGCGATCTGCCCGCAGACAAATTCAAGATATTCCACCGAGCTTGCCATCCCTGATACCTCTTCCTTCCGGCGGTTCTTTCAGAAAACAACGCCGCTCAATTCAAAAACGCATCGTGGATAACGTTCACCGCGCGGTCGGCGTCTTCCTCTGCAATCAGCACCGAGATCTTGATCTCGCTGGTAGAGATCATGCGGATGTTGATGTTCGCCTCGAACAGCGCCTCGAACATGCGCGCGGCTACGCCCGAGTGGCTTTGCATCCCCGCGCCCACAATGCTTACCTTGGCGACGCTGCGGTCTGCAAGGATCTCGCCGCACCCAAAGCGGCTTCGGTTTTCCTCCAGCACGGCCAGCGCCGCATCAACATCGGCCAGCGGCACGGTAAAGATTACGTCCTTACAGCCATCCTTGCCCGAGGACTGCAAAATAATATCCACGTTGATCCTGCGCTGCGCCATCAGGCTGAACACCTTAAAGGATGCGCCGGGGACATCGGGCACCTCCAAAATCGAAATCACGGCAACGTCCTTATCCTTTGCCACGCCCTTGATCAGCATCCCTTCCACGTCTGTAACCTCCTTCACGATGGTTCCGGGCACATTGGTGAGCGATGAGCGCACCTCCAAATTGACCGAATATTTTTTTGCAAGCTCTACGCTGCGGTTGTTCAGCACCTGTGCGCCAAGGCTTGCCAGCTCCAGCATCTCGTCGAACGAGATCTCGTTTAGCTTGCGCGCGCAGCGCACAAGGCGCGGGTCGGCGGTGTATACGCCGTCCACATCGGTGTAAATCTGGCACAAATCCGCGTGCAGCGCCGCGGCAATGGCCACCGCGCTGGTGTCGGAGCCGCCGCGCCCCAGCGTGGTGATGTCGTCGTATCGGTTGATGCCCTGAAAGCCCGCCACCACCACCACGCGGTTGCGCGAAAGCTCGCTTTCGATGCGCTCGGTATCCAGATGCTTGATGCGCGCGCGGGTATAGGCGCGGTTTGTGTGAAAGCCCGCCTGCCAGCCCGTGAGGCTGATGGACGGACAGCCCACCACGCTCAGCGCCATGGAGAGCAGCGCAATGCTGATCTGCTCGCCCGTTGAAAGCAGCATATCCATCTCGCGCTGCGAGGGGTTATGCGTGATCTCGCCCGCCTTGGCGATCAGATCATCTGTCGTATCGCCCTGCGCGGACACCACCACCACCGCATCATTGCCCGCGGCGCGTGTATTTGCCACAATGCGCGCCACATTCATAATGCGGTCTCGGTCGGCAACCGAGCTGCCGCCGAATTTCTGTACGATCAGTGCCACCAGTATCCTTCCTTTCCCCGGGGATCCCCGTTTGCCCCGTTTTCCCTGTTTCCCTCTGTTTTACAGTATGAATTTTCTGTATTTCGCGTGATTTTTGCCGGTGCGGCCCTCGGCGCGGCGCACGCTCGCACGTTTACGATGCCTCAACCAGCTTTGCGCCCTCGTTATCTGCCGTAAAGCGGCGCAGCGAAAAATGCGAGAGCTCCGCATCGCTTGCCAGCGCCTGCCGGGCACGCTCGAAAAACACGTTTGCCTCGGCGGTGCGCACAACGGAAAGGATCGTCGGCCCCGCGCCGCTGATGAACGTGGCAAGCGCGCCCAAACCGTCCGCCAGCGCAAAAACGGCCTCGCCGCCCTCGATCAGCGGCAGGCGGTACTGCTGGTGCAGGCTGTCCCGTGTGGCCACGGGCAAAAAATCGTACCGCTCCTCGCAGAACGCCGTTGCCAAAAGCGCCGCACGGGAAAGATTGTACACCGCGTCGGCATGCGAAACGGTTTTTGGCAGCGCCGCGCGCGCACGCTCCGTCAGCAGCTTAAAATCCGGCACAAACGCCATGAACACAATGCCGGGCGCGATCGTCTTTTTCAGCGAATACACCTTGCCGCCGTCGTAGGCCGATACCACAAAGCCGCCCAGCAGCGCCGGGGCGACGTTGTCGGGATGCCCCTCCAGCTTTGTGGCGAAGGTGAGCATGTCCTCCCGCGTGAGCGGGCCGCCCAACAGCGCGTTTGCGCCCAGAATGCCCGCCGCAATGCACGCGCTGCTCGAACCGAGACCGCGCGCCATCGGAATGGGGTTCGTCTGCACAATGCGCAGCCCGCGCAGCCGCTGCCCGCACAGGGCGTACACTTCCTTTGCCGTGCGGTAGACGAGGTTGCCCGGTGTGCACGGCGCCTGCGAGCCGTCGGACGAGGAGATCTCTACACTGTCACATTCTTCAAACGCGGCCGTATTGTGCAGCGACAAAGCAAGGCCGCAGGAATCAAAGCCCGAGCCGATATTCGCGCTCGTGGCCGGAACGCTTACCGTTACCATCCGCCGCGCCTCCTACTGTGCCATCCACTTCAGGGTGCTGCCCACGCGCACGCTGGCCTTGCGCGCCCTTGCGCAAAGCTGCGCCAGCCGCGCCGCCGTGATGCCGCGCAGCGTAAACGCCGCCTCGCCGTCCGAAAGATCCAGCAGCTCGAGCGATTGGCCGAACAGATCGCGCGCAACAAGCTCTGTGGCATTCGCCAGGCGCACATAGTAATCGTGCGGCGTATTGTCCGCGTACACGCCCTCGATGGGCGCAGATTCCTGCCAGAACAGGCTGTCGTGAATTTTTACGCCGTTTTTCACCGCGTCAATCACATCCGCCACCACGGCGCTGGCCGTGGGCAGCTTGCCCGCGCCCTTGCCGTAGAACACTACATCGCCCAGCATATCGCCCTGCACCAGTACGGCGTTGAACACGTCTTCCACGCCTGCCAGCTGGTTTGTGCGCGGCACAAGCATCGGCTCCACCGCCAGCGCGGCGCCGCCGTCCGGTGTGCGGCGCGCCCACGCGATGAGCCGCACCGCGGCATTTTGCCGCGCGGCCAACGCGATATCCTTCACCGATATGTCGCGAATGCCGCGCGTGGGCACGTTCTGCGGGAAAAAATGCCGCCCGAACGCAAGGCTTGCCAGAATCGAAATCTTGCGCTGCGCGTCGATGCCGTCCACGTCGGCCGAGGGATCAATCGTCTCGGCGTAGCCAAGGCTCTGCGCCAGGCGCAGCGCCGCTTCAAAATCCATATTTTCGCGCGCCATTTTTGTGAGCATAAAGTTTGTGGTGCCGTTCACGATGCCCGCGATGCCGCTGATGACATTGGCCGCGAGGCACTGATGCATCGGCGTAATGATGGGCGTGCCGCCGCCTACGCTGGCCTCGAACAGAAAGCACACGCCCTTTTGCCGCGCGATGGAAAGCAGCTCGGCCCCGTGCGTGGCCACGAGCTCCTTGTTGGAGGTGACCACATGGCGGCCGCTCTCCAGTGCGGATTTTACATAAAAATACGCCGGCTTCAGCCCGCCGATCGTCTCCACCACCACGCGCACCTCGGGGTCGCCAAGGATGGCATCGATATTGTTTACGAACAGCGGCGCATCCGGATGCGCCGAAAAATCGCGGATATCGCAGATGTATTTTACGTCTATCGGCTGGCCCGCGCGCCGCTCGATGCTAAAGGCGCTGCGCCGCAGCACCTCCAGTACGCCGCTGCCCACCGTGCCAAAGCCCAAAATCGCGATCGAGATCATTTGTTTTCCCCCTTATCTGCCGTTATGCCGCCGCCCCCAAAAGGCCATTCAGTGCTTGGCCTGATGGAGCTCCACCACGGCGCGCTGGGTGCGCAGGCGGTCGAGCATTTCCTCCAGCGAGCACCGCATGCCTCCCGTGCGGATGGACACCGCCACCCGCGCCGCGCCGTTCTCCGGCGTGGCCTGGTTGATGGTGACAATGGACGCGCCCGCCGCCGAAATGCCGGCCAGCAGTGTTTGCAGCGCGCCCGTCTCGTCCAGCAGCGTGGCGTTTACGGTAAGCACCTCGCGGCTGTCCTGCGCATCAAAAATGCGATCCTTATACTTATAGAATGCACTCCGGGAAAGCCCCACTGCCTTGGCCGCCGCGGAAATGTTTCTTGCGCTGCCCGAGGCGAGCAGCTCCTTCGCCTTCAGCACCTTCAGAAACACCTCCGGCAGCACACCGGCCTCCACCAGCAAAAAACGCCTTTCCATTCGCACTGCCCTCCTTTAGATTGTACGCGATAGGCGCACAAGTGTTTCCGAACAAAAACACTATACCATTTTTCTGCGCATCGCACAAGCGCCGCACGGGCCTTTTGGAAGAATTTTCGGGTTTACACAAAAAGCGTCAACGTTCCGGCAAAAAGCACAGCAGTTTGACTACGCGCCCCGCCGGGCGCGGCAGAGGATGGAAAATGTACGAATAGGCGTTTTTAAATTAAAATAAACAAAAAGTATTTTATATTGGAATAAAAAATCCCTCCCGCGCCGGCGAGAGGGGAAGGAGCCGCCGTTCTTCGCGCTGCAAAAAAACAGCAGCTCACTCGTAAAATACCTGTCCCGCAAACACACACACCACGCGCTGCTGCTCGGGGTGCTCGGCCATCAGCTGATGGGCGGCGGCCAGCACTGCGCCCGCGCTGGGCGAGGCGGGCACGGCATCTGTTTCCAGCACCTCGCGCGCCGTTACGTTCGCGGTTTTGCTGGGCACGGCCATCACGGCGTCCACAATGTGCGGGTTGTAGTTTTCGGGCACAAAGCCCGCGCCAAGGCCGGGAATGCTGTGCCGGCCCACATAGCCGCCGCCGATGGCCTGGCTCTCGTAAGGCTCCACCGCAATGATCTTTACATCCGGATACCATGCCTTGATGTATTCTCCTACGCCCGAGATGGTGCCGCCGCTGCCCACGCCCACGACGATGGCATCCAGCGCGCCGCCGGTTGCCCGGGCAATGTTCGGCCCGGTGATGCGCCGATGGAATTCGGCGTTCAGGTCGTTATCGAAATAGTTCAAAAAATATCCGCCCGTTTGGCGCACGGCCTCCTCGGCGCGCTGCACCGTGCCCGCCCGGCCATAGACATAATTCGAAAGCACGATCTGCGCGCCGAATTTTGCTAAAAGCTGCTGCCGGTCGGCCGGAACGGTGGCAGGCATGCACAGCATCAGCGGATGGCCGCTGTGCGCGCAGGCCACGGCCAGCGCCAGGCCAAAGCTGCCGCTGGAGCATTCGATTACCGTTTGCCCCGGCTTCAATTCGCCCTTTTCGGTGGCCAGCGCCAGCATGCCCTCGGCCAGCGCGTCCTTGGCCGAACCTGTTGTGCCGCCGAACGCGAGATACGCGTACAGAGAATCCGGCAGATCGTATTTTGCACAGTACCCGGAAAGCGCCACCGTCGGGCGACTGTACAACGTTTCGTAGTAGCTTTTGCAGATATTCACAGCAGCACCGCTCCCCGCGCGGGATCCGCGCGCAAAATTGTATCTAAATCAGTATACTACATTTTTTTGTGTTTGAAAATGATTTTTCGCGAAAATTCCGCAAAAAGCAAGGGGAATCTGAAACAGCCCGAAAGGGATCTGAAAAAACAATCCGAAGGGGATCTGAAAAAACAGCCCGAAAAGGATCCGCGAAGGAACCCGAAAGGAAGCGGAAAAGCCCGAAAAGGCTTCCTTGAAAAGAAAACCCATTTGTGGTACAATAGCCTCGGGCCGCCGCGGGCGCGCTGCCGGGAGCTTTGGCGCTGCCTTCCGGGGCAGGCAGCGATCCTTTCGGGCCGCCGCGGGCGCGCTGCTTTTCGACCCGGCTTTTTGCGGTTTTCTGCGGAATGCTTTCTGCGGGATTTTGAAAAAGCCGTTTTGAGTGCGAAGCGTTTTTTGCAAAGGAGCACACGCGATGAAAACGATGCTGGTGGGCAGTACGGGCTTTGTGGGCGGCAATCTGGCCGCAAGCCATGCGTTTGACGGGGCTTTTCATTCTGCGGATATCGAGCGCGCGTTTGGGGCGCGGCCGGAGCTGCTGGTATACGCGGGGCTGCCCGCCGCAAAATATCTTGCGAATACCGATTCGGCAGGAGATCTTGCCGTGGTGGAGCGCGCGTTTTGGCAGATGGAACAGATCGCGCCCCGGCAGCTGGTGCTCATCAGCACGGTGGACGTGTATGCCGTGCCGCAGGGCGTAGATGAATGCACGCCCGCAGACGCGGAAAACCCTGCCGCCTATGGGCGCAACCGCGCGCGGCTGGAGCGCCTGGTGCGGGAGGCGTACCCCGAGGCGCTCATCGTGCGGCTGCCCGGGCTGTTTGGCCGGGGGCTGAAAAAGAATTTTCTCTACGATCTGCTCACGATTACGCCCGCCATGCTGAAGGAGGAAAAGTACGAGCAGCTGGCGGCGGAAAACTCGCTGGTGCGCGCCGCCTACGCCCCGGCGCGCGCGGGCTTTTACGCGCTGCGCACGCTGGATGCGCAGACGGCGCGCGAGCTGCGCGCATGGTTTGCGGCGCAGCCCTTTAATGCGCTCTCGTTTACCGACAGCCGGGCGGAATACCAGTTCTACGATCTTGCGCGCCTGTGGGGCGATATCTGTACGGCGCTGAAGGCAGGGCTGACGCTGCTGAACCTGAGCACGCAGCCCCTCAGCGCGCGGGAGGTGTATGCGCGCCTTGCCGGCGGCGGGCAGTTTGTGAACGAGCTGCCGGGCGCCCCGGCGCGGTACGATATGCGCAGCCGCCACGCCGCGCTGTTTGGCGGGGCAAACGGCTGGTGCTATGAAAAGGAAACGGTGCTGCGGGATCTTCGGCGCTTTATGGACGAAGAACGCGCGGAACAAACTCGTGACATCTGAGCGCGGCAGGGCGCGGGACGGTTTATACTCTGGGCGGCGGCTTTCCGGAGGGCGTTTACGCGTTTACGATGCTGTGCATGGCAGGGCCTGCCCTCAAGGATGCCTGCATGCCGGCGCGGCGGCTGCATCGGGGGCGGCGCGCCGCTGCTTTCCACCCTATGCATCGGCTTTGGATGAGTGACCGCCGACCCGCGGTTCCGGCCGGAGGAAGGCGCATAAATTTTGAAGATTCACGCAAAGCGGCGGCCTGCCGACAGCGGAACGTCAGCCGTTCCGGCAAAGCGGTCGGAAGGGAGATCGGAAAACATGAGCGAATACAGGCTTTCCGCCAGCAACATCGGCTGGCAGGCCGAGGACGACGAGGCCGTATATGCGGCGCTGCAGAGGCTGGGCTACACGGGGCTGGAGATCGCCCCCACCCGCCTTGTGGGCGAACGCCCCTATTGTAAGGCCGAGGCGGCCGCGCGCCGCGCGGCAGAGCTTAGCCGGCAGTATGGGCTTTGCTTGCCCTCCATGCAAAGCATCTGGTTCGGCCGCACCGAAAATATTTTCGATGCGCGCGGCGCGGCGCTTTTGGCGGAGTATACCCGCCGCGCGGTGGATTTTGCCGCGGCCGTGGGCTGCCCCAGCCTGGTGTTTGGCAATCCGCGCCAGCGGCGCATGCCTTTGCGCGCGCGCGCGGAGGACGCGCTGGGCTTTTTTGCCGGCATCAGCGCCTATGCCCGGCAGCACGGTGTGGTGATCGCGCTGGAGGCAAATCCTCCCGGATACGGCACGAATTTTTGCAATACCAGCGCCGAGGCGTTCGCGTATGCGCGGCGCGTGCCGGGGCTGCGCGTAAATTACGATGTCGGCACGATGCTTACAAACGGCGAAACACCGGAGCTGCTGCTTCGGAATCTGGATCTTGTCTCCCACATTCACCTCAGTGAGCCGCAGCTTGCGCCCATCGCGCCGCACCCGGAGCATCGCGCGCTGGCAGAGGGCCTGCGGCAGGCGGGCTATACGGGTTTTGTTTCCGTCGAGATGAAGACGCAGCCCCTTGACCGGGTGCTGCAGGTGCTGGAATATACGGCGGAGGTGTTTGCATGACGGTAAAGGGCATTCCCGGCGTACCGGATCACCGATGCGAGGAATACGCGCCCAGAGCGTCGCGCTGCTGCGTGCTCATCCCCATCATCAACGAGGGCGGGCGCATCCGCCGCGAGCTGGAGCGCGCCCGGGCCGCCGGCGTGCCGCGGCTTGCGGATATCATCCTGTGCGACGGCGGCTCTACAGACGGCTGTACCGAGGAAGAAACGCTGCGCGCGCTGGAGGTAAATACGCTGCTCACAAAAACCGGCCCCGGCCGGCAGGGCGCGCAGCTGCGCATGGGCATCTGGTTCGCGCTGCGGCGCGGTTATGACGGCATTGTAACGATCGACGGCAACGACAAGGATTCCATCGAAAGCGTGCCTCTGTTTTTGAAAAAGCTGGAGCAGGGCTTCGATTTTGTGCAGGGCAGCCGCTTTATTCCGGGCGGCGTGGCCGAGCGCACCCCGCCCCTGCGCTGGCTGGCGGTGCGGCTTATTCATGCGCCGGTCATCAGCCTGACGGCGGGCGTGCGCTTTACCGATACCACAAACGCGTTTCGCGCCTATTCGCGCCGCTATTTGGAAGATACGCGCGTGCAGCCGCTGCGCGAGGTGTTTTCGGGCTACGAGCTGCTGGCGTATCTCTCTACGCGCGCGGGGCAGCTGGGGCTGCGGTGCTGCGAGGTGCCCGTGGCGCGGCGCTACCCCGCAAACGCGCCTGCGCCCACAAAAATCAAGGGCATAAGGGGAAACCTCGATCTGCTGCGCATTCTGTTTGCAAACGCGCGCGGCCGCTACGAGCCGAAAGGGTGAGGGGCATGGATTACGATAAGATCATCTTTGGCGCGGGGCTGTACGGCCTGTATGCGGCCGAATACTGCGGCCGCCGGGGCGAGCGTGTGCTGGTGCTGGAGCGCGACCCCGCGCCGTTTATGCGGGCCACGTACATCAATCAGGCGCGGGTGCACATGGGCTATCATTATCCCCGCAGCTATTCCACAGCCATCAAGAGCGCGCGCTACTTCGAGCGCTTTCACCGCGATTTTGCGTTTTGCGAGCACACGCAGTTCGAGCAGGTGTACGCCACCAGCGCGCATTTTAGCTGGACGAACGCCGCCGATTTCCGGCGTTTTTGCCATACGGCGGGCATCCGCTGCGACGAGATCCCTGCCGACCGCTGCTTTCGGCCGGGGCAATGCGACGGCGCGTTTTTAACGCGGGAATACACCTATGACGCGCAGATTTTAAAAAACTGGTACCTGGAGCGCCTGGCTTCGATGAAAAACGTTGCGCTGTGCTGCGGGGTACGGCCGCGGCGGGTGGAAAAAGGCGGCGGGCTGTGGCAGGTGACGGTTTCGGACGGCGCGGCGCACCGCGCGCCGTATATTCTGAACGCGTGCTATGCGGGCGTGAATGATATCCACGCCCTAATGGGCTTTGAGCCGTTCCGGATTAAATACGAGCTGTGCGAGATCATCCTGTGCACGGTGGAGGCCCCGCTGCGGGAGGTGGGCATTACGGTGATGGACGGGCCGTTTTTTTCCATCATGCCGTTTGGCCGCACGGGCCTGCACAGCTTAACGAGCGTTTCGTTTACGCCGCACGCAACAAGCTACGAGGCGCTGCCCACCTTTGCGTGTCAGGCGCAAAGCGGCGGGCGCTGTGTGCCGGGCAGCCTCGCAAACTGCAACGAATGCCCGGCAAAGCCCGCGTCCGCCTGGCCGTATATGAGCCAGCTGGCGCGCACCTATCTGAAGGAGGAGTACGGCTTTGCCTATCAGAAAAGCCTGTTCAGCATGAAGCCGATCTTAAAAGCCAGCGAGATCGACGATTCGCGCCCGACGGTGCTCCGCGTTTACGAGCGTAACCCGATGTTCGTCAGCGTGCTGTCGGGCAAGATCAACACGGTATACGATTTGAACGAGGTGCTTTGAATGAGCGTGGAAAATAAAGAGAGCAATTTTATCTCCGCCGTGGCGTATCTGCACGAGGAAGCCGCGCTGGTAAAGCCTTTTTTGCAGCAGGTGTGCGGCGCGCTGGCCGGGCGGTTCCGGCAGTTTGAGGTAATTGTCGTGAACGACGCCTCCCGGGACGGCAGTGTGGAAGCCGTGCGCGAATTTGTGCAAAGCAGCCCCTGGACGATGCCGGTAACGGTGGTGAACATGAGCGTCTATCAGGGCATCGAGCTGTGTATGAACGCGGGTATCGACCTTGCCATCGGGGATTTTGTATTTGAATTCGATACGCTGGAGCTGCCGGACGATCCCGCGTTTTTGGATGCCGCTTACGATACGGCGCTCACCGGGTACGACATCGTATCCGTCTGCCCGCAGAAGAACCGGCGCGGCTTCAGCAGCCTTTTTTACGGGGTGTTCAACCGGTTTTCGCGCTCGCGCTATGCCATCGGCACCGATCTGTTCCACGTGCTCAGCCGCCGCGCCGTCAATCGCGTGCACGCCATCTGCGGCACGGCGTTTTACCGCAAGGCCGCCTATGCGGCCAGCGGCCTGCGCATGAAGACGCTGCGCGTTCCCGGCACGGGCGGCCGGGCGGCGAACAGGCCTCTGCGCTTTTCCATCGCGCTGGATTCGCTGGCGCTGTATACAGACGCGGGGTACAAGCTTTCGTGCGGTGTGGCGGGGCTGATGCTGCTGGCCACGCTGGCGGAGCTTGTCTATACGCTGGCCATTTATCTGGGCGGCGGGCAGCCCGTAGAGGGCTGGACCACGACGATGCTGGTTTTGACGGCCGGTTTTTTCGGCGTATTTCTGATTTTGGCCGTGGTGCTGAAATATCTTTCGCTGCTGGTAGACCTCGTCTTCCGGCATCAGCGGTATCTGGTGGAGGGCATTGAAAAGCTGCAGAAATAACGGCGCGCGGCTGCAGTTTGCCAAAGGCTCCCGAACAGCCTTCGGCCGAACAGAAAAAAGAAAAAAAGAGGATGCTGTATGAAAAAACGGCTGCGACAGGCTGCGGGGCGGTTCGCACACATCGTTCCGGGATTTTTGAGGGGAGCCGCCGCGGGCGGCTCACGAGAACTTTCCGCAAGGGGGATGCTGCTTGCGGCGCTGGGGCTGACGGCGGCAAAGCTGCTGCTCACTTCTTTTCAGCTGCTGCTGGTAACGCCGGGCGGCGCGGTGATCGACGATTCGCTGATGTACAACCTTGCCAAAAGCATTGCAAACGGACAGTGGCTGGGGGAGTACGGCTGGCTGACGCTGAGCAAGCACTCGTTTTTTTCGGTTTGGCTCGCCATGCTGCACACGCTGCGGATCCCGTATTTGCTGGGCGGACAGCTGCTGCAGGCGGCGGCCGCGCTGGCGGGGGCGTGGGCCATTGCGCCCCTTTTAAAAAGCCGGAGGGCAAAGCTTCTGGCTTATTTGCTGCTGCTGTGGAACCCGGCGGCATCGGCCGCCGAGGTGCAGCTGCGTGTATACCGCGATAACATTACTCCGGCACTCACGCTCCTTTTGTTTGGCGGCATCATCGGCTGCGCGCTGCGCTGGCGGCGGCCCGCGCGCGAAAGCGCCGGTTTCGCGCTGCTGGCGGGAGCGGGGCTGGCGGCATTTTACCTCAACCGCGAGGATGCGGCATGGGCGCTGCCGTTTGCCGCGGTGGGAGCGGCGGTAACGCTGTGGTTTTTATGGCGCGGTGAAAAAACGCCCGGGCGCGTGCAAAAAAGCCTGCTCTGGGCGGTTCCGTTTGCGTGCCTCGGCGCGGGAGTGCTTGTTTTCTGCGCGCTCAACAGCGCATATTACGGCCGCTTCATCCTCAGCGATTTCACCAGCCGGGAATTTAACGATGCCTACGGTGCCCTCACGCGCGTAGCCTCGGCGCACCCGCAGGAAAAGATCCCTGTTCCGCGCGACGTGCGCGAAAGGCTGTATGAGCTTTCGCCCTCCTTTGCCGCGCTGGAGCCGTACCTGGAAACCGAGATGAAATACAACGGCTATGGGAGCATTCCGGACAGAGAATTCGGCAGCGGCGGCTTTTACTGGGCGCTGCGCCAGGCCGCGGACGAAGCGGGCTTTTATGCCGACGCCGAAACGTCGAAGCGGTATTTCGAGACGCTGGCCGCCGAGGTGAATGCGCTGTGCGATACCGGTGCGGTACAGGCCGGCCCGCCGCGCAGCGGCACAATGCCGCGCATTGAGGCGCGGTATATTGCGCCCACGCTGTGGGAGGCGCTGCAAAATCTTGGCCGGGTGCTGACGTTTGCCGAGGCGCGGCCGGCGCACTGGACGGCAATGAGCGAAGAGCTTTCGATGAACGCGGAGCTGCGGGCCGAGGTGGAGGCGTTTTTGAAAAACGAAACCAACTGGCAGGCGCAAGCGGGTACGGTGCTGCCCTATTACAACCCTGCCCAGCGGCTTGCCTACCATCTGCTGGACGCGGTGCGCTGGCTGTACGCGTTTTTGCTGCCCGTCGGTTTTGTACTGGCGCTGGTTTGGCAGGCTGCCTTTGCGCGTCGGGTATTTGCAAAAAACGCACCCGCGCTGCCGCGCATGGTCTGGCTCATCCAGCTGGGGCTGCTGCTCAGCATCCTTTTGCGGTGCTGCATGATCGCATTTTTGTTTGTGGCGTCGTTTAATAACGTGCCGCATGTGATGTATTTGGCCGCGGCGCACCCGCTGGCATTGCTGTATGCGGTGCTGGGTATCTCCATGCTGGGCGCCGCCTGCCGGGAAGGGGAGCGGCCATGAGTGCTCGGCTGGCGCCTTCTTTTTTCGTTTTGCTGCATGCGCCGGTACAGTTTTGCGCTGCGGATATGGCAGATTCTGTCTCTGAGGTTAGGCAGCCCCGCGCACGTGCGCGCGGGCGCGGGAGGTGCGGCGTATGAAGCATGTGATTATTGTCGGCGCGGGCGCGGCCGGGCTGTTTGCGGCGGGCGCGGCTGTGCGCGCGGGCGGGCGCGTTACCGTGCTGGAGCACAAAAGCGCCCCCGGCAAAAAGCTGCTCATCACGGGCAAAGGACGGTGCAACGTTGCCAACAACTGCACGGCGGAGGAATTTTTAAAGCATGTGCGGCGCAATCCGCGTTTTTTGTATTCGGCGCTCAGCGCATGCCCGCCGGCGCGCGTGATGGAGCTTTTTGAACGGGAGCTCGGCGTGCCGCTCAAAACAGAGCGCGGGCGGCGCGTGTTCCCGCAGAGCGACAGGGCCGCCGATATTCTGGATGCGCTGCTGCGCTGGGCGCAGGGGGCGCAGCTGGTATATGACGGGGCCGAGGCGCTGCTGCTGGAAGACGGGCGCTGTGCCGGCGTGCGCCTGCAAAGCGGGCGGGTACTGCGCGCAGACGCCGTGCTGGCGGCAACGGGCGGCGTTTCGTATCCCGCCACCGGCTCCACGGGCGACGGCTACCGTTTTGCGCGGCAGGTGGGGCACACGGTCGTTTCGCCGGAGCCCAGCCTCGTTGCGCTGGTGGAGCGCGGCGATGTTTGCAGGCGCATGGCTGGGCTTTCGCTGCGCAACGTGGCGCTTACGCTTTACGAGGGCGAAAAGGTGCTGTTTTGCGAGCGGGGCGAAATGCTGTTTACGCACTTCGGCGTGTCCGGGCCGCTGGTGCTTTCGGCCAGCGCGTATCTTCGCGATCTGAAAAAATACAACTACAGGCTTGCGGTGAACTTAAAGCCCGCACTCTCGCCCGAGCAGCTGGATCGGCGCATTTGCGCCGATTTTGCGGAGTTTTCCAACCGGGAGGCCGCGCACTGCCTGCAAAGGCTGCTGCCCGCCTCGATGCGGCCGGTGATGCTGCAGCTCTGGGGGGTTGCGCCGCAGCGGCGGGTAAATCAGATCACGCGCGCCGAGCGGCAGCGTCTGGCCGGGCTTTTGCAGGCGTTTCCCATTGAGGTGGCCGAAAAGGGCGATCTTGCCCATGCCGTGGTAACGAGCGGCGGCGTGAGCGTAAAGGAGATCGACCCCAAAACCATGCAGAGCAGGCTGTGCCCGGGGCTGTATTTTGCGGGCGAGGTGCTGGATGTGGACGCCTGTACGGGCGGCTATAACCTTGGCATCGCTTTTGCTACCGCATGGGCGGCAGGGCGGGGGATTGTGAACAGCGCAAAAGAGAATTTGTGAAATTTTGCACAAAATCACCGGAAAACTCCCTGCATGGGGCCCGCCTGCTTTGTGAAATCGTACAAAAAAAGGAAAATCTTGTAAATTCGGCGTTTTTTTGCGGCTTCGGGCTTGACTTTTTCCGCGCCGACACGTAAAATATAAGGGCATGGAAATCGGTGGATGGCGTGCCTATGAAGGATGAATTCAGCGTACAAATCGAACAGGCCCGGCGCGGAGACGAACAGGCTCTGGCTGCCGTGCTTTCGCGGCAGATGCCGCAGATTCGCGGCCTTGCCGCAAAAGCTGTGGGCCCAGGCCTCGATTATGACGATGCCGTGCAGGAGGGGCTGATTGGGCTGCTCTGTGCGCTGAGGACATTTGATCGAGAAAAGAGCGCCGCTTTTTCCACTTATGCAAATGCCTGCGTGCAGAACGCCATCACCTCGGCAGTGCGCCGTGCGCAGCGCAAAAAACACGCGCCGCTGAACACCTCGGTGCCCTATACCGAGCGGGAGAGCACTCCCGGCCCCGAAGAGCTGATGATGCAGAGCGAGCGCTACAACCAAACGATGCAAAGCATCGATACCCGTCTTTCGGCGATGGAAAAACAGGTGCTTGGCCTTTTTCTGGACGGCTGTTCCTACAGTGCGATCGCAAAACGGATGGACATCAGCGAAAAAGCGGTGGACAACGCGCTGCAGCGTATTCGTTTAAAATTAAGATAGTTTTCCCGGCGCGGACGCGCCCTGTATATATGCCCCTTGTAGCTTAAGTAAGAGCGTTGATCGCAGATCAAAGGTGTCGGTTTAAGTCCTTCCGCGGGCAAAAAAATCATCCGAAATGGAGAAACCAAACATGTACGAAGACAAGACCCTGGTATGCAAAGAGTGCGGCAACGAATTCGTGTTCACTGCTGGTGAGCAGGAATTTTATGCAAGCCGCGGCTTCGAGAACGAGCCGCAGCGCTGCAAGGCCTGCCGCGATGCCCGCAAGAATGCCGGCCGTGGTGCCCGTGAGATGTTCACTGCTGTGTGCGCTGCGTGCGGCAAAGAAGCCCGCGTTCCTTTCAAACCGCGCGAGGATCGTCCTGTTTACTGCAGCGATTGCTTCGCCAAGATGAAAGAGGAAGGCTGAATTTTGCATTCCCAAAAGCCCCGCCGTT
>CAJUMH010000035.1 GCA_910587145.1 uncultured Ruthenibacterium sp. | reverse complement strand
CGCTCATAGGCCAGCCCCCCTTTTCACAAAGCGGAGGTAGGCTTTCACGAAGTCCTGGTACTTGTATTTGGAGATCAACAGCTTTTCCCCATTGGTCAGCGTCAGCTCCGTCTTGCTGTACCCCTCCACATAGGCGAGATTGACCAGATAGCCCTTGTGGACACGGAAGAACTGATCGCCCAGCTCCGCCTCCAAGTCCCGGATTTTCGCGTAACAGGAAAATTCCCCGTCTTTTAGACGCAGGACTACCTTGTGATTGCTGCTTTCAATGTAATAGATGCTGTCCAGCGGTACGGTTCGGCTGGTGCCAGCAGATTGAAGCGTGAGCGCGTGGGAAAGCTGCGGCTGAACACGGCCCGCCTCAATCTGTTCCACGGCGCGGGTAAAAACTTGGGCAAACTTTTCCTCGTCTACCGGCTTCAGCAGATATTGGAACGCCCCCACGTCAAAGGCGTCGAACACGTACCGCTCATAGCCGGTCACGAAGATAATGACCGGCTGCGGCCCAGTTGTCCGTTCCCTGATCGTCCGGGCCAGGGCCATACCGTCCAGGCCAGAGCCAGAGGGGGCCAGCTCTATGTCCAGAAAAAGAAGGTCAAGTTCCTGGGTGTCCGCGAGATAATCATTGGCAGAAGCGTACTCCACGATCTCACAGGGGCAGGACTGCGCCCTAATCAATGACGAGAGATAGGCGCGGGTCGGGGCTTCATCATCACAAATTGCGATTCTTATCATGGCGATATTCCTCTACCTGTTTATTCGTTCAAAAGGTCGTCAGGGTAAGCCCGGTTGACGTGACTGGACGGTTTGATAGCGTAACTGGACGGCGCAGCTTGTCTCTGGCATTATATCATAAGAGGAAAGGACGCAAGAGACACCTTTTCATTGTCCCTTTTCCTTTCGTGTTGATAAATGTCTATAAATTTTCTCATCCGTCGAAATGGCCGGAGAGGCAGCTATCCATTGTGGCTAACCGCCTGATAAATGGGAAGTTACATCCCCATAATGGTGAACACCTCATGGCCCTTGAAGCACCTGTCCACCCATGGACCCGCTTCCGCGACGATTCCACGCCAGAGAAAATGGGATTCCTGAGAGATTATTACAATGTCGTTCCACTGCTCCTTTGTAACCACTGTTGTGCCATAGCAGTCAAACCCTGCAATCACACGTGCAGGGCAATCCGCACGGCAGCAGCAAAAAAACCGGAAACCGGCAGCGAAAAGCAGCAAAAAAACCGTGCCGAAAGCCTTAAAATGGCTCTGCAGCACGGTTTTGGCGGAGAAGGAGGGATTTGAACCCTCGCGCCGGTTTCCCGACCTACGCCCTTAGCAGGGGCGCCTCGTCACCACTTGAGTACTTCTCCAAAATGGCAGCGTTTTGTAAAAATATAAACCTGTATGCACCCGGCCGATGCGAAAATGAATGGCGGAGAAGGTGGGATTCGAACCCACGGAACATTGCTGTTCAACGGTTTTCAAGACCGCCTCCTTAAACCGCTCGGACACCTCTCCCCGGCCAGACCCGCAGCGAAGCACCACGGCCCGCCGTATGCGGCCGCGCGTGCAAAACGCGGACATCCCCCTGCGCCGCAATTGTGATCCGAGATCCAAACGCCGCTCATCGGAACGTGTTATTTATTTTATCATAGCGGTCTGGCGCTGTCAAGAGCAGACGCTTCGATTTGTAAATAAATTTACGATAAAGCCGATAAGATTTTGCAATATTTCGGATTTTCAAAAGCCGGCCGCCATACCGCACGCCGCATGCGCCGGCGCCTGCCGCGCAGAACCCTGCGGCTTTGTTTTCTGACGGAACCGCCCGTAACGGCAGGCAGCTTTTGTTCCTGTTAGGGATGGATTCGTATCATAGAATGCTGCCGCTGCCGCTGTGTTCCCACACGCGCCGTATTTTCATATTCGTTTTCCCCTGCGGTTTTCCTTGTGGCTTTCAGGCTTTTGGGCGCCGGGCAGATTTTACGCCATTAAATCGCGCACCTCCAGCGCAAAGTAGTACTGGATAAAGCCGCGGCCCTGCCATTCAGCCTGCACCTTATAATAGTACAGGCCCGGCATGGTGGGGCTGGAAAAAGCGCCGTTGCCCGCGTCCGCAAGCTCGATATATTCCGAAGGGCTTTCGCCGGCGGCACGCAATACGCGCAGCCGCGTGGGGTTTTTGGTAAAGCTGATGTGCAGGGGAGAGGCGGGCAGCACCGTCACCGGGGAAAGCGGCACGTCCTCGATGGAAAGCGCCGGCGTTTTTTGCCGCGTTAAAAAAAAGTTCCATTCCCATCCGGCGCGGCGCACTTCTTTATCCTGTACAAAAACCTCATCGCCGTATTGCACCGTGATGAGCGGCAGCGAGGCTTCGGGGTTTCGCGTATCCAACGTTTCTTTGATAAACATCGTTATCCCGGCGGCCAGCGCCACCAGCACAACGCCCAGCAGCAGCTTGCGAAAAAACACTTTCGGCAGTTTCATGGCGTTCTCCTTTGCGTGCGCACGGGGAAGATCCATTTTGCCCAAAAGCAGCAGGGCGGCAAAAAAGCGCCCTTTGGGCGTGCGCGCAGATGCTTCCATACCGAAAGCCCCTCCGCCGGCATTTTCCGGCCAAACGGAAAGGGCTCCGGCCTTACTTTTTGATATCGCGGCCTTGCCGGCGGCAGCCATGCCGGCCTTTGCTTTTTTATATCGCGGCCTTGCCAGCGGCAGCCCCGGCTGCGGCTTGCTCGGCCGCGGCCGCGTCCGCCGCGCCGGCATCCAGCGGCGCGTAATATTTCTCCTGATAATGATGCAGCAGCTCGTTGAAATCCGGCACGAGGCCGTCGTGCATGTTGCGGCGGAACTCGTGCGCATCAAAGTGGCTGTCATCCGATTCCTCGCCCACAATGCGTGCGGCAATGTTGGAGCAGTGATCGGAAATGCGCTCTAAATTTGTGAGGATCTCGAGGAAAATAATGCCGTTTTCAATGCCGCACACGCCGTCCTTCAGGCGCAGAATGTGCCGGTCGCGCAGCGTTTCGATCATCAGGTCGATGGTTTCCTCCAGCGGCTCCACCTGCTCGGCCCGACGCAGATCGTCCGCAAGGAACGCCGCGAGCGTAATCTCCAGAATCTCGCGGATCGCGCCGTCCACCAGTGCAAGCTCGCGCCGCGCCTCAGAGGAAAAGACAATCTCTTTATCGAACATCTCGCCGCTGCGCTCCACCACGTTGATGGCATAATCGCCGATGCGCTCGTACTCCACCACAAAGTGCAGAAGCTCGTTGACGGCGTGGGATTCGCGTTCGCTCAGCTGCCGGTCGGATACCTTCACCAGATAGTTGCTGATGCTGACCTCCAGCTTATCCACAACGGCCTCCCGCTGCTGAATGAGGTTCAGCGTTTCGGCGTCGTGGCTGTACAGTACGGGAACGGCCTCGCAGTAGTTGGCGTAAGCGCTGCGCGCCATGGTTTCTACCGCGCTCTTCGCCTGCTGGATCGCCACAGACGGCGAGGAGAGCAGCAGCTCGTCCAACAGGGGGATCTCCAGCGCCGGCGCCTCGCCGGCCTTGTCCGGAAACGTCATTTCCGCCAGCCCTGCCAGCAGCTTCGTAAACGGCAGGAACAGCAGCGTGGCCGCCACGTTGAACAGGGTATGAAAATTGGCGATCTCGCCCATACCGATGGTATCGCTCCACCACGGAAAGCCTATCATCGCTTTTGCGCCATAGATCGCGCCCATAAAAACGATGGAACCGATCACGTTAAAATACACGTGTACCATGGCGGTGCGCTTGGCGGCCTTGGAGGTGCCCACTGAGGCGATGAGCGAGGTGGACGTGGTGCCGATGTTCTGCCCCAGTATGATGGGGATGGCACTGCCCCAGGTGACAAGCCCCGTGCTGGAAAGCGCCTGCAGAATACCCACCGAGGCCGTTGAGCTTTGCACGGCCACGGTGATGAGCGTGCCGGCCAGCAGGCCGAGAACGGGATTTTGCAGCGTCGCAAACAGCCACGCGAACAGCGGAGAATTCTGCAGGCCGCTCACGGCCTGCATCATGGATTCCATGCCGGTAAACAAAAGGCCGATGCCCATACAGATCTGGCCCCAATCGCGCTTGCGCGGCGATTTGAGGAACACAAACAGCACCGCTCCCACAGCGACAAAGATCGGCGCAAGGTTTGACGGGCTTAAAAGCCGGGTGATCAGGCCGCCCTCCTCTATATCGGCCAGCCGCAGGATCTGGCTGGTGACGGTGGTGCCGATGTTGGCACCCATGATTACGCCGATGGCCTGCGAAAGCTGCATGATGCCGGAGTTCACAAGGCCGACCACGATCACCGTGGTGCCCGAGCTGGAGTGGATGAGCGCGCTGATAGCCGCGCCCAGCAGCACCGCCAGCCACGTGGACGAAGTAATCTTCTGCAGGATGCTCTCCATTTTGCCGCCCGCACATTTTTCCAGCCCGGTGCCCATAATGGACATGCCGTATAAAAACAGCGCAAGGCCGCCCACAAGGCGGATCGCGTCAAAAACAGTCATACCGATTGGCCCCCATTTCTCCGGCGGCTTCCCCTGGCCCGCCGACAGCCGTTTTGATCGTTTTTCTTACATATCTTCCTATTATAGTATACCGTTTATACGCAAGGGCCGCAAGTGCGCAGCGGCGTTTGCCGCAAATATTTTTTATTGCTCTACCGTTACGCTCACGCCGGCAGGCATACAGACGGCCTGATCGTACTCCTGCGAAAGCCAGCCGGCATGCTCGCAGATGTGATCGGGGCACCGGCTTTCGATAAAACGGATGCGGCCGCCGGCCACCTCCAGCGTAACAGGCAGCCTGCCGCCCTCGACGGAATAAAAGCCGTCTTCGGCAAGCGAAAGCAGCATATCCTCGCCGCGGCCGGCCACCGTCACGCGCGCGGCGGCGCCGGGTTTGCCCGTATGCGCCCGCCAGAGGGCGAGCGCGCCGGCCAGCAGCAAAACGGCGGCGGCGAAAAAAAGATCCCGCAAAAAAATTTTTCGCATATTTCCCCTTTTTCCTTCCGGAATGTATTCCTATCGCACTGTTTCTATGATACTATAAGAATACGCGCCGGGCAAGCCCGCAGCGAAAAAAGCTGCACGGCAGGGCCGCCGCGTTTGCCAAACGACGGAAAAAGGAGAGCATGCATGTATGGATGAGGCACGTTTTTTACAGGAAGTGGACGCATTTATTGAGCGCAGCAAGGAAGCGTTCCTTGCGGATCTGGGCGCGCTGGTGGCGGTGAACAGCGTACAGGGCGCGGCACAGCCGGGCGCTCCGTTCGGCCCCGGCCCGAAGCAGGCGCTGGATACGGCGCTCGATATCGCCCGGCGCATGGGCCTTGCGGCGCACAGCTGCGAGGGCTATATGGGGTATGCCGATCTGCCTGGCCAGAGCGAGCGCCAAATCGCAACGATCGCGCATCTGGACGTTGTGCCCGAGGGCAACGGCTGGACAGGCAAGCCGTTCGAGATGGCGCGGCGCGAGGGTTATCTGCTGGGGCGCGGCGTGTGCGACGATAAGGGCCCCGCAGTGATAACGTTATACATGGCCAAATTTTTTAAAGAGCGCGGAGAGACGCTGCCCTACACGCTGCGCATTCTGCTGGGCGCGAACGAAGAAACCGGGATGGGCGATGTAGACTATTATCTTGCGCACTACCCGCAGCCCGCATTCTGCATAACGCCGGACGCCGAGTTCCCCGTATGCTACGGTGAAAAGGGCGGCTACGGCGGATGGCTGATCAGCGCGCCGCTGGAGGGCGCCCTTCTGGATTTTTCGGGCGGTGTGGCGCGCAACGTGGTGCCGGACCGTGCCGCCGCGCTGGTGCGGGCGGATATTGCGGCGCTGCATAATACGGAAAACGTAACGGTAACGGCCGAGCGCGACGGCGTGGTGCGTATTTCCGGCTTTGGCAAGGGCGGCCACGCAGCCATGCCCGCCGGAACGGTAAACGCCATCGCACTGGTGGTAAACTATATTCTGGACAACGGCCTTTGCACCGAAGCCGAGCGCCGTGCGCTGAGCATGCTGCGCACACTGCATGCCTCCACGGACGGCAGCAGCGTAGGGATCGCCGCGCGCGACGAAGTGTTCGATCCGCTCACCTGTGTGGGCGGCGTCATCAAAATGGAGGAGGGCTGCCTACGGCAGAGCATCGACATCCGCTTCCCCACCAGCATCGATGCAAACACCATGCGCGCGGCGCTCTCGCGGCTGGCCGAAACGGCGGGCGGACGCTTTGAGCCTGTGCGTGAAAACAAGCCCTTCTATATCGATCCGAATACACCGCCCATTCAAACGCTGGTGCGCACCTACAACGAGGTGATGGGCACGGATGCAAAGCCCTTTACCATGGGCGGCGGCACATATGCGCGCCATTTTGACAACGCCGTCAGCTTTGGCATTGAGCAGCCGGCCGGCCTCGAGACGCCGCCCGCGTGGGTGGGCACGATGCACGGCCCGGACGAGGGCGTGCGCGAGGGCCTGCTGTGGGATTCGCTGAAGATCTATATCCTTGCCGTTGCCCGGCTGATGCAGCTTGCGCTTTAAAAAAATGAAAAAAGCGTTTCGTATTTTTTGAAAAAGGGCTTGACAAAGAGTAACAAAAGAGTTACAATCTAATTGCAAGATAGTTACAACGCTCTTGCAAGTGCGCTTTTTCATCCGGTGCAGGCCCTCTCCTCCTACCGTGGGTTTCACAAGGATCCCGGTTCTGGGTGCTGCACCACCTTTTCAAACTCCATTTCACAAGGCAAAACGGCTTCGTATGCTGTATACGGGGCCGTTTTGCTGTAAACGGGCCTTGCGGGCGGCGTCTTTGTCAATTTTCCCATATTTCTTCATAAATTCGATCGGATTTTCAGTGCGGGCGCGGCGCGCTTTTTAAAAAAAAGCTTTGCGGCAGGGGCTGCGCTGTGGTATGATAAAGGATAACACATAGGCCGTGTATGTCTTTTGGGCATACGGCGGCAGAGCGGGCCTTTTGGGACGCTCCGGTTTTGTTCCCAGGCCCTGTTCGTCCGGTTCACCGGTCGGCCGGCGCCGGCGGGCAGCCGCGGCAGGCTTTCCCGAGGGCTTTTGGCAGTGATCTGTATCTGCATCATCAAGAAAAGGAGCGATTATTATGGCCACTTATTTCAACGAGCCCTCGCGCACCTTTGGGGAATATCTTCTCGTTCCCGGCTACTCGTCGTCCGAATGCATCCCCAGTGCCGTCAGCCTGAAAACGCCGCTTGTCAAATACCGCAAGGGGCAGGAGGATTGCCCGCTTTCGCTGCATATCCCAATGGTCTCCGCCATTATGCAGTCGGTATCGAACGATACAATGGCCATTGCGCTCGCTAAGGAGGGCGGGGTCTCGTTCATCTACGGCTCGCAGTCCATCGAGGACGAGGCCGCGATGGTAGGCCGGGTAAAAAGCTACAAAAAGGGCTTTATCGTGAGCGATTCCAATGTGCGGCCGGACGCCACGCTGGCGGACGTGCTGGCGCTGAAGGAAAAAACCGGCCATTCCACCATGGCCGTTACCGACGACGGCACGGCCAACGGCAGGCTGCTGGGCATTGTGGCCAGCCGCGATTACCGCATTTCGCGCACCAGCCTTGATACGCCTGTGAGCGCGTTTATGACGCCGTTTGAAAAGCTGGTGGTTGCCGGCGATGATACCACGCTGAAGGAAGCGAACGATATCATTTGGAACAACAAGATCAACTCTCTGCCGCTCATTGATCAAAACCAGCACCTGAAGTGCATCGTGTTCCGCAAGGATTACGATTCCCACAAGGAAAACGTGAACGAGCTGCTGGACGCGAACAAGAGCTATGTGGTGGGCGCCGGCATCAATACGCGCGATTACGCCGAGCGTGTGCCCGCGCTGGTGGAGGCCGGAGCGGACGTGCTGTGCATCGATTCCTCCGAGGGCTTTTCCGAATGGCAGAGCCGCACCATCAGCTGGATCCGCGCGCGCTACGGCGACAGTGTAAAGGTGGGCGCGGGCAATGTCGTCGATCGCGACGGCTTTCGTTTTCTGGCCGAGGCGGGCGCCGATTTTGTAAAGATCGGCATCGGCGGCGGCTCCATCTGCATCACGCGCGAGACAAAGGGCATCGGGCGCGGACAGGCTACGGCCGTGATCGAAGTGGCCAAAGCGCGCGACGAGTACTTTGAAGAGACGGGCATCTATGTGCCTATCTGTTCGGACGGCGGCATCGTGCACGATTACCACATCACGCTGGCGCTGGCAATGGGCGCCGATTTTGTAATGCTGGGCCGCTATTTTTCCCGTTTTGACGAAAGCCCCACGAACCGTTTGCGCATCAACGGCACCTATGTGAAGGAATATTGGGGCGAAGGCTCCAACCGCGCGCGCAACTGGCAGCGATACGATCTGGGCGGCGCGGGCAAGCTGAGCTTTGAAGAGGGCGTGGACAGCTATGTGCCCTATGCCGGCGCGCTGAAGGACGGTGTGTCTGCCACGCTGGCAAAGGTGCGCAGCACCATGTGCAACTGCGGCGCGCTCACCATCCCGGAGCTGCAGCAAAAGGCGCGGCTGACGCTGGTTTCTTCTACCAGTATCGTCGAGGGCGGCAGCCACGACGTAATCTTGAAAAATAACGCATCGGCGGAATAAGGCATTTCGTTTTCTTTTAAAACCGCCCGTAATAGCCGCGCGGCCGTTACGGGCGGAAATCTTCCCTGGGTGCATCCCATCCAAAGAACGGAGGCGTTTGAGATGATGCAGAAAAGGCCGGCGCGCGTTTTTTGCCTGGTTCTTGCGGGGCTGATGCTGCTTTCGCTGCTTGTACCGGTGTTTTTTGCCTACGCCGACGACGGCGAAACACCCGCCGAGCGCCTGCAGCGCCTGCGCGAGGAGCTGGCCGATCTGGAGGCGGAAAGCGCGCAGGTGGAAAACAGCCGCGACGCCGCCGAGCAGGCACGGCTGTATTATCTTTCGCTCACCAATAACCTGCGCGCGCAGATAGAGGCGCTGCAGGAGGATATTGCGCTGCAATGGCGGCGGATCGAGGAAAAAAGCGCCGAAATCGCGGCCAAGGCGCAGAGCGTGGCCGCGCAGAAGGCGCTGTTCGAGCAGCGCCTGAAGGGCATGTATGAATTCAGCCGGCAATCGAATCTTGCCATCCTGCTTGGCGCGGGCAATCTTTCGCAGCTGCAGCGCTTTGGCGAAAATCTGCAGCAGATCACCGAGCACGATACCGGTCTTGTGCAGCGTCTGCGCGCCGAACAGGCCGAGCTGGAGCGCGAGGAAGCCGAATATGAGCGGCAGCTGGAAGAACTTTACGCCCGCGAGCAGGAGCTGACGGAAACGCAGGCCGCCTACGAGGCGGCAATTGGGGACGCCGAGCGGCAGATTGGCGCGGCGGACGCGCAGCTGGCTGCGCTGTCCGAGGAGCAGGCAGCCAAGCGCGAGGAGGAGGAGGAAGCCGAGCGCGCGTGGAAGGAATGGGTGAGCCGGCCGCAGCAGGTGGATTTTGAGTACAACGAGGGCGGCTTTGCCTGGCCGATCCCCGGCTATACGCGGCTTTCCTCCGACGTTGGCTGGCGCACGCTGGAGGGCCAGGCAGACAATCACCGCGGCATGGATATTCCCGCCCCGCAGGGCACGCCCATCTATGCGGCGGCGGACGGCCAGGTGAGCACGAACAATCACTGGAGCTACGGCATTTCCGTAAAGCTCTCGCACGGCTCCGGCCTTGCGACGATTTACGGCCACATGTCCGCGCGCGTTGTAAACGACGGCGATTTTGTCACGCAGGGGCAGCTGATCGGCTATGTGGGCAATACCGGCCGCTCCTACGGGTGCCATCTGCACTTTGAGGCGAATCTGAACGGCGCGGTCGTGAGCCCACGCGCCTATCTGGGGCCGCCGTGGAGCTGAGAAGCGCGCAGAACGCCGCAGAAAACGATTTTCCCCCACGGGGAGCGATCCCCGGTTATGGAAAACCACCCCCATCGCGGGGAGCGATCCCCGGTTATGGAAAACCGCCCCCATCGCGGGGAGCGATCCCCCCTTGCGCAGAAAAAGCAAATTCCCCCATGCGGCAAAAAGCCCCCAATCCCCTCGCCTGACGGCCGGGATGGGGGCTTTTTTGTTGTGTTTCGTTGTGATCCGAATCGGTGGAAGCCGGCCTTACGGTGCGGAACAGGCGTTTTCCTCCAGACGCACGAGCAGGCCGGCAAGCAGCCGCCAATCCTCCGGGGAAATATTGGCGGAGAGCGTTTGCCCGTACTGCGCTGTGACGCCGTCGATGATTCCGATCATCCGCTCTCCCGCGTATGTCAAAAACAGCTGGTACTGCCGGCGGTTTTCCGGCGCCGTCCGGCGCGTAAGATGCCCCAGCTCCTCCAGCCGGCGGGCGTCGCGGGCAACGCTGGTTTTATCCAGCGCATAAAAGCAGGCGATTTCCTCCTGGCTTGCGCCCGGGCGGCGGGCGGCATAAAGAACGATCAGATGCATCACGCCGATATAGCGATGGGGCAAAAGTGCGGCCTTGATAAAGCGCCGGTAATGCCGGTTGATGCGCAGCAGGCTGGACAGAACGTTTTTTTCCATAAGATCGCGCTCCCCTTTACTGCCCGGAACCGGCGGCCTCGCCCGCCTGCGCCTCGGCAAATTCCCGCAGCTGCTTTAAAAGGCCCCGGATCACAGGCAGGGCGAGAAACAGCGAGAGAACATCGGCCGCAGCCTGCACACCGGCCACACCGCCCGCCCCCCAGAGCCATGCCATGGGGTAGACGATGGGCAAAAAGCAGGTGCCCTGCCGGGCGGTGGAGAGCAGCAGCGCCTGTTTGGCCTTTCCCAGGCCGGCGCAGAACATATTCACCACTGCCACCCAGCCATGGATGGGCAATGCCAGGCATTGCAGCCGAATGCACAGCGCGCCGATGCGGCGCATTTCTTCCGCGTGCCCGGCCTTGGCAAACAGCCCGATCAGGGGCTGCGCGAAAGCCGCCAAAAGCAGGCCCATCACGGCCGCACCGATTACAGCCGTCCACGCGGCAAACCGGTAGCTCTCCTTTACACGGTCGTACCGTTTGGCGCCCCAGTTGAAGCCCGCTACCGGCTGAAAGCCCGTGCCGAAGCCCAGAATAAAGCCAAACGGGAACATCATGATCTTGGTGGATACGCCAATGCCCGCCAGAACAGCATCGGAGATGCTGCCGGCAATATTGTTCAGCACAATGGCGGAGACCACCGCCAGCCCGGAACGGAACATTGATGAGGAACCGACGGAGACGATCTGGGCCAGAATGTCACGGTTGGGGCGAAAATTCCGCAGCGACAGGTGCAGCACGCTGCGGCGGGCCAGATACGGATAGATGAGAATGGCGAAGCTGACCATTTTTGAGAGCGCCGTCGCCATGGACGCGCCCGCAACGCCCAGATCCAGGCCAAAGATGAAGATCGGATCGAGAAAGCAGTTTAAAATGCCGCCAAAGCCCATGCCCAGCATCGAGCGCAGCGGGCTGCCCTCTGCGCGCAGGCACTGGTTCATCACAAAGGTGGTGGCCATAAACGGCGCCACCAGCAGCACATAGGTGGCGTACTGAACAGAATAAGCCTCGCAGGTATCGGTGGCCCCCAGCAGGCGCACCATCGGCTTCATAAAAAAGGTGCCCAGGGCAGCGACGGCCAGGCCAAAGGCGAAAGCGAGGAAAAAGGCGGTTGAAAGTACCCGATCGGCCTTTTGCGTATCGCGCGCGCCCAGCAGACGGGAAATATAGCTGGCAGCGCCCACGGCCAGCAGCGAACCGGCCATCATAATGATCTGATCCAGCGAAGCGTTCACGCTCACTGCGGCCGTGGCGCTCTCACCCAGGCTGCTGACAAAATAGGTATCCGCCAAATTGTAGATTGATGTAATGAGAAACGCTACGATCGAGGGAATGGCCATTTTGACAATCACTTTGGGCAGCGGCTGCGACAGCATCATCTGTTCGCGCTGCACCTGCTGCTCCGATTGCTTGCCCGGCATGCGAGCTCCTCCCGTTTCAACAGTTTTAAATACAACAGTTTCATATGCCACAATCAGTTTAACATACCTGTCGGGTTTTGTCAAATAACGTCCTCGCCAAAAAACTCCCGGGCGGCGCATGGCAAAGCACCGCCCGGGAGTTTTTGGAATGTCAGCAGAAATCACGCCGAAGGCGTATTGATCTCTCTCGGCTGCGCAATTTTCATTTTAGGGAGCCGCGGCCGCGGCCGGCGCCGGCTCGCTGAGCAGGCCCGTGGCATAGCTGCGGTCGCCGATGGCCATGGCGAGCGATTCGCGGATGCTGCAGCCCTCCCAATACGCGGCGGCGGCCCTTAAATATCCTGCCGCAAGCCATGCCGCCTCCTCGCAAAGCTGCCCGGGGCCGGCATCGCGCCAAATGTGTGTGAACGGGTTTTCCCAGCGCGAGGCGAAGCCGTCCTTGGGCAGCGGCGCGGGCGTCATGTGCGAGAGGCCCCAGCCCGGACGGCGCAGCACAAGCCGTTCTGCCCAGCGCACCAGAATCCGCTTGCCGCCGTGCGGCGAACAGAAGATCCGGTGCAGCATATAAAAATCGTGAAAGCAATCCGCCAGTGCCTCGTGCGGAATATCCGCCTCAAAAACGCGCAGGATCGCTTCGTGCAGCAGCTGCACGATCTCGGCAAGCTCCTGCGGCGCCAGCTTCGGCACAACGGCGTTTGCCGGAACGGCGCCTTTGCCGTGATCCTGCCGATAAAACAGCGTATCCATCGCCACCTCGCAGAAGCCGTGCCCCTCGGGGCCGCTGAACTGTCCTCCCGCGCCGCACTGGAACGAAACATAAGGGTGCAGAATGGCATCCGCCGCATAGTGCGTTAAAAAGCCCAGCACATAGCTGCGCTGCGCCGCGGTAACGGCGGCAAAGATCATGGTGCGCAGAAAGCGCCCGCACTGCTCCCTGTGGATACGGCTGCCCAGCTCCGGCAGCGGATAGGGGCGTGCGGAGGAAAACACCCGATACGCAAACAGCGGGTCGGGGCCGTTCGCGCCCATCTCATAGGCGGGGATACTGGGTACGCCGATCTCGCTTTGTACCCGCGCGGCGTGTGCGATGCGAATATGTGTGTAGGCCTCCGGCATGGTGGCGCTCCTTTTCAAAAAATGTCAAAAGTTTCAAAAAATTTCTTCTCTTTCAAAAAAAGAGAGGGTTCCCCTTTACCTGCTTTTCGGATCCTGCGTGGATCCTCTCTGCATCTGGTTTTTCGGCAGCGCGGCTGCTTTTATGGTTCTTCCCGCTTTATCATGCGCGGCAGTACCCCAAAGTACAGCGCCGCGCCCACCAAAAAGATGAGCAGCACAGACAGCACGCCCCACGGCGAGGCCTCCTGCTGGGCGGCGGCCAGCACGGCGGCCGGCGCGGTTTCGGCTGTCAGGCCCTGACGGTTCAGCAGCAGCACGGTAACCAGCTGCGTTACCATGCCCATCAGCGCCGGGCCCATCACAGAGGAGAATTTGCCAAAGATATCAAAAAAGCCAAAGTACTCGCCCGAGCGCGCTTTATCCGGCAGCATTTTGCCAAACATGCTGCGCGAGAGTGCCTGAATGCCGCCCTGGCTGGTGGCGACCATGATGGCCAGCACCCAGAATTGCCACGTTTCGCGCACGAAAAAGCCGAATACGCAAACACCCATATAAACGCAGATGCCCACGCCCACCATCGCGCGCGCGCCAAATTTGTCGGCCAGCTTGATATACAGCAGGCAGAACGGCAGCCCCAAAATCTGCACCACCAGCAGCGCCAGCATCATTTCGGTGTTGCCAAGGCCCAGCTGCGAACCGTAGGAGGTGCTCATGTGGATGATAGTGCCCACGCCGTCGATGTAAAAGAAATAGGCGATCATAAATACAAAAACAGCCTTGTGGCGCGCAAGATCCTTCAGGGTGGCCCACAGGCCCCGCAGCGTTTCGCGCACCGCGCCCTTTACGCGCGGCTGGCCGCTTTTTTGCTCCACGTTTTTTAAAAGCGGCCAGCTGAACCCGGCCCACCACAGCGCCGTAAAGCCGAAGATGAACGACAGGCAGTACAGCATCGGCACGCCCACGGCGTTCATCACAAGAAAGATCAGCAGCGGAATTGTTGAGCCGCCGATGTAGCCGAGGCCATAGCCCATGGTGGAGACACTGTCCATGCGTTCCTCGGTGGTAACGTCCGGCAGAAAGCTATCGTAATACAGTGCCGAACCGGAAAAGCCAATCTGGCTGATGACATACAGGATGAGAACGGCCGTGCCGACGGCTTCGGCGACGCCGGTGTTTTCGGCAAAGCCTGTCAGCGGCGTAACGGCAAGCCCCGCGCAGGCCAGCACGCCGACAGAGAGAAACAGGAAAAACAGCTTTTTGCGCATGCCCTCAAAATCGCCCAGCGCGCCCAGCACCGGCGCAAGCAGCGCGGAAATAAGCATCGCGATGCTGGTGACATAGCCCCAGATGCTCATGGCCGACGTTGTATTGCGCATAAAGCCCGCCACCGACGAGAAGAAGATCGGCAGCAGCGTAACAACGATTACGGAGTGAGCGCTGTTGGCCCAATCGTACATCATCCAGCTTTTTTCCTCTTTGGTATACTTCTTCAGCATGGCACACCTCACTTTTGATCGTTTCTGCCGGTCGGCTCGGCCAATTTTTCCGGCCGATTTCCCTGCAGGCCTTTTCGGCCGCTCGCATCTTGAAGGCGGATCGGAGCCTTTCGGATGCATCGTTTTTTCGCAAAGCGGATCGGAAGCTTTGCGAAAAAACAAATATTCTGTTTTCAGTGTACCATTTTGGCTGCAAAACCACAAGCGTTTTTTGCAAAGAGTTCCGTGCCCTGCCGCAGACAGCCCCGGGATCGAGGGCAAGCGCCCGGCACACGGTGTCCCGCGCCGAGGGCAAAAGGCGGCGGAGGGTGCGGCCGGCGCGGCTGCGCGCAGCAAAAACGAAACGAAACCACCGAAAATCTTCAGAATTTTTTTAGAAATTCCCCCCGCTCCTTTTCAGAATGGTGTTTTATCATAAAAGCAGCCAAAAAGAAAGGATATAGGAGGGCGTTTTCGATGACAGAGCAGGCGTTTGAAGCGGTGGTACGGCAATATGAGCGGCTGGTATACACTGTATGCCGGCAGATGGTACACGACCATCATCTTGCGCAGGATCTGACACAGGAGACATTCCTCGCCGCTTGGCTGCACGCGGACGATTGCCCCGAGGAGGCGCGCCGGCCATGGCTGTGCCGCATTGCAATGAATAAGGCGAAGGATCACCTGAAAAGTGCGTACAGCCGGCGCGTGAGCGCTGCCGAAACGCCCGACGATACCGCCGCGGCACGGGCCGAGGCGCACACGGTGCCCACGCCGGAATCCATCTGCGAGCTGCGCGATGAGGCTGGGCGCGCAAAAGAGACGATCGAGGCGCTGGCCGAGCCGTACCGCGCGGTATGTATGCTGTACTTTGAACGCGAGCTTCCGGTGGAGGCCATTGCCGCGCGGCTGGGCCGCATGCCCAAAACCGTGCACACGCAGCTGTACCGCGCAAAAAAGCAGCTGCGGCTGGCGCTGGCAGCGGGGTAAACAGCGGGCGTCATGCAAAGCCGATATTCCGTCTTGCCGAATAGCGATTTTCCTTCTTGCCGAAAGGATTCCTGCGTACTATAATAAAGATAGGAAGCTTTGAGCAAGGCACGGAAAGGAGCGGATCGGTATGACAGGCTTTGATTACACGCTGAAAAACCCCATGGGGCTGCATATGCGCCCGGCCGGTATGATGGTAAAACGCCTGAGCGAGGTGCCCTGCGAGGTGATGCTGCGCTGCGGCGGGCGCAGCGCAAACGCAAAAAGGATCCTCAGTGTGATGGCGCTCGCCGCCAAGTGCGGCGAAACGGTGACGGTGGAGGTTACAGGGGAAAACGAGCAAGCTGTTGCCGAAGAGCTGCAGTTCTTTTTTAAGGAGAATTTTTAACAGACCTCCTGCCGCATTTTTCCCTGCCGGATACAGAGCAGCTGCGGCAAGCCGTTCATAGAGGGACGCACCGCAAAAAAGACGAACAGAGCAGTCTTTTGGGCTGTTTTGCGCGTCTTTTTTGTTTGCAGCTTTTGCCCTAAAGCCCCTGGCGGCTCCTGTCGGGCGATGACCCACTTTGTATCAATGGCATCGCTTTCCTCGTACTTCATAACCACAACTTCCGAAATCGTTGTTATGTTGTTATCGTTTCCGTCGTTAGAGATATCACAATACGATGCCGATTTCAAGCGTGCGATGACGATGAGCATGCAGCTCTGTTCTCTGATTCGCAAAAACCGCTTAGAGCATCCCCAGCGTCAGATCGGCCTCAAAGTGCTTTTTTTCGTCGCCCGCACCGCAAAAATACCAGCGGTTTTCCGCGGTTTGCGCACGCAGCAGCGTAAAGTCCATGCCCATCGGCACCTCGCTGTGGTAGACGATGGCCAGCCGCACCGGTGTCTGTGCCGTCATTTGCGCCAGCGGCACGTGGTCGCAGACGATGTCGGCATAAAACGTATTGTTGAGATGTCTATTTTTATCACAGCGAGTATAGCCGGCGGTTTCCACGCCGTCGGGCTGTGCCGCGCCCTTCAGCAGGGTGTGGTCCAGCTGCGGCACCGCCTGAACGGTAAACGGCAAGGGCAGCCCCTCCGGCACGCGGCGCAGAATGCGCTTTGTCTCGGTGTCCACCAGCACCCAGCGGCTGTCGATATCGCACAGCACGGCGCCGTCTGTTCCGTACAAGGCCGTATGGCGCAGGTATACCGCGCGCTGCGCTGCGCAGGGATGCGTTTCGATCTTTATTTTTTGGCCCACGCGAACAGGTGTGCGCATCTCCATCGCCATTTTGGCCAGCAGAAAGGCCGTATGCGTGCGGCGATAAACGTCTTCCGTCAGGCCCAGCCGGGTGCACTGATCGGTCGCGATTTGCTGCGCACGGCGCAGAATCGCGCCGGGCGTCATACATCCCGCCGCATCGCATTCATATTCGGCCACAACAAATTCCTCCGCGTATGAATTAATACGCATAATACTATTTGTCAACTCTTTTCTGTAGAATGCTTTTAAAACACCGGGCCGGCGGCTGCATTCCGGCAAAACTCAGCACAGCCGTCCCCCGCCGCGCCTTGCCGCCCGGTGCGGCCGCTTTGTTACCGGCCTGTGTTTTTGCGGTAGGCAAGATAGCTTTCCAAAATCACCGTGGCGGCCACGGCATCCAGTACGTCCTTGCGCTTTTTGCCATAGGTTCCGTTTTCCGAAAGGATGTTCGCCGCGCTGATCGTCGTTTGGCGCTCGTCCCACAGCTCTACGGGAATGGAAACGACGGCGCGCAGCGTTTCGGCCAGCCGGCAGCTTTTTTGGGCGCGGGCGCCCTCGGTGCCGTCCATATTTTTCGGCAGGCCGATCACGATCATGCCCACCGCATGCTTTTGGCTGGCGAGAACAATCTGTTCGGCAGTTTTCGCAAGGCTTTTTTCTTTGATCACGCCGATGGGGCTGGCCAGAAGCTCCGTTGGGTCGCACGCGGCAAGCCCCGTCCGCGCATCGCCGTAATCCACGGCCAGGATCTTCATGAGAAGGTCTCCTTTCCTTTTCGGATTCTGAAAATCAAAACTCTGCATATACGCCGGCGGGCGGGCTTTTACCTTTCGCCAAACGTGCGCGCCGCCGCACGCAGCTTTTCACGGATGGGCAGCTCATACGGACAGCGGGCTTCGCACAGGCCGCAGCCCACACAGGCCGAGGCCTTAACGGGCGCTGCCTCGTACCGCGCCCGTGCCCAATCGGCAAGATCGTAGTGCTTTACATAGTTTTCCAGCACAAACACGGAGGGAATGTCAATGCCCGCCGTGCAGGGCGCGCAGTAGCCGCAGCGGCGGCAGAAACTGCCCGAAAGCTCTGTGCGGATCGCCTCGCAGGCGGCCAGCTCCTCCGGCGTGAGCGGGCCCTCGATCTCGGCCGCGGCCACATTGGCGGCCGCCTCGTCCGGCGACGCCATACCGGGGATGGCCACCGCACAGTTCGGGTTTTGCAAAATGTACCGCAGCGCCAGCGTACCGTCGGTGATATTGCCGCCTGCAAGCGGCTTCATCGCGATGACGCCCACGCCCTGCGCGGCCGCGCGCGCCATCAGCGCCTCGCCCTGATTTTCGACGATATTATAAGGGAACATGATTGTTTCGATCTGCGGATAGCCCAGCAGGCGTTCAAAGCTCTTTGCCGAATGCGCCGAGGCGCCGAGGTGCCGCACCCTGCCCGCGCGCATGGCGTCTTCTATCGCCGTCACTGCGCCGCGCTCGGAAAAGGCAAGCTCGAAATCCGCATCCGTTTTGATATTGTGCAGCTGATAGAGATCGATGTGATCTGTCTTCAGCTGGCAAAGGCTTGTCTCAATATCGCGCGCCATGCTCTCGCGGTCGCGCGCCATAGACTTGGTGGCGAGAAAAAAGCGCTCGCGCAGCCCGCCCGAGAGCGCCTCGCCCAGATAGCTTTCCGACACGGTGTAGCCGCGCGCGGTATCGATGAAATTGACGCCCTTTTCGGCAAGCAGCTCCATCAGAACGCGCGTGCCCGCCGCGTCGATACGCTGGATGGGGATACCGCCGAAGCCCACCGCCGACACCCGCAGCCCGGTTTTGCCCAATGCTCTGTATTGCATGATAGCCTCCTGTAAAAATAGATTTCGGTTGCTGTTTTTCTTCCGGCCCCTGTTCAAGCAAGCCCTGTGCAAACCCCGTTCAGACAAGCTCTTATTCAAACAAGCCCTGCCGGCCCGGTTCAAAGCCCCTTCCCCGGCGCCCGCTCAAAGCGCGCGGGCACCGAAAGCCCGGCCCGGCTCTTCGGGCGCGGGGCAAAATCGCTGCTCCGCCCAAAGGGCCGACGCACAGGCCAGAAACGCCAGCATCGGCGCGCAGGCGGCCGAGAGATACATCAGCGAGATCCCGATCGACATGGACACGGCCATCAGGTAGGCGATTGCGGCCATGCGCAGCAGCCCCGTAAGAAAAAAGCCCAGCAGCAGCATTCCGCCCGCGAGCGGCGGTGTCAGCTCTTTTTGGCGCACGGCGCGCACAAAGCGCGGCACGAACCGCCGCAGCCACACGGCGGCAAGCGCCAGCATCGGCCACAGCAGCACCCGCTGTATCCAGGCAATGCAGTCCAGCACCGCATAAGCCGCGTGCGCAGACGGAGGATAGTACGGGATATCCGTGTAGGGGATCGCCGAGCCGCTGCTGGTACAATGCGTATAGCTGTCCCAATCCGCAAGCCGCTCCTGCGTTGCCCATGTGAGCGGGGCGCGCGGGTCTGTTTGCTCGAACAAGAGCAGCACACGGATCTCCTCCAGAAATTTTCCAAGCGTGGGAAAAATGTACTCGGGCTTTACAGGCGCAAAGATCCCGCTCTGCCTGGGCCCGGCCGGCACAAGCCCCGCGTCGCACGCGGCGTTGATCTCGTCGGCCACAGCGCGCCAGAACGCCTCGGCGGTTTGCGCCGTATCGTAAAACCCGGCCAGCCATGCGGCGCGCCGCAGCGCCCAGTGGATACCGCCGGAATTGAATTCCCCTTCCTTCGGGTTGCCGTAGGCGGTATACATCGGCTTTGTTTCCAGCGTATCGCGCAGCAGCGCAAACGTGGGCGATACCTCATAAAGCGCGTACCGCGTGGAGCGGGGCACCAGAACATAGCGCCTTTGCGCATCGGGGCAGGCGCGCGCAAGCGCGCCCATCGCGTCTTCAAATTCCCGGGAGGTAAAATCGCTTACGATAAAACGCCCATACCTGCCCGCGTTCACGCCGCACCACGCGGCGATGCCGCCGGCCCATACGGCAAGCGGCACCAGCAAAAGCGCAAGGCGTGCGCCGCGCCGGGTGATATCCCTGCCGCAAAACAGCGCCGCCGCGTACACCGCCGCGCCGCACGCAACAAACGGCAGCAGCAGGGCGCTGTCCTCGTGGCACAGCCATGCCGCCGCGAGCGAAAGCCCCGCAATGATAAGGTATGGCAGCGCGCGGCGCGGCGGCTGCCGCACGCGGACAAACGCGCCCAGCAGCCCGGACAGCGCAAGCAGCACCAGCGAGGGATAAATATTATCGCGGTACACGCGCAGCGTATACTGGGCCCAGGAGGCCGGGGCGTACAGCACCGCCGCAAACACAAACAGCCGTGCCCACGCCGTGCGCATAACGGGCCGCAGCGCAAAAAGCAGCACAAAGCATCCGGCGGCAAACAAAAGCTGCCCGCCCACGATTACGTTCAAATGCAGCCCGTTCATCAGCGCCAGCCACAGCGCGTAAAAGGAATGCTTGCCCAGCGTGAGCCAGCCGTATTCTCCCAGCCAGCTTCCGGCGGTGATGCTTTTGGCAAGGTTCAGCATCAGCTCGTCGTCAATGGGGGAGGCGTCCGGGAAGGCGTGCACCATCTGCCGGCTGCACAAAACGATTTTGAAGGCCGCTATGGCACACGCCGCCAGCCAAAGCCCCCGCGCAGAAAGATCCCCCGCCGGCAGCAAACGCCTGTGCAGAGGTTTCTGTTTCAGTTGGACAGTCATGCTTATCCCTCCGCATCCCTTTGTCCGGCGCGTGAACCGAAATCCACCGGGTTTGCCTGTACAGCACCGCATCGCAGAATCAAAAAAAGAACCGAACCCGCGCCGCTTTCCAGCGGATCGTATTTTTTTACTATATTTTTACTATAGCACAATGCGGCACGCAATGCAACTTGCGGCTGCCGCGGACGCGCTTTCCTCCCCCGCCGCGGGCGCGCTTTCTCACGGAGCTGCCCAATCTGCACAAATTGCGAAAAAAACGCAAAAGCGGCCCGAAAAGGCACTTGACTTTACGCCGTGATTGGCATATAATAAGAAAAGCTTTGTAAAGCAAACCGCTTTACATAAGCCGAGACGCATTGAGGGGAGGGCGTGCGCAATGGCAGCGAAGAATCTGGAGATCTCGTATCTTTTGGATTTCTACGGCGATGTTCTGACAGACAAGCAGCGCGACGTGATGGAGCAGTACTACAACGACGATTTTTCCCTCTCCGAAATTGCGGATAACTTCGGCATTACGCGGCAGGGCGTGCGCGACGCCATCAAGCGCGGCGAGGGCGCCATTCTCGAGCTGGAGGAAAAGGTCGGCTTTGCCCGACGTTACCGCGCCGTTCAGGAGGGCATTGACACGCTGGAGCATCTGGCGCGGGATATCAATTTTTATAACAACAACAGCTATGCGATGAACGAGGACGTCCGCCGCGCCGCGGACGAAATGCTGCGCATCATCAGCCGCATGAACGAGGCGTGAGCGGCGGTGTTTAAACGGCATCCCACACATTTTTTCGGAAAGCGAGGCGCCGCACATGGCATTTGAGAGTTTAAGCGATAAACTGGCATCGGTGTTCAAAAAGCTGCGCGGCAAGGGCAAGCTGTCCGAGCAGGACATCCGCGATGCGATGCGCGAGGTGCGTGTTGCGCTGCTGGAGGCCGATGTCAACTATAAGGTCGCGAAGGATTTTATCGCGGATGTCACCGCGCGCGCCGTCGGGCAAGAGGTGATGGAGAGCCTCACACCCGCGCAGCAGGTAATCAAGATTGTCAACGACGAGCTGACGCAGCTGATGGGCGGCAGCGAGGCGGCGCGCATTCACATCAAATCGAAGCCGCCGACGGTGATCATGATGTGCGGCCTGCAGGGCGCGGGTAAAACCACGCACTCGGCCAAGCTGGCAAAGCATTTTCGCAAGGAGGGGCGCCGCCCGCTGCTGGTGGCCTGCGATATTTACCGCCCCGCCGCCATCGAACAGCTGCGCATTGTGGGGCAGCAGGCCGAAACACCGGTGTTTTCGCTGCCGGACGAGGCGCCGGAGGCCATCGCCAAAAAAGCGGTGGCGCACGCGAAGGATCACGGCAACGACATCGTCATTTTGGATACGGCGGGCCGCCTGCATGTAGACGACGCGCTGATGCAGGAGCTGCAGCGCATTAAAGAAGCCGTAACGGTGGATGAAACGCTGCTCGTCATCGACGCAATGGCCGGCCAGGACGCCGTAAACGTAGCAAAAAGCTTTGCCGAGAGCGCGGGCCTCGACGGCGTGATCCTGACAAAGTTAGACGGTGATACGCGCGGCGGCAGCGCGCTTTCGGTGCGCGCCGTTACGGGCAGGCCCATCAAATTCGCGGGCGTGGGCGAAAAGCTGGACGACCTCGAGGTCTTCCACCCCGGCCGTATGGCGGGGCGCATTCTGGGCATGGGCGATATGCTTACCCTCATCGAAAAAGCGCAGGACTCCGCCGACCAGAAAAAGGCCGAGGAAACCGCCCGGCGCATGCTGGAAAACAAATTCGATATGAACGATATGCTCGCGCAGTTCGAGCAGGTAAAAAGCATGGGCGGCGCAGCCGCCATGCTCTCGATGATCCCGGGCGCGGGGCGCGTTTCGGACGGCGATCTGGAAAAGAGCGATAAAGAGCTTTTGCGCATGAAGGCCATCATTCAAAGTATGACGAAGGCCGAGCGCGCAAAGCCCTCGATGATTGATCCCAAGCGCAAACGGCGCATCGCAGCCGGCAGCGGCACACGCGTGGAGGATGTGAACCGTCTTTTGCGCCAGTTTGAACAGATGCACAAGCTGATGAAGCAAATGAAGCGCAACCCCAAGGCATTTGGCCGCGGCATGAAGGGCTTCGGCGGGATATTCCGATAAAGGTGGTGGCAGGGCATTTGCCCTGACGAGATACAGGCAAGCCACAGAGAAATTACAGGAGGTGACAGACATGGCTGTTAAAATCAGACTGCGCCGTATGGGCGCGAAGAAGGCTCCGTTCTACCGCATCGTGGTGGCGGATTCCCGCTTCCCGCGCGACGGCCGTTTTATCGAGGAAATCGGTTACTATGATCCCACCAAAGAGCCCACCGTTGTTCAGATCGACGCCGAAAAGGCGAAGAAATGGATCGCGACCGGCGCTCAGCCCACCGATACCGTTCGCGTTCTGCTGAAAAAGAACAACATTCTGTAACTGCGCGGAGGTACGGCATGGAAGAGCTTTTGCTTACGGTCGCCAAAGGCCTTGTAGAGGATAAGGACGCCGTGCGCGTCTCGGCAGACGCGCCCGACGAGGAGGGCACGGTGGTGTATCACCTCACGGTTGCAGAGGAGGATATGGGCCGCGTCATCGGCAAGCAGGGCCGCATCGCCAAGGCGATCCGCGTGGTAATGCGCGCGGCCGCCGTGCGCGAGGGCGTCAGGGTTATGGTAGAGATCGGCTGAACGCACCGAAAGCGCGCGTTCGCGATGCGCTTTGCATTCGGCCGGAACAAAAAAGGAAACAGCCGTTGGAAGGCCGCCCGTCGGGCGGTGTGCTTCCAACGGCTGTTTTTGACGCTTTTGTGCGCTTTTTGTACGGTTCGCCGCAAAAAGCGTTTTATTGCCGGGCCAGCATTTTCCGCGCCGCCTTATAAATATCACCGCAGCCCAAGGTAATTACCAGGTCGCCGGGCTGTGCCTGCGTCATAACATGCCGCACCACCTCATCGAACGTATCGAACCACACGCTGCCCGGGATCCTGGCCGCGAGGTCTTTTGTGCGCACGGCGTAGTCCTCGGCGCGCTCGCGGCTTCCCATAATCTCGGTCATCACCACCCGGTCGGCGATCTGCAGCACGCGTGCAAAATCATCCAGCAGCATTTCGGTGCGGGAATAGGTGAACGGCTGGAACACCGCCCAAACGCGCCGATAGTCCATCCTTTTGGCGGCGCGCAGCGTGGCCTCCAGCTCTGTGGGATGGTGGGCGTAATCGTCCGCGATGGTCACGCCGTCCACCTCGCCCAAAAATTCAAACCGACGCCCCGCGCCCCGAAACGCCCCAAGGCCGCGCGCGCAGTCCCCCGGCGTGCAGCCGCAGAGCGTGGCCAAGGCAAACGCGGCAAGGGCGTTGTACACATTGTGCCGCCCGGGGGCGGAGAGCTCGATGTGCGCGAGAACGGCGCCCTCTGCTTCCACATCAAAGCAATAGAACGACGGGCGATATTCCCGCACGTTCACGGCGCGCCAGTCCGCCGCGGCATTGATGGCGAACGTGCGCACGGGCCGTTCCAGCCCCGCCGTCACCTCCATCGTGTTCGCGTCGTCGGCGTTTGCCAGCACCAGATGCGTCGTCAGCTGCGCAAATTTGCGGAACGCCGCCTTTAAATTGTCCATCGAGCCAAAAAATTCCAAATGATCGGCATCCACGTTCAGCAGTACCGAAAGATACGGCCGCAGATGCAAAAACGTATTGCTGTATTCGCACGCCTCTACCACGATCTCGCCGCCCGCGCCGTGGCGGCCGTAGGCGTCGATCATCGGCAGCTTGCCGCCGATGACGGCGGCCGGGTCGGCGTTCGCCATCAGCAGGATCTGCGTGGTCATGGCGGTGGTGGTGGTTTTTCCGTGCGTGCCCGCAATGCACACCGGGCGCGGATACAGCCCCGCAACACAGCCCAGCAGCACGCTGCGCTCCGCCGGGGGGATCCCCAGCCGCCCGGCCTCGGCGATCTCGGGATTGCCGCTCAAAACAGCGGCGGTATAGATCACAAGATCCGCGCCGTGCACGTTTTCGGCGCGGTGCCCGATCGAAACAGGGATGCCCATTTTGCGCTCCCGCTCGATGATGTCGCCCTCGTTGACATCCGAACCCGTGATCTCGTACCCTTTTGCATGCAGGATCTGCACCAGCGGGAACATTCCGCTGCCGCCGATCCCGATAAAATGCAGGCGCTTTTTGCCGTTTAACAATGTATCCTCCAAACGCTCCATATCGCTCACCTCGTCTATGCTTTGCAAATGCCGGCGCCCTCCAGCAGCGGAAAACCTGCCGGTGACCGATGCTTTGTGCCGAAAACGGGCGCCGCGGCCGGCCAAGGCGCGCCGCACGGGCGCGGGCCCGCGCCGGGCCAATTGCCGAAAGGTTTTTCTTTTGCTGAAAGGTTTCCCTTACAGTATATCGAAATTTGCGGACAAAATAAACAGTTTCGTGAAAAAAAATCGCCAAACGGCGCAGGCAGGCGCGCGGCGCGCGGCGGCTGCCGCATTTGCCCCCTTGCGGAGCCGCGAAACGGCCTTGGCGCGGCGGCCGTGCCGAACCGGGAATTTCCTATTGCGCATCTTCGCGCAAGTTCGTATAATAAAAACAAGGCGGGCATTTTGGACGCTTGCCCGCAGCGGCGATGCAGCGATGGCTGCAAAAAACGTTTCTCTCGGTGTTTTTTGGTGTTTTGCGCACGCCGGGCCGCGGCGCAAGGCTTTTTTGCCGCCGCGGCTGCGAAAAAAGGGGAGGTGGTACGGGCCATGAAACGGATGGGAGCACTGACACTGGCGCTGCTGCTTGCGCTTTTGTGGGCCGTGCCGGCCTTTGCCGCGGGCGAGACGGCGCCGCCCGCCGTAACGGCGGACGCGTATCTCGTGATGGACGCCGACACCGGGCAGATCCTCATCGAAAAAAACGGCTGGCAGCGCGGCTATCCCGCCAGCATCACAAAGATCATGACAATCGCGCTGGCAATGGAGCACTGCGGCGGCGAGCTTTCCCCGCAGGTAACGGTAAGCTATGACGCCGTACATACACTGGCGCCGGGCTCCTCGCATGTTGCGCTGCAGCCGGACGAGGTTGTCACGCTGCGCGATCTGTTCCACGCCACCATTCTGGCCAGCGCCAACGACGCGGCAAACGTGCTGGCCGAATATACGGCGGGCAGCATGGAGGCGTTCGCCGCTTTGATGAACGAAAGGGCCGCCGCGCTGGGCATGAACGATACGCATTTTGTCAACGCGAGCGGCCTGCACGACGACGCGCACTATACCACCGCGCACGATATGGCGGTTCTAACGCGCTGGGCCATGACGGTGCCGGGCTTTGCCGAGCTGTTCGGCGCGACGGAATATGTAATGCCGCCCACCAATAAGCAGCCGCAGGAGCGGCGCTGGGGCACCGATAACTGCATGCTGGTTACCAACAAATACCAGTACGAGGGCACGCTGGGCGGCAAGAGCGGCTGGACACAGGAGGCGCGCTATACCATGGTGGAGGCCGTGCGGCGCGGCGGCCGCACGCTGCTGTGCGTGGTGCTGCACTGCGATCGGGAATACGATAAATTTTCCGACAGCATCGCGCTGCTGGATTACTGCTTTGACAGCTTCGTGCCCGTAACGCTGGGCGCGCAGGAGCTGGCGCTGCCCGAGGTGCCGGTTTTTTACAGCGAAGCCGCGCCCTCGGTGGGAAACGCGGCGCTGACGCTGCCGCCGGAGGGCTGCACCTTCTGGCTGCACAGCGCGCTTGCGGCCGGCGACGTGCGCGCCGCCTTCGACGTGCCGGAACGGTATGTGACGGAGCAGCCGTTTGCCGCCTCCATGACTCTTTCGCTGGCGGACGGCCTTGCCGCGGACGGCTGCATGTACGCGCGGATCGCGCAGATGCCCCTCGGCGTCGACCCCGACGCGGTGCGGGCGCTGCTGAACGCAAACACGAAGGAATTTATCGACAGGCCCGCTTTTGGGAGCATCCCTGTGCAGATCCTGCTGGCGGTGCTGGGCGTGGTTCTTCTGCTGGCGGCGCTGATCGCACTGCGCATCGCCTATGTTGCATGGGTGAAGGCGCAGCGCAGAAGGCGCCGCCGGGCGCGGCAGCCGGGCGGCGCGCCGCAAAGAGGCAAACGGCCCAACCGGCAAAGCGCGCAGGCCGCGATGGCCCCCGCGCCGAGCGCGTCACCCGCCCCGGCACCGCCCGGCGCGCAGAGCACGCCCTTTTCCCCGGCTCAATCCCCCGCGCAGCGCCCGGCCCCGACGCCGCCTTCCCTGCCCGAGCC
>CAJUMH010000034.1 GCA_910587145.1 uncultured Ruthenibacterium sp. | reverse complement strand
TATATTACCACATCCTTCCTCCTTTTGTCAACTCCTTTTTTTGAGTTTTTTCAAATTTTTATTTTTTGCGGCAAATTTCGCGCTTTTGGCCGGCCCGAAGGGCGGCCGCCAAAATGCGCTTTCGCGGCTGTTTTCCGGGCTTTTGGGGTATTTTATGATTTTCCAATACGCTTTTGGCATTACGCTATACATATAAGTATATGGTTTCTGTGCCCCCTGAATGATCGGCATCAGGTTTTGAAGCCGCTTCTTGGCTTCTGACGCTCAAAAGTATAAACCATATAACAACTATACAATTAAAAAGGAAACTGAGAAAATGGAAAAATGATTAAAGATCGCGAGCTCGCGGCCCTCTCCGGAATTTTTCGCAGACTGCTGATCTACTATTATGACAATCAGGGCATCCGGCACAGGTTGGCAGGGAAAATGGATATCGCCGCTATTCCTCCCGTCAGCTCACCGCCGCCAGCGTGAAGGAACACACAAAGATCCATCGCGCAGAAATCCATTGCACAAAAAACCATCGCGCAGAAATCGGCGCTCCTTCCGGCAGAGCCCTGCCAAAAGGGGCGCCGATCTGCTGTTTTTAAAATCGGCTTGTGCAAACCGCCTGCAAATTGCTTTTAACGATTTGTGTTTAAAATTCGATGCTCATCCATGCCTGCAGCTTTGCGCCGGGAGCGAGCGTTTCGTGCGCGGGCGTATTCAGGCTGCCGGGGAAGCCGTTCCACGGCTCCATGCACACAAAGCCCAGCGGGCACTGGCTCCACAGCACGGCATTTTTGAAGTGCTCGTCGAATTTGACGGTGACGGTGTGGCCCGTTCCTGTATCGGTGAAGCGCATCGGGTTGTGCACACCCTTATAATAGCGCGTTGTCTGGTCGTCGTCGTAGGGGAAATCGACGCCCGCGAACGGCATTTCGGCATTTGTGGCGCCGTCCACCGTCGTTTCGGCCGTGATGTCCCAGTTCAGGTTGCGCACGTCGGAAATGCGGAAATACGGATGGAACCCGAACGAGAACGGCATCTCGGCATCGCCGGTATTGGCGTATTCCTGCTCGAAGCGCAGCTCGCTGCCGCGCAGCGCATAGCGGATACGCACGCAAAAATCGAACGGATAGCTCTGCTTCGATGCGGTGTCGGATGTGATCTGCACCGTCACGCTGGCCGCGCCGTCCGTGCCTGTCTCGACGGCCTCCCACGGCACGGAATGCACGATGCCGTGGATCTCCATCGAAAACGGCTTGCCGCCGAACACATTGCCCCCCTCGGGTTCGCGGCCGCACATGGGGAACAATACCGGCACCGCGCAGCGCGGGCGCTCGGGCTGCGAAAAATTCGGCTCGCGCAGCCACGAATACTCATCGCCGTTTTTTGTAAAGCTCGTAACCATACCTCCCTTCTCGGGCACGACGGTGGCCGTGGTGCCCGCCTCGGTATCCGCCAGAACATACACCGTGTAGGCGCCCTGCGTGGTTTTTGTTACTGTGAACATGTTGCATCTGCCTCCCTGAATTTTTTGAAGCGCTCCGGTTTTTGTGCCCGCGCCCGCTCCGGCGCAGCGCTCTTTGCGCCCCGGCACGATGCTTCGGCACTTTCTATTCTAAGTTTAAGCCAAGTTTTACAATGCGTCAAGCAATAATAACAATTTTTTCTTTGCTTTGATGTGATAAACTATAAGTAATAACATGCCGTATTGTGCTTACCGGGCGCTTGCGGCGGTTCATCCCGCGCGACGCGTGGGGTGCGATTCTGAAAACGGGAGGTTTTTTCTATGAAAATGTCATTCCGCTGGTATGGCGAATCCGACCCCATCTCTTTGGAGTATATTTCTCAGATCCCCGGCATGCGCAGCATTGTTTCGGCGGTGTACGACGTAAAGCCCGGCGAGGTGTGGCCCGAGGAGAGCCTTGCCAGAATGAAAGAGCAGTGCGAGGCGCACGGCCTTGTGTTCGACGTTGTTGAAAGCATCCCCGTGCACGAGGATATCAAGCTGGGCCGCAACAATGTGAACGAGCTGCTGGAGGTTTACTGCGAAAACATCCGCCGCTGCGCAAAATACGGTGTAAAGTGCGTTACATACAACTTTATGCCCGTGTTTGACTGGACGCGCACGCAGCTGGATAAAAAAGCGCCGGACGGCTCTACCAGCCTTGTGATGTATTGGGATCAGATGCGCGGCCTCGACCCGCTGAAGGACGACATCCACCTGCCCGGCTGGGATTCCAGCTATACGCAGGAGGAGGTGCGTGAGCTGATCTCTGCCTACGGCGCGATCGGCGAAGAGGGCCTGTGGAAAAACCTGGAAAAATTCCTGAAAAAGGTGATCCCCGTGGCCGAGGAATGCGGCGTTGTGATGGCCATCCATCCGGACGATCCCCCGTATCCCATCTTTGGCCTGCCCCGCATCATCACCTGCGAGGAGCACCTCGACCGCTTTTTGAAGATCGTTGACAGCCCCGCCAACAGCCTGTGCCTGTGCACCGGCAGCCTCGGCTGCGCCAAAACAAACGACGTGGCCAAGATGGTGCGCAAATACAGCGGGATGGGCCGCATCGGCTTTATGCACATCCGCAACGTCAAGATCATGGAGGACGGCAGCTTCGAGGAGCGCGCGCACCTTTCGGGCTGCGGCAGCCTGGACGTCTACGAAATCGTTAAAAATCTGGTGGAAACGGGCTTTGACGGCTATGTTCGCCCGGACCACGGCCGCATGATCTGGGGCGAGACGGGCAAGCCCGGCTACGGCCTGTTCGACCGCGCGCTCGGCGCCACCTACATCAACGGCCTGTTTGAGGCCTGCGAGAAGGACCGCAAATAGCTGCCGGCCGGCGAGGCGCTTTCCGTTCCCCTTTCCAAGCGCTTCGGCGCATTGCTGCCGAGGCCCTTCCGTCCATTGTATTTTCTATTTTGAAAGGAGCTTGATCCCCATGAACAAGAATGTACTTGATACCGATCTGTCCGGCAAGGTTGCCGTTGTTACCGGTGCGGGCGGCGTGCTGTGCAGCGCGTTTGCCAAAACGCTGGCGCGCGCGGGCGCGAAGGTTGCGCTGCTGGATCTGAACGAAGAGGCCGCGCAGGGCTTTGCCAACGAGATCGCCGCCGAGGGCGGCGTGGCGAAGGCCTACAAGTGCAACGTGCTGGATAAGGCCATCTGCTACGAGGTGGCCGACGCCGTGGAAAAAGACCTGGGCAAGTGCGACATCCTCGTGAACGGCGCGGGCGGCAACAATCCGCGCGCCACTACCGACAAGGAGTATTTTGAGAACGGCGACATCGACGCCGACACCAAGAGCTTCTTCGATCTGGACGCCTCCGGCGTGGAATTTGTGTTCAACCTGAACTTTTTGGGCACGCTGATCCCGACGCAGGCATTTGCGCGCCAGATGGTGGGCCGCGAGGGCTGCAACATCATCAACATCAGCAGCATGAACGCCTATACCCCGCTCACCAAGATTCCGGCATATTCCGGCGCGAAGGCCGCCATCTCGAACTTCACGCAGTGGCTGGCCGTGCACTTCTCAAAGGTGGGCATCCGCTGCAACGCCATCGCCCCGGGCTTCTTCTCCACCAAGCAGAACGCGAAGCTGCTTTGGAACGACGACGGCACCCCCACCGCGCGCACGGGCAAGATCCTTGCCGCCACGCCGATGGGCCGCTTTGGCGAGAGCGAAGAGCTGGACGGCGCGCTGCTGTTCCTTGTGAACAACAAAGCCGCTTCCTTCATCACGGGCGTCGTCATTCCCATCGACGGCGGCTTCTCGGCCTATTCGGGCGTCTGAGGATTTCCCGGCTTTCCGCTGCCCGGCAAGCTGCACGCGGGGCGCAAAATACGCCTGCCGGAGGGCGCGCAAAACTGAAAAAAATCGGGCGCGTGTACCGCAATTACGGTGCGCGCGCCCCTCTTTTCTATGAGGCAATGGCCGATTTTCTCCCTGCGTATTTGCCCGGAGCCGCGGGGCAGCAGGGCGGCATTCCACCCCCATTCTGCCGGCCCTCTTTGCCGGCCCTTTTTGCCAAAGTGAATAATCCCGGCGCGAAATAGGCGGCTTTTTGCACAAAAAAATAATTTTATATTGACTTTTATAGGAAAAAGTGCTATGCTTTGAGTAGACAAAAGCACGTTGAGTATGAGTGTGCGTAAAATACGACCCTTTTCAAAGGGGAGTATTTTGCGCATTTTTTATGCCCAAATGCGCTTTTCCGGCAATCATATCCTTTGCTTTTTGCAGCAGGATAAAAAAGCACAGCGAAAACGGGGGAGCGCGCCCGCCGGGTTTTGGGGTGCCGCCGGTCGGTCGTTTCTCGGAGGAAGTGCACTAAGCAGACCCACTCTAAATCGTCTGCAAATCTTATGATATGAGGAAAAACAGGATGGACAGCTATACAATTACACTCGGTTATGTTCCCACACGGAGAGATATGTTCCCCGGCCAGCCCGCGGCTGCCATGAACGGGAAGATCCGGGAACGCATTAACGCGCTTTGCAAAAGGCTGGGCGATATCGAACTCGTCGATATTGCCGACGTCGTGGAGGGCGGCCTGCTCTGGAGCCTGAACGACGTTGCGCCCGTTGTCGATTATCTGCGCAGCAAAAAGGTGGACGCCGTATTCTTCCCGCACTGCAACTTTGGGCAGGAAGAGGCTGTGTCCAAGGTGGCAAAGGCCCTTGGCAAGCCGGTTTTGCTCTGGGGCCCCCGGGATCCCGCGCCGCAGGGCGAGGATGAATTCCGCGTATTCGATACCCAGTGCGGCCTGTTCGCCACCTCCAAGATCCTCTCCCGCTACAGCGTGCCCTTCACGTATCTTGAAAACTGCTGGCTGGAGGACGCAGTTCTGGATAAGGGGTTTGATCAGTTTATCCGCGTGGCCAGTGTTGTAAAATCCGTGCGGGGCATGCGCGTTGGCGTAGTGGGCCCGCGCCCGCGGCAGTTCCTTTCGGTTCAGGTGAACGAAAGCGAGCTTTTGGAAAAATTCGGCATCGAGCTGCCCACCATCTGGACAGAGGAAGTAAGCACGGTGGTGAAAAAGCTGCAAAAGGGCATGCAAAGCACCATCGGCGCCTATCTGGGCGTCGAGCTGCCCATTACAGTGCACGATTGGAAAGAGGGCGGCGAGCCGGATCCCCGCATTGCGCAGCGCGTGCAGGAATTTAAAGATACGCTGGATTGCAGCCGGATGCCGGACGATAAGCTCGCGATTATGGCCACTGTGGAGATCGCCATCGAGGAGCTTGCCCGAGTCAACCGTCTGGACGCCGTCGCCGTAGATTGCTGGGCATATCTGGCGTGCAAATACGGCATTCAGGCCTGCTTTATCCTGGGCGATCTAATCGACCGCGGCCTTGTGGCCGCCTGCGAGACCGATATCCATGCCGCCATCACCGCGCGGATGCTGCAGGCCGCGGCGCGCGGAAAATCGGCGCCGTTCATCGCCGATTTGACATGCCGTCATCCCACCAACGACAACGCCGAACTGCTTTGGCACTGCGGCCCCTTTGCCAAATCGCTGCGCAAGGAGGGCGTGAAGGGCTCGATCCGCGCGGGAAAGGGCTACTACGAGATCAAGGGCGGCGATCTCACTGTCGCGCGGTTCGATCAGATCTCGGGCGATTACCTGCTGTTTGCCGATCAGGTAGCGGGCTGCGAAGGCCCCGTTACGAACGGCAACTATATCTGGGTGGAAACCGGCAACTGGCCTGCCTGGGAAAAGAAGCTGATGTACGGGCCGTATATCCACCACCTTGTGGGCATCCATGGAAGCTATGCCGCCGTACTGAAGGAGAGCTGCAAATATCTCAAGGCCGTGCGGCACGACAGCGTCAGCACGGTCGAGAGCCTGTAACACAGCCGGCTGTCTGAAAGCAAAGCGTCCGCCGGGAATTTCGGCAGTTTGAGCAGTTTGACAAAAAGGAGGGATCCGGCTTGTTCCATTGGGAAAAACGCCGCGCCGCGCAGAGCCCCGCACCGTGCCATTACAGCCTCTGGGCAGAGGTGGACGGGCAACGGCGCATTCAGGCAGATCTGTATCCGGACGCCGGCTTTAAATCCACCGGCCTTTTCTGGAACGGCGAATGGTACGGCCCTGCGGAACCGGATTGGGCAGACGCCCTGCAGGCCAACCCGTTTTTGGGCGCGCCGATCCTGTTCCCCACACCGAACCGCGTGCGGCAGCACGCCTTCACCTTTGCGGACAGACGGTACGAGATGATTAAAAACGGCAGCCCGCGCGCGCAGCACGGCATCGCCTTTGATTCGGCATGGGCGCATGGGGATCCGGTCGTGGAGCCGGACGCTGTCTCGCTGACAGCCACGCTGGAGATCCGGCCCGGCGATGCCAACTATGCCGCGTTCCCCTTTCCCTGCCGCCTGACGGTGTGCTACCGCCTGACGGCACACGCGCTGCAGTTCGGCTACCGGGCAGAAAATCTTGGCGGGACCGATCTTCCCTACGGCATCGGCCTGCATCCGTGCTTTTCTCTGCGCGACGCGCAGGAGCCGGTGCACGTTATGATCCCGGCCCGGGCCGTCTATGAGGTAACACCGGATCTGCTGCCCACCGGCGCGCTGCTGACGCTGGAAAAAGACAAAAACTGGCAGGTAGACCGCGGCCGGGATCTGAGGGAATTTTGCCTGGACAACGGATTTTTGCTACAAAGCGGCGAGGATACGCTGCTGCGCTATCCCGCGCGCAGCACGCAGCTGCGCATTTGCACAACGCCGGAATTTACCGTCTCGGTGCTGTATACGCCCGTTGCGCTGGGGCACCTGCCCGCCGCGCCGCATCCGCTGTTTTTTCTGGAACACCAAACCTGCTGTACAGACGCGATCAATCTGCATGAGGCGGGCGTTCCGGATACCGGCCTGCTGATCCTCCCGCCGGGCGCGGCGCACGAGGGCGGCATCGACTATATTTTTGAGGAGTTAAAACAATGAGATACAAATCTTTCGGCAACACAGATATGAAGGTCTCCGCCTTTTCGGTGGGCACCTGGGAGCTGGGGGGCGCCTTCTGGGCAAAAACCGAGCGCAACGAATCCATCGAGGCCGTGCGCGCCATGGTGGAGCAGGGCGCCGTTACCATCGATACGGCGCCTGTCTACGGGTTCGGCGTTCCCACGCTGCCGGATCTGGGCTACGGGAACGCAGAGGTGCTTGTGGGCGAAGCCGTAAAGGGCATGCGCGACAAGGTGCAGATCATTACAAAATGCGGCCTCAACTACGACCGCGCGATCGGCCCCAAAAGCCTGTACAAAAGCATGACGCGCAAAGAGATCCTCGAGGGGTGCGAGGGCTCGCTCAAGCGCCTGCAAACCGATTATATCGATCTGCTGTTTGTCCACTGGCCGGACGCAAAAACCCCGCTGGAGGAAATGACAGACGCGCTGCGCGATCTGCAGAGAGCGGGCAAGATCCGGTATTACGGTCTTTCAAACTTTACGCCCGAGGATACCCTTGCCGCGCACAAGCTGCTGCCGGTAAGCGCCGTGCAGCTGCAGTATTCGATGGTGAACCGCAGCAACGAGGCCGTGCTGCGCCAAATGCACGAAAACGGCATCGGCACCATGACCTACGGCTCGCTCGGTTCCGGCATCCTGACGGGAACCATCCGAGAGCTGCCCAGCTTCGCGCCCAACGATACCCGCGTTTCGTTCTACGATTATTTTAAAGAGCCGAAGTTCGGCCGCATCATGCAGCTGCTGCAGCAGATGGACAAAATTGCCGAAAAGCGCCGTGTGCCGCTGGCGCAGATCGCGCTGAACTGGAGCACACAGCGGGATTTTGTGGATACCGCGATCTGCGGCGTAAGCAAGCCGGCGCAGGCCGCCGAAAACTGCGCCGCCGCCAACTGGCAGCTGACGGACGAGGAGATGGCATTTTTGAACGACGCGGTAAACACATACGCCTGAAAAACCCCCGAATGCATCGCCGGGCTCATTCTCCGGCAGAAGGGCGGCGGCGCGCTTTTGATGCGGCCGCTCCCCGCCCGCTGCATCAAAACGCACAAACACAAGAAAGGAAATTCAGATGAAACAAATCGAGACAAAACCCCTTACCCTGGAAAACTTTAAAAAGTACGGAAGCTTTTCCGATATGATCCACCCCGCCGGCGCCGGCGGCGGTATCCCGGGCATGACGTTCTATCCCGATCTGGAGGTGCTGGAGCTGGGCCAGACGCATATGGCCGCCTTCTCGGTCACAAGCGTGAAAAAGGCCCTGGGCACCACCATCCTTGCGCTGGAGCAGCACGCGCGCTGCGGAGAGGGCATTCTGTCGCTCGACGGCGATATGCTCGTCTATTTTGCGCCTGCGGGCCTGAGCTATCCGGCGGTGGCGGACAACGTGGAGGCGTTTTTGGTGCCCCAAAACGTGATGCTCACCATCCGGCCGGGCGTATGGCACTGCATGCCGTTCGCCGTGCACAGCGAGGAGATCCATGTGCTGAACGTGCTGCCCGAGCGCACCTATGCCAACGACTGCACCATGCACGTTCTGAAGGAAGAAGAACGCATCGAGATCAAACTGTAACCGGGAGGGAAAACAAATGGGAATCGAAAGCGTCAAAAATCTGCTGGATGCGGCGCAAAAGGCCAGCACCTCTGTCATCGCGTTTGATGCATTGGATTACGATACGGTTTACGCCTGCGTCAAGGGGGCCGAGGCGGCGCGCAGGCCGGTGATCCTGATGCTGTATCCGGCCATGAATAAAATCATCTCGTTTCGGGCGTATGCCGAACTTGTCAAAACGCTGGCGCGGGACGCAAGCGTGCCTGTGGCGCTGCATCTGGATCACTGCAGCGATTATGATACGATCCTTGCCGCCATCCACGCAGGCTTTACCTCTGTGATGGCCGACGGCTCCGCCCTTCCGTTTGACGAAAACGTCGCGTTTACCAAATCGGTGGTGGATGTGGCAAGGGCGTTTGAGGTGGATGTTGAGGGCGAGCTGGGGCATGTGGGACAGGTTGCCGCAGGCTTTGCCTACAACGACAAAGGCACCTTTACCGTGCCCGAGGAAGCGGCACTGTTTGCGGAAAAAACCGGCGTCACCTCGCTGGCGGTGGCCTTTGGCAGCTGCCACGGGGCTTATCAAGAGCCGCCCGATCTGGATCTGGAGCGGCTGCAAAAAATCGACGCAGCAACCCCGGTGCCGCTTGTGCTGCACGGCGGATCGGGCATTCCGGCGGATCAGCTGAAAAAGGCGTTCCGGATGGGCATCAACAAGTTCAACGTTGCCACCGAGTACATCACGCTGTATGAAGGGCTTTTGCACCGGTTCTATACCGAAAAATTCGGAACCTGCAGCCCCTTTGAAAAATTCCCCTTTGTGCGCGAGCCGCTGGTGGCGTACATTGCCGACAAGCTGCAGCTGTGCGCCCTGACGGTGTAAAGAAGGAGGTGAATGCATGGAAAAGCGATACGATGTGATTGGCATCGAAAATCTGATCATGGATTTTGCCGTCCGCATCAACAGGCTGCCCAAAACCGACGGCTTTGCCTACATCCGCGATTACTGCTGGCAGAGCGGCGGAAACGCCTCCTCGGCCATCGTGGCGCTGGCCCGGCTGGGGGCGCGGTGCGGTATGGTGGGCACCACGGGCTCGGATGCGTTCGGCAGCTTCTGCAGGGAGGATATGCAGCGGCACGGTGTGGATACTTCCCACATCCGGCAGGTGCCCGGCTCCACCACCTTCTGCATCTGTCTTGCAGAGGAAGAAACGCAGGGCCGCAGCATTCTGGGCAAGCCGGGCGACGTGGGCAGGCTGTCCGACGAGGAGATCGACGAGGGCTATATCGCCAAGGCAAGGGCCATTCATTTTGGCCTGCCCTATACGCCCGCCAGCGATGCCGCCATCCGCTTTGCGCGCAAGCACAATATTCTCGTCTCGCTGGACGCAGGCGGCCCCGTACCGAACGCCGAGGATCTGGCGGCAAAGGCGGATATCCTCATTATGTCGGAATCATTCTACGGCGCGCTGTTCCAGAATGCGAGCTACGAAGAAAACTGCGCTTCGCTGCTGGCCAAAGGCCCGCAGGTGGTGATCGTCACCTTGGGCAAAAACGGCTGCGCCGGCGCCGACGCAAACGGCACGTTCCGGCTGGAATCGTTTGCCGGCTGCGGCTTTGAGATCGTGGATTCCACGGGCGCGGGCGACGTTTTTCACGGAGGCTTTTTGTACGCCTGGCTCCACCGCTGCGGCAGGGCGCCTTACCACTATACCATTAAGGACTGCGCGCGGTTTGCCAGTGCGGTATCCTATATCAACTGCATGAGCCTCGGCGGGCGCACGGGCATCCCCGATCTTGCGATGGTGGATACCTTTTTGCAGAAAAAAACCGTGGATTTCAATCTGCTTGCAGAGCGTCGGGAATTCTATAAAAACGCCATGTTTCGGCAAGGGGCCCCGGCGGGCCCGCGCACACCGGATCAAGCGTCAAAAACATTATAAGGAGGGTTCTCTCGTAATGAAAAAAGAAAATGCGCAAGCCGACTCCCGCCTAACCGGTAAGCTGGAACGTTTCAACTACAGCTTTTACTTTCTGGGACAGGGCATGACGTATGTTCTGTGCTATTCGTTCCTGCAGCAGTACGCGCTGGACGCCGGCATTTCCGCGCTGCTGTTCGCAGGCATCGCATTCGCCATCAAGGCATGGGACGCCATCAACGATCCGATCTTCGGCGTTCTGCTGGAGAAGATCCACTTCAAGGGCGGCAAGTATCTGCCGTGGATCCGTATTTCGATCCTGGCGATCCCGCTTTCCACGATTGTTGTCTTTGCAATCCCGCAGGGCCTGCCCACCGGCCTGAAGGTGGCGTGGCTGGTTGTCGGCTATATGCTTTGGGATACCGCCTACACCATCGGCGACGTTCCCATCTACGCGCTGAGCACCGCCATGACAAACGACCCCAACGAGCGCACGCTGCTCATCTCGCGCGGGCGTTTCTTCGGCTCCGTGGCCATTTTCCTGCCGATGTTCCTGCTGCCGCTGGTGCGTACCTCGCTGGGCGGCTGGACCAACACCATCATCGTGTTCTGCATCTTCTGCATGATCACAATGATCCCGGTAAACTTCAAGGTAAAAGAGCGCTTCAACGGACGCGGCGAGGATTCCAAGGATCCCACCCTGAAGGAAATGGTGCGGTACATCGTCAGCAACAAATACCTGCTCATCTTCTACATCGCGTTTCTCGTATACTATTCCTTCAACATTTCCTCCACAATGTCCATCATCGTAGCGCGCCACTGCTTCGGCAGCGAGGGCTACGCCTCACTGATGAGCCTTGCGCTGCTTGCGCCGCCGATGCTGTCGGCACTGCTGGTTCCTCCGCTGCTGAAAAGGATGGAAAAGTTCCGCCTGTTTATGCTCTCGCTCATTATCATGAACGTGCTGTGCGTTGTAATCTACTTTATCGGTTATCAGAGCTTTACCGTTTTTCTGGCGCTCACGATCGTCCGCGGCGTTTGCTACGGTTTTGTCTCCACACTGCTCTATACGTTCATCGGCGATTGCTGCGAATACGGCACGTACAAAACCGGTGTGGATGCGAAGGGCATCGCATTTGCCGCGCATACCTTCTTTACCAAGTTCATGGGCGCAGGCGCAACGGCGCTCTCCTCCGTCTGCCTTGCAATGGTCGGCTATGTCGAGGGCGAGGGTGCCATCCAGCCCGCAACGCTGCCGGGCCATGTTTGGGCGCTGTACTGTCTGGTGCCGGTTCTGGGCCTGATCATTGCCCTGCCGATCTTCCGGATGTACAGGCTGCGCGATAAGGATATCTTTGCAATGACCAAGTGCAACGAAGGCCTGATCACCCGCGAGGAAGCAGAGGCACAGATGTCCCAAAAGTATTGATATCTTTTCTGCCATCGCGCCATCCAATGTGAAAGGAGGCAGCGGGAGGCGCGCGCTGTTCTGCGCGCCTCCCGTTTTACCCGATATGAATTCTCTTTTTAAATGCAACGGAAAACCGTTTTTCTCCATTGGAGGACAAACGAACAATTCCAGTTCTGCCTGCGCCGAGCGCATGGCACGGGATTGCCGTGCCGCGCAGAAAATGGGCATGAATACCATTGCAGCCGCCGTCACCTGGGAACTGCTGGAGCCGAGCGAGGGCAGCTATTCGTTCGAGCAGACCGATATGCTGATCCGCACGGCGCGCCAGCATGGCCTGCATCTTGTGGTGCTGTGGTTCGGCACCTGGAAGAACGGCAATTCTCACTATGTGCCGGGCTGGGTGAAACGGGACCACCGGCGCTTTTGGTGGGCCGCCGCGGCGGACGGCACACCTGTGCGTTCGCTCTCGCCGCACTGCAAAGCCACCTGGGAAGCCGACTGCGCGGCATTTGTGGCGCTTTGCCGCCATATTACCGAAACCGACCGCGACAATACGGTGATTGCAATCCAGATCGAAAACGAGCCCGGCCTGATCGGCACCATGCGCGACTACAGCGAGGCGGCAACAGCCCTGTATCAGGCGCCGGTACCAAACGAGGTGGCCGCGCTTGCCGAAGGCTCCGGCAGTTGGGAGGACGTATATGGCTTTTACGCGCCGGAATTCTTCACCGCGTATGCGGTCGCGCGCTACATCGACGCGCTTGCAGAGGCGGCCCGCGCGGTTACGGCGCTGCCGTTTTACGTAAACGCCTGGCTGCAGGAGATGCACAATCAGGTGCCCGGCGTCGATTATCCCTCGGGCGGCGCGGTAACGCGCACGTTTGCGCTCTTCAAAAAGGCCACGCCGCACGTTGAGGCGCTGGCCCCGGATATCTACCTGCAGGAGTATCGGACGGTGGAAGCGCTGCACCAGACCTACAGCAGCATGGAAAACCCCTATTATCTGCCGGAGACCCTTTATTCGGAGCTTGCGATGGTAAACGCCATTCGCGGCGTTGTGGAATACGGGCTGTGCGGCGTGCATGTATTTGGCCTTGATATGATGCTGGATGAGCAGGAAAACCTCCGGCCCATCGCGCGGGGCGCCGCTGCGGCGATGCAGATCCTGCGCAGCATGCAGCCGCTGATCGAAAAAGACCAGGGCACGCCGCGCCTGATCGCCGTGGGGCAGTACGACGGCGCTTCCGAGCAGTATATCGATTTTGGGGATCGCATTGGCAGCGTCCGCTTCAAGAAGGATCTGGGCGACTGGATGAAAAAGAGCGCAAGCGGGCTGGATGCCCTGCTGGGCAAACCGGCCCCCATCCGCGGCATGGGGCTGATCTGGTACAACGGGACGGATGAATTTTATCTGGCCGGCACCGGCTGGCGGCTGATGCTGTTCCCCAAGGCAGACAGCGTCGCGGCCACCAGCGCCGCACACTCGGACGACTTCCTCAACCAGCGCAGTCAGGCGTTTTTGACCGTTGAGGAAGGGCAGTTTGATGAAAACGGTGTTTTCTGCCCGCGGTTCCGCCGCAACGGCGACGAGGCGGACTACGGCTTCGGCGTAGAACCGGAAAACGGCGTGCTGCATGTGGTGATGGACACCGCTTTTTAACAGCGCAAAAGCGAAACGGCCGTCCTGCCGCACAGGCGGCGGGACGGCCTGGGTTCAGCCTTTTTCTCCGGCGTGTTCGGGGCGCTCCTCCTGCCCGGCCTGTGCGTCGGGCGCCTGCAGTGAAAAGCACCGTCCCCACAGATCGGGATTCGTAGAGGAAACACCCACAGCGCCGGCGCGCAGCGCGTTTCGGATATCGACATCCTGCGTGAGCAATCCGCCTGCGATAACGGGAATGCGCGTATAATCGGTAAGACGCTCTATGATCGTGGGCATCATCCCGGGCATGATCTCGAGAAAATTGGGCCGGGTCTTGTCGATGTTGCGTTTCGCGCGCTGCAGCGCGACCCCGTCCAGCATAAAAATACGGTAGATGCTGAGCAGGTTCAGCTCCGCGGCCCGCTTGATAATGCTGCCGTGCGTCGTGAGAATGCCGGCGGCAGGCGTCATTTGGGAAATAAAATCGACGGCAACCGGAACAGAGGATAAGCCATCCACCAGATCGATATGCACAAATACCTTCTTGTTTTGCGCCGCAAGCTGTTCGCACTGCTGCGCAAGGCTGAGAATGTTGCTGTTCAGCAGGAAGATCACCGGAATGTTGCTTTCCAGCGCGGCACGAAACCCGTTTTCGTCTCGGATGGCAGCAATGAGCGGGTCGCAGTGGAGAAGCTCAAGGATCTCTTTCTTCGCATTGTTCATGATCATTTCCCATCCTCCCATCAAAAATGTTTGCGCATTATGTCCTTTGTCAGGCAGTGTGATATAAATGCTTAAAATTTTATTATATCACATTTTATCGTATTATACCACAATTTTTTTCGCTTGTCTATTGTGCAGGCCCAAGCAGACGCAGATTTCTGCGGCGGCTTTTCATTTTCGGAGGCGGCTGCCGGCCGCCTGTATCCACAACTTTTCAGAAGAAAGGAAGGACCCCGTATGACATTGGAAGAACAAAGAGCAAAAGTGGAAGAGATCCTCGGCAGCCCGCTGCCGGAGCTGGATCCCGTTTACATCGAGGGCGCCAAGGTTTATGAAAGACTCTCTCCCAACACCTTTATCACACCGTATCTGATGAGCGAGGTGTATACAAAAGAAGAAATGCAGTTTGTCTCGCTGCTGCCCGCCACGGCGCCGGAAGTTGCGGAAAAGCTGGGCCTTGACGCAGACCATGTAGACGCGGTGCTCACCGAGATGGAACTGCTGGGCAAGATCATCGCATCCAATGTGGCCAATCCCCGTATCTTCAGCCCGCATCTGAACATGGTGGCCTTCCGCGACAGCATCGGCACTGGCCGTATCGCGCAGGGGCTGGATTGGATGCCCTACATCAAGGCGTATAAGCTGATGGATCAGTGGATCCGCGTCTCCTATTCGCCGCAGGCGGCCGCCGCCACAGCCGGAGAGATGCGCGTCATTCCAAAGTGGAATTCGATCAAGGATCTTCCGGGTGTGATGTACTGCGAAAACATGAAGGAGATCATGGAGCGAAATGTGCGCAACGGCACGATCTTCACCGCGCAGTGCGTTTGCCGCACCTACCGCAGCTATATCGATCTGGGAAGGTACGATCCGGATTACTGCAAAGACGGCATGTGCGAGCACGGCGGAGAGGACGGACACTGCTTCTCGTTCAACCGGCAGGCAGAATTTTTTGCCAAAAAGATAAACGTGTATGTGCCCACAATGGAAGAGGCGATGAAACGGCTGGATGAGGCCGAGCGCTCAAGGGCGATCTACACAACGCCCAACACCCGTGACACCACCTATGTGTGCAGCTGCTGCACCGATTGCTGCGCCATCCAGTTCTACGAGGATGCCGGGCTGAAGGATGTCCGCAAGCCCAGCCGCTTTCGCCCGGTATGGCGGGAGGATCCCTGTGTCGGCTGCGGCATCTGCGTCACCCGCTGCAACTATGACGCCATCCATCTGGAAAACGGCGCCGTCACCATCGAAGAGGAAAAATGCAAGGGCTGCGGCAACTGCGTTGTCACCTGCCCCACAAAGGCACTGAAGATGAAGATCGTTCACCAGCCGGATTGGGTGCCCGAGGTTCCCTATGTGGACGGATGGTCGCTGCATGATGAGTTGAGCAACGACGACGCGGAAAACATGGAGCGCTGGGGCGCTTCGGGCAAAAAGGAGTGAGTGCTGTCTATGGGTTTGTTCCACTGCCCGCTGGGCGCCGTAAGCTGCGGTGACGAGGGCTGTATTCAGTGCGGCCTGTGCAGCGCGGCAACAGCGCAGGAAAAAAAGGCCGCTGCCGAAAAGATGCGCTCGTGGATCCGCGAGCACGGCAGCACCCGAAGCGATATCAAGATCCGGAAGATCGCGGTTTGCGGCAAGGGCGGCGCGGGCAAAAGCACGACCACGGCGCTGCTTTCCGGCGCACTGGAGATGCTGGGCTACCGCTCTCTGATCCTTGACACCGACAGCTCCAATGGCGGCCTGTGGCGCAAACTGGGCCTCTCCGGCCCGCCGCAGCCGCTTTGCGCCGAAGACGGGCCGCCTCAGTTTTTGGCCAAAGACCCCCTGTATCTGGACGATATCGCGCCCCCATACATCGCCCAAAACGGGCGGCGCTCAATGGTGCTGGCCGGCAAGCTCGAAGACCCTTTGCTTGGCTGCGCGTGTTCCATTGGGGCGTTTGCGAAAACATTGATCGACAACATCACCCTGAACCCGAACGAGCTTGTGATCGCAGACCAGGAGGCAGGTGTTGAAAGCTTCGGCCGCGGGGTGGAGCAGGGCTGCGATACTGTGCTGATCCTGGTGGAACCCTCAAGCGAATCGATCGAGCTGGCCGAAAAGATCCAATATATGGCGCAGGGCCTTGGCATTCATCGGATCCGCGCGATCATGAACAAGGTAGAGGACGAGGCACAGGAGGAATTTTTGCAGGAAGCGCTTTCTGCCCGATCGATCCGCTATCTGGGCGCCCTTGCGCTGCGCAGGGATATCCGCAGCTGCAATTTGTACGGCACCGGGCTCACACAGGAATTCTGCTATCTCGTTGCAGGGCAGCTTGCGCGTTTTTTGCTGGATGAAGCGGAAATGAGCTATACAAAACCAAAGGAGGCAGACTTCAATGTCAATGCATGACGACGCACACGAACACGAACACCTTCACGGACATCCCCATACGCATTCCCACGAACACGCCCATGCGCATGGGGCAGCGCAGGCCGCCTCGCCCGAAGAGACACTGGCGCTGCTCGATTACATGCTTTCCCACAACAAACACCACACCGAAGAGCTGCATGGGCTTGCTCATCAGGTTTCGGCAAATGCGGCGCAGCTGCTGCAGGAAGCCGTTTCGGAGTACGAGCAGGGCAACGCAAAGCTTGCCGAAGCCGTAAGGCTGCTGAAGGAGGGGTGAGCCATGTGTCTTTCCACGGTGTATGAGCGCCGCAAGGACGAAAAGGACGCTTGTCTGCTGCGCAATGTAGCCAAAGTGCAGATCGATCCGGAACAGATCGTTTTTACCGATCTGATGGGCGCACGAACGGTTTACACCGGCAGGCTGTACAAAATGGATCTGCTGGAAAACATCATCACGGTCGGCCGGGAATAGGCTGCCATGAAAAATCCGCTCTTGACAAACCCCGCCCGTTTCGGGTATAGTAATAAAAAGCCCCGGGGCGCCCAAGGCGCGCCCGCCGGCCTGCCCCTTCGGGGCATGGCAGTTTTTATGGAAAGATTCAAATGCGAGGAAAAGGAACGCGCATCCCGCGCCCGCGCCGCAGAGAGCTGTTGTACGGTGGAAAACAGCGCCGGGTGGAATGCGCACTGGCCTTGGAGCAGCAGGCTGAACCGCCCGAAGATCGGTTTTTCTTCCCTTTTTGGGCAAAGTAGGCTGTGCCGGAATTGACGCCGTTATCCTGTCAGGCTGTTCGCCATCTTTCGGCAGGTGTTGGCCGCTTCGCCCATGCGGGGCAGGCCGCGCCCGCAGTTTGGCCGACAGCGCAAAGCGGCCGGGCCCTGTGCCCGGCAACAAGAGTGGTACCGCGAAGCATTTCTGCTCCGTCTCTTGGCCAAACGGCCGGGAGACGGAGCTTTTTTACTGCATCCTCCGGCAGGCGGCGCCGCAGAGCATGCCGCAGAGAGGTGCGGAAAGATCCCGATCGGTGATCTGATCGATAATCTGAAAAAGGAGTTTGATTTTTATGATGCAGCCCGACAAGTACAGGCCCGGATACTTTCCCCCGCCCACGTGTGAAATGCGGTGGGCGAAAAAAGATCACATCGAGGCGCCGCCCATCTGGTGCAGCGTCGATCTGCGCGACGGCAACCAAAGCCTCATCGTGCCGATGAGCCTGGAGGAAAAGCTCGATTTCTTCGGCTTCCTCGTAAAATTGGGCTTCAAGGAGATCGAGGTGGGCTTTCCTGCCGCGAGCGAAACGGAATATGAGTTTCTGCGCGCGCTGATCGAAAGGGATCTGATCCCGGAGGACGTAACGGTGCAGGTGCTCACGCAGTGCCGCGACCACATCATCCGCAAAACGTTTGAAGCGCTGAAGGGCGCGCCCAGCGCGGTGGTGCATTTTTACAATTCCGTCAGCGTGGCCCAGCGCGAGCAGGTATTCAAAAAATCGAAGGGCGAGATCAAAAAAATCGCCACCGACGGCGCACGGCTGGTAAAGCAGCTTGCAGGCGAATACGAGGGCAATTTCCGCTTTGAATACAGCCCCGAAAGCTTTACGGGCGCCGAGCCGGAATATTCGCTCGAGGTGTGCAACGCCGTGCTGGATATTCTGCAGCCGACGGCCGAAAAGCCCGTGATCATCAATCTGCCCGTCACCGTCGCCATGAGCATGAGCCACATCTACGCGAACCAGATCGAATACATGAGCGATCATCTGAAATACCGCGAGCACGTGGTGCTCAGCCTGCACCCGCACAACGACCGCGGCTGCGGCGTGGCCGACACCGAGCTGGGCCTGCTGGCCGGGGCCGACCGCGTGGAGGGCACGCTGTTCGGCAACGGCGAGCGCACGGGCAATGTGGATATTGTAACGCTGGCGATGAACCTGTACAGCCACGGCGTCGATCCGAAGCTGGATTTCTCCGATATGCCGTCCGTTGTGGCCGAATACGAAAGGGTCACGCGCATGCATGTTTACGAGCGCGCGCCGTATGCGGGCGCGCTGGTGTTCGCGGCGTTCAGCGGCAGCCATCAGGACGCCATCGCCAAGGGCATGAAGTGGCGCGAGGAAAAACAGCTCTACGAGTGGACGGTGCCCTATCTGCCCATCGACCCGCACGACGTCGGCCGCGAATACGAAACGGATGTCATCCGCATCAACAGCCAGTCCGGCAAGGGCGGCATCGGCTATATTTTAGAGCAGAACTACGGCTACGATCTGCCGCCCAAAATGCGCGAGGCGCTGGGCTACGCCGTCAAGAGCGTCAGCGACCGTCTGCACAAGGAGCTCGCGCCCAAGGACGTATTCGGCATTTTTGAAGCCGAATATCTCAACAAGGAAGCGCCGTTCGCCATTCCCGAAGCGCACTACATCCAGAAGGACGGCATCTACGCGATGGTGACCGCCGCCGAAAACGACATCTCGCTGGAATATACCGGCAAGGGCAACGGCCGTCTGGACGCCGTGGCGAACGCCATCCGCAAGGGGAGCGGGCGTGATTTTACGGTTTTAACATACAAGGAGCACGCGCTGGAGGCCGGCTCCACCAGCCACGCCGTGGCGTATGTGGGGCTGGAATGGGCCGACGGCGCCGTCAGCTGGGGCGCGGGCCAGCACCCCGATATTATGATGGCCAGCGTGAGGGCGCTTGCCAGCGCCATCAACAACCATCCGGACAGCCGCAAACAATAGCGCGGGCGGGCATGCGGACGATGCGGTGAGGCAAGCTTGCCTTTTGCCCGGACGGCGTGACGGTGAGCATTACGGCTCCGTAACAAAAACACCTGCAGAAAGGAACAAACAACCATGGGCATGACAATGACGCAAAAAATACTGGCGGCGCACGCGGGGCTGGACTTTGTGGCGCCGGGCCAGCTGATTATGGCGAAGCTGGATATGGTGCTGGGCAACGACATTACCAGCCCTGTCGCCATCAACGAATTTGAAAAGGCGGGCTTTGATTCGGTTTTCGACAAAACCAAAATCAGCCTCGTAATGGATCACTTTGTGCCGAACAAGGATATCAAGGCCGCGCAGCAGGCCAAACAGAGCCGCCTGTTTGCGGATAAATACGATATCCTGAACTTTTTCGACGTGGGCGAAATGGGCGTGGAGCACGCGCTGCTGCCCGAAAAAGGCCTTGTGGCCGCGGGCGACTGCGTGATCGGCGCGGACAGCCACACCTGCACCTACGGTGCGCTGGGCGCGTTTTCCACGGGCGTGGGCAGCACCGATATGGCCGCCGGCATGGCGACGGGGCAGTGCTGGTTCAAAGTGCCCGCCGCCATCCGCTTCCAGCTTACGGGCGCGCTCTCCGGCTATGCCTCGGGCAAGGACGTCATCCTGCACATCATCGGCAAAATCGGCGTGGACGGCGCGCTTTACAAAAGCATGGAATTCGGCGGGCCGGGCCTTGCGAGCCTTTCGATGGACGACCGTTTGTGTATGGCGAACATGGCCATCGAGGCCGGCGCGAAAAACGGCATTTTCGAGGTGGATGGCGTTACACGCGCCTATCTGGACAGCCGCGCGCAGCACGCCTGCACCGTATACGCGCCCGATGCTGACGCGGACTATGAGCAGGTAATTGAGATCGATCTCTCCGCCATCCGCCCCACCGTTGCCTTCCCGCATCTGCCCGAAAACGCCAGGACCATCGACGAGGCCGCCGCGGCGGATATCGCCATCCATCAGGTGGTGATCGGCAGCTGCACCAACGGCCGCCTTTCGGATATGGCCGCCGCCGCCGAGGTGCTGCGGGGCAAAAGGGTGGCAAAGCGCGTGCGCGCCATCGTCATTCCCGCCACGCAGCAGGTGTACCGCGACTGCATCCGCCTGGGCTATACCGAGGTTTTTCTCGACGCGGGCTGCGTGGTGAGCACGCCCACCTGCGGGCCGTGCCTCGGCGGATACATGGGCGTTCTGGCCGAGGGTGAGCGCTGCGTTTCCACCACGAACCGCAACTTTGTGGGCCGCATGGGGCACACCTCCAGCGAGGTGTATCTGGCCAGCCCCGCCGTGGCGGCGGCCAGCGCCGTGGCGGGCAAGATCGCCGACCCCGAAAAAATCGCTAAGTAACGTAAGAGAGCAGGCATCAGGCAGAGGGGCTGCCGGAACGCAGCGCCCCGCAGAAAGGAAAATATTATGGTACAGGGTAAAGTACACAAATACGCCGATAACGTCGATACCGACGTCATCATCCCCGCGCGCTATCTGAACACGGCCAGCCACAAAGAGCTGGCGGCGCACTGCATGGAAGATCTTGACAAGGATTTTGTCAAAAATGTGCGGCCCGGCGATATTATCGCCGCGGGCTGGAATTTCGGCTGCGGCTCCTCGCGCGAGCACGCGCCCATCGCCATTAAGGAGAGCGGCGTGGCCTGCGTAATCGCCAAATCGTTCGCGCGCATTTTTTACCGCAACGCCATCAACATCGGCCTGCCCATCTTTGAGTGCGGGGCTGCGGGCGACGCGATTGAAAACGGCGACGAAGTGCGCGTGGATTACGATACCGGCGTTATCACGAACCTCACAAAAAACGAGACGTATCAGGCGCAGCCGCTGCCGGAATTCATCCAGAACATCGTGGATCGGGGCGGGCTTTTGCAATCGATCCGCAGCGTATAAGCGCGCGGCGAAAAAAAGCGTTCGCCGCGGCAAAAGCGAGCAGGCAGGCGGCGCCGCGCCGGGTGCGGCGTTTTTCGCTGAAATTTACAAAAAAACGGAGGGATACGCATGCGCAAACGCATTGCAGTTTTGAAGGGCGACGGCATCGGGCCGGAGATCGTCGGCGAAGCGCTGAAGGTTCTGGAGGCGGTGGCCGTGGCCTATGGCCATCATTTTGCCTATCAGGATCTGGATATCGGCGGCTGTGCCATCGATAAAACGGGCGTGCCTCTGCCGCGGGAGACGATCGACGGCTGCCTTGCCGCCGACAGCACGCTGCTGGGCGCCGTCGGCGGCCCCAAGTGGGACAGCGTGCCCGGCGACCGCCGCCCCGAAAAGGGCCTGCTCGGCATTCGCAGCGCGATGGGCCTTTTTGCCAACCTGCGCCCGGCAAAGCTATTCCCGCAGCTGGCGGCCGCCAGCCCCCTGCGCGCGGATATTGTGGCGCGCGGCATTGATTTTCTTGTGGTGCGCGAGCTGATTGGCGGCGTGTACTTCGGCGAGCACAAAACCGAGACGATAAACAGCGAGCGCGTGGCAACGGACGTGATGCCCTATGCCGAGCACGAGATCGAGCGCATTCTGCGCGTCGGCTTTGAGACGGCCAAAAAGCGCCGCAGCCGCATGACCGTCGTGGACAAGGCCAACGTGCTGGACACCAGCCGCCTGTGGCGCGCCGTGGCCGCGCGCATGGCGGCGGAATATCCGGACGTGGCGCTGAACTATCTGTATGTAGACAACGCCTCAATGCAGCTTGTGAGGGATCCCGCGCAGTTTGACGTGATCGTGACGGAAAATATGTTCGGCGATATCCTCTCGGACGAGGCCAGCATGATCACAGGCAGCATCGGTATGATCCCCTCGGCCAGCCTCGGCGCGGGCACGCGCGGCCTGTACGAGCCCATCCACGGCAGCGCGCCGGACATTGCCGGGAAGGATCTGGCAAACCCCGTCGGCACGATCCTCTCGGCCGCAATGATGCTGAAATATTCGTTCGGCCTTACCAAAGAGAGCGAGGCGATCGAGGCCGCTGTAAACAGCGTACTGGAGCAGGGGCTGCGCACCGGCGATATGATGAGCGAGGGCTGCACGCTTGTGGGCTGCCGCGCCATGGGCGATGCCATCTGCGCCGCCATCGGCTGAAGGCAGCGCAAAAAACAAAAGGGCCGCATTTTGTCGGAAAGTGCGGCTCCTTTTTCTGTGTTTTCCGAACAAAATGTCGAAAATGCCCGCCCTGCGAAAATTTATTCCCCATTTTTCGGATTCTATGGTATACTGAGAGAGGAAGGCAGCACCATACAAAACCGTCTGAGGGCCCTGCTCCCCTCCCGCCTGCCGAGTTTCTGCCCCGCGGTACAAGGAACCCCGGCAAACCGCAGGGGGTGCCCGCGGTTTTTGTTTTTTCGGCACCGTCATTCGGCAAAACGTTCGGCGCAGCTACGGGCGGTTTGGGCACGGTTCGTATGCGGTACTGCCCCAATATTATCAGGCTGTTCACCCTTGCCCTGCGGCATGCCGTTTTCGGCAGCGCCCGCCCGGCAGCAAACAAAAAAGGAGTGTATGTTCGCCTATGGTGCGCACAAAAACCACCGCGAAGGAATTTTTCAATTTCAGCGAACGCCTTGCCGATCTCGCCCTTATCGCTGTACCCGGCGCCGAGGAGCTCACCGTAAAGATCGACCGTCACCTGCTGCGCTGGGCAAAAGAGGCCGGCACGGAGGCGGATACGTTCATCATCGACAGCGAATGCCCGCGCTTTTCCTCCGGCGACGGCAAGGGCCTCATTCGCTCCACTGTGCGCGGCGACGATCTTTACTTTGTGGTGGATGTGGGCAATTACAGCGAGACCTATTCCATTTTCGGCCATCAGAATTACATGTCGCCGGACGATCATTTCCAGAATCTCAAGCGCCTCATTCAGGCGGCCAGCGGCAAGGCTACGCGCATGAGCGTGATCATGCCGCTGCTTTACGGAAGCCGCCAGCATCGCCGCGCCTACCGGGAAAGCCTCGACTGCGCCGTGGCGCTGCAGGAGCTGCACGCAATGGGCATTACCAACATCGTCACCTTCGATGCGCACGACCCGCGTATGCAGAACGCCGTGCCGATGATGAGTCTTGACAACGTGATGCCCACCTATCAGGTGCTGAAGGCGCTGCTGCGCAGCGTGCCGGATATCTGCATGGATCCCGCGCACTTTATGGTCGTGAGCCCGGACGAGGGCGCAATGAACCGCAATATGTACTATTCCTCGGCGCTGGGCGTTAATCTGGGCATGTTTTACAAGCGCCGCGATTATTCGCGTGTTGTCAACGGCCGCAACCCCATCGTTGCGCACGAATATCTGGGCGAGAGCGTATCGGGCAAGGATATTTTTGTGGTGGATGATATTATCTCCTCGGGCGAGAGCATGCTGGACATTGCCTACTCGCTGAAAAAGCGCGGCGCAAAGCGTATTTTTGCCAACGCCACCTACGCCATCTTCACCAACGGGCTGGACGCGTTCGACAAGGCCTTCGCAGAGGGCGTGATCGCGGGCGTATTCGGCACAAACCTCACCTACCGCACGCCGGAGCTGCTCGCCCGCCCGTGGTTCCATGAGGTGGACGTTTCCAAATACATCGCCTATTTTATTGCTGCATTGAACCACGATCTCTCCGTGGGCGATATCATCGACCCGCACCAGAAGATCCAGGCGCTGCTGGAGGCAACCGGACAAGCCCGGTAACCCTGCGCTCGGCCGGGCGCAGAGCATTTTCGCCATCAGGTGGGTTGGGCGGCTCCCCTGCCGGGCACGCGGCGGTCTTTCCCCTCCCGGCATTGCCCCCCGCCGGGCGTACCGTTAAAAAAATACCGGCATCCGGTGCTGCTGCATCGGATGCCGGTATTTTTTACAGATCGTCCCCGTTAAAAGCCCGCGCCCGGCAAAGCCGAAAACGCAGCTTCTGCGGTTTCTCTTCCTTCCGGGGTTACTCCAGTGTAAAATTGGCGCTGAAGAAATCGCCTTTTTTCTCGTTGCCCTCGCTGTCAGTGTACTCCTCCAGATAGCACAGCGAGAACTCGGTCACATCGGCCGGCGCCTCAAACAGCATATCGTAAGTAACCGTCTTCTCATCCTCCAGCTCCCATTCCAGCGGCATCATTTTGTCGTTGAAGGCGTCCACAGCCCAGGCGAAGTCGTCATCGGCGTCGCCCCACTGAAGCTGAAAGTCGGTGTCATACATTGGCAGTGTGCTGCCAAAATCGTTCTTCACCGTTACGCTCAGGACTACCAGCTTATTGCCGTCCGCCGGCGTGTAGCCGTCGTATTCCGCGGGGCTCTCCGCCGAGACCACGGTGTAATCAAAAAACATCGTAGAGAACGTGCGGCCGATATCGCCATCGGTTCCTCCGCCCTGCGTGCTGTTGTTCGAGCAGGCAGCAAACGCCAGCGCCAGCATCAGAGCCGCCAAAACGACGGAGCTTTTTTTCAGAAACGTTTTCAAAAAAATCTTCCTCTCTTCTAAAATCAGCACAGGGCTTCCCTTGCTGTAGATATATTGTCATTATACAAAATCCAAACAGAAAAATCAAGAGTATGTATTGTTCGCGTTCGCACAAATTTTCACATTTATGCCGTTTTTCAGGAGAATGTTTTTAAAACGCTTGACTTTCCCCTTGCTGGAAGGTGTATGATCGGCACAGCGGTTCGGTTTTGTCAAAAACGACGGCGCAAAACAACGCAGCCAGAAAGCCGAACGAGCGGCGTCGTTCGGTTCCAAGCGGGCCGCAGAGAAGGGGGCACACAAAATGCTGCAGATCGATCATTTTTCCAAAACATACCCGGGCGGCAAAAAAGCTGTAGACGATCTTTCGCTGACGGTAAACGCGGGCGAGATCATGGGCTTTATCGGCCACAACGGCGCAGGCAAAACAACCACACTGCGCTGTGTGGCGGGCATTCTGAATTTTACCGAAGGCGAAATTTCCGTGGACGGCCACTCGGTGAAGACGCAGCCGATCGCCGCCAAACAAATCACAGCCTTTTTGCCGGACAATCCCGATCTTTACGAATTTTTAACGGGCATCCAATATCTTGCGCTGATCGCCGATCTATACAATATTCCCAAAGAGGCGCGCGCGCAACGCATCCAAAAATATGCCGATGCCTTCGAGCTGACGGGCGCGCTGGGCAGCGCCATCGGCAGCTACAGCCACGGCATGAAGCAGAAGCTGGCCGTGATCTCGGCGCTCATGCGCACGCCGAAGCTGCTGATTTTGGACGAGCCGTTTGTGGGGCTGGATCCGCAGGCCGCGTTTGTGCTGAAGGGCTTTCTGCACGAGCTGTGCGGGGCGGGCGGCGCGGTGATCTTTTCCACCCACGTACTGGAGGTAGCCGAAAAGCTGTGCAGCCGCATTGCGATCATCCAGAGGGGAAAGCTTGTAAAAATAGGCGAGACGGCCGCCGTGGTGGGCGACGAAAGTTTGGAGCAGGTGTTTCTGGAGCTGGCACGGGAGGGCGGTACGCATGCGTAAGCTGTGGGTTTTGCTGAAGCTGAATTTTCGTGTAATGATGCAGGCGTTTTCGCTGCGGGGCGGCGCGGGCAAAAGCAGGCGCAAGGCCGCGAGCGGCTTTGGCGCGCTGGCAGTGATGACGCTTTTCCCGCTGTATCTCTCCGGCGTGTGCAGCTTCTCTTTCACGGAGATGTTCGCAGAGCACGGCGCGGCGGAACTGACGCTTCCGATCATGGCCGTGCTGGCGTGCGTCGTCTCGCTGATGTTCACCCTTATGGCAGCCAGCGGGCTCGTCTTTGGCGGCCGTGACAGCGACCTGATGCTGACGCTGCCCGTTCCGGCGTTCACGGTGGTGCTGGGCAAAGTGCTGGCGCTGTATTTGGAGAATCTGATTTTTTGCGGGCTGTGGATGCTCCCGGCAAGCGCGGCCTATCTTGTTTACGCGGGGCTCTCGGCCGGGCAGGGCGCGCTGTTCTGCGCGCGGCTGGCGGCCGCGCTCCCGTTTTTGCCGCTGCTGCCCTCCACGCTGGCGCTGCTGGGCGGCTGGGGCATCGCCTATGCCTCGGGCCGTATGCGCCACAAGGCGGCGGTGGGCGCGATCGTGGGTGTGATTGCCGGTATGGCGCTGCTGGCGGGCAGCATGCAGATCAACCGCACGCTGGAAATGCTGCTGCGCAACGTGGACAGCGTGCGGCAAAACCTGTATACGGCGCTGCTGCCGTTCGGCCTGCTGCTGGATGCCCTGACGGGCACAGGCCCCGGGTTTGGCCTGCCCGCGCTGGGCGGATACATCCTGATCGGGCTTGTGCCGTTCTTCGCGCTGGTGTGGGGGATCGGCACGCAGTATCAGCGTATCCTCTCCCGCCTTGCCGGTCACACGCTGCGCGGCGACTACAAGCTGCACGGCGTAAAGGCAAGCGGCGCGTTTGCCGCTTTGCTGCGCAAGGAAAGCCGCCGGTATTTCGGCACGACATCCTATGTGCTGAACACGGGCTTTGGCGCGGTGATGCTGCTGGGGGCAGCCGTTTACGCGCTGGCAATGCGCGGGCAGGCACTGCCGATGATCGCGGCGCTGGGCGGCGTGCGCGCGGTGATGCCGTTGACGCTGCTCGCGGTATGCGCCACGCAGTCCACCATCAATCCCGCATGTGTTTCGCTCAGCATGGAGGGAAAAACGCTCTGGCTGCTAAAGGAGGCGCCCGTTTTGCCCCGCACGCTGTTCAGTGCCAAGGCGCTGCTGAGCGCACTGGTATCCGCCGTACCGGCCGCGGGCAGCGTTGCGCTGCTGTGGGCCGGCTACGCGCCCGCGCCGTGGGACGCGCTCGGAATGCTGGCGCTGTGCGTCTGCTTTGCCGGATTCTCCGCGGTATTCGGACTGACAGTCAACCTTTTGCTGCCCCGCATGGACTGCGACAATGATACGATCATTGTGAAGCAATCGGCTTCGAGCCTCATCGGCGTGTTTGGCAGCATGCTCACGGTGGGGCTGGGCGCGCTGCTGTGGGCAGCAGGCGGCCGCGCGCTCGGGTTCGCGGGCTTTTGCGCGCTGGCGGCGGCGCTGCTGCTGCTGGCCGCCGCCGCTTTGTGGCGCTGGATCTGCGGCCGCGGCGCGCAGATCTTACAGGCGTTGTAATCTTACAGGCACCCAGACGCTGTCGGAAACCGGAGCCGGCAGAAAGTACCCCACGGGCGGAGGGCGGAGGCCGGCCAAATTTCCGGCGGCGGGCCGACTTGACTTCCGGCGTGGGGTATTCTATAATAAAGGAAAGGTTTACAGGCCTCCGTCCGAGGGGGAGCCTCTTTGACGGCGGAGCCGGACAAAGAAAGATTGATTTGTGTTTCTCTTCACCTCTGTCATCACGGCAGAAAACTGAATATCCGGGTGTAGTGCAGTTGGTAGCACGCGACATTTGGGATGTCGAAGCCGCGCGTTCGAGTCGCGCCACTCGGACCACGTCGGAGCAAGCTGCATATCGCTTGCTCCGACTTTTTCCAAAGTCAGAGCGCGCTCATTGCGCTGCTCCTCCTTTCCAAATCGAACCCGCTTCGCTGGGCTTCGATTTGGTTTTGGACGCAATCTCGAAAGAAAATCGATTTTAACCACTTACTCCAATTTAGACAAAACCTGTGCACAGGGTTACTATGCACAGGTTTTGTCGTTTTTGCCGGAAAATCAAAATTACAACCCTTAAATATTATGCAGAAATCAGAGAAAACGAAGCGGAAGTTGTACAGAGGAAGGTTACAAAAAACCACTTGATAAGAAGAGAGCAGCATCCTTTACGCTGATCCCTAAATTGTGGATTGATCAAACGAAAGCAATGGGAATCATTCCAAAGCGGGAAAATCCGGCAAGACTTCTGCCCATCCAATGATTGCCTGTGAATTTGCTTCACGGCCTGTACCGGAGTTTAAAATGCAGCTGCTAAAATTGTCCTTAATTAGAGGACAAATAGAATAGTAGTATGGCTTAGCGAGTTGTTTGAATAGACGTGGGGCCTTTAGTGTGGTATAATAACCTCAAAGCTTATCGCCAAAGCCGTTCACCTTTGGCGATAGCGCGGGGCTTTGCCGCCCCGCTCAAGGCTGACGCCTTTGCTTTGAGAACATTGAACCATGCAAAACTGTCACCGCTTGCGCGGCGAAGTTTTGTCGGGGCCGCTGCGCGGCGTCATGGTATAATGTGAAAACAGTAAAACCCCTGATACAGTGCGATATAGGGGGGCTGGAACCGATGGGGCAGGATAATAAGATCCAGCTTTTCGAAGATAAACGTATCCGTACCGTATGGGATGAGGAGAAGGAAGAATGGTTCTTCTCAATGGTACAGAGCAATGAACGCCAAATATGTCAATGCCGTCCCGCTTTACCGGCAGGAGCAGGAATTTGAGCGCTGTGGACTGCACATATCCAGACAGAACATGGCGAACTGGACGATCCAGTGCGCAGACCGCTACCTTGCGGTCCTTTATGATTACCTCCACGCAAAGCTGTATGGCTACCACGTCCTGCAGGCAGACGAGACACCCGTGCTGGTGAATAAGGACGGCCGCCCCGCCGGAAGCAAAAGTTACATGTGGGTGTACCGCACCGGACGGATGTATACGGAATGCCAGATCGTCCTGTATGAATACCAGA
>CAJUMH010000033.1 GCA_910587145.1 uncultured Ruthenibacterium sp. | reverse complement strand
CAGCGAACCTGTAATTACGCAAACTACCTATGGACGCAGAAAGACGGCGTGACACACGGTCACGCCGCCTTCTGCGGCAAATAGTTACTTGTCACTATTAAGCCTTGTGTTTTGGCCTGTTTTTCTTTTTGCGGCGCTCCTCCCGCCGCACCATACCGCGCAGCACGCCGCGCGGCTGTACGAAAAAGGATCGCTTGTAATCGAAACGCGGGAATGGTACAATGATACAAGAGGAGCGTTTTACGATCCGGCAAGAGAGGCTGGCGGCGCGCGGGCGCCGGTTCACCCGGCAAAACCGATGCGGGTGCAGCATCCTCTTGCCGTGCAAAAAACCGCGCTGCCGAACCCCTTGGAGAGGAACGACATTCCCGCCGCCGAAGCATAGAGCGCCCCGGCTGCGCAATTTACCCGGCCGTGCCGCCGCGTGTGGCCTGCCAGTAGGCGCTCATGGAAAATTCGGGGCTCTCGGTTTTTTCCTCCCCCAGAAAATTCGGCGGCACAAACGCGTGCGCGGCCTCGACGGTGGGAAATTCCACCTCCGCGTAGAAGAACGCGGTGGGACGCCCCGCGTCCACAAGGCTCACCTCCAGCTCTTCGCCGCCGGGCAGCGCATAAACGCGGAACTCTTTTGTAATAAGATCGGAGCCGGTAAAAACCGTCAGCCGGTCGAACACCTCCTGCGAGATCTCGGTCTCCACCTCCTCGCGCGCCAGCGTGCCCGCGCCCTTAAAGCACAGCATCCATTTGCTGCTTGTGCGCGAAACGCTTTCGCGGATGCGCACCGTGGGGTGTACCGAGATGTAGCCCTGCCGCACGCTGGCCTGCCGCAGCAGCGGCAGCCCGGCAGGAAAGCGGGGGATCATCCATTTGCGTTCAATTTCCATTTTTATCTGCACTCCTCTGTTTTTTTGCAGGATGAAATGGGGCTGCCGGCAAAGCCGCCCCTTCGTGAATTTTGCGTAAATTTCGGCGTTTTGCCTTGGCAAATTGCGCAAAAATGCTTGTTCAGGCAAGCAAAGCACGGCGCATCCGCCCCGGCGCGGCAGGCCCCGGTGCGGCGCGCTTACTGTCTATTATAGTACGCATGGCTTTAAAAAGCGAGGGGAAAGTGATGAAACAGCAAAGAATTTATCCGCAGGCCGTGGTAACGCCAAAGGCGCAGCGCGCGCTGCTGGAGGGGCATCCGTGGGTATACGATACCGAGGTGCTGCGCGCACCCGAAGCCGCGAACGGTTCGATCGTGGATGTGGTGAGCACGAAGGGCCGGTATCTGGGCTCGGGCTTTCTCAGCGTGCACAGCAAGATCCGCATCCGCGTGTTTTCGCGCAGCGCAAACGATATCTTTGACGAAATCTTCTGGCGCCGCCGCCTTTCGCACGCGTGGGAATACCGCAAAACAGTGCTGGACGACGTTTCGTGCTGCCGCATTATCTTTGGCGAGGCAGACCTGTTCCCGGGGCTGACGGTCGACCGCTTCGGCCCGCTGCTGGTAACGCAGACGCTCTGCGTGGGCATTGAGCGGCTGAAGGGCGTGCTGTTCCCGCTTTTGGTACAGCTGCTGCGCGAGGACGGGCAGGAGATCGCGGGCCTGTACGAGCGCAACGATGCGGCGCTGCGCCTGCGGGAGGGCCTTGCGGAGGGAAAGGGCTGGTTCGATCTTTCCGCGCTTGGCCTGAAAACGCCCGAAAGCTGCCGCACGCAGATTGCGGAAAACGGCGTGCGCTATGACGTCGATGTGGAAAACGGCCAAAAAACAGGCTTTTTTCTCGATCAAAGATACAACCGGCAGGCTGTTGCGCGCATGGCGCAGGGCAAAACGGTGCTGGATTGCTTCACGCATACGGGCTCGTTTGCGCTGAATGCCGCGCGCGGCGGGGCAAAGCGCGTAACCGCGGTGGATATCTCGGCCGACGCGGTGGAAATGGCAAAGCGCAACGCCGCGCTGAACGGCGCTGCAGAAAGGGTAAGCTGTGTGCAGGGCAATGTGTTCGAGCTGCTGCCGCAGCTTGCGCAAAGCGGCTCGCCATATGATTTTATTGTGCTCGATCCGCCCGCGTTCACAAAATCCCGCCGCACCGCGCCGGACGCGCTGCGCGGCTATAAAGAGATCAACTACCGCGCCATGAAGCTGCTGCCGCGCGGAGGCTACCTTGCCACCTGCAGCTGCAGCCATTTTGTAACGGACGCCATGTTCCGCGCCATGCTGGCGGATGCCGCGCACGACGCCGGCGTACAGCTGCGCCAGATCGAGGCGCGCCAGCAGTCTCCGGATCATCCGGTGCTCTGGGGCGTGCCGGAGACAGCGTATCTGAAGTTTTACCTGTTCCAGGTGATTTAGGCAGGCCCTGCCCGGGATTTGCTCCGCCTGCCTTGGGCGGCCTGTTATGGGCGGGACCCCGCGCCCTGAAGCGCGGCCGTGTGAACGTTGCCGTGCTCCCGCCCTGCGCTCCCGCTCCGCACCCCGCGCAAAGGGAAACCCCCGCGCCGGAAAGGCACGGGGGTTTTAAGGGGTATCTCTCGGTGTGAGGAGGAATCATGTACAGAAACCCGGATTGCGGCTTCCGTGTCTCTGCGATATATAGTATAAAAAACAAATGCGATGGGTTTATGAAACGCCTGTGAACAAAATGTAAATAGTGGCCGGCGCTGCCGCGGCTTTTGCCGATTGCTGCCGGTTATAAGAAGATCCCGCCGGGTTTGCTTTTTCCTGTTCAGCCCGCGGCGACCCACTTTTTTACGGCCTCGACGGTTTGGGGGATATCGACGCCCTTGTCCTGATCGAACTTGCTTTTATTGAGCAGCGCCCGGAAATCCTTTACCGTGTAGTGCCCCGTTGTGCGCGGCAGCATCAGCGTTGCGCTTTTGTTTGTAAATACGCATACAGTCTCTACCGGAATATTGCGCAGCTTTGCGGCAAACAGCGTATCGCGCACCAGGCGGCTGTCCGCCTCGGCGGCGCGCATGGGGTTTGCAAACGAGACGCGCTTGCCGGCGTCGAGCTGCAGCCACATTTCGTCCTCAAGGCTGCCGTAGATCTGCCCGCCCAGCCCGATGCACTTCACGCACAGCAGGCCGAACCAGCCCACGAGGATAAAATCCAGATCGGCGTATTTGCCGTCCTTCGCAAGCTGCGCGGGCGCGATCACCTGATATTGATGCAGCACTGCGAAGCGCTTTGCAATGCGCAGCGGCTCTGCGCTCTTTTGGGAATCGTTCAGATTTTTGGCCTTGCGCGGCTTTTCGAGCCCGTCGTTCTTTTTCCCTGCAAAGAGAAAGTAGATCGCGACGGAGCCGGCGACGATGACCAGAATAAACACAAGATCACTGACCATGAAACAACCTCCTGCCAAGCCATGCGTGCCGGCGGGCACGCTGTATGAAACCAGTATAGCAAAGATCGAAAAAAAACACAAGGAAAGCACGGGCAAAAGTTTTGGATGGCGTTGGCTTTTTGGAAAGACGCCGGCAACAACGTCAGAACGGAAACGGGGCGGGAAAGCCTGAAGCATCAAAAATCCTGCGGGGCGGTCTGCTTTGCCCGCGCGGGCGGCGCGCTGCGCGTGCAGCCGGAGAAGGTGCTCACCGTGCGGCTGCACGCGCCGGCCAAGGCGCAAAAAACGTAAAGCAAAGGCGCTACGCTGCCAGGGCGGGCTTTACCAGATAGAAGTATGCCAGCACCAGAACGCCCAGCGCGATGCGGTACCAGCCGAACACCTTAAAATCGTGCTTTTTTACATAGTCCATCAAAAAGCGGATACACGCAAGCGATACCGCAAACGCCACCACGCACCCCGTAAGCAGCAGCCACGGTTCCGCGCCCGAAAAGCCGCCGCCCTCCACAAGGAACTTTAAGATCTTGATGAGGCTGGCCCCGGCCATGGTGGGAACGGCCAGATAGAACGTAAATTCCGCCGCCACGGTGCGCGAGCAGCCGATGAGCATTGCGCCGAGGATCGTTGCGCCCGAGCGGCTGGTGCCCGGCACAAGCGCCAGCAGCTGAAACACGCCGATGAACAGCGCCATGCGATAATTGATCTGCGCCACGCGCCGCACGGAGGGACGGCGGCGGCCCACCGTGCGCTCCATCAGCAGGAAGAATACGCCGTACAGGATCAGCATGGCCGAAACCACCGGCGGGTTGTGCAGATGCTCTGTCATCCAGTCGTCCAGCGGCAGGCCGATCAGGGCGCTGGGCAGAATGGCCGCCAGCACATGGAACCACATGTCCCACACGTCGCGGCGGCAGTACCGCCCCACAAGGCCCTCGCCCGGGCCGTGCAGGCAAAACGGCCACAGCCTGTTCCAGAACATCACTACAACGGCAAGGATCGCGCCGAACTGGATCACGACGTCGAACATCTCCAAAAAGGCGTCCGAGGCCTGCAGGCGGATAAATTCTGCCGCAAGGATAAGATGCCCGGTGCTGGAGATGGGCAGCCATTCGGTGATGCCCTCGATGATGCCCAGCAGTGCGGCCAGCAGGTAATTTGCCATGGTGCTTCCTCCGTTTTGTTTGTTGTTTTTGCAAAAGAAACAGCCCGCCGGGGGCTTTTCCAATATGCATATGCGGGCGCTACGGCGCCAAGACCAGCCCCACAGGGCAGTGATCGGAGCCGGGGATCTCGCTGCAGATCAGCGCGTCGCAAAGCCTTTGCCGCAGGCGCTCGCTGATGAGGAAATAATCGATGCGCCAGCCTGCGTTCGTGGCCCGCGCGCGGTGCTGATAGCTCCACCATGTATAGCGGCCCGCGGCGGTTGGGTACAGCGCGCGGAACGTATCGGCAAAGCCGCTTGCCAGCAGCTGCGTCAGCTTCGCGCGCTCCTCGTCGGTAAAGCCGGCCGAGCCGCGGTTCGGCCCGGGGTTTTTCAGATCAATCTCTTCATGCGCAACGTTCAGATCGCCGCACACGACAACGGGCTTTTGCCGGTCGAGCGCGCACAGATACGCGCGCAGCGCGTCCTCCCAGTGCAGGCGGTAATCCAGACGCCGCAGCTCGCTCTGGCTGTTCGGCGCATAGAGGTTTACCAGATAAAAATCCCTGTATTCCAGCGTAAGGGCCCGGCCCTCGCGGTCGTATTCCTCCCGGCCGATGCCGTAAAGCACGTTCAGCGGCTGTGCGCGTGTGAACACCGCCGTGCCGGAATAGCCCTTTTTCTCGGCGCTGTACCAGTACTGATGATAGCCCGGAGGCGAAAACTCTGCCTGTCCGGGCTGCATTTTTGTCTCCTGCAGGCAGACGATGTCTGCGTCCAGTGCCGAAAAGATTTCGGCGAAGCCCTTCTTCAGCACTGCGCGAAACCCGTTCACGTTCCAGGATATCATCTTCATAACGACGCCCCCGCCCCGTTTTTTCAAAAAATCGCGTTTTCCCGCGCGGCCGGATTGCTTTAAAAAAGAACCGCGTTTCCCCGTGCCGCCGCGGCCCGTTTCAAACGCCGTCTGCACAGGGAACGCCTGCTTGCGCGGCGGCCAGCGGGATCACTGCGTTCAGGCTGGGCACGACCGCTCCGGCGAGGCGCTCCATCTCGGGTGTGGGCGGGTCGATGTCCGGCACCATCACCGTAAAGCATCCGGCGGCCGCGCCGGCGCGCACGCCGTTGTAGGAATCCTCCAAAACCATGCAGGCGGCGGGCGGCGTATCCAGCGCTGCCGCAGCACGCAAAAAGATCTCAGGGTCGGGCTTGGAGCGCGTTACGGCTTCGCCGCCGATCACGGCGGAAAAATACCCGCGCACGCCCGTGCGCTCCAAATTGCGCAGCACGCGGCTGCTGTGGGTGGAGGAGGCCACCGCCATTTTGCAGCCCATGCCGCGCAGCGCGTCCAGCAGCGCGAACAGCCCCGGGCGCAGCGGAATCTGCCGCTCCAGCCGCGCGCTGATCTCGCGGATGGCCTGCGCGGCAAGCGCGTCATACGGAAAATCCGCGCCGAAGCGCTCCCAAAGGGCGGCGCGGCCGCCCTCGTAATTGCGCCCCCGCAAAAGAGAAACATCCTGCGAGGTCATGGCAAAACCGTTTCGGTTTGCCACATCGCACCATACCGTGTCCGACACGCGCTCGGTGTCGAACATCAGGCCGTCCATATCAAAGAGCACAGCGCGCAGCCGTTCCATAACCTCTACCGTCCTTTTTGAAAAATCGCCCGTGCCGCGGGCTGTACCCGAGGCGGTTCCTGAAACCATTATATATGCAACCTCCGCGAAAAGCAAGCCGTGCCGGCCGCGCAAAAAACAATGCGAAAAAACGCCGCGCCCCTCTTGTAAAACGCCGGTAAAGGCGCTAATATATAAATATTGTAAAGGCCTGCGCTTTTTTGCGCCGCACCCGTCCGCGCAAGGCACAGCCCTGAAAGAGGGGAAAGAAATATGGAAGAGATTAAAATCATCAAAACCGGCAGCCCGAAGGCAAAGCCCGACGAAGGGGCGCTGGGCTTTGGCGCTTATTACACCGACCATATGTTCATTATGGATTACACCGAGGGGCGCGGCTGGCATTCGCCGCGCATCGAGCCGTACCGCGCGCTCACGCTGGACCCCGCCGCGCTGGTGTTCCACTATGCACAGGAATGCTTCGAGGGCATGAAGGCGTACCGCACCGCGGACGGCCGCGTGCTGCTGTTCCGGCCGGAGAAAAACGCCGAGCGCATGCAGCGCACGCATCGGCGCCTGTGCATTCCGGAGATCCCCGCGGAGGATTTTGTCGCGGCCGTGAAGGCCCTGGTAAGCGTCGATAAAGACTGGGTGCCGCACGAGCCGGATACCAGCCTCTATCTGCGCCCGTTCACCATCGCCACCGAGGCGGTGCTGGGCGTAAAGCCCAGCGCGACGTATCAGTTCATTATTATCGCTTCACCCTCCGGCGCATATTATGCCGAGGGGATGAATCCGGTAAAGATCTATGTCGAGAACGAATATGTCCGCGCCACACCCGGCGGCACGGGCTATATCAAGTGCGGCGGCAACTACGCCGCCAGCCTCATCGGCCAGATGAAAGCGCACGAGCTGGGCTACAGCCAGGTGCTGTGGCTGGACGGCGTGGAGCGCCGGTACGTGGAGGAAGTGGGCAGCATGAACTGCTTTTTCAAGATCGGCGGCGTGGTGCGCACCGCGCCGTGCACCGGCACGGTGCTGCCCGGCATCACGCGTATGAGCTGCATCGAGCTGCTGCAAAAGTGGGGCTATACGGTAGACTGCGAAAACCGTCTGCCGCTTGCGGATGTGCTCGCGGCGGGCAGGGACGGCACGCTGGAGGAAGTATTCGGCACCGGCACGGCCGCCGTCATCAGCCCGGTGGGCGAGCTGCGGTATGAGAACGAGGTGCTGACGGTCAATGGTTTCCAGACAGGCCCGCTCACGCAGCGCCTGTACGATACGATCACCGGCATCCAGTGGGGCCGTTTGCCCGACGAGCTGGGCTGGACCGTGGAGGTAAAGTAAGACGCTGCCTTCGGCAGCCGCCGCCCCCTGCCCGGCGTTCCGGCCGAGGCGGGGCTTTCTTTGAATATCGGCGGAAAACGAGAGGAAATTACAGGTATGAACATTATTATCGTGGGAGACGGCAAGGTAGGCGTTGCTCTTACAGAGCAGCTTTCGCAGGAGGGGCACGACATCACCGTGATCGATTCTAATCCCAAGGTGCTGGAGCAGAGTATAGAATCCTACGACGTGATGGTGGTGCACGGCAACGGGGCGTCCATCAGCGTGCTGAAGGACGCCGGAGTGGAGACAGCCGATCTGCTCATTGCCGCCACCAGCCGGGACGAGATCAACCTGCTCACCTGCATCGTGGCGCGCAAGCTGGGCGCAAAGCACACCATCGCCCGCGTGCGCAACCCCGAATATACCGAGCAGCTGGTGCTGATGCGCGAGGAGCTGGGCCTTTCCATGACGGTGAATCCGGAATACGCCGCCGCGCGCGAGATCCATCATCTGCTGCAGTTTCCGTCGTTTCTCAAGCGCGATTCCTTCGCGCGCGGCCGTGTGGAGATCGTGGAGGTTCACGTGGACGAGGCCTCCAGCCTGGCGGGGATCCCGCTCAAGCGGCTGTACGAGATCGCGCGCGTGCGCGTGCTGGTGTGCGCGGTAGAGCGCAAGGGCGCCGTGCACATTCCGGACGGCGGCTTTACGCTGCAGGCGGGCGATAATATTTACGTTACCGCCGAGGTGCGCGATCTTGCAAAGCTCATCAAAAACCTCGGCATCGTAAAGCAGAAGGTGCGCAACGTGATGATCGTGGGCGGCAGCCGCGTGGCATATTACCTTGCTATGCGCTGCCTCGGCGCGGGCATCGGCGTAAAGATCATCGAGCAGGATCACGACCGCTGCATCGAGCTGGCGGGCCTTCTGCCCGAGGCCGTGATCATCGAGGCGGACGGCACGCGGCAGGATATCCTTTCGGCCGAGGGCATGGCATTCACCGACGCCATCATCACGCTCACGAACATCGACGAGGAGAATATCGTCATCGCCATGTACGCCGGCCATATCGGCGTGCCCAAGGTGATTACCAAGGTGAACCGCACGGAATACGTAAATACGTTCAAGCGCATGGGCGTCGATACGTTCATCAGCCCGAAGGCGCTGTGCTGCACCGATATCGTGCGCTATGTGCGCGCCATGCAAAATACCACGGGCGGCAGCGTGATTACGCTGCACCGCATGGTGGAGGGCAAGGCCGAGGCGCTGGAATTCCGCGCGTCCGAAGCGACGCGCCATCTGGGCGAGACGCTGCTGGACATCCATCTGAAGCCCGGGATCCTGATCGCCGGCATTACACACGGCGCCCGCACGGTGATCCCGAGCGGCAGCGACAGCTTTGCCGCCGGGGACAACATCGTGGTCGTCGCCGCGAGCGGCAGGCCCATCAGCGACCTGAACGATATTTTTGCCGATTGAGCCGGAGGACGCATGAATACAAAAATGATTGCCCGGATGCTGGGCGTGCTGTTTGCGCTGGAGGCGCTGTTTATGATGCCCGCCGTCGCCGTGTGCATCGTTTACGGCGAGATGGGCGCGCCGATGACCGGCTTTTTGTGGACGGCTGCGCTGCTGGCGCTGCTGTCCGGCGGCCTGATGCTGATCGGCCGCAGGGCGACGCGCGATTTTTACGCCCGCGAGGGCTTTATCATTGTGGCGCTGGGCTGGGGGCTGCTCTCGGCCGCGGGGGCGCTGCCCTTTTGGCTCTCGGGCGAGATCCCGCATTATGTAGACGCTTTTTTCGAGACGGTTTCCGGCTTTACCACAACGGGCGCTTCCATTTTGACAAATGTGGAGGCCATGAGCCACGGCTTGCTGTATTGGCGCAGCTTTACGCACTGGCTGGGCGGCATGGGAATGCTGGTGTTCCTGCTGGCCGTGGTGCCCACGGGCCAGGGCGCGGGCTACGGCATCCACCTGCTGCGCGCCGAAAGCCCGGGCCCCACCGTCGGCAAAATCGTGCCGCGCATGCGCCAGACCGCAAGCCTTTTGTATAAGATCTACATCGTGCTCACGCTCATCTGCATCGGCTTTCTTCTGGCGGGCGGCATGCCGCTGTTCGACAGCCTCTGCACGGCGTTCGGCACGGCGGGCACGGGCGGCTTTGGCGTCAAAAACGACAGTATAGCGGGCTACAGCCCGTATCTGCAAAATGTCTGCACCGTATTTATGGCGCTGTTCGGCGTGAACTTCAGCATTTATTTTCTGCTTTTGCTGCGCGAATGGCGCGCGGCGCTGTTTGACGAGGAGCTGCTTTTATATCTTGGCGTGATGCTGGGCGCGATGTTTGTGATCGCGGTGGATGTGCGGCCGCTGTTTTCCGGCTTTGGCGAGGCGTTCCATCATGCATCGTTCACGGTGAGCAGCGTGATGACGACAACGGGCTTTGCCACGGCGGACTTCAACGTGTGGCCGCAGCTTTCGCGCTCGATCCTGTGTATTCTGATGGTGATCGGCGCTTCGGCGGGCAGCACGGGCGGCGGCGTGAAGGTGGCGCGCATTCTGCTGCTGGTTAAGGGGCTCGCGGTGGAGGTGCGGCGCATGCTGCGCCCGCGCAGCGTAAATGTAGTGCGCGTGAACCGGCGCGTGGTCCGCGACGAGGTGCTGCACAGCGTAAACGTCTATATGGCTGCTTACTGTGCCATTGCGGTCACGAGCTTTCTGCTGATCTCCCTGGATGATTTTTCGATGGAGACCAACATAACGGCCGTGATGGCCTGCCTGAACAACATCGGCCCGGGGCTCGATCTGGTGGGCCCCACAGGCAACTACGCGATGTTTTCGCCGTTTGCCAAGCTCGTGCTCTCTATGGATATGCTGCTGGGCCGCCTGGAAATCTTCCCCATTCTGGTGCTGTTCAGCCGCCACACGTGGAACCGCACCCGATAAAATAAAGCGCGCCGCGCAGGGGAGGAAACGAAATACGCAAAAAAGCATCTCCGGACCGTCCGCGTGCTTTCTCTGCCGGCCGCCGCGGCGATATTCTGCCTGTGCTGCACGGCATTCCCCGCGGCCGGGCGCGGGTGAGCGGCGCGGCAGAGCCGAGCCGGGCAACGGGCGCATACACCGCTTTTGCCGTTTAAAACGGGAGCCCCGAACCGGAGGCTTGGCTGCTGAACGGCGGTTCGGATCGGGGCTGTTGACAAAATCTCTTCCTAAAAAATGGGGGGTTTGTTTATCAACGGCCCTGTTTTTTGCCGCAAAACGAAAAAGTTTGTAAAAACTGCCAAAAAATAGGAGATTTTGTTTGTCAACGGCCCTGTTTTTTGTTACAAAATGAAGAAGCTTGTAAAAACTGCACAAATTATTGGGAAGAATTTCTACAAAAAAACGGCAGGTTAGGAAAATCTAACCTGTCGTTTTTTTAACAAGTATCTGATATACTGGTATATGTATGAACCTGCGTACCGGTTTTGCGGTTGTATGGGCCGCGGCGCCGGCAAAAGCGCGGCGCCGGCGGCAGTGTGCCGGAGGGCGTGCCTTGCGGCTCTTTTGCGGCTGTGTGCGTGGGAATCCCATTTTGAACAGAGCCGATGCGGGCGCGCCGTTGGCCAAGCGCCTTTGCAAAACGCACACCGTGTTTTGAAAATGCTCTGGAATCGATACAGGAGGAGTTTTTATGAGGCGCTTTTCCACCGTGCCGTTCTCGGGCACAAAGGAGCAGGAGGCCCGGCTGACTGCCTGGCTGAATGAGCACAAGGCCATGCCGGGCGCGGCGATGCCGGCTCTGCAAAAGGCACAGGAAATTTACGGATATCTGCCCATTGAGGTTCAGCGCATCGTGGCTGACGCGCTGGGAAAACCGCTGGCCGAAATTTACGGCATCTCCACGTTCTATTCGCAGTTCAGCCTGTGCCCCAAGGGCGAATACAAGATCAGCGTGTGCCTTGGCACGGCGTGCTATGTAAAGGGCAGCGGCAAAATTTACGAAAGCCTGCAGGAAAAGCTGGGCATCACCGGCGGCGAATGCACGGCGGACGGCAAGTTCAGCCTGGACGCGTGCCGCTGCATCGGCGCGTGCGGCCTTGCGCCCGTGATGACGATCAACGACGATGTATACGGCCGCCTCACCGGCGACGAGCTGGACGATATTCTGGCGAAGTATTAAGCGATGCGCGAGCTTTCGCTGCATCTGCTGGATCTTGCCCAAAACGCGGCTGCGGCCGTAGGGGGCATGGCCGGCGCGCGGGTGGTGATTCGCCTGACGCTGGACGAGGGGCGGCGCGCCGAACGGCGGGAGGAAGAAGGCGCAGACACCCGCCGTCTGACGCTCTGCGTTGCGGACAACGGCTGCGGTATGACGGCGCGACAGGCGCAAAACGCGCAAAGCCCGTTTTACACCACGCGCGGGGCGCGGGGCGCGGGGCTGGGCATCCCGCTGTGCAAGGCGGCGGCACTGCGCACGGGCGGCGCGTTTTCGCTGCGGAGCGCGCCCGGGTGCGGCACCTGTGCTGCGGCGGTGTTCTGCCTTGGCCACATCGACTGCGCGCCCCTCGGCGATCTGCCGCAAACGCTGGCCGCGATCGTCTGCGGCCATCCCGAGACCGCGTTTGCGGTTTCGGCACGGGTGCTTTCGGCCGGGGGTGAACCGGCAGACGGGGATTTTTTGGCCGAGGCGGCTGCGCTGCGCGCCCTCACGCGCGAATTTGCACCGGGAGATGCCCGCGCGTTTGTGTACATAGAACAATACTTTAAGGAAAAACTTTCCCCATTTTTACAAAAAGGAGAACAGAATATGAAGAGCCTGGAAGAGCTTGCCGCAATCCGCGACAAGATGAAGCAGACCGTTGAAACACGCGAGGCCGCGCACGACGCCACGCGCGTTACGGTGGGCATGGGCACCGGCGGCATTGCCGCCGGTGCGCGCGGAGTGCTGAACGCGTTTGCCGAGGAAGTGAGCAAAAACGGCCTGCACGGTGTGCTTGTTACACAGACGGGGAGCCTTGGCCCCGCCGGCTGGGAGCCGGTGGTAGAGGTGGTGTGCGCGGGCGCGGAAAAGGTAACGTATGTAAAAATGACGCCCGAAAAGGCCGCGCGCGTTGTGGCCGAGCACCTTGCGGGCAAAACGCCCGTTGCCGAATATATGATCGAGAACGCACAGTGAGGAGGAGAGACAATGTATAGAAGCCATGTCATGGTCTGCGGCGGTACGGGCTGTACCTCCTCCGGCAGCGACAAGATTGCCAGAGCGTTTGAGGACGAGATCCGCGCCACGGGCCTGCAAAACGAGGTGTGCGTGGTGCGCACGGGATGCTTTGGCCTGTGTGCGCTGGGCCCCATCGTCGTGATCTATCCCGAGGGCAGCTTTTACAGCATGGTGAAGGAAGAAAACGTCAAGGAGATCGTTGACGAGCACCTGCTGAAAGGCCGCCCTGTTACGCGGCTGCTCTATGACGAGACCGTGGGCGAGGACGGTACGGTAAAGAGCCTCGACGAGACCGCGTTCTACAAAAAGCAGCGCCGCATCGCACTGCGCAACTGCGGCCGTATCGACCCGGAGAACATCGAGGAGTACATTGCGTTCGACGGCTATCGCGCGCTGGGCAAGGTGCTGACGGAGATGACGCCGGACGACGTGATCCAGACCGTGCTCGATTCCGGCCTGCGCGGGCGCGGCGGCGCGGGCTTCCCCACCGGGCGCAAGTGGCAGCTGGCCTCCGGCAACCGGGGCAATGTGCAGAAATACGTATGCTGCAACGCCGACGAGGGCGACCCCGGCGCGTTTATGGACCGCAGCGTGCTGGAGGGCGACCCGCACGTGGTAATCGAGGCAATGGCCATTGCGGGCTATGCCATCGGCGCCACGCAGGGCTATGTGTACATCCGCGCGGAATACCCCATCGCCGTGCATCGCCTGCAGGTGGCCATCGAGCAGGCGCGTGAATACGGCCTGCTGGGCAAGAATATTTTCGGCACGGATTTCTGCTTCGATCTCGACATCAAGCTTGGCGCGGGCGCGTTTGTCTGCGGCGAAGAGACGGCGCTGATGACCTCCATCGAGGGCAAGCGCGGCGAGCCGCGGCCCCGCCCGCCGTTCCCGGCCGTGAAGGGCCTGTTCGGCCAGCCCACCATTCTGAACAACGTAGAAACCTACGCCAACGTGCCGCAGATTATTTTGAACGGCGCGGATTGGTTTGCCGGCATGGGCACCGCCAAAAGCAAGGGCACAAAGGTGTTTGCGCTCGGCGGCAAGATCAAAAACACCGGCCTTGTCGAGATTCCGATGGGCACCACGCTGCGCACCATTGTGGAAGAAATCGGCGGCGGCATCCCGAACGGCAAAAAGTTCAAGGCCGCGCAGACGGGCGGCCCCTCGGGCGGCTGTATTCCGGCCAGCCTGATCGATACGCCCATCGATTACGACAACCTCATTGCCATCGGCAGCATGATGGGCTCCGGCGGCCTGATCGTAATGGACGAGGACACCTGCATGGTAGACATTGCGAAGTTCTTCCTCGAATTCACCGTGGACGAAAGCTGCGGCAAGTGCACACCGTGCCGCGTGGGCACCCGGCGTTTGCTGGAGCTGCTGAACAAGATCACCGAGGGCAACGGCACGATGGAGGATCTGGACAAGATCAACGAGCTGGCCGAATTTATCAAATCGAACAGCCTGTGCGGCCTTGGGCAGACCGCGCCGAACCCGGTGCTCTCTACGCTGCGCTATTTCCGTGACGAATACGTGGAGCACATCGTACACAAGCGCTGCCCGGCGGGCGTGTGCAAGGCGCTGCTGAATTACCAGATCGATCCCGTTAAGTGCAAGGGCTGCACGCTCTGCGCGCGTGGCTGTCCGGCCGGGGCCATCTACGGCACCGTTCGCCAGCCGCACAGCATTGATACCGCCAAGTGCATCAAGTGCGGCGCGTGCATTGAAAAGTGTAAGTTCGGCGCCATTCATAAAGGGTAAGAGGGGGAGCGAGAACGATGGAAACCGTACAGATCAAGATCAACAACGTATCGTATGAGGTCGCTGCCGGCTCTACCATTCTGGAAGCGGCCCACAGTGTGGGCGTCGAGATCCCGACGCTGTGCTATTTAAAGGAGATCAACGAAATCGGCGCATGCCGCATCTGCGTGGTGGAGGTAAAGGGCGCGCGCAGCCTGGTGACAGCGTGCGTATACCCCGTGAGCGACGGGATGGAGATCGTTACCAACAGCGAAAAGGTGCAGGCGGCCCGCCGCACCAATCTGGAGCTGCTGCTTTCCACGCACGATCAGAACTGCCTTTCCTGCGTGCGCAGCACCGACTGCGAGCTGCAAAAACTGTGCCGCGACTACGGTGTAAACGGCAAGCGCTTTGCGGGCGCGCGCGAGCAGTACGCGATCGACGATTCCGCGCCGCACATGATCCGTGACAACAACAAGTGCATTCTGTGCCGCCGCTGCGTGGCGGCCTGCCGGGCCAATCAGGCCGTAGGCGTCATCGGCGCCAGCGAGCGCGGCTTTTCCACGCATATCGGCTGCGCGTTCGAGGCAAAGCTGGCCGATTCGCCGTGCGTTTCGTGCGGGCAGTGCATTACCGTATGCCCCACCGGCGCGCTGACGGAAAAGGACGATACCGCCAAGGTGTGGGCCGCGCTGAACGACCCCGAAAAGCACGTTGTGGTGCAGCCCGCGCCCAGTGTGCGCGCCACGCTGGGCGAGTGCTTCGGCATGCCCATTGGCACGAACGTGGAGGGCAAGATGGTTGCCGCGCTGCGCCGCCTGGGCTTTGACGGCGTGTTCGATACCGACACCGCCGCCGACTTCACCATCATGGAGGAGGCCACCGAGTTTGTCCATCGCGTGAAGAACGGCGGTGCGCTGCCGCTCATCACCAGCTGCAGCCCCGGCTGGGTGAAGTTCTGCGAGACATATTATCCCGATATGATCCCGAACCTTTCCAGCTGCAAATCGCCGCAGCAGATGTTCGGCGCGCTGACGAAAACCTATTATGCCGAAAAAATGGGCATCGACCCGCACAATATCGTGTGCGTTTCCGTAATGCCCTGCACCGCGAAGAAATTCGAGATCGGCCGCGAGGGGATGAGCGCGGCGGGCGGCGGCATTCCCGACGTGGATCTTTCGATCACCACGCGCGAGCTGGGCCGCATGATTGAGCGCGCGGGCATCCGCTTTGCCGAGCTGCCGGACGAGGAGTTCGACCCGGCGCTGGGCGAGAGCACCGGCGCGGCCACAATCTTCGGCGCAACGGGCGGCGTAATGGAGGCCGCGCTGCGCACGGCCGTGGAGCTTGTAACGGGCGAGAACATGGGGGCCGTGGATTACCGTGAGGTGCGCGGCACACAGGGCATCAAAGAGGCCAGCTACGATGTTGGCGGCCTGCATCTGAACGTGTGCGTCGCCAGCGGCCTTACCAATTGCGACGCGGTGCTGAAGGCCGTGCAAAGCGGCGAAAAGCACTACGATTTTATCGAGTTTATGGCCTGCCCGGGCGGCTGCGTGAACGGCGGCGGCCAGCCCACACAGCCCGCGAGCGTGCGCAACTTTACCGATCTGAAGGCGCTGCGCGCCGCCGCGCTGTATGGTGAGGACGCCGGCAAGGCCGTGCGCAAGAGCCATGAGAACCCGCTGCTGAAAAAGGTGTACGCCGAGTATCTTGGCGAGCCGGGCGGCGAAAAAGCCCATCACATTCTGCATACGCACTATACGGCACGCGAGAAGCTGTATTGATGCGTTCGCTGCAAAAAACCACCGATCAGAACAGACAGAATGGCCTGCGGAATCTGCCGGTATCCGGGATAGGTAAACAAGGATAGACAAACAGAGCATGCTGTCGGCGCCGCCCCTTTTGCAAGGTGCAGGCGCTGCCGGAGCAATTCAAAAAAAGCCGCACGGGCCCCCGCTTTGGGGAAAGCCCGTGCGGCTTTTTGAGTGGGACGCCGCGTTAATCGGCTTTTGCCTTGGGCGCGGAGGCGCTGCACGGTTTGCCGGGCCCGCGCGGCCGTTTTGAGAAAAAATCCGCCGGGGCCGCGCAGCCGGTAAGCCAGATAAACAGCGCGTAGACGGCGGCCGTAAACGATGCGCCCAGAACCGTCCACACCGGCAGCAGCAGGCCGGCCCGCTCGGCAAACGGCATCAGCACAAAGCGGCAGGCCGCGCCCGCGCAGAGGAACGAGAACAGGGGCTTTATCACCCAGCGCATCCAGCGGATGCGGATCCCGGTTACGGATAAAAGCCGGTTCAGGTTCAAAAGGCTCGTCAGCAGATTGCTCACCAGCATCACATACAAAAAGCCTTTCATGCCAAGGCGCGGCAGCAGCAGGTAAATGAGCGCGATGCGCACCACGGAATCCAGCGCCGCGTATCGGAACGAGGAAAGCTGCTCCCCCAGCCCCTTCAGGATGCCGTCCACCATGCTTTCCAGATACATAAACGGCATCAGCGGGCCGAGGACGGAAAGATAAAACCCCACCTCCGCGCTCTGGTACAGGATAAGGCCGATCTCTTTTGCGAACTGTGTGAACAGCCCGCCCGCAAGGATGGAGAGCACCAGCGTCACCAGCATCACGCGGCTGATAAGCCGCTCCAGCACCTCGCGGCGGCCCTGCGTATGCGCTTCGGTAATCTCGGGCAGCAGCAGCGTCGAGATGGTTGCCAGGAACGAGAACGGAAAAAAGATCACCGGCATGGCCATGCCCTTCAGCGCGCCGTATTGGCTTAGCGCCGCCTCGCGGTTCTGTGTAAACAGCGCAAGGCAGCCGGGCACCATCACGTTTTCGATTGTGCGCAAAAGCCCCGTAAGATACTGGTTTGCCGCAATGGGCGCGATGATGGCCCAGAGCTGGCCCAAAAGCCCCTGCTCCGGGTGCGCCGCGCTGCGCGGCACATCGCGCAGCTCGCGCCGGTAGCACCATTCCATATAGAGCCAGCTCAAGGCCTCACTGACGGTGCTGCCGAGCATGACGGCCGCGCAGGCCCGCTCCGGGCCATACGGCAGCGCGGCGTCGATACAGGCGGCCACCACACCGATGCGTACGATCTGTTCAAAGATCTGCGCGCGGGAATTCGGCCCCACCTTGCGGCGCGCCATAAAAAAGCCGCGAAGGCACGCCGAAACGGACATAAACGGCAGGCTGGGCGCAAGCACCCGCAGCGAAAGCGCGGCGCGCGCGTCCGCAAGCCACCATTTGGCGGCAAGGCCCGCACCCGCGAACAGCAGCGCGGCGGCGGCAAGGCCCAGCGCAAGGCCCAGCGCGAGGGTGCAGCGCATGGCGGCGCGCACGTTGGCCGGGTCTTTGGAGGCCAAAAGCTGCGCCGAAAGACGCGTGGCCGCCACGGAAAGCCCGGCCGTGGCCACGGTGACGGCCATGTTGTACACGGTATAGATCAGCTGATACAGGCCCATGCCCTGTGCGCCGATGCGCGCGGCCAGATAGATGCGAAAGAACATGCCGGCCGCGCGCAGCACAAGGCCCGTGGCCGTTAAAATGGCCGCGTTTTTCAAATAGCTCTGCCGCGCCATTGCAGCGCCCCCTTTTGCCCCTTCAAGTTTGCGTTCCTTTTATGGATACGGCAAACAGCGGCAAAATATGCGCCGCCGTCCAAATCCTGCAGGGGACGCCCGCGAAGGGGAGCGGAGCGCGGACGATGCGCGGCGGCGCCCTGCCGCTGCGCCGCGCAAAAAACCGCGCCCTCCCCAAAGGGGAAGACGCGGTCGCTGTGCCTTTTCTGCGGCGGCAAAAAGCATTTACGCCAGCTCGGCGAAATACTTGATGGTGCGCACCATCTGGCTGGTGTAGCTGTTCTCGTTGTCGTACCAGGATACGACCTGTACCTGCCATGTATCGTCGTCCAGCTTTGTCACCATGGTCTGGGTGGCGTCGAACAGGCTGCCGTAGCGGATGCCGATCACGTCGGAGGAAACGATCGGATCCTCGTTGTAGCCGAAGCTCTCGGAGGCGGCGGCCTTCATCGCGGCGTTGATGGCCTCCTTTGTCACGTCCTTGCCCTTTACAACGGCCACAAGAATCGTGGTGGAGCCGGTGGGAACAGGCACGCGCTGGGCCGAGCCGATGAGCTTGCCGTTCAGCTCGGGGATCACGAGGCCGATGGCCTTCGCGGCGCCGGTGCTGTTGGGCACAATGTTCGCGGCGCCGGCACGGGCACGGCGCAGATCGCCCTTGCGGTGCGGGCCGTCGAGGATCATTTGGTCGCCGGTGTAGGCGTGAACGGTCGTCATAATGCCGCTGGCGATGGGGAACGCATCGTTCAGTGCCTTCGCCATCGGGGCCAGGCAGTTGGTGGTGCAGGAAGCGGCGGAAATGATCGTATCGTCCGCCTTCAGCGTCTTTTCGTTTACGCTGTAAACGATGGTGGGCAGATCGTTGCCGGCCGGAGCGGAGATGACGACCTTGCGGGCGCCGGCGTCGATGTGCGCCTGCGATTTCTCTTTAGAGGCGAAGAAGCCCGTGCACTCCAGCACAACGTCTACGCCGATCTTTGCCCAGGGCAGGTTTTTCGGATCCTTTTCGGCCAGGATCTCGATCCTCTTGCCATCGACGGTGATGGAAGTTTCATCGGATTCAACGGTGTGGCCCTCGTAACGGCCCTGCGCGGTGTCATATTTCAGCAGGTGCGCCAGCATCTTCGGGCTGGTGAGGTCGTTGATCGCGACGATCTCGTAGCCTTCCGCGCCGAACATCTGACGGAACGCCAGACGGCCGATCCGGCCAAAACCATTGATCGCAACTTTTACTGCCATAATAGTACATCCTCCTTCTATTCAGGCATGCGTTTTTTCGGGCGCATCAAGGGCTTGGGAGAACCGCCTTGCGGCTCCGCTTCGCGCCAAGGCTTTGGGAAAGCCGTTCCGGCGGCCTCGCCCGATGCGCACTGTGAATGATGCCTGTATATATCCTTATTTTACCCCAAAAATTTGCCGACTGCAATAGTTTGATAAAACTTTAACGCTAAAAACGGCGGGAAAACACACTTTTGTAACAATCCATACATAGCGGGGCGGAAAATTCGTACACTATGTGCAGTTTGACTTTGCGCGCCGCCCGAAAAAGTGTACCAAAGGGGCTGTAAACCGGGCAAACGGCGCAAAAAAAGGAGGAAAGGCGGATGAATGCCACACCGGACGAGCGGCGGGGCAAAGGGCCGCGGCTCCCGAGGGCAGACGCCGGAGCGGACAAAAAACGGGCCGAAGCCGGGGCAAGGGAAAAACAGACAGGCGGCATGCCGGACAATTGCCGACTGGCCGCCCGTCTGCGGGAAGAAACAACCGAGCTGCTGGCGCTGCTGCCCGCGGCGCGAAAGGCCGCGGCCGGAGGGCCGGCCGGCGGGGAGACGGCGCTGGACGGCATGGCCCGCGCCGCCTACCGGGTGCTGCGCATCGCCGAAAACATGGCCGCCTGCGCGTCGCTGGCCGCCGGCGCGGTTAAAGCCACGCCCATTTGCGTTACCGCGCTGGCCGCAGCCTATGTGAACGGGGCGGCAGGCGTGTGCCGCACGGCGGTATTCCGGCAGGCGTGGCCGCGCGAGCCGCTGTGGTCGCCGGGCTGCGCGCGCCTGTTTGCGGCGGCGCTGGGCAATCTGCTGGCCAACGCCGTGCAGTACGGCGGCGAGCGGCCCGCCATATCCGTGCGGGCGCAAAAATGCGGCGCGATGCTGCTTTTAACCGTGGCGGACAGCGGCGACGGATACGGCGGGGAATATGGCGCAAAAGGCAGCATCGGGGGCGGCATGAAGGACTGCGCAAAATATGGCGCAGAAAACGGCGCGAGCGACAGCATAGAAGCTGAGAGGCAGGATCCGGTATATAGTATGGGAGAAGAGGCCGCGGAAGACGGTGCGGCCCGCGCGGTGCCCCCCAAAAAAGAGGAGGGGCTGGGGCTCGCCGTGGTGCGGCAGTATGCGGCCGCCTTTGGCGGGCAGCTGCTTACGGAAAGCGCGCCGGGATGCGGCGCGCGCTTTACCCTGTGCCTGCCGCTGTGTGCGCCGGGCGGGGCAATCCCGGCACACGCAGTAAACGCGAAACGCATGCAGGGCACGGCAGGCCCGTTGAGCACGCGGAAAACGCCGCCCCTGCCGCCGGATTATATCGCCGACCGCTTCAGCCCGCTGTATGTGCAATTGGCGCCCGTGTGCGATCTGCCGCTGTAAATCACCCCAAGCCCCGGCACGGTTGATTGAAACAATACTTCCGTACTGTGGCGGCAGAATCAGAAAGATACTTTTACAGACGCATGGGGTGCATCAATAAAGGCGGGGCGTATGCAGGCCCCCTGCACACTGCCCCCGACAGACCCGGAACAAAGCGGCAAAAACAGCTGAACACGGGAAAGGGCAGGGCCGCCGTGAAAAACCACGGCGGCCCTGCCCTTTTGGAATCTTCTCTTAGTACTTGATGTAACGCAGGTACGAAGCATCGTCGCACAGGGTGCTGCCGCACAGCGCGCAGGCGTGGACAAGATTCTTCCAGAAATTCTTTTTCATATTCAAACACTCCTCTATGAAAATTTCGATCCGGCTTCGGATCGCGGCCGCGGCGCTTTGCGCCGCCTTTTGCCGCCTCTAATCCGGCGGCTGTTCCCTTTCCCTGAGAACAAATCTATTATACTTCGTCAAATTGCATAAGTCAATGGCTGATTTATTAGCATTTTGAACAAACATTCTTTCCGGATCCGTTTTCATCAAGGGGAAGAAAACGTTCAGGATTCTCAGGATCGCGCGTATTGTGGGAAGAATTTTTGTGCAGGATGCAAAAGAGCGCCGCCCTGCGGTTCGTCATTCTGCCATAAGCAAATGTCCTTTATACAAGGACAAGTGTACGATCTGCGGAAAAGCGCACAAAAGCCAAGAGGCTTCTGTGCGCTTTTTGATGCAAACAGTACAATTTGTCCGGTCCCGGCCGGGCGGGGTGCTCAATCGTCCGCGTCCAGCGCCTCCAGCCCGCGCTTTGCCACGGGCTTTGTGTCGCCGTGCTTTACCAGCAGCATCGTCACAAAGCTCAGCAGTACAAAGAACGTTGCATAGGGGAACAGTGTGCGGTAGCCGATGTATTCCATCAGAATATTCGAAAGCACCGGCGTAAAGATCTGCGATGCCATCGACACCGTGTAGTAGTAGCCCGTGTATTTGCCCACGTCCGAGCCCTTGCTCAGCTCCACCACCATGGGATAGCTGTTTACGTTGATAAACGCCCAGCCCATGCCGGCCAGCGCAAAGAAGATGTACACCAGCGGGGAAACGCTGCGGAAAAAAATGCCCGCGCAGAAGGCCGATGCCAGCATCAGAATTCCGATGAGGATGGTTTTTTTGCGGCCGATGCGCTGCGCGATAAAGCCCACGGGGATGTACGAGACAATGGCGGCGACGGTGCAGATGAGCAGCACCAGCGCAAAATTGCCGCCCAGCTCCTGCTCGGCATAGCGGCTGAACGAGGATGTTACCGCGTTATAGCCGAAATACCAGAAAAACACGCTCGCAAGGATAAAAACGAGGCTGCGGAACACCTCCTTCGGCATTTTCCCGCCCGCGTCCACCACGCCGGTGTCCTCGTCGGAAATACCGTTTTCGGCCTCGATGCGTTCGCGCTCGGAGACCAGTGCCGGCTCGCGGATCTTCCAGAACAGCACAGCCACGCACACGGCCATAATGACGCCCTCAATAAAAAAGATTGTGCCGTAGCGGGGATTTTCGCCCGTGATGGGAAAAATGTTCATCGCCACCAGCATCACCATGCCGCCGACGGCGCCCATCAGGTTGATTACGGCGTTTGCCTGGCTGCGCAGGGGTTTGGGCGTCACATCGGGCATCAGCGCCACGGCCGGGCTGCGATAGGTTGCCATGGCGATCAGCACAAGGCCCAGCCCCACAAAGAACAGCACAAGATTATGCTGCCGCTCGGCCAGCGGCATCAGCACAATGCATACCAGCGCCATCGCCGTGCCGCCCAAAATGTACGGCATGCGCCGGCCGATCCTGGTACGTGTTTTGTCGCTGAGGTTGCCGAACAGCGGCAGCATGAACAGCGCCAGAATGTTATCCAGCGCCAACACCACGCCGATATAGCTGTCCCGCACCCGGAACGTATTCTTCAGGATCAGGGATACGGCGTTGTCATACACCTGCCAGAACGCGCAAATGGACATAAAGGCAAGGCCCACGAAAAAGGTGCGTTTATAATTCAGCTTCATATCTGGAAGCCTCCCTCCGGGGCAGCCGGAACGAAGGGCGGCCTGCCGCCGGCTTCGTTTCGGCTTTCCCCAACATCATATTTTTATTGTAACACGCCGCGCATTCCGCGCCAAGAGGACGGGGAAAATATTTTTTTGCTTTGAAGAAGGCGCAAGGCCGCAATGTGGCGCCAAGGCCGCAGGGCCGTATGCGCCGGTGACGGAACCGGCCTGCCCGCACCGAGAAAGGAAGGCGCCGGAATTGCGCCGGCAAAGGGAATAAGCAGCCGCGCTGCTGCCCACACTCCTTTTCAGAAAACACCGGGCGGGAACCGGCCCCCCGGCACGGACAGATCTATCCGACAAGGAGAAGGAGGCAAACGATGAACGAATACGATCTTGGGCAGCCGGCGCAAAACACGCCGTGCGGTACATTTTGGAGGCGGATAAGCCGTGCGAGCTGTGCGAACCACGCGCGGCGCGAGCGCCGGCGCCATACGCAGGGGCCGGCTGTAGAAAACTGGGCAAACGGTGCAGGACGCGTGCGGCGCGAGCTGGCTGTACTGACCGGGCTGCTGCTGGCGCTTGTGCTGAGCAATTTTACGGGTTTTGCGTCGGCCTGCGCCGAGGTGCGCGCCGATACGCTGCGCCTGCATATTTTGGCAAATTCCGATACCGAGGCGGATCAGGCGCTGAAGCTGGCCGTGCGGGATGCGATTTTGGCCGAGGCGGGCGAGCTGTTTGCCGCCGGACAGACAAAGCAGCAGGCGCTAAACGCCGCGCGGCAAAGCCTGCCGGCGCTGCAGCAGATCGCGCAGGAAACGCTGCGCGCGCACGGCTGCGCCGACGCGGTTTCGGTACGGCTGGAGGAGCTGTATTTTGAAACGCGGGAATACGAGGATTTTACGCTGCCCGCCGGGCGCTACGATGCGGTGCGCATCGAGATCGGCGCGCACGCGGGAAAAAACTGGTTCTGCGTGCTGTTCCCGCCGCTGTGTTTGCCCGCCGCGTCTAAAGAAGACGAGGAGGCCCCGGCCTATTCGCAGGCGGAGCAAACCGCCATTCACAGCCCCTACCGCCTCCGCTTCGCGGCAGTGGAGCTGCTGGAGGGATGGAAGGAGGCGCTTTCGCAGAGTACAGCGCCAACGAAAGACGCAGCGCCGGCGCAGAGCACAGAGCCGGCACAGAATACAGCGCCGGCGCAAAGTACGGGAGCGGCACAGAAAACGGCATAACGCAAAATCCGTTGCGTCCGCCCGTACCCGGAGGAACAGCCTGCTGCCGGCATCAACGAGCCTCCCGCTTTCCGTCGGGACAAGGCCCTCCCGGGCAACGGCCGTGTTTCCGGACAGGCGGCAAACGCTAAGGCAAAAGCGGAATATACTGCATTCAACCAAACGCAGAAAATCACATCCGGTTTTGGCCGGGAAGTTAAACGGACGCTGGAGCAAGGCGGTGCAGAATGAGCAGGCCGGTGGATAAATGCGGGCCAGCGATCACCTTGATGAAGGCTCCTGCTGTGAAAATTCGGCAGGGGCCTTGCTTTTTGCGGCGGCCCCAATGCAGCCAGCGGCTTTTCGCAGCCCACAGCGGGTACGGCCGATTTTGATTGGCGTGCAGTGATTTGCCGATTCACCCTGCCGAGGCAAAAGGGCGGCTGTGCAAAAACCGCTGCTTCGGCAGAAGGGCCGGGCAAAAACCTTCGGGCAAAGCAAAAGCCGTGCGAAACGCCCCCAAAGGGGATGCTTCGCACGGCTTTTTTGTCTCCCGTCGGAAGATTTTGCCTTGGCGGGCAGGCTTATTTCAGCTCTACCTTCGCGCCGGCTTCTTCCAGCTTCTTCTTCATTTCCTCGGCGGCGTCCTTCGCGACAGCCTCCTTCAGCGTCTTCGGAGCGTTGTCCACCAGCTCTTTGGATTCCTTCAGGCCCAGGCCGGTAACCTCCTTGACGGTTTTGATAACGGCCATCTTGTTGGCGCCAACCTCGGCCAGCACAACGTCGAACTCCGTCTTCTCCTCGGCGGCCGGCGCGGCGGCAGCAGAAGCAGCGGGCGCGGCCGCAACGGCGGAAACGCCGAACTCTTCGCAATAGGTGTCGATCAGCTCTTTCAGCTCCAGAATGCTGAGGGCCTTGATCTGGTCCAGAATGGCAGTGATTTTCTCAGAAGCCATGATAATACCTCCAGTTTTTTATAAAGTAATGTCTCGGGCGCCAAAAACGCAGCGCGTACCAAAAGCGCCGGTTCAGGCGGCCCTGCCTGTGCGGCCGTGCAAAAATTTACGCGGCCGGTTCTCCCTCCTGCTTGTCCACATAGGCCTGCATGGCAACGGCCAGCCCGCTGAGGGTGCTGGTGAGCGCGCCGGCAAACATGGAAAGCATTCCCTTGTGATCGGGCAGCTTTGCAATGGCGGAAAGCTCGTCGGTGCTCAGCACCTTGCCCTCCATATAGCCGCTCTTCAGGGCAAAGCCCTTTTTGGAGCTTTCTGCAAACTTGTTCAGGATACGTGCGGCGGCGATGGGATCTTCCTTCGAGATCGCAATGGCGGTGGAACCCGTGAGGGCCTCGCTCATGCCGGCGATGTCGGAATCCTTCACAGCCAGACGCAGCATGGTGTTTTTCACAACGGAGTATTCCACGCCTGCTTCGCGCAGCTCGGCGCGCAGCTTGGTATCCTCGGCCACGCTGATGCCCTTGTACTCAACGACTACGCCGGCCACGGCGCCCAGCATCTTTTCGCGCAGTGCGGCGACAAAAGCCTGCTTTTCGCTCAGAATCTTCTCACTTGGCAATTTTTTCACCTCGTTTCGCTTTTGATACGCATAGAAAAAGCCGCTTTCCCATGCGAGAAAGCGGCGAAAAACCATACCATCGCAATACCAATTGCAGTACGACCTCGCGTTTCTCGGCAGGCGGGAACAGCCCCTTTATGCATCATGCACCTGCTGTCTTTGAAAACAGCTTTTATATTATATCATCCGCCGCGCGGCCTGTCAAGCCGTTCGCGGCTGTTTTTCAGGGCCTCGGTGTGCGGGTTTGTCAATGCCGAGAAACGGGAAAGGAGGGAACCGGCGAGGGAAGAAAGAGAGAAGCCGCTTTGGGGAGAGCCGGCGGAGAGGGCGCAGGGGCGCGTTTCCGGGTTTGAACGCGCCCCTGCGGTTTATCCTGTTGTTTCCTGTGTGAGACGCTCTTGCACCGGCACACGCCTTGCCCCTTTGCGCGCAGCGCGGCCCGCCGCTTACCGTGCGGCCAGCTTTGCGTTCTGCGCTTCCACCCACGCGCCCACGGCTTCGGCCAGCTTCTTCATCGTGCCGGGCACAAAGGGGCTTTCAAATCCGGCTGCGGCAACAAGGCCCGGATAGGTTTTGCAGCCGGCCTCGTTCACAAGCGCAAGATAGCGCCGCCACGCGTCCGGCCAATCGCGCAGGGAGGCGGTGAAGAACTGCAGCGCCACCGTTTGCGCAAGACAGTAATCGATATAATAGAACGGGCATTCATAAATATGCAGCTGCCGCTGCCAGCCCGCGCCGCGCCCGTAAAACGGCAGATCTGCGAAATCGAGCCACGGGCGGTATTCGCGTTCCAGCCTGGCCCACGCGGCGTTGCGCTCGCCGGGCGTCCAGCAGGGGTTTGCATACACAAGGTGCTGGAACTCGTCTACCATCGTGCCGTAGGGCAAAAAGAACAGCGCGTCCTCGGCGTGCGAAAGCTCGTACTTGGGCGTATCCGCACCGAAAAATTTTTCGTGATGCTGCGCCGTTAAAAACTCCATCGACATGGAGTGGATCTCGCAGCTTTCGAGGCCCGGGGAGCGCAGCACGTTCGGCAAATCCTTCTGCGCCGCGACAAAATCGGCAAACGCGTGCCCCGCCTCGTGCGTCAGCACATCCACATCGTCGGAGGTGCCGTTGAAGTTTGAAAAAATAAACGGCACCCTGTAATCCGGCAGGCCGGTGCAGTAGCCGCCCGGGGCCTTGCCCTCTTTCGAAAGCACGTCGAACAGCTCGTTTTCAAACATCACATCAATAAAATCGGCCGTTTCGCGGCTCAGCTCGTGATACATCGCCCTGCCCGCGGCCAGGATCTCTTCGGAGGTGCCGTGCGGCGCGGCGTTGCCGTCGGCGAAGAAAAACATGTCGTCGTAGAATTTGGGATCGGCTGTGCCGGTGCGCGCATACTGGATTGCCTTCAGCCGCGCGACAACGGGCACAACGTCCCGTTTGATCTGCGCGCGGTACGCGGCCATATCGCCGAGCGTATAGCCCACACGCTGCATGCGGATGGCGCCGAGGGGAATATAGTTTTCATATCCCAGCTTTTTTGCCTGCGCGGTGCGGTTTTTTACAAGCTTGTCGTATATTTCGTCCAGCTCGGCCCGGTGGGAATCGAACCACGCGCCCTCGGCCTCATATGCCGCCTTGCGCACGGCGCGCCGGGGGCTCTGCTTGTACCGGCCCATCTGGCTGACGGTATTCTTTTTGCCGTCGAATGCGATCTGCGCCGATGCGTACAGCTTGTCATACGCCGTAACGAGCGCGTTCTCCTCGGCCATCAGCTCCAGCACATCGGGGCTGGAGGCCTTTACATTCACTTCCATTTTTTCAAACGCGAGCGTTCCCAGCGCCTGCTCCAGCTGCGGGCGCAGCGGCGAGGCCAGCAGCGCGCGCGCCACGTTCAGCTGCGCCTCGCTCAGCGCAGGGCCGTTGGCGTCGAAGAAATCCTGTTCGGCCTCGTAAAACGCATCGCGCGTATTGATGGTGTGGCGGATCGAGGCAAGAACCGCCATCGTCTCAAGGTGACGGCTCATTTCGTCGAATTCTCTGGCGGCGGCAAGCGCCTCCTGCGCGTTTTGCGCCCCGGCAATGCGGCCGCACAGCGCGGCGCACTGCGCCTTCGCCGCCTCAAGATCCGGGCGCTCGTAGGGCATTTCGGAAAATTTCATGCAAAAACACTCCTCTGCGATTACTGCTCTGCAGCTTTGACGCTCTGCGTTTGTCTGTTTCGCGGCACGCCGCGAACACCCGCCGCCCTCCCGCCCGGGGAAACGCATCCGCGCGGGGCGGGATCCGGCGTGGATGCTCCCGCCAGGGGAAACGCATCCGCGCGGGGCGGGATCCGGCGTGGATGCTCCCGCCCGGGGAAGCACATCCGTGCGGGGAGGGCAAAGCGCAGCGCATTTGACATAATACTATGATACCACATCTTTTGCAAAAAGAAAGATGGATCTTCCCGCCCGCTATACAAAATGCCCTGTTTTGTGGTATACTGATTTTGCAGAAAAAAGGGGAAGGCCGGAAAAAGCTTATTCGGCGGGCCGCGCGGCCCTTCCTGCGGCCCGCCGGCATTTCAGATCAAAAAAGGAGGCTCCCGCTCATGCGCGCAAAACGCAACCGGCGCATTCGGCGCATTGTTATCCTTGCTGTAATAGCCGTTTTGCTCATCGCGGCGGCGGTGGGCGCAGGCGTGTGGCTGCTGCGTCCGCGCGCGATGAACAAAAATCAGCCCAGCGCGATGCCGCCGCAGGGTATGCTGTACGGCCTGCGCATTGCGCAGGAATATCCCACTACGGCGGGCGGGCTTGCGCTCAGCAGCCCGCAGACGCTGAATGCGCTGTTTGCCGACGCCATTGCCAGCGCCAAGGCGCATGGGATGAACGCCATTTTGCTGGATGTGGCGGGCGACCGGCTTTCGGGCGTGGGCTTTTGCGATCCCGTGTACGAAACCTGGCCCGGCGCACAAAAGGGCGATACGCTGTTTTCCCGCTACGACCCGTTGCGCGCGCTGTGCGAGCAGGCCTCGGCGGAGGGGATGGCCGTTTACGCTGTTACGCCGGACGCGGGCGGCAACGCCGATTGGGAAAAGGCCATGCGGCGCTTACAGGAGCGCTATGCCGTCGCGGGCGTGTATACGGTGAACGGCGCGCTGTACAGCGCCGATACGGGCCGGTCGGTGTTCAATGCAAACGAAACGGCGTTTCAGGAACCCTCCTCGCTGTTTTTTGCCACGCTGCGGCAGGATTATGCGGGCGTGGTGTTCGATTACGCCCAATGTCAGGCGCAGCCGGAGGTGTTCAGCACGATGGCAAGCGCGCTGAACAAGAGCGGTGAGCGCCCCACGCTGCTGAACTATACGCCAAAGGCGTCGCTTTCGGTCTCCTATCCCCAGGACGGTGCGGTGATCTACACGGACAAATGCTTTTTGATGGGAACCTCCGACCCGGCGCAGCCGCTGCTGCTGGACGGCGTGCCCGTGGAGGTGCGCGCGCCCGGCGGCACGTTCGGCGTTCTGGTGGAGGTGCCGCATGAACGCGTATTCACCTTTACGCAGGGCACGCAGAGCGCGACGGTAACGGTAAAACGGCCGGACGGCTCCGGCGGCGGGGGCGGCGGC
>CAJUMH010000032.1 GCA_910587145.1 uncultured Ruthenibacterium sp. | reverse complement strand
CGCAACACCCATAAAGATGTTTACGTCGCCGTAGGCAACGCCGCGCAGCGTACCGGATTTGATGCGGGCAAGGGGCCTTTCCCGTTCAAACACATTGTGATTCATAGCCGTTTCCTTTCTGCTTTGTTTTGTCTTCGCTTTGCTTTTTCTTTGCAATTTGAGGGCACAATCTGCCGAAAGCATAAAACGCCAAAAAAAGGCGGTGAGATTAGAAAACGAAGTGCCTGCTGCGCGCCGGCTTTTACAATTTTATTATATAGAAAACCGGCCGGCGTTCTCTATCATTTTTCTGCCAGTTCCTATTAAAATCAATACCAAAAGCAGCCCCGACCGCCTCTGCGGGCTGTCAGCCCTACTCCGTCAACCGGGGAAAACAACAGCAATGCCCCCGCCCGGAACACAGTCCGAGGCGAGGGCATTTTGATTCTAAAGATCGGAACAGCGCGGCGGGACCGGAGCACGAAGCGCCCCAAAGGCCCGAAAGAAAGGCCCCGCGAAAAAGCGCTCCGCACCCTTTTTGCCTATAGCCTTGTCACACCGTCTCTGTCCACGCGGGCCAGCACCAGCTTTTGCGGCGCAGGCGGCGCATCGCCGAAGGTAAGCGCAGCGCACAGCTTTTCGCGCGCGGCGGCAAAACGCGCCGCGTCGTTTGCATAAAGCGTAGCCAGCACATCGCCCTTTTGCACGCGGTCGCCCGGTTTTTTTACAAGGCGGATGCCCGCCGAAAGATCGAGCACGCTCTCTTTTGTCTCGCGGCCCGCGCCCAGCAGCACGGCGGCAATGCCGATGGCCTCGGTGTCGGCAGCACCGATCCATCCGTCGCGCTCGCTGCATACATCGCACGTGTACGCGGCACCGGGCAGCCTTGCCGGATCGTCGATCATCGCCGCATCGCCGCCCTGCGCGGCCACCATCTGCCGCAGCTTTTGCAGCGCCGCACCGCTTTGCAGCGCCTGTTCGGCCATGGCGCGGCAGGCCTCTAATGTTCCCTTGCCCGCCAGCCACAGCAGATTTGTGCTAAGCGCAAGGCACACCTGCGTTAAATCGGCCGGGCCCGCGCCGCGCAGCGTCTCCACGGCCTCGGCCACCTCGAGGCTGTTGCCGATGCTGCGGCCGAGCGGCGTATCCATATCGGTGATCAGCGCCGCCGTGCGGCGGCCGTTGTGCTCGCCAATCTCCACCATCGCCTGCGCCAGCGCGATGGAATCGTCCAGCGTCTTCATAAACGCGCCGCTGCCTGTCTTCACATCCAGCAAAATGCAGTCGGCGCCGGAGGCCAGCTTTTTGCTCATAATGCTGCTGGCGATGAGCGGCACGCAGGATACCGTGGCCGTCACGTCGCGCAGCGCGTACATTTTTTTGTCGGCGGGCGCAAGGTTGCCCGTCTGCCCAATCACGGCAAGGCCGATCTCGTTCACCTGCCGAAAGAACGCCTCCCGCGTGAGCGTAACGCCGCAGCCGGGAATGGATTCCAGCTTGTCGAGCGTGCCGCCCGTGTGGCCAAGGCCGCGCCCGCTCATCTTGGCCATGCGCACGCCGCACGCCGCCGCAATGGGCGCAACGATCAGCGTTGTTTTATCCCCCACGCCGCCCGTGGAATGCTTATCCGCCTTGACGCCATCGATGCCCGAAAGATCCACCGTATCGCCGCTGTGCGCCATCTGCGCGGTAAGCTGCGCGGTTTCCCCGGCTGTCATTCCGCGCAGGTAGATCGCCATCAGCAGCGCGCTGGCCTGATAATCGGGGATGGCTCCGGCAGTAAAGCCCTGCACAAAAAAGGCGATCTCCTGCTGTGTGAGCACGCCGCCGTCGCGCTTTTTCGCGATAATATCATACATTCGCATGGCGTATTCCTCCCTGTGTTTGTTTTCGGTGCCAATGCGCCGCCCCAAAAAGCCTTTTGGGGCGGCGGCGTTCCCTTGTTTTTTAAGATACGCAGCAAAGGCCTTTGGATGCGCAGCAATAGCTTTTGCGCAAAGCCTTTTGACAGCCGGCCAAAACCGTCACCGGCCGCCCTTATCGTAGGGCACGCCCTCGGCGCGCGGCGCCATCGAGTTTTTGCTCGTAAACGCCAGCACAATGAGCGTGGCGATATAGGGGATCATTTTATAAATATCGTTCGGCACACCGAGGTTTGCCAGGAATGGAATGCCGGAATACGCCGAGGCGACAGTCTTCATCAGGCCAAAGAAGAAGGCCGCCAGCAAAATGCGGCTGGGCCGCCACTGGCCGAAGATGAGCACCGCCAGCGCCAAAAAGCCGTAGCCCGCCACCGAGGCGTTGAAATTGGTGGAGGTGGGGATTACGAACACAAGCCCGCCAATGCCGCCCAGCGCGCCGGAAATGGCAACGCCCGCATAGCGCATTTTATACACGTTCACCCCCACGCTGTCCGCCGCCTGCGGGTGCTCGCCGCACGCGCGCAGGCGCAGCCCAAAGCGCGTTTTGTACAGCACAACGGCCGATGCCGCCAGCACCGCAAAGCCCAGATAGGTGGTGATATACGTATTGCGGAAAAAGAGCGGCCCTAAAACGGGGATATCGCCCAAAAGCGGCGCCTTCGCGATGCGAAAATCGTTGCGGAACGGGATCTGCTGCACCTGCCGGATCATACGCGCGGCAAAGATGGCAAACGCCGGGGCAAACATATTGATCGCCGTACCGCTGATGACCTGATCGGCCTTCATGTTGATGGCCGCGTAGGCGTGTGTCATCGCGACAAGCACGCCCACCGCCGCCGCCACCAGTACGGCCAGCAGCAACAGCATCTGCGGCGGCAGGCTGAACGCGCTCTGCATCACGTTGATAAACAGAATGCCCGAAAACGCGCCCATGATCATGATGCCCTCCAGCGCGATATTGATAACGCCGCTGCGCTCGCTGAACATTCCGCCCAGCGCAACGATCAAAAGCGGAATGGAAAAAAACATCGTCTGCTGTACCAGAAAATAAACCGTATTCACGCGTTGTCGCCTCCTTTCGGCTGTTCCCGCAGGGCTGCAGCCGGCTGTTCTGCACTTGGTGCGGCCGGCCGCTCCTGCGGCGTTGCCGCCGGCTGTTCTGCACCTGATGCGGCCGGCCCGCTGGACGGCGCCGAGGCGGCCGCCGTGCCCTTATGCGCTCTGCGCTTTAATACGCGTTCGACGATGCCGCGCAAAAGCAGCGAGAAAGCCGCAAAGTAGATTACTACAGAAATGATGATATCGATTACCTGCGGCGCGAAGCCGTAGATCTGCATATTAAAGCCGCCCTGATTTAGATACGCTACAAACAGGCCCGAGAAGATGATGCCGATGGGGTGGTTCAGCCCCAGCAGCGCCACGGGGATGCCGTTAAAGCCCTCGGCCGCAAGCGTATCCAGCACCTCGATGCTCTTGCCCGCGCCGGCCAGATACAGGCAGGCGCCGCCCAGGCCGGAGAGCGCCCCCGCGATGACCATCGACCAGATGATGCCGCGCTTTTCGTTGATGCCCGCATAGCGCGCCGCATCGCGGCTGTAACCGCAGGCCTTCAGCTCGTAGCCAAATTTTGTTCTTTCGATGACATAATAAACGGCAATGCCCGCCAGAACGGCAATCAGAATGCCCGCATTGGCGCTGGAGGCCGTGGCCCCGCTGCGGAAGATGCGGTCCATCCACAGCTTCGGCGCGTTGGCATGCGCCGCCACCGGCAGCGACTGGTTTTTCAGCGAATCGAATATCGTGAGCTGAATGAGAAAATTCACGCCGTACATCCCGATATAGTTCATCATGATGCAGGCGATTACCTCGTTTACATTGCACAGCGCCTTTAATACGCCGGGCAAAAGCCCCCACAGCGCGCCCGCCAGCGTGGCGGCCAAAAGGCAGGTGAGCCACAGCAGCGGGCCGGGAAGGAACGGGCAGCGCACGCCAACCAGCACGGCCACATAGGCGCCCACAATGAACTGCCCCGAGGCGCCGATGTTGAACAGGCCCGTCTTGTTGGCAAAGCCCACCGAAAGCCCCGTAAGGATAATGGGCGTGGCCGCATACAGCACCTGGCCCAGATTGCGCAGATCGGAAAGGCCGCCTGTCAAAATGGCAACGAGGCCCGGAAACGCGTTGACAGGATCGGCGATGAGCAGCACCACAAACCCGATGGCAAGGCCGCACAGAATGGCCAACACCGAGGCCATAAAGCTGGAAAAGCCCTCCCGCTGCGTCAGGCTTTTTTTCTTTGGTCTTTCGTTCATTGCGCTGCCTCCTTTTTCGAGCCGGCCATATACAGGCCCAGCTCCTGCACCGTTACCTGCTTTGGATCCAGCTCTGCCACAATGCGCCCTTCATAGATGACAAAGATGCGGTCAGAGAGCTGCATCACCTCGTCCAGCTCGAGGCTGACGAGCAAAATGGCCTTACCCGCATCGCGCTCCTCGATCAGCTTGCGGTGGATGTATTCAATGGCGCCCACGTCCAGGCCGCGCGTGGGCTGCACGGCGATGAGCACGTCGGGATCGCGGTCGATCTCACGCGCGATGATGGCCTTTTGCTGGTTGCCGCCGGACATGCTGCGCGCGATGGTGCGCGCCCCCTGGCCCGAGCGGATATCGAATTTCTCGATGAGCTCGTCGGCATAGGCATAAATCGCATCGTATTTTAAAAACCCGTTTTGACAAAAGCGCGGTTCAAAGTAGCTTTGCAGCACCAAATTGCAGGCAAGGTTATAATCCAGCACCAGGCCGTGGCGGTGCCGGTCTTCGGGGATATGCCCAAGGCCGCCCGCGTTGCGCCGACGGATGGGCGCGTGTGTAATATCGCGCCCGTTCAGCGTTACCGTGCCCGATTCCGGCACGGCAAGGCCCGTCAGCGCATAGACAAGCTCGGTCTGTCCGTTGCCGTCGATGCCCGCGATGCACACGATCTCGCCCTTGCGCACATTCAGGCTGATGCCGTCCACCACGTTTTTTCTGCCGCCGTGCCCCTTTACGCACAGCCCCTGCGCCGAAAGCACCGTTTCGCCCGGCTGCGCGGGCGCTTTTTCCACCGAGAGGCTCACCTTGCGGCCCACCATCATTTCGCTCATTTCCTCTTTGCTGGTGGCGGCCACATCTACCGTGCCGATATACCGCCCCTTGCGCAGCACCGTGCACCGGTTTGCCACGGCCTTGATCTCGTTCAGTTTATGAGTGATGAACAAAATGCTTTTGCCCTCAGCGGCAAGCCCCTGCATGATCTTCATCAGCTCGTCGATCTCCTGCGGCGTAAGCACGGCCGTCGGCTCGTCGAAGATGAGGATCTCGTTTTCACGGTACAGCATCTTTAAAATTTCCACGCGCTGCTGCATGCCCACCGTGATATCGCTGATCAGCGCGTCCGGATCTACGCGCAGGCCGTATTGCTCGGAAAGCGCCATCACGCGCGCACGGGCCTTGTCCATCTTTAAAAAGCCCTTGCTCGTGGTCTCCACACCCAGAATGATGTTCTCCAGCACGGTAAAATTATGCACGAGCTTAAAATGCTGGTGTACCATGCCGATGCCCAGACGGTTCGCGTCGTTCGGATCGCTGATCTGCACCGGCTGGCCGTTCTTTTTGATCACACCCTTTTCCGGCTGATACATGCCGAACAAAACGCTCATCAGCGTGGATTTGCCCGCGCCGTTTTCGCCCAGCAGGGCGTGGATCTCGCCCTTTTTCAGCCGGAGCGTCACGTTGTCGTTGGCGATAATGCCGGGAAACTCCTTGGTGATGCCACACATTTCGATGATATACTCGTCCATTCGCTCACTCCTCCGCAAATCGTTTCGGATGCCTTGCCCCGCATTCGGGCAGCCGGGCGGCCGCGCCGCACGGCGGGCACTGCCCGGGGCGCTGCCCTCTTATGATATTTCTATTGTAGCATACTGTCGTTTTTTGCGCTACTGTAAATTGCGCGCAAAACGCAGAGAAACGCATGTTTTTTGAAAACCGGCAAAAAAACGGCTCCGGCGGGCGCAGCAGTATTTTGCTGGCGGCGCGGGGCTTTTGCGCAGTACGGGGTTTTCGCGGCGCGGAGCTTTTGCGCAATGCGGGGCTTTTGCGGCGCGGGGCTTTTGCGCAATGCGGGGCTTTTTGCGTAATTTGCTTGACACGAGCCCGATTTGTGTCTACACTGAAAGAAGAAAAAGCAGAACGAAAAGGCGCGTTTTCCGGGGGAGCCTCCACCTTGCGTTCCGGCAGGACCGCCCGTGCTTTCTAAAAGAACCGCCCGTAAAATTTGCAGAGGCCGCCGCGGCTTTGTTGGCAGGTAGTGCGGCTTTGTTGGCAGGTAGTGCGGCGGTCTCGGCGGCGGTTTTTTTGCCGGCGGAAAGCCTTGGCGCATCTGCCCGAATGTTTTCCTCCGGGGCGCATTTCGGTCTGCCGTACCAAAACAGGTTCGGGAGGGACGCAGAGATGCGTTATGCGATCGGCATTGACCTCGGCGGCACCAATATTGCCGTCGGCATTGTCACACAGGAGCACGTTTTACTGGATCGGGACAGCACGCCCACACTGGCCCGGCGTCCATGGCAGGAGGTAGCGGCGGACATGGCGCGGCTTGCGCTCGCGCTTGTGGAGCGAAACGGCCTTGCGCGCACCGACTGCGCCGGCGTGGGCATCGGAAGCCCCGGCATCTGCAACGGCAGAACGGGTGAGGTTGTCTATTCCAACAATCTGCACTGGGAGCGTGTGCCCCTGTGCGCCGCGATCACACAGCAAACGGGCTTTGCGTGCCGTTTAAGCAACGACGCCAACTGCGCCGCGCTGGGCGAAGTGGCGGCGGGCGCGGCCAAGGGCTGCAAAAACGCGGTGCTGCTCACCTTGGGCACGGGCGTGGGCGGCGGCGTGATCATCGACGGAAGCATTTACGAGGGGCAGGACAGTGCCGGGGCCGAGCTGGGCCATTCGACGCTCATTTCCGGCGGCGTGGAATGCACCTGCGGGCGCAGGGGCTGCGTCGAAAGCTACGCCTCGGCCACGGGGCTTATCCGGCAGGCAAAGGAGGCCGCTGCGGCGCATCCCGAGAGCATTTTGAACGATGGCCCCATCTCTGCGCGCAGCGTATACGAGGCCATGCGCGCGGGCGACGCCGCTGCCAAAGCCGTTGCGGCACAGTACGAAGAATATCTGGGCGAGGCGATCACAAATTTTGTAAACATCTTTCGCCCGGAAGTACTGCTGCTGGGCGGCGGCATCTCGGGCGAGGGCAAAACCCTCACCGAACCGATGAACGAATATGTAAAGGCCCACTGCTTTGGCGGCGACAAAAGCTATGTTACACGCGTAGAGAAAGCGACGCTGGGTAATCTGGCAGGCATTATCGGCGCGGCGGCGCTGTGCCTTGCCTCGCCCGCCGCGGTGCCGCTGAAGCTGCAGCCCGCGTTCAAGGATTACCTATGGGGCGGCGAACGTTTGAAAACCGAGTACGGCAAACGTACCGCGCTTTCTCCCCTGGCCGAAAGCTGGGAGATGAGCTGCCACAAGGACGGCCCAAGCCTAATTGCCGAGGGCCCGTATGCCGGCAGAGCGCTGGCCGAATATGTCGCGGAAAACCCCGCCTGTCTGGGTACAAAGCACAGGGGCGGTGCGTTCCCTGTGCTCATCAAGCTGATCGACGCCGCAAAGCCGCTCTCTGTGCAGGTGCACCCGAGCGACGACTATGCGCAGCGCATGGAGGGCGAGCCCGGCAAAACCGAGATGTGGTATGTGGTGGATGCCGCGCCGGGCGCGGCGCTGTATTACGGCTTTTCCAAAGAGGTCACGCGCGAGGAGGCTGCAAAGCGCATTGCGGACGGCACGCTGACAGACGTGCTGAATGCTGTTCCCGTGCAGGCGGGAGACGTGTTCTTCATCGAGGCGGGCACGGTGCACGCCATCGGCGCCGGCATCCTAATCGCCGAAATCCAGCAAAATTCCAACACCACCTACCGCGTATTTGATTACGGCCGCGTGGGCGCGGACGGCAAACCGCGCGCGCTGCATGTGGAAAAGGCGCTGGATGTGGCAAGGCTCTGCCCGCCCGCGCGCCCCGCGGGGCCGATGGGCAGGCCCGAGACAACGGGCGGTTTGACGGATACGCTGCTGGCCGAATGCGAATATTTTACCGCGCGCCTGCTTGCCGTTCGGGGCAGCGCCCCGCTGCGCGCGGGCGCCGAGAGCTTCCATTCCCTGCTGTGCCTTGGCGGCGAAGGCGCCGTGGTCTGGAACGGCAGAGCCCTCGCGTTTCAAAAGGGCGACAGCCTGTTTTTGCCGGCGGGCCTTGGCGCGTACCGCATTGCGGGCGATGCGCAGCTGATTTTGACAACGCTGTAACGACCAATCGAAGTTCCGCCGGATCCCCCCGCCCCGCGCGCCGCGCTTTCCCGGGCGGGGAGGCGGCGGATCCCTGTAAATGCAGAACAGCTTATGGAACCGGCTTTGCCGGCCGAAAAGAGGAAAATCATGTTTGCATGCACGGACATGCGCCGGGCATGCAAACACCTCTACAAAAAAATCAGGCAATTTTGTGTGCGAGGTGCGCAAAATGAACTGTTTTTCGCCGGACTGTGCCCGCAGGCACGTACAAGCGAGCAGCCGCCGCACAGCGGCGGCTCTTAGCGATTCGCATAGGAACACTGAAGGGAAACCAATCAAGCGGCTGCGCATCGCGGCCTTTTACGGGGCCCCGCAAAAGGGAGCAAAGCGGAATTTTGTGGGGAAAAGGAGAAACGACGAAGCAGTGTGAGAAACGGGCAAAGCTCGTTTTGAACAAAGTGAAGTCCGTTCCGGCGTGCGTTTGGTTCCCCTTAAAAGACTGGCGCCTTTGGCGCCAATCTTGGAAAAGGAGGATCTGATGATGAATGGCCTGCACAAAACGATCGTGGGCGCTCAGGCTTCGAGCGTAAAGCCCTATTTGCAAACGCCGGAAGATCTGCGCGCCTCGCTGCAAAAGCTGGCCGAGATGGGCTACCGTCTGGTGCAGATGCAGTGGTGGAACCCGGAGTTTTCGCCGGAATTTGTTGCGGAGGCCGTGCGGGACGCGGGGCTGCAATGCGTTTCGACGCAGGATTTTTACGAAACCGTCAAAGGCGATTTTGCCCGCACGGTGCGGCTGAACGAGCTTTGCGGCTCGCGCTGCGTATGCGTCAGCGGCATTCCCGCCAAAGAGGCAAACCCATCCGGCGCGCTTGGGCGGGAAGCCGTGCTCGCGTTTGCCGAAGAGCTTGCCGAAATGGCGGCGCGGCTGGCGCCGCATGGCATGACGCTCGCATTTCATCCCCGTGCGCGGGAATGGGCCGTCCTCGCGGACGCGGGCGGCGTTACCGCCACCGAGCTGCTTTTGCAAAACAGCCCCGAAAACGTAACACTGGGGCTGGATCTGTACCATTCCGGCAAGGCGGGGCTTGCCGCCGATGCGCTTTTGCGCCGCTTTGCGGGGCGCACCGAGTTTGTGCATTTTAAGGATTTTGTGGTGGATGCGGCCGGCACAGAGCACTTAACGCCTGTGGGCCATGGCCAAACCGACTGGCGCGCCGCTGTGGCCGCCTGCCGGGAAACGGGCGTTCCCTGGGCGTTTGCCGAGCAGGAAAAATGGGAAAAGGACGCCTTCGATTGCATGCGCGAAAGCCTTGCGGCCATGCGCGCATGGGGCTTTGAGGCGTAAAGCGCTTGCCGGCAGCGCGGGCGCGGACAAAATATCGGGCAAAAAAACGGGCCGCCGGAAGGCCGACACTCCGTAAAGAAGTGTCGGCCTTCCGGCTAACCTGTAAAGAAATTCTACCTATTAAGGTTTGAGTGGCGTGGCTATGGCTACGCCGTCTTTTTACGCTGGCCTGCAAGATGCGCCTGGAACAGCTTCTCCATTTCTTCCGGGGGTGGGGCACACCACAGGCCAATGGTGTTGTAATGGATGTCCAACCGGTGATGGCGTTTGCCGTCTACCTTGTCAGGCTTGGACACTACGATCTTGTCAATGAACTCGTGAACAATCTCAGGCGTCAGTTCCGTCAGCCGGGTCACCTGTCTGGCCCGCTCAATAAGCCGCTGTAAATCAGCGGCCTTGTTCGTAGTGGCACCCAGGCTGGCTTCCATCTTCGGGATAGTTGCTTTCAACTGCTTCTGCTCGGTTTTCAGCGATACAGACAGGGTGGCAAACCGTTCCTCCGAGAGTAAGCCCTTGCTCATGTCCTCATAGCTTTTCTGGATAAGCTGGTCAATTTCCACTACTCGCTGCTTGGCCTTGTCCAACTCCCGGCCCCTGGCGGTCAACTCTTTTTTCTCTTGCAGTCCAAACCGCTCCATCTGCTCCTGGGCAAACCGCTTTTCATAGACTTGGATGTACCACAACAGTCTTTGCAGACCCTCAAGCACCAATTCTTCAACCACTTTCTCTCGAATAAAATGGGCGGAACATACATTGGAATTGCCACGATACCTTTATTAAACCATTGAAAGCCCGCGGCGGCCTGCGCCGGCACATTTCCCCGTCGGGCAGGATCCCACCGAGAAGGATGTGACAGAGAATGTTGCGGAGAAGTACACAAAATAAAAAAGAATGCAAAATACGGGCGCGCTGCAAGTCGCCTTTTGCAGCGCGCCCGTGTTTGATGGTGAACTCTGTTTGCCTGTATCAGATATCGGCAAACCCGGCAGATCATCTTTATTTTTTGGTTTGCGAAATTTTCTTTTGCAGAATGAGCCCCCGGCCATGCCGGATGACGCGCTTTTGGATCATGTTTTTCGGTGAAGAGCAGCTTACACCGGATGCGATTTATTGGCAAAATCCACATGCCCGCCGTCTACGCCGGCCGCCTTGTTGTTGCGGTTTTCAAAGAATTTCGGCGCAACCTGCGGGAACATTGCGTAGGTGAGCACATCCTCCTCCTGCATCACATACTTCGCGGCCTCCTGCTTCAGCTTTTCGATCTCCGGCTCCAGCAGGTCGGCGGGGCGGCAGGTGATGGGCTGCTCATCACCCAGGATTTTTTTCGTAAATTCCGGGCTGATGGGCGCGGGCGTTTTGCCGTAATCGCCATGGACAAGGCCCTTGAATTCCTTCGTCACCATCTTGTAGCGCTCGCCCAGGATCACGTTGAACACAGCCTGTGTGCCCACAATCTGGCTGGTGGGCGTAACAAGCGGCGGATAGCCGGAATCCCTGCGCACACGGGGAATCTCCTGCAGCACATCGTCGAGGCGGTCTTCCTTGCCGGCGTCCTTCAGCTGCTTGAGCAGGTTCGAGAGCATGCCGCCCGGCACCTGATACAGCAGCGTATTGGCGTCCACGCCCAGCATCTTCGGGCTTAGCTGGCCGCTCTTGAGGTATTTTTCACGCAGTTTTGCAAAGTGCTCGCGCACAACGTTCAGCTTCTTCAAATCGAGGCCGGTGTCGTACTCGGTGCCCTGCAGCGCGGCTACAAGGCTCTCGGTGGGCATATGGCTCGTGCCCAGCGACAGCGGGCTGATGGCCGTATCAATAATGTCCGCGCCGGCCTCGATGCCCTTCAGGATGGACATGGAGGCAAGGCCAGAGGTATAGTGGCTGTGAATATTCACCGGGATGGAAACGGTTTCCTTCAGTGCCTTCACCAGCTCGTAGGTGGAGTACGGCGTCAGCAAACCAGCCATATCCTTGATGCAGATGGAGTGCGCGCCCATTTCTTCCAGCGTTTTGGCGTAATGCGCAAAATACTCGTTGTTGTGCACCGGGCTGAGCGTATAGCTGATGCAGCCCTGCACATGCGCCTTCTCCTTGACGGCGGCCTTGATGGCCGTCTGAAGATTGCGCGGATCGTTCAGCGCATCGAAAATGCGCAGAATGTCGATGCCGTTCGCAACCGACTTCTGCACAAAATATTCAACGGCATCGTCGGCATAGTGGCGGTAGCCCAGCATGTTCTGGCCGCGGAACAGCATCTGCAGCTTGGTATTGGGCATTTCCTTGCGCAGGATGCGCAGACGCTCCCACGGATCTTCGTCCAGAAAACGGATGCAGGCATCGAACGTTGCACCGCCCCAGCATTCGGCGGAATAATAGCCAACCTCATCCATCGCCGCAAGAACCGGGCGCATTTCATCCATCGTCATACGCGTGGCAATCAGCGACTGGTGCGCATCGCGCAGGCCGACCTCGGTAATTTTAATCGGTTTTTTTGCCAAAATCGTTCACCCCTCTGTTCAGTTCAGCGAGACGAGCAGATCGCCCACGTTTACAACATCGCCCTTGCGGCAGTTCACCGAAGCAACCGTGCCGTCCTGCGGCGCGACGATCTCGTTTTCCATCTTCATGGCCTCCAGTACGCACAGCACCTCGCCGGCCTTTACCGAAGCGCCCACCGCAGCCTTGACATCCAGAATGTTGCCGGGCATCGGCGCGGTAACGGAAACGGCGCCCGCACTGCCGGCGGCAGCGGGGGCGGGGGCAGGCGCAGCGGCGGGAGCGGGCGCGGCGGCGGCCGCCGGAGCAGCAGCAGGCGCGGCAGCAGCCGGGGCGGCGGCGCCCTCTTCAACGGTAACCTGATAGGCAACGCCGTTCACGGTAACAGTAAAGTTTTTCATGGAAGTACCTCCTGTTGATTGATCGTATCGAATTGTCCGATTGAAAGCTTACAAAGCCATATTGCCGTGTTTTTTCGGCATCCGCTGTACGCGCTTGGTCGCGAGCATATCCAGCGCAGAGGCAACGGCGGCGCGCACGCCGGCCGCGGGAACCGCCACATCGGCCAGCCCGGCCTCAACGGCGGCGGCAGCGCCGCACACCTCGGCGGCGTATTTGGCAGCCAGCTTCGCGGTATCTGCCGCAATGTTCGTGCCCTGCTCCAGCTCGTCCTTATAAAGAACCGTAACGGCCGCTTTGGGCTCGATGGGAGCGACGGTGCAGCCCTCTACGGCAACGGTAAGATCGGCGTTTGCCATTGCGGTGTACACCGCTCCCACGGCTTTGCCCGTGATGACAGCCACCTTTGCCGTGGTGGCGTCCGCATAGGTACCGACCAGCCGGGCCGCCTCGCGCAGGCCGCCCGAAGCGTCCTCCGTGCAGCTCTTTTTAAACCCGTCGGTATTCACCAGTGTGATCACCGGAATGCTGAACGCATCACACATCCGCACAAAACGCGCCGTCTTGGAAACGCAGCAGCGGCACAGCGCTTCGTCGGCGCCCTTTGTGGCCACAATGCCCACCACACTGCCCGCAACGGTGGCAAGCGCGGTATAAACATTTTTGCCGTAACCGGCGTACAGCTCCATAACGCTGCCCGCGTCTGCAACGCTCGCGGCAGCCTTGTCCGGGCTGTATTTTGCCAGATCCAGCGTGCCGGAGGGCTCGGCCGCCTCAAATACAGCGGGCCCGGCCAGATTGTTGGCAGGCAGCAGGCCCACCAAACGGGCAGCAGCCTGCGCGGCCTCCTCTGCGTTTTTTGCCACAAGCGCAGCCACGCCGGACTTTGCAGCATATGCGGCGCTGCCCGCGCCCTCGATTTTATCGCCCGCGGCGGCAGACGTGAACGGCGGCGTAAGGAACAGCTCGCCCTCCTCGCTCATGATGCAGAGATCCGCCCCGGCGGCAGCCAGCGCATTGCCCGCGCCGCACACGCCGGTAACCACCGCGACCTGCGGCACCACACCGGAAACGCGCGCCACGGCCGCGGCCACAGCCGCGCTGCCGGCAAGCGCCGCCAGCCCTTCCTCTATTTTCGCGCCGACGGAATTGTAGAAGGTTACAACGGGGTTGCCTGTTTTGGCGGCCATATCAAGCACCTTTACGATTTTTTCGGTGTCCTTTTCGGCCACGGCCGCGCCGGTCTGGCATACGGCGTAAACGGGAACGCCATTTGCGCTGCCGAACGCCGCCACGACGGCGCCGTCCGCGTAAAGCGCACTGTAAGCGCCCTCGTCGAAGAATTTGGCAAGCACTTCCTTGCCGGTTTTTGCGATAGCCATGAACAGCCCTCCTGCATCATAATGATCAAATGCGAGATCCCCGAACGCCCCGCTGCAGCGGGCGGCAAAACCGCAGCCGGCCCAAACGGCAGACTGGCCCGCCCTTCCGGCGGCGGTCGTCCGGACAGGCTTTCTATCGCGGCCACGATAAAAAGCCGAAACTTATTTTTATTATACTATTTTGTCCGCACAAAGGCAAGAGCTTCCCTGCGCATTTGCGAAAAAAACTTTTAAAAATTCTTCCTATACTTTCCCGCATGCGCGGTTTTGGCGGCGCTGCCCTTCGGTTACTCTTCGTGCTCTGCGCAGCCGCCGAACAGCTTTTCGTTGGAAATGGGCGCCTCGGGCGCGCCTTCAAAAAAGATACGGCGCCATTCGGCCAAGCGCGCATCCGCCGTTTCCACCGCAAACGCCGATGCGCCCGCGTGCTCGCCGGCCGCCACACACGCGCGCACCGCGCCGTCTATCAGGGCGGTATTTTCCACACCGCACTCCAGCACCCGCGTAACCGCACCGTCCACGCGGTACAGCATATGGCCCAGATATTCGGGGCCGTTCATCACCACATAGCCCTCCACATCGCCCGAAAAACGCCCCGCGTTTAACAGCTCGATCACATCATATTCCCGGATCGGACGCATCGCGATCATTTTTTGCCGCCTCCCCTGCGTGCCTTCGGCGCGTTCTGCCGCGTTTTGCCGCCGCGCGCCGCGTTTTGCCGCCGCCGCTCGTTTGCCGCCGTGTTGCGCGCGATTACGGCCGTGGCCTTTCCGCGCGCGGCCGCGGCGCGCAGCGCCGCCACCTCCTGGTTTGTCAGCTCGCGGTACTGCCCCGGCTGCAGCATGCCCAGCTTCACCGCGCCCAGCGCCGAACGGCGCAGGCGGATCACCTCAAGGCCCACCGCCTCGCACATGCGGCGGATCTGGCGGTTTTTTCCCTCGCGGATCGTCATCTCCAATACCGTGCGCTCGGGCTCATCGGCCGCAACGCGGATGACGGCGGGCAGTGTTTTGCTGCCGTCGTCCAGCACAACGCCGTTCGTCAGCGCAAGAACCTGCTCTTCGGTGGCGTGCGGGCGCACCGTCACACGGTACAGCTTTGAAACCCCATGGCTGGGGTGCATCAGCAGATTGGCAAAATCGCCGTCGTTTGTCAGCAGCAGCAGCCCCTCGCTGTCCTTATCCAGCCTTCCCACGGGGTATACGCGCACGGGCGCGTCCGCGATCAGATCCATCACGGTTCTGCGGCCGCGCTCGTCGCTGGTGGTGGTGATATAGCCGCGCGGCTTGTACATCATATAGTAAACCTTTTCCGCCTTTCTGGGCACATGGACACGCTGCCCGTCCACCGAGAGCTGGTCGGCGTGCGGATCCATCTTATCGCCCAGCGCGGCCGGGCGGCCGTTCAGCTTTACACGTCCCTCGCGGATAAGCCGCTCGGCGGCACGGCGCGAACAGACGCCCTGCTCGGCCAATACTTTTTGAATTCGGATATCCCGCATGATTTCTCCTTTGCTGCGTATATTTAGCAGATGCTGCGTATCATCAAAAAGGGCGGCCGCAGACAGGCGCGCCGTCCCCTGCGGCCCTTTTTTGAAGGCTCATTTTTCTTGGGACGGCGCTTCACCCTGTTCCTCCGGCTTTTTTTGCACCAGTGCCGTTACTTTGTCCACCAGTTCCGGCACCAAGCTGAGCGCACGGTCCACGCTGTTTGAGGTATCGGCCAGCTGCATTACGCGCACATTGCCGTCCTTCGCCACCAAAAAGCCCACAGGCTGGATGGAAACGCCCGCGCCGCTGCCGCCGCCGAACAGCTCCTTCGTTGTTTTGCTCGGAAAATCCGAGCCGCCGGACGCAAACCCGAACGTCACCTTGGAAATGGGCAGCACCAGCGTGCCGTCCGCCAGATTGATGGGATTGCCAACGATGGTGTTTGCGTCCACCATGCTTTTGATCTTTTCCATCGTTACGTCCATCATGCCTTCAATGGGATGCGCGCTCATAACCAAAACCTCCGTTTTAAATGTTTTTAAATGATCCCGATTTGTGCCGGAAGGATCTCAATTAATCCATACCGGGATGATTTTGATCGATCCGTAAAGATAAAAGCGCCGTCTGTTTGCGCAAAAGCGATTATGTGCCCGCAGGCGGGGCAGGCGGCGTCTGCTTCGGGGCCGCAGGCGGGACCTGCCGCAAAAGACGGATTAGCGCATGGATGCCCGCCGCCGCAAACGCAACAGGCCGCGCGCCGATGCCGCAGGAAAGGTAAACGCCCGCCGTGATCTCATTTGTAAAATCCGGCAAAACACGCAGCTGCACAATGTGCAGATCGAAGTAATTCTGCAGCAGTGCCGTCATGCCGGCAAGCCACGCCTCGGCTCTGCCGCAGGCAAGAGCCGTTTGGGCGGCATCCTCCCGGTGAACGGGCAGGATCAAAATCACATCCGTAATATGGATCATGCGGTACATGCGCCGCATGAACGTGCCCGCCGCGCCCAAGAATGCTTGGATCTCTTCCGTTTCCAGACGGGGCGCCCTCTTTTTTTTCTTTTTCGGGCGCGGCGCGGCCTCCTTTTGCGGCTGCTTTTGCTTCGGCCTGCGTTTTTTTAAGCGTTCGGGGAAAGGATAGATCCGCAGCGGAAGGCCGAATATCCGCGCCCTTACCGACAGCGCGCCCTCGCGGTATTCCAGCTCTGCACGCACCGGCAGCACCAGCACCAGCGCCAGTAGTGCCAAAAGCGCCAGCAGCGTCCAGCCCAGCACGTTCAGGAGGATGTGCATACTTCCTCCTCCTCTGCACCGTCCGCCTGCGGCGCCTGGGCTTCCCGCGTTTCCGTGCGCAGGGGCGGCAGCTCGGACAGTGAGGAAAGGCCAAACGTGCGCAGAAACACGTCCGTTGTGGCAAACGCGATCGGGCGCCCGGGCAAATCGAGCCGGCCGGCCTCCTCGATCAGGCCCTTTTGCAGCAGCGTCTGCACGGGCGAGGCGGAATCCACACCGCGCACCTGCTCGATAAACGAGCGGGACACCGGCTGGTTGTACGCGATCACCGCCAGCGTCTCCAGCGCCGCGGGAGAAAGCGGCGCATTGCGGCGCGTATCCAGAATCGATTTAACATACGCACCGCAGGCGGGCTTTGTGGTAAGCTGCCAGCGGTCCTCCAGCAGCAGCAGCGCAAGGCCGCGGCCCTCGCTTTCGTATTCGTCGCGCAGCGCATACAGCAGGCGCGAAACGGCGTCTTCCTCCACCTCCAGCACGGCCGCAAGCCGCTGCGCCGTCACGGGCTCGGCATAAGCAAACAGCATCGCCTCCACGGTGGCCTTGGTCTGTTTCAGATCCATCTTTTTCTCCACATTTTCCATATTTTATGCTCCGGGGCGTTTCAGGCGTCCGGTGATCCCGCGTGCCGCACATGCCGGTCGGTTTTCTGCACACAGAGCGATTCATCCTCATTGATCGATACACGGCCGGCGCGCACCAGCTCCAGCACCGCAAGGAACGTGGCCACCGCCTGGCTACGCGAGCCATCGCGCGAAAACAGCTGCCGCAAACGGCCGACGCGCCCTGTCATCAGCCCGCGCAGCACATGGATGATGCGTGAGGTTACCGAGACGATGGGCGCCGTTGTGAGCGGCTCGAACTGTTCGGGCCGCGGCTGCGGCTTTGCGCGGGAGCGGCCTTGGATCGCATCGTAGGCCTGTGCCAGCAGCGCGGCTTCGTGCCGCAGGGCGTATGCGCGGTCCTGTTCGATCACAGCGGGCCGGCGCACCGCCGTAAACAGGCCCTCTGCGCGCGCGCGCAGGCGCGCCGCCACCTCCTTGCAAACGCTGTATTCCACCAGAAGCCCGGTGAGCTCCTGCTTCATGCGCTCGGCTTCCTCACTCTTTGGGAGCAGAAAAAAGGATTTCATCTGCACAAGCCGCGCGGCCATCTCGATAAATTCGCTCGCGCTCTCCATCTGATAAACCGGCAGACCGTTCACGATCGATACATACTGGTCGATCAGCGAAACGATCTCAATGTCATACAGATTCATTTTGTTTTGGGATACAAGGTGCAGCAGCAGATCGAGCGGCCCCTCGAAATCCTCGATATGAAAGGTGATCGAATGTTCCATGGATCGGCGCTTTCTCCTTTTGTTTTGAAGACATTTTTTGCAAAAGGCCCCGGCAGCCGCCGAAGGATTCGGCAAAGAAAACCGCAAGGAGCCGCCTGGCCGGCGCGCCAAAGGCGCTTGCGCTGGCCCTGAATGCATTTTACCGGAACAGGATCCATTCCACAAAGCGTGTGGCCCCGACAAGAAACGCCCACACCGCATTGTCCACAATGCGCAGCGGCGTATTGAGCCAGCCGAGCATCAGCACCGCAAACAGCGCAAACATAATGTACCGCTCATAGCGCATCAGGCCAAAATAGGCTTTCTGCGGCAGAAACACCGTTACAATGCGCGAGCCGTCCAGCGGCGGCACGGGCAGCAGGTTGAACACGGCCAGCGTGATATTTGTCCAAACCAGCTGGAACAGCACCGCCGCCGCAAAATTCCAAAAAGGGATCTCCGGCGTAAGATAATATACCAGCTTATACAGGATCATGCAGAAAAACGCCAGAATGATATTCGATACGGGCCCCGCCGCAGCAGACAGCGCCATATCGCGGCGCGGGTGGCGAAACCGCGTGGCCGCGGCCACCGGCACGGGCCTTGCCCAGCCAAAGCCCGCAACGATCATGCACAGCGCGCCCAGCGGATCGAAATGGCGCAGCGGGTTCAGCGAAAGGCGGCCCGCATTTTTGGCCGTTGGGTCGCCCAGCCTGTACGACGCCCAGGCATGGGCGGATTCATGAAAGGGGATCGCGACAAGCAGCGCGATCGCACGCGCCACATAGGCGGCAAGCAGTTCCCAGTCCATTGGCGGCATTCTCTCCTTTCCCTTCGGCCAGACGCGAAAGCGGCATGCCCGCAGGCACAAACAGCTATGAACTTTTTTATTTTACCATTTTTTTGAAAAAAGCACAAGATACGGGATCGTGTTTTTTCAAACCGCGCGGGATCGCGCTTTTCGCACGGCACGAAAAGCCAGGTGCATCCGGAAAATATCCAGCTGCGCTATGGAGTTTCGCTGGAGGGCTCCTACTCGCACCATAACCACCCGCCGAAGAAAACATGGTACAGCTTCAGCGCGGATGATGTTGATTTCTTTCTCCAATTCTTTTTGCAGGCTTTTCTTATTTTTCGCGAAAAGCAGCAGCGCTTTTCGCGCCGCAGAGCTTTCCGAAAAAATGTCCGCATTTACTTTTTTTGCGCCGTATGCTATGATATTGCAGAATGAAGCAGAAGACGGTTTCAAAGGGATGCTCCCGCGCGGTGCGGCCCGTTTTTTTGGCAATTTTCCTGATGCACGGAGGGATATATTCGGCACAATGTCACAGAGAACAATTTCCGCCGCAAGAGCGCATACGCTCGATTTGACACAGGGCCCCATCACGGGCACCATGCTGCGCTTTGCCCTGCCGATGATCGCGGGCAATCTTTTGCAGCAGTGCTATAATATTGCGGATACGCTGATCGTAGGGCGTTTTCTCGGTGCGGATGCGCTGGCCGCCGTAGGCTCTTCGTATACGCTGATGACGTTTTTAACGTCGATCTTTTCCGGCCTTTGCATGGGCTGCGGCGCTTTTTTTGCCATTTGCCGCGGCCGGCGCGACGATGCGCGTCTGAGGCAGGGGATCTTTCTCTCCTTTTCCATGATCGCCCTGCTCACGGCCGCGCTCTGGGCCGCCGTCTGTTTGTGGACGCATCCCATTCTGCGGCTGCTTCAGGTTCCCACAGCCGTCTACGGGCTGATGTACGACTATCTTACCCTGATTTTTTGGGGAATCGCGGCCACCTTTCTGTATAATTTTTTTGCCTGTCTGCTGCGCGCGGTGGGGAATTCCGCCGTTCCGCTGCTGTTTCTCGGCATTGCGGCGGTGCTGAACATCGTGCTGGATCTTTTTTGCGTGCTGGTGCTGGATTTGGGCGTGGCGGGCGCTGCGGCGGCTACGGCAATCGCGCAATGGGCATCGGGCGCCGGGCTGCTGGCCTACACGCTGCTGAAAATGCCGCACCTGCGCGTGCACCGGGCCGACTGCCGTTTAAACCGTGCGCTCGCCGCAGAGCTTGCGCGTTTTTCCCTGCTCACCTGCCTGCAGCAATCGGTGATGAACTTTGGCATTTTGATGGTGCAGCGGCTTGTAAACAGCTTCGGCGCAGCCGTGATGGCCGCGTTTGCCGCCGCCGTTAAGATTGATTCCTTTGCCTATATGCCCGTGCAGGATTTCGGCAACGCGTTTTCCACCTTCATTGCGCAGAATCATGGCGCGGGAAAAACACGGCGCATTCAAGACGGCATCCGCAGCGCCGTGCGCGTTTGCCTTTTCTTTTGCATCCCCGTCTCGGCCCTCGTGTTTTTGTTTGCAAGGCCGCTGCTCACCCTGTTCATTTCGCCCGGGGAAGCAGAGATCCTGCGCATTGGCGCAGAATATCTGCGCATTGAGGGTGCGTTTTACTGCGGTATTGGCGTGCTGTTTTTGCTATATGGGCTGTACCGCGCGCTGGAACGGCCGGGGATGTCGCTGGCGCTCACCGTTATTTCTTTGGGCACGCGCGTGGGGCTAGCCTATCTGCTTGCCGCTGTGCCCGGCATCGGTGTTGTCGGCATCTGGTGGTCGGTGCCCATCGGGTGGTTTTTGGCCGATGCCGCCGGCGTTCTTTACTATGTGTTCCTGCTTCAAAAGCAGAGGAAGACATAGCCGCAGCATACCTGTGGCCGGATAAGAACCGCAGCGGCCGCCTTCGGCCCTGGGGCCCCACTCTCCGGGCGCTGCGGCCCCGCTGCGCGGGCCAGGGGGACATTTCGTTGTCTGATCTCGCCGCCCTCTTTCGCATATGAAAAATTTATTTTAACATAAGGAGCAACTAACATGATCAATTTAAAAACCTGTGCTGCCATTTCGAACGCATTCGGCCCATCCGGCTTTGAAGACCCCGTAGCCGATGTAATCGGGCAGGAGCTGCACGGCCTGCCCGCACGGCGGGACAGCATCGGGAACCTGTATACCGCGCTGCCGCAGAATACCGGGAGCCGGCCCATGGTGATGCTGGACGCGCACATGGACGAGGTGGGCTTTATGGTGCAGAGCGTCGCCTCAAACGGCCTGCTGCGTCTGACGCCGCTGGGCGGATGGGTGGAACACAACATTCCGGCACATACGTTTTTGGTGCGCAACCGCCGCGGAGAGCTGCTGCGCGCCGTATCCTCCTCGAAGCCGCCGCACTTTATGAGCGCGGCGGAGCGCAGCGCCCCGCTGACGCTGAACAGCATCCTGCTGGATGCGGGCGTATGCTGCAAAGAGGATGCGACCGGGCTTTTGGGGCTGGAAGCAGGACTGCCCGCCGTGCCGGATGTCGCGTTTACTTATTTGGAAGCTACCGGGCTGATGCTTGGCAAGGCGTTCGACTGCCGCCTGGGCTGCGCCGCGCAGGTGGAAGCCCTGCGCGCACTGCAAAACGAAACGCTTTGCGCCGACATTACGGCTGTTTTTTCCACGCAGGAAGAGGTGGGCGCGCGCGGCGCGCGCGCAGCGGCAGAGCGGCTGCGCCCCGCGCTCGCCATCTGCTTTGAAGGCACGCCCGCCGACGACGCCTTCACCCCGCCGGAGGACGCCCAGGGCGCGCTGAAGAAAGGCGTACAGCTGCGTTTTCGCGACAACGGCATGATATCGCACGCCGGTTTTGTGGCGCTTGCGCGCAAAATCGCCGAAGAAAACAATATCCCGCATCAGTGTGCCGTGCGCACGGGCGGCGGCACGAACGGCGGCAGCATCCATCTTGCCGCGGGCGGCGTGCCCACACTGGTGCTGGGCATCCCGGTGCGCTACGCGCACACGCACTACGGCTATGCCGCCGCATCGGACGTAGAGGCCGCCGTCTCGCTGGCCTGCGCGCTGCTGCGCGCACTGACGCCGGAGACGATCCGCTCGCTGAACCCCATGGCCGAAACCGGAACGCCGGTGGTGTAAGGAGCCCCGAAGATGGACAACACAGAGCGATTTCTTGCCCATATTGCCTCCGACGGACGCGAGCAGACCGTATCGGAGCATCTGGAGGGTACAGCGCGGCTTTGCGCCGCATTTGCCGCCGCGTTTGACGCCGCGCCGCAGGGACAGCTCGCAGGGCTGGCACATGATCTTGGCAAGTTTTCACAGGCATTTCAACGGCGGCTGCACGGCGGCCCAAAGGTGGACCACGCCACAGCCGGCGCATGGGAATGCTGCTGCCGACAGCAGCCCTGCGCCGCGTTTGCCGTAATCGGGCATCACAGCGGCCTGCCGGACGGAGGCGCGCAGACAGATCTAATCCAATCCACTTTCTGGGCGCGCATCAATCGTGCCGCCGCCGGTGAACTGGAGGATTACAGCGCCTGGACAAAGGAATTGACGCTTCCCGGCGCGCCTCCTCCCGCGACTAAAGACCCGGCCGGCCTGATGTTTTTTACTCGAATGCTGTATTCCTGCCTGACGGACGCCGATTTTCTGGATACCGAGGCGTTTATGGACGGCGCTCCGCGAGAAACCGGAGGAGATTCCATAGCGGAGCTGGATGCGCGCCTGCAGGCATATCTTCAGAATTGGTTTCCACCCCAAAACGCGCTGAACCGGGAGCGGCGTGCAATATTGCAGCGTTGCATGGAACAGGGCTCGGCGCAGCAGTCCGGTCTGTTCACACTCACTGTGCCCACCGGCGGCGGAAAAACCATCGCCTCCCTCGCTTTCGCTTTGCGCCACGCAAAAGCAAACGGCCTGCGCCGCATCGTTTATGTTGTTCCCTACACCTCGATCATCGAACAAAACGCCGATGTGTTCCGCGGCATTCTCGGCGCGGAAAACGTGCTGGAACACCATTCCGGCGTTCTGTTTGATTCTCCGGATGAAATGACGCCCGAAGCATTGCAATGGGCGCGCGCAACCGAAAACTGGGATATGCCCGTTGTTGTGACAACGGCGGTGCAGTTTTTTGAATCTCTGTTTTCAAACAGATCCTCCGGCTGCCGCAAGCTGCATAATCTGGCAGGCAGTGTGATCGTATTCGACGAGGCGCAGATGCTGCCCATCCCCTATCTGCGCCCCTGTGTGTATGCCATCGCAGAGCTGGTAAAGCATTATCACGTTTCGGCCGTATTGTGCACGGCGACACAGCCCGCACTGGACGGGATCTTTCGGCAGTTTTTGCCCGACAGCGCCCCAAGAGAGCTGTGCACGGCGGATATCTATTGCATGGAGCCCTTCCGACGCGTCAGCTTCCGGCAAGTGGGCCGGCTTTCCTGGGAATCGCTTGCCGCGCAGATCAGCGCCTGCGGACAGGCACTGTGCATTGTAAACAGCCGCAAAGCGGCCGAAACGCTCTTTGCGCTGCTGCAGCCCGAGGGCGCGTTTCATCTCTCTACCCTGATGTTCCCTGCCCACCGCCGGGCCGTGCTTGCAGAAATCGGACGTCGATTGGAAAAAGGTCTTCCCTGCCGCGTCGTCTCCACCTCGCTGATCGAGGCCGGGGTGGATGTGGACTTCCCCGCCGTGTTCCGCGAGCAGGCAGGCCTTGATTCTCTGCTGCAGGCCGCAGGCCGCTGCAATCGCAACGGAAAACTCCCCGCCGGCGAGAGCGTTGTCACGATCTTTATTGCGCCGGAGGCGCCGCCCCGGATGTTTGAACAGACCATCCGCGCCGGAAAGGAAACGCTTTCCCATTTTGCCTCTCCGGAAGATCCGCAGGCTGTCCGCTTTTATTTTGAAAGGCTGCTCTCTATGAAAGACGCCGGCGAACTGGATGGCAAAGGCATTCTGCCCCTCATGGAGCGCGAGCTTTTCCCCTTCTGCTCCGTCGCGGAGCGTTTTCATCTAATTGATACCGACACGAAAACCATTTATATCCCGCTCGGCGAGGGCGAGGCGCTTATCCGGCACTGGGCAGACGGCGAACGCAGCCGCCGCCTTCTGCGCAGGCTGGGCCAATACGCGGTATCTGTGTATCCGGAGCATTTTTCGGCGCTGTATGCTGCCGGGGCGCTCCAGATGTATGATAAGGGGAAAACGGCGGTGCTGAGCGACCTTACGCTGTATGATTCGAAAACCGGGCTTTCGCTGAAAGCGGATACGGGGAAGGCAATGTTTGTATAAACCATTCTCATTACAACGGAAAAGGCGGCAATTTTCTGCCGCCTTTTCCATTGCTTGTTGGAATCAATTTTACCTAATTCATATTTCAATCCACATCGGCATTCTGCGACCAGCCGACGACTGCTTTATTCTATCACAGAATAATCAAAATTGCAAATTTCATTATTTTTTCATGAATTAGGTTAAATACTTTTTATTGACAAATGAGAATGGATGTGCTATTCTAAGCACATAGAGTTTTCCTGCTCTGCATTTTTCTGTCCAAAGACAAATTCAGAAAGGAGTGAACGCCATGCCCGTTCGTTTGGAGGTATGGGGGGATTATGCCTGCTTCACGCGTCCCGAAATGAAAGTGGAGCGCGTGAGCTATGATGTGATGACGCCCTCCGCTGCGCGGGGGCTGTTGGAGGCCATCTACTGGCATCCGGGCCTGTGCTGGGTAATCGACCGCATCCACGTTTGCGCGCCCATTCAATGGATGAACTTTCGCCGAAACGAAGTAAAGGCCACTGTCTCTGCCGCCGCCGCACGTACCGTAATGAACCGCGGTGCCGGCGAGCTCTGGATCGCAACGCCAGAGCAGATCCAGCAGCGTGCGACGCTGCTTTTGCGGGATGTGCGGTATGTCATCGACGCCCATTTTGAGCTTGTGCCAGAAAAAGCCGCGCCGGGCGATAACACCGGAAAATTTGCGGATATCATCCGGCGGCGCATCGAGCGCGGGCAGTTTTACCATCAGCCCTGTTTGGGATGCCGGGAATTCCCCGCGCACTTCAGGCTCTGTGAAACGCCTCCCCCTTGCCCCGACGCGCTTGCGGGAGAGCGCGATCTCGGCTATATGCTTTGGGATCTGGACTATGCCGCGGCGGATACGCCGCAGCCGCTGTTCTTCCGCGCGATTCTGCGCGACGGCGTGCTGGAGGTGCCCGCGCGCGGCAGCGGGGAGGTGATGGGATGATTTTGCAGGCCTTAACGGCCCACTACGAAACACTCGTTGCCCGGGGAGAGCTCGCTTCACCCGGCTGGAGCAAGGCGAAGATCAGCTATGCGCTTTGCATCAACGGCGCCGGAGAATTGGAAGACACTGTCTCGCTGCAGGTAGAATCGACACGCGGCAAAAAGAAGGTGCTTGTCCCCCGCGAAATGGATTTGCCCGCAGCCGTGGGCCGAACGGTGGGGATCGCATCGAATTTTCTCTGGGATCATTCCGGCTATCTGCTTGGCGTTGACAATAAGGGCAAGCCCAGGCGCAGTATGGAATGCTTCGAGGCATGCCGGCAGCTGCACAAAGAGCTTCTTTCGGACGCCGGCTGCCCGGAGGCCCGGGCGCTGCTTGCATTTTTCGATCGCTGGAACCCCGCCTCGGCGCGCGAGCATCCGGTGCTGGCAGAGAGATGGGAAGAGATTACGGCCGGCGGTAATCTTGTATTTCGATATGGCGGCGCGTACCTGCAGGAGGTTCCCGCCCTGCGCGCGGCATGGCAAAGGCACTATGACAACGTCGGATGCGCCGAACCCGGGCAGGAAAGCGTCTGTCTTGTCACCGGGCAGCGCGGCCCGGTGGAGGCCACGCATCCCATGATCAAAGGTTTTGCAGGCGCACAGCCCAGCGGCGCGGCGCTCGTCTCGTTTAACGCCCCTGCGTTTTGCTCTTATGGAAAGGAACAAAATCTTAACGCGCCCACCGGCAAATATGCGGCATTTGCCTATACGGCTGCGCTCAAATACCTGTTGGCAGACCGGGAACATGTGCGGCGCATTGGCGATACCACAGTTCTGTTCTGGGCCGAGGGCGGGCAAAGCGCGTATCAGAATCTTTTTGCGTCTTTTCTATTTGGCGCGCCGTCCGGCTCAAAAGCGCCTGTCTATTCCCCCGCCGATCTGGAAAAAACGATGCAGAGCCTTTGCCGCGGCGACGCCGTGCTTTTTGACGATACACGGCTCGACCCGAACTGTACCTTCTATATTTTAGGCCTCTCTCCCAATGCCGCGCGCCTTTCGGTGCGGTTCTTTTTGAAAAACACCTTCGGCGCATTCGTTCAAAATGTAAACGCGCACCAAATGCGTTTGGAGATCGCCCGCCCTTCCGATGATGAACTCTCAACGATTCCGCTGTGGAAGCTGCTGGATGAAACCGTCAATCAAAATGCGCGCGACAAATCCCCCTTACCCGGCCTCGCAGGGGAAACGCTGCGCGCCGTTTTGAACAATACGCGCTATCCCGCCACGCTGCTGAACGGCGTAATGCTGCGCCTGCGTGCGGAGCGCAAGCTTACGCACGGACGCGCTGCCATCATAAAGGCCTACTATCTGCAAAATCCCCATCCCGATGTACCAAAGGAGGTTTTAACGGTGTCTCTAAATTCTGCCTGTACCGACATTCCCTACACACTCGGCCGTTTGTTCAGTGTTTATGAGGCCATCCAAAGTGCGGCCAATCCCGGCATCAATGCCACCATTGTGGATAAGTATTTCAATGCGGCCTCCGCCACGCCCTCGCGAATTTTCCCAACGCTCGGCAAACTGGCGAACACCCATCTGAAAAAGCTGCGCCGCGGCAAGCCGGGGCTGTGCATCAACTTTGAAAAGCAGATCGGCGATTTATCCGGCAAAATCGGCCAAGCCTACCCCGACCGGCTGAGCCTGCCCCAGCAGGGCTCGTTCCAGCTGGGCTATTATCAGCAAAAACAGGCGCGCTATGCAAAGGAGGAAAAAGAAAATGTCTGAGCCTATCCAAAACCGCTATGAATTTGTGATCCTGTTCGACGTGGAAAACGGCAATCCCAACGGCGACCCGGACGCCGGCAATATGCCGCGCGTAGACCCGGAAACCGGCCTCGGCCTTGTAAGCGACGTGTGCCTGAAGCGGAAGATCCGCAACTACATCGAAACCGTCAAGGAAGATGCCGAGGGCTACCGTATTTACATCAAAGACGGCGTTCCGCTCAACCGCAGCGATGCGGCCGCCTACACCGCGCTGGGCGTGGAGGAAAAGAACATTAAGGAAACAAAAAAAGAAAAACCTGATATCGACCGGACTATCCGGGACTGGATGTGCGCCAATTTTTACGATGTGCGCACCTTCGGCGCAGTGATGACAACGTTTGTAAAAGCCGCTCTGAACTGCGGGCAGGTGCGCGGGCCAGTGCAGCTTGGCTTTGCCCGCAGTATAGAGCCTGTTTCTCCACAGGAGATCACCATTACCCGCGTAGCGATCACCACCGAGGCGGACGCAGAGAAGAAGGGCACCGAAATGGGCCGCAAGTACATCATCCCCTATGGCCTGTACCGCTGCGAGGGCTATATTTCAGCCAATCTGGCGCGCAAAACCACGGGTTTCTCCGAAGAAGATCTGGAACTGCTGTGGCAAGCCATTCTGAATATGTTTGAAAACGACCATTCCGCCGCGCGAGGCAAAATGGCCGTGCGCGAGCTGATCGTTTTCCGGCACGAGAGCGAACTCGGCTGCGCCCCAGCTTGGAAGCTGTTTGACGCTGTTCAGGTAACGCGCAAAAATCCGGAGGATCTTGCCCCCGCGCGCAGCTATGATGCTTATCAGGTGATTGTGGACGAGGCCGCCCTGCCTGCGGGCGTCACTTGCCGGCGCATGGCATGAGCCGGCCGGACGATGAATTTCTGCAGCTTTCCGGCCTGCAGCATTTTGCCTTTTGTCGGCGGCAGTGGGCGCTGATCCACATTGAACGGCTCTGGGCCGAAAACGTGCGCACGGTGGAGGGCGATCTGATGCACGCGCGTGCGCACAACGAAGCGCTGCGGGAACGGCGCGGCGATACGCTCATCGTGCGCGGGCTGCCGGTGTTTTCCCGCACGCTCGGCGTCTCGGGCAAGTGCGACGTGATGGAATTTCATCTTGATCCAAACGGCGTAACGCTTGCCGGAGAATCCGGAACCTGGCAGCCCTTTCCCGTGGAGTATAAGCGCGGCGCGCCCAAGGCGCATCAGGCCGATGAGCTGCAGCTTTGCGCACAGGCCATGTGTCTGGAGGAAATGCTCTGCTGCGAAATCCCGTGCGGCGCGCTCTATTACGGCGAAACGCGCCGCCGCACGCCGGTTTCTTTCACGCCCGAGCTGCGCGAAACCGTGCGCACCTTTTGCGCCGAAATGCACGCGCTTTTTTGGCGCGGCCATACGCCGAAAGTACGTCCCAAAAAAGGGTGCGCGGCCTGTTCGCTAAAAGAACTGTGCCTGCCCGGCCTGCAAAAGCGGGACAGCGTATCGGATTATCTTCGCCGCGCAAGGGAGGAATCAGTATGCGAAAGCTTCTGAACACACTGTTTGTCACCTCGGAGGATGTTTACCTTTCTCTTGACGGGGAAAACGTCGTGGCAAACCGCGAGCGGCAGGTGCTGGCGCGCTATCCTCTGCATACGCTTTCCGGAATTATCTCGTTTTCCTATCCGGGCGCGTCTCCTGCGCTGATGGGCGCATGCGCCAAGCGCGGCGTCTCGCTTGCCTTTTGTACACCGCGCGGCCGGTTTCTTGCCCGCGTCTGCGGTGAAAACAACGGCAACGTTCTTTTGCGCCGCACGCAATATCGGACAGCGGACGACCCTGCCGCAAGCTGTCGCGCCGCGCGCAGCATGATCTTCGGCAAGCTGTATAATGCGCGCTGGAGTCTGGAGCGTACCCGCCGGGATCATGGCCTGCGAATCGATGCTCAACGGTTGAATGCCGCATCCGAAACCCTGAAAAACCTCTTGCCCGCCGTAGAATGCGAAACCGATTCAGAGCATCTGCGCGGCCTTGAGGGTGTGGGAGCAACCGCCTATTTCGGCGCGATGGATGATCAGATCCTTTGCGCCAAAGAGTGCTTTTACTTTCATACACGCAGCCGCCGGCCGCCGCTCGATCCCTTTAACGCAATGCTTTCTTTCGCCTACAGCTTGCTGGCGCATGATTGCGCGGCCGCGCTGGAAAGCGTAGGCCTCGATTCCTATGTGGGTTTTCTGCATCGGGATCGGCCCGGGCGCGCCTCTCTTGCACTGGATCTGATGGAGGAACTGCGCCCCTGCTTCGCCGACCGTTTTGTTCTGACCATGGTGAATCGCCGTGTAATCGGGCCGAAAGCTTTTGAGCATCGGGAGGGCGGCACGGTGCTTTTGACGGACGACGCACGTAAAACATTTCTGACGCACTGGCAGGAGCACAAACGGGAGACGATCACGCATCCTTACCTTCAGGAAAAAATATTCTGGGGGCTTGTGCCCTATGTGCAGGCGCTGCTGCTCGCACGTTATCTGCGGCAGGATCTGGACGCTTATCCGCCGTTTTTATGGAAGTGAGACGCCTATGCTTGTTCTGATTACCTACGATGTAAATACCGAAACTGCCGCGGGCAAAAAACGCCTGCGAAAAATTGCCAAACAATGCGTCAATTACGGGCAGCGCGTGCAGAATTCGGTATTCGAATGCCTTGTAGACGCAGCGCAGTACCGTCTTTTACAGCATACGCTGTGCGAAATTATGGATCCGGGTCTTGACAGTCTGCGTTTTTATTCCCTCGGAGACCGCTATGAAAAAAAGATTGAACATTTTGGCTGCAAGCCCTCTTATGCTCCGGAGGGGCCGCTGATTCTTTAGCGCTTCTGTGATTCTTTGGCGCTTTTGGCGTTTTTCAGAAACTGCCTTCAGCCCAAGGTTCATCTCCGTTCATTTTCTTTGAAGCGGTTGAAATGTTCGCCGTATCCCTTCGGTGCGAAATACAAGCTGTCATCTAAATGCGGGGCGTTTCGCACTGCATAGAGGATTGCTGTAAGGTGAAGGGCAATTGAAAAATAGATAAAATTCAAAATAAAAACGCCGAAAAGGGATTGTAGCCTCTTTTGCTTCTTCGGTCTTCATTGAAAAAAGTTATTCTGCACAGAAAATTTATATATTTTTGTGCGTTTTTGCTGTCGCTCCCCGCACGGGGAGCGTGGATTGAAATAGCCTCCCGGCAGGAGCGAGGGAAACCGTAGAGGTCGCTCCCCGCACGGGGAGCGTGGATTGAAATGGATAATCATGTCAACATAATCCTGCCGCACTCGGTCGCTCCCCGCACGGGGAGCGTGGATTGAAATCGTTGTGACACCGCTGGGCGCAAGGAAAATTACGTCGCTCCCCGCACGGGGAGCGTGGATTGAAATCCAATAATGCTTACCCTCTACCCAATGCTGCTTGTCGCTCCCCGCACGGGGAGCGTGGATTGAAATATATGTGCGTCCTCCTCTTAGTTGGGGAGCTTCAGTCGCTCCCCGCACGGGGAGCGTGGATTGAAATTTGATGTCCTGCAAAAGGTCGCTTGAGGTCTTGCGTCGCTCCCCGCACGGGGAGCGTGGATTGAAATTCTGAAAACCTCCGGCATATAAGGCTGTACCCGGAGTCGCTCCCCGCACGGGGAGCGTGGATTGAAATGAGAGGCCGGGGTGCTTCGCTCTGAAATAGCCCCGTCGCTCCCCGCACGGGGAGCGTGGATTGAAATCCATACATTACCGCAAAGGTCGTGTACCCCCTCGTCGCTCCCCGCACGGGGAGCGTGGATTGAAATAGAAGCAGATGAACGAGCTGGGAGACAAGGCTGCCGTCGCTCCCCGCACGGGGAGCGTGGATTGAAATTCGTTGTACTTTGCTGCCCTCATTCGTGCCTCGTGTCGCTCCCCGCACGGGGAGCGTGGATTGAAATGAGATCGCAGAGGAGAATATCAACAACGACTTCGGTCGCTCCCCGCACGGG
>CAJUMH010000031.1 GCA_910587145.1 uncultured Ruthenibacterium sp. | reverse complement strand
TGCATTGCTATTTGGTGTACTGTTTTGACCTGATCTTGTGTAGACACTATTTAGGCTTTTGAAAAAATTTGCTCTTGTTTTGTGCATCCGCCAACGCGCTACTCGTCGCGATACGCGCGGCGCAGCAGCCAGATCACGCCGCCGGAAAGCGCCAGCGCGCCCAGCAGCACACAGGCCCAAAGCAGCATCCCGCTCTCTACTCCGGTTTGCGGCATCGCCGCGCCGCCATCCGGGGCGGACACGGCTTCCCATCCGGCATACAGCGTCAGATCACGCTCCACGGCGTCGGAGGCAAAGTCCCATGCGCGCGTGCGGGCCTCGTCCGTATACCAGCCGGAAAAGCGGTAGCCCTCCCGTGTGGGCGCCTGCGGCGCGGCCAAAAGCGCGCCGCGCGGCACATCCGTTTCGGCGGCAACCTCCGTGCCGCCCCGGCTGTTGTAGATCACCGTAAAAGAAGCCTGCTGCACCGGAGAAGGATCGTCCGGCGCCCGTGTGTCGTCCGCAGCCGGCGCCGCAGCAGACATTGGCATCGCCGGGCCCGAAGCTGCCGGACCGGCCGTCGGCCATGCGGGCAGCGCCCCGCTTGTGGCAGCATATACGCCCACCGCAAAAACGCCAGCCAGCACGAGGATCGGAATCACCCGCCGCAGCAGCCGCCGCCGTTTTTCCTGTTTCAGGTAGCGGCGGCTCCATGTAAGCTGCTGCTCGGCGTCTGTCATCGGCGTTTTTTTATGCCTTTGCATTTTGGGCCTCCTTTTTTGTTATTCCGCTGCATCGGCCAGCGGCGCAAGCCGTGTGCATACCACATAGCGCAGATCGTTTGTTTTGGAGGTACAGGTGCACAGCGTTAAGATGCGGTCGCCCGGCGCAGGCTGCACGGACGTTTCGATCTGCGAGCGGGCGCACACCTCATTCAAAAAAATGCGCATTGCCTCGGCCGAAGAAAACTCCCGCTGATAGGGATACGCGCGCTCCTGAATTACAAACGCGGCGAAAACCTCGGCCGAAAAGCAGCCCTCCGGCGTATGCAGCGCAAAAGCCGGCGCCTGCCGCCAGTACTCCGGTTCCTGATAGTTCAGCAGCGGAGAAAATACACCGCCGCCCGTATCCATATGATGGCCGAATAAAAACGATTGGCCGTCGGTAAAATCCGGCCGGTTTTCGCTGTCTAAAAACGCCGCTCCCAGGCGGTTGTGCGTGCCGTCCGGCAGGTGCTCCAGATAATAGACGTTGTCCGCACCCTGCACAATGGGCGTATCGATCGCGCCGCCGCAGCCTGTCAGCCATGCGGCCGCATCGGGGCAGCGTGCGCGCAGCGCCTCGAAATCTACCGGGCAGGTATGAACGGGCACCTCCTTGCCGGTACCCTCTTGAGAAAACGACGCAGACGGTGCGCCGGGCACAGCGCCCGCCTCGGCACCGGAGGCATGCTCTGGCGATAAGGCCGGCAAAAGCTTGTTTTCTCTGCCGGACGCCGTGCAGGACGACGGTTCGTGCCCGGTTCCGGATGCCGCTTCGGGCGGCGTATCGGTCTGCACAGGGTTTTCCGATGCCGAAAGCGCGGCTTGGCGCATCTCCCACAGCAGACGTTCTGCCTGCGCCTGCTCGCGCGCAAGCCGCCACAAATGTATCCCGGCCACGCCGGCCGCGGCCAGCAGCGCCGCAAGCAGCAGCCAGAGCAGCGCCCGATACGCCCGTCTCATGCGTTGCCGCATCCTGCCGCCCCCTGTCCGCTTTTGCCTGTGCTCATCCATTTTTATTGTACACGTCAAAGCGGTGCGCGTCAATGGCAATTTCCGGGCAAAAGCCGGTTTTGCCTTCCTGCTGCCGCCCGCTTTTCTGCCGCCTGCTTTTCTGCCGCCCGCTTTTCTGCCGCCCGCTTTTCTGCCGTCCGCTTTTCTGCCGCCCGCTCTTTTTTCGCCTGCTTTTTGCCGCCGCACGCCCGCGCCCGGCAAAAACGGCGGCTGTGCCCGGGTGCGCGGCCTTGTTACAGCTTTCGGTGCTCGAACCGCACGCTTCCTTCCTGTACTATTGCAATGCCGTAATGGCCCTCTCCGCATTGGGAGGACAGCGCGCCGGGGTTAAACAAAACCACGCCGCCGCGCTTTTCCAGTGTCTGGCGGTGCGTATGGCCGAACAGCGCCGACTGCGCGCCCCGCGCGTCGGCCGCCTCGGCAAGCTCCGTCAGCCCGGATTTCACGCCGTACAGATGGCCATGCGTATAGTAAAACAGCACGCCGCCAAAGGGCGCCAGCGCGCTGGCCGACGCGAACGAGGCCATATCGCAGTTGCCTCGCACGGAATACAGCCGCAGCGCGGGGCGTTCGTTCTGCAGCGCCTCGGCATCGCGCAGGCCGTCGCCCAAAAAGATGACGGCAGCCGCATCCGCTTCCCTTTCCACGGCGCGCCGCAGCGCGCGCAGATCCCCGTGCGTATCGGAAACAATCAATAATTTCATACGTCCTCCCGCTTTGGATGCCTCGAATGTTCCTGCTGCCGCGCATTCTCCCGGGCTTGTCCCCCGGCGCGGCCGCTTTCGGCTTTTGCTGCCGCGGCGCCCTGACCCTTCTGCTTTATGGGCGCTTCGGCCTGTTCCATGCATCGGCGATAAATCTCACTTTTTGAAAACGCGCTGTGCGCGGCGGCATACTTTGCGGCGGCCGCGGCGCTTTCTCCCGCGACCATGCGCTCGCGCGCGGCCGCAACGGCGTCCTCCAACGTCTGTTCGGCGGGCGCCTCGGGCGGCGCCCCGGCCATCACCAGCACAAACTCGCCGCGCGGCGGGTTCTCTTTGTAATATGCGTTTGCCGCGCCAAGGGTGGTTACGCGGATCTCCTCGTGCAGCTTTGTCATCTCGCGGCATACCGTCAGGCCGCGCTGCGCGCCGAACGCCGCTTCCAGATCGGCCAGCGTTGTCAGCAGCTTGTGCGGCGCCTCGTAAAAGATCACCGTCCGCTCCTCGTTCTTCAAAGCGTCCATGCGTTCTTTTTTCTGGCGGCGGTTCGTGGGCAAAAAGCCCTCAAACACAAAACGCCCCGTCACCTGCCCCGATACGCACAGCGCCGTTATCGCCGCGCTGGCGGCCGGCACCGGCGTTACGGGAATGCCGCGCGCGTGAGCATCGCGCACAATCACCTCGCCGGGGTCGGAGACGGCGGGCATTCCCGCGTCGCTGCACAGCGCACACGATTCCCCCGCCGCAATACGGTTTAGGATATATTCCCCGCGCTCGCGCAGGTTGTGCTCGTAATAGCTTACCATCGGCTTTTTCAGGCCCAGATGGTTCAGCAGCTTCAGCGTCACACGCGTATCCTCGGCCGCGATAAAATCCACCTGCGCGAACGTCTCGGCCGCGCGCGGCGTTAAATCGCCCAAATTGCCGATGGGCGTTGCAACGATATACAGCGTTCCGCTCATGTTCGCGTCCCCCTTTTCGTCTTTGAGGCTCCCGTCCTCCGGCAAAAGCACACATGCCGGCTTGCCTGCGCATCGCTGCCCGGCGCCGCTTTTGCGGGGTTCTCGGGGCAGGGCGCAAAGGCCGCCTCGGGCCCGCTTTCCTTCTGCGCCGATTCTTTTTACCCCGAAGGATCCCCCTAAGGCCGCGCGCCCTGCGGCGCCTGCCCATAAATTTCCTGCATTTTTCGGCTTGGCGTTCCGTCCGCGCGCGCGGTAATTAGCGTGGGCAGTACACGCAGGCCGGCCGCACGGTTTTTTTGCCCCTCGGCCAGCACCAGCCACGGCGCTTTTCCCCCGCGCGCCGCAACAAATTGCAGGCGCTTGGGCTCTATGCGCGCGGCGCGCATGGCGCACAGCAGATCCGTCAGCCGTTCCGGGCGCTGGCACACACACAGCCGCCCGCCGTCCCGCAGCAGCAGAAAAGCCGCCGCGCATACATCCTCTATTGTGCAAAAAAGCGCGTGGCGCGCCGTGGCGCGCGCGGGGTTTGGGCTGAGAGGGCCGCCCGTAAAATAGGGCGGGTTGCACGCCACAAGGCTGCGGGTCTGCGCATAGGGGCGCAATGCGGCGGCGTCGCGCAGATCGCGGCATTCCACCGTGATATGCTCCGCGCCCGCTTCCCCGGCCGCTCTGCGGGCAAGCGCCGCCGCCTCGGGCAAAAGCTCTACGGCAAGGCAGGGGCCGCGGTGGCCTCTGTCGTGCCAGTGCAGTGCGATTACGCCGCAGCCGCAGCCAAGGTCGCACACGCTCTCTTTGCTGCGCACCCGGCAAAAATGTGCCAGCAGCAGCGCGTCCTGCCCGAAGCGATGGCTTTGGGTAAGAAACACGGGCGTGCCGTTACAAAGCGTTTCCCGCTCCGGCATTGCGTCCGCATCCGGCAGAGGGGCCTTCACCTGCTTTGTCTTCTTTTCCTTCATCTTTGCGGTCTTCCCCCGAGGCCCCCTCTTTTTGGATATTTTTTTGGATGCTCCCGGGATGTGCCCGGAATGTGCCCGCGTTTCGGTTGAATCGCCGTCGGCGGTCTTTCCGGCATGCGGGGGACGGACAGCGTCTGTTCTCCGCAGCCCTTGCCGAATGGCACGCGCAGCCGCTTGAGCGGGCGCTTTTCTCACAAGTATGCAAAAGGCGGGTACGCGCAGTACCCGCCTTTTGGCTGCTTTTGCGTTGTGGACAAAAAACCGCTGCGCAGATGCCGGCAGCGCCTCTTAGCCCTCAGAGATCGCGCCCACCGGGCACTCGCCGGCGCAGGTGCCGCAAGACACGCAGGCGTTCTCGTCGATCTCAAACTTGCCGTTGCCCTCGGAGATCGCACTCACAGGGCAGGCGCCGGCGCAGGTGCCGCAGGCGATGCATTCGTCGCTGATCTTATAAGCCATAAGTATCCATCCTATTCTCCGCGCTGTGAAATGTTTTCGGCCCTGTGCGCAAGCGGCGCGGTCCCGCGCACACCGATACGAAAGCCGCGCTTCCGTGGTAGTTTTATTTTAACACAAAATGCAGATTTTTCAAGTAGGTCGGAACAGAAAATCCCTTGGGAGCGGCGTGGGCGCAAAATTTGTGAAAACCGACAAATTTTGCGCCCGCAAGCTGCCGTAACGTCAATCGTCCTCTGGCGCAGTGCCGGGCTTGGGCTCTGCTTCCTGCTCGGGATCCGGCGCTGCGGGCGCGCGCTTGCCGCCGCGCAGGTACTGGCACTCCTCTCTGGAAAACACCTTAAAGCCCGCAGCGGGCGGATCCATCCGCACGCGCAGCGTACCGGCAATGACACCGGTTTCCGCCACGGTGCCAATGCCCTCGGGCGTTTTTACAACGCTGCCGACGCTCGGCGTGATGCGGTTCAAATATTCATAGGCGGGCTGCTCATACGCAAGACAGCACATCAGGCGGCCGCAGCTGCCGCTGATCTTCGCCGGATTGAGCGAAAGGCCCTGCTCCTTTGCCATCTTGATGGATACGGGCTGAAACGCGCGCAAAAAGCGGCTGCAGCAGAACGGCTGCCCGCAAATGCCAAGGCCGCCGAGCATTTTGCTTTCGTCGCGCACGCCGATCTGCCGCAGCTCGATGCGTGTGCGGAATACGCCCGCCAGATCCTTCACAAGCTCGCGAAAATCGATGCGGCCGTCGGCGGTGAAGTAAAACAGGATCTTGCTGCGGTCCAGCGTGTACTCCACATCCACCAGCTTCATATCCAGCTTGTGCTTCGCGATGCGCTCCTCACAGATGGAAAACGCGCGCTGTTCATCCACGCGGTTCTGCCGCATGCGGCGCACATCCAGCGCATCCGCCACACGCGTCACCGTTTTCAGCGGTTTGATGATGCGCGAATCCGGTACCTCGTGCGGGCCCTTCACCACCTCGCCGCACTCCGGGCCGCGCGCGGTTTCGACAATCACGGCGTCGCCCGCCCGCAGCTCCAGCGCACCGGGGCTGAAATAATAGCTTTTTCCGTTCGGCTTAAACCGAACACTGATCACCTTTGTCATATACGGTTCCTTTCCGTGCCGCTTGATACGGGCAGTTACATCGAAAACAAAACAGCGGCGCGCGCCGCAAAGGGCACGTCCTTTTGCGGCAGTATGTTTTGCTGTCCCGCCGCCCTTCCTGCGGCAGATCCGTTTCACGCGGGGCCGTCAACACCCGGGCGCGGCGCTGTGCCCCGCGCTACGCCGTCAGCCGGGCGGCCAGCAGCGTCAGCGCCAGCTTGCCGTTCCCATTGGCCGTGATCGCCTGCATGGTTTTGCCGGCGGCCTCGGCGCACAGCACGGCGCGCGCCGGAGAAAGCGGGCTTTTTGCCGCCGCGCTGCCGCGCACAGAAGCACTGCACACACAGCGCAGCAGCTGCAGCACCTCCAGCGCCGCAAAGCGCTCTTTTTCGTACCGCGTCAGCAGCGTCAGCGCGCCGTAAAGCTCTTTTTTTTGCGCAAACTCCGCCAGCGAAAGCGCGTCGGCCAGCCGCGCGCGCCCTTCTTCCTGGGAAAGGCATTTTTTTGCCGTGCCGATCTTTCCGCCAAACAGCGCGGCATAGCGCGCGGTGTCCGGCCCGTTGGGAAAGTTCTTCCGCAGATAGGCCGCGCACACCGCCTCGGAGACGGGCGCCAGCGAATAGGCGCAGCAGCGGCTGCGGATGGTGGCCAGAACACCGGCCTCGCTGAAGGCCACCAGCACAAACAGCACGCCCTCCGGCGGCTCCTCCAGCTCCTTCAGCAGCGCGTTTGCGCTGGAGCGGTTGAGCTTTTCCGCTCTGGGGATCATCACCACGCGCCCCGCGGCCGAAAGCGATGTGTTGTAGATCTCGCGCCGCACTTCGCGCACGCGCTCTACGCGGATCTCGCCCGAGGCGCCCTCTCCCTCGACGCAAATGCATTCCGGGCTCTTTCCCTCCAGCACCTGCGCGGCGCCGGCGCCGCCCTGCGGGTACAGATAATCCGCCGCAAGGCAGCGCGCGGCAAAGCCCGCGCCAATACCGGCCTCGCCGCACAATAAAACGCTGTGCGAAAGGCGCCCCGCGCGCAGCGCGGCTGAAAGGCTTTTTTTCAGCGGCTCATTGCCGAGCAGAAGCTCCAGCGCCGCCATTACAGCTTTTCAAAGCGTTCCACGTTGGTAACAAACACCGTTGCGCCGCCGACCGTAACCTCCAGCGGATACGCCGTTGTTACACCGATGCCGTAGCTGGACGTGCTGGGCACGACCTCCTTGCGCTGCTTGGAGCAGGAGGCAATGAGCTCGATGCAGGCGTCCACCTTTTCGTCGTCTGTGCCGATGAGCAGCGTCATATTGCCCGCCATCAGAAAGCCGCCTGTGGTGGCCAGCTTTGTTACAGAAAATCCGCCCTTTGTCAGCGCGTGGGTAACGGCGTTCGCGTCTTCCTTGTTGACGATCGCTGTGATCATTTTCATACTCCATACCTCCCGGCTCCGCGTTTCTAAATGCGTTTGCAGCAAAACGCTTTTGCTCTGCTTTTATTGTATCATACCGGCGCCAAAAAAGCTACTGCAAGATTTTGGGCCCCTTTCCGCCGCCTTGGCCGGGCGGCGCCGGGCCAAAGCACTGCCGTTATCTTCCGTCCCGGCTGCGCCATGCGCGCCGTGTTTTGGCGTAGCGCAGCTCCTGCCGCACCGTCCGCAGAAAATCCCCGCCGAAAAACAGCAGAAAATTCGCGAGCGAAAATACGATCGCCGCGCGCATGCTCCAGGTACCCATCAGCAGGTCCAGCACGCACAGCGCGCCGGAGGCATACGCCAGGTACTTCATTTTAATAGGCAAAATGAAGAACAGCAGCACCTGAAAATCCGGATACAGCGCCGCAAACGCAAAAAACAGCGAGAGGTTGATATAGTATCCCGTGCCGTACCCGGTGATGGCTGCAGCCATGATCGCGCCGAGCATGCCGCACAGATAATATACATTAAAGCGAAATCCACCCCAGGTGTTTTCCAGCGTATTGCCGATTAGGTAGTAAAAATACAGCGAGAAGATCAGCCAGAACGGGCTGGTCGTCTGCGGAATGAATAAGAAAGTGACAAGCCTCCATACCTCGCCGTGCAGTACGGCGGCCCAGTTCAGCGAAAACCGGTTCAGCAGCTGAATGGCCGGGTTGAGCTGGCTGGCAAGATATACCATCCCCTGCCCCGCAATGATCACCAGCATCAGACGCGGGATATAATAACGGCCAAATTTGCGCTCCAAACGATAAACCCATTTCATAAGTGTTTCGGTTCCTTTCTTTCACCCTGCATTCATCGCATGCGCGCCGCTTTGCTCCGCACCAAACCGCGCGGCGGCACATGCGCTTTTGGTTCCGCCTTTTGAAAAAGCCTTCTCGCGGCATAAAAAATGCCGCCGGCGGTGCTCATCTGTAACAGTATTGTAGCAAAAAACCGGTTTGGATTCAACAAAGAGTTATGTACAAACTGTAACATTCCGGAAAATTGTGGAAAACACGTCCACATTTCACGCGCTTTTCAACGCTTTCCACAGAGTTTTCAACAAAAAATGTGGAATACCCAATATACAATGTGTAAAACTCGGTTGAAAAGTTAAAAGTTTTCCCACGTGATGTGGAAAAGTCGCGTCAGGATTCCTCCTGCGGCGGCGTAAAGCCCTCGCCAAACACCTCGCTGGCCTCGGTGATCATTACGAACGCGCTTTCGTCGATGCTGTGCACCGCGCCCCGCACCTTGAAGATCTCGCTTTTGCTGCACGCGCACAGCACCAGATGCCGCTCCGCCCCGGAATATGCGCCGATGGCCTTTACCAGCGTCGCGCCCCGGCTTGTCTCGGCGTCGATGGCGCGCGCCGCGGCCGGGCCGTCTTTTGTAATAATGATCGCCAGCTTGCCGCTGCCCGCGCCGTACATCATTTTGTCAATGATCAGCGATCCCGCGTAGGTGCAGATAACGCCATAGAGCAGCGCGTCGATATTGCGGAAAAACACGCCGCCCAGCAGGATCACGGAGAGATCGATCAAAAGCGTAACCTGCCCCATCGAAAAATGCGGCCGCAGCTTTTTGACGGTGAAGATCAAAAAATCCGTGCCTCCCGTGGATGAGCCGCGCATATACACAAGCGCCAGCCCCGCGCCCATGAAAGCGCCGGAAAACAGCGCCGCCAGCAGCGGGTTGCCGGTGTACACCGGCGTGAACGGAAAAACAATGTCGAGAAAAAAGGTTGAAATCGCCATGGTCCGAAAGCTTTTGAACAGAAATTTCCGCCCCATCACACGATAGCTGAGCAGGATGATGGGAAGATTCAGCGCCAGCGTAGCGGTACCGATGGGGCACTGCCACAGGTGGTTGAGGATCAGCGCAAGGCCCGTAACGCCGCCCGGCGCAAAATCGGCCGATTTTGCAAACGTATACACGCCGATCGCAAACAGAATACTGCCCAAAATGTCATGCACCAGATCGACGGCAAGCGTGCGCAGGCGCTGGGCGCGCGCCTGTGCCTGCTCTTGCCGGGGCTGCTGTTCGTTTTTCATACTGTATGGCCTGCCTTTCCTGCTGCAACGCCCGAAAAATGGCGGACGTTCGATGCTCTTCTGCTCCTTGGCCGGCCGGACGGCCGGCGCTCTGTTATTCTTATTATACCTGTTTCCTTCTTTAAATGGAAGCGTCCGTGCGCCGGGCAGCGGGACCAGCAAGTTTCCCGCCCGGAAAATGCGCCGTATCGAATAAAAAGGCCCGCATACCTGCGCCCCTCCCAGCGTGAAATCGCGCAAAATTATCTTGACACATCCTTTTTTGCATAGTATAATGACCCTATCAAAAATATATAGGTAATCTATATATTATCCGATTTTGAGACAGGAGAAAACCGCTATGTCACAGGAAAAAAGCCTTGTGCCCGGCTCGGCACAGATGCTGCTGCTGCGCCTGTTGGCGGAACGGGACATGTACGGCTATCAGATGATTGAGGAGCTGGCGAAACGCTCCAACGATACCTTTGCGCTGAAGGCCGGAACGCTGTATCCCATTTTGCACGCGCTGGAGGCCGAGGGCAGCATCGAAAGCTACGAGCAGCCGGGCGGGCCCGTTACGGCGGGAAGGCCGCGCCGCTATTACCGCATTACAAGCGCGGGGCGCGGCGTGCTGGAGGCGCGGCAATCGGAGTGGCGGCGCGTTTCGCGCGCGATCAACGCGGTGCTGGACGCCTGCCGCACCAGTTTCAATACACGAAAGGAGATGCTGTAATGGATGCCCTCCAACAATGGATCGAAACGGCCGCCCTGCAGCTGCGCTGCCGAAAGGCCGTGCCCGGTGTGAAAAGCGAGCTGGAAAGCCATCTGTATGAGCAATACCACGCCTTTTTGGAGCAGGGCTGTACCGCCGCAGAGGCGCAGTGCAAAACCGTCGAGAGTATGGGCGACCCCGTACTGGCCGGCGGCGCGCTGGATCGCGTCCACCGCCCGCACCCGGCCTGGGGGCCGTTCTGCGCGGCGGCGCTGCTGCTGTTTGCAAGCGGGCTTTTGCGCTGGTGGCAGAGCATCCCGCTTTCCGCAGACGGCACGCTGCTGTTTCGCGAGAGCAGCTGGCAAACGCTGTTTGCCGCGGAGTGCAGCGTTCTGGTACTGGCGCTGATTCATTTTTGTATGGATCTTTCTCTGCTGACGCGCTGGGCATGGCAGCTTTATATCGGGCTTTTGGCCTTTTCCGGATATGGATTGCTCTTTGGCAATGTTCTCATCAACGGGCGCCGTTTTTTCCCGCTGCCGGTTCTTGGGCTGTACGGCGCGCTTGATTTTGCGCTGCTGTTCGCGCCCGTTTACGCCGCTGTTGTTTACCGGCAGCGCACGCGCGGCTGGCAGGGCTTTTGCACATGCTGCATCGCCATTGTTCCGGCGCTGGTGCTGTGCCTGTACACGCCGCAGCTCGCGGCGGCGCTTTTGCTCGCCGCCATGGGGCTTGTGCTTGGGGTCTTCTGCTGCCGGGGCGATTGGTTCTGCATTGGAAAGCGGCGCGGCATGTGTGCATTGCTTCTGGCAGTGCTTGGTATGCTCGCCTGCCCTCTGCTGGTACTTGTATGCAGCTATGGCCCGGCGCTTTTGGATCCTTTGGGCCGCTCGCTTTGGGCAGGCGATGCCGGCGCAGACTTCTGGCCGAACGCTTTGCGCCGCATGTGGGAGGGCATGCGCTGGTTTTCGCCCGGCAACGGGACGCTGCTTTTGAGCGAGCAGACCGGCCTTTGCATGGAAGATTTTGTCGAGCATGGCGCGGCCACGCTTTTTGCCGATTTCCTGCCGACGCTGCTCGGCTGGCGCTTCGGCGCTTTTTGGGCATTCGCGGCCATTGCGGCCGTGGCGGGTGCGGTGCTTTGGCTGTGGCACACCGCAGCCCGCATTCGCAGCGGCGCCGGCCGGCTGTGCGCGGTATCCGTGTGCACGGCGCTCTCGGGCAGCGGCATTTTATACCTGTGCGGCTGCTTCGGATGGCCCCTGACGGCGGGCATTCTCCCGTTTTTCGGCAGCAGCGTGGATCTGTTTATCCAGGCCGTTGTGATCGGGCTGCTGCTTTCGGCCTTTCGCCTGAATGATGTTCTGCACGAGCCCACCGCCGCGCCACGCCGCGCGCCCGACGCGGCGTAGCCGGCAAACGTCAGGAACACCGCCGGATCCCCCCGCCCCGCATAGTACGCTTCCCCAAGCGAAAACATCCGATCCCGCCGCCCCGCACGCGGCGCTTTTCCCGGGCGGGGCGGCGGCGGATGTTCCTGTAAAGGCAGACGGGCATGGGGCAGCGGGAGCCCGGAAAATCGGCTCTGTGTCGAGCGGAAAACGCCATTAACAGCAATTCCATAAACAGCGATCAGGCCGCCGGAAACCTCCGGCGGCCTGATCGCTTTAAATTTCTGTGCGCGGGGTCTCCCCGGTCAAACCAGCTCGAGGATCGCCATCTCGGCGGCGTCGCCGCGGCGCACACCGGTTTTGATGATGCGGGTGTAGCCGCCGTCGCGGTCGGCATATTTCGGGCCGATCTCATCGATCACTTTCTTTGCTACGTCCTCTTTTGTGATGTAGCTGAATACCTGACGCTTTGCGTGCAGGTCGTCGCGTTTGCCGAGGGTCACCATCTTCTCCGCCATCGCGCGCACCTCTTTGGCGCGCGTCACTGTCGTCTCGATCCTGCCGTTCTCCAGCAGAAAGGTTACCATGGCGCGGAGCATCGCCCTGCGGTGATCGCTGGTTCTGCCAAGCTTTCTCGTACCGGGCATGCTGTTTCACTCCTTTGCAGTTTGGTGGGAACGCGTTTGCCGCCGCGCGGCGGGCCCGCTTGTGCAGGCCCGGCGCTTTTTGGGGCGAAAACGCGGTTCAATTTTTACTCTTCTTCTTTTGTGAGCGTAAAGCCGAGGGAATCCAGCTTCGCCATTACCTCTTCCAGGCTCTTGCGGCCGAGGTTGCGCACCTTCATCATCTCGTCTTCCGATTTGTTGATCAGATCCTCCACAGTATTGATGCCGGCACGCTTCAGGCAGTTGAACGAGCGCACAGAGAGATCCAGCTCCTCGATGGTCATCTCCAGCGTTTTTTCCTTGCCCTTGTCGTCCTTCTCCACCATGATCTCTGTCTCCATCGCCTCCTGCGACAGCGTCACAAAAAGGTTCAGGTGCTCTGTCATGATGCGCGCCGCAAGGCTTACGGCCTCCTGTGCGCTGATCGTGCCGTCCGTCCAGACCTCAAGCGTCAGCTTGTCGTAATCGGTGATCTGGCCGACACGGGTATTCTCTACCGTATAGTTTACCTTGAGCACAGGCGTATAAATGCTGTCCACAGGCAGCGCGCTCAGCGACGCCTGCTCCGCAGCCGGCTTGTTGCGTTCCGCCGGAACATAGCCGCGGCCTTTGTCAAAAACCAGCTCCATGATCAGCTTTGCCCCATCGGCAAGCGTTGCAATGTGCCAATCGGGGTTCAGCACCTCGATCTCGGCGTCCTGCTGGATGCTGCCGGCCGTTACCTCGCCTTCCCCGCTGGCCTCGATGCGCACGGTTTTCGGCGTATCGGAATACAGCTTCGCGGTGATGCCCTTTACGTTCAGGACGATTTCCGTAACGTCCTCTTTCACACCCTCGATCGTGGAGAACTCGTGAACTACCCCGTCGATTTTAATGCTGGTGACTGCCACGCCCGGCAGGCTGGAAAGCAGCACACGCCGCAGGCTGTTGCCCAAGGTGGTACCGAAGCCGCGTTCCAGCGGCTCCACGACAAATTTGCCGTAGCGGCCGTCCGCAGACAGGTTCGCGGTATCGATCCTGGGTCTCTCAATCTCCATCATTCTAAAACCCTCCTTAGGTCAGGCAGGCGGCAGCGCGCCGCTTGCCAAATTGTTCGCATGCAATGAGGATCACGGGGATTACTTGGAGTACAGCTCGACGATGAGGTGCTCTTCGATATCGAAGTCGATCGCATCGCGCTCCGGCAGCTTAATCACGCTGACCGTCATTTTCTCGGCGTCCTTATCCAGCCACGCGGGCACCGGGCGGGCGCTGTTTTTCTCGATGCATTCCTTGATCTTGTTGCAGTCTGTGGTGCGCACGGCGATCTTGTCCCCCTCTTTTACGAGGTAGGAGGGAATGTTCACGGTCTGGCCGTTCACACTGAAGTGGCGGTGCAGTACCAGCTGGCGGGCTTCCTTGCGGCTCATGGCAAAGCCCGCGCGATAAACGATGTTATCAAGTCTGCTTTCAAGGATCCGAAGCAGATTTTCGCCGGTAATGCCGCTCTTGCGCTCGGCCATCTCGAAATAATGCGCGAACTGGCTTTCCAGTACGCCGTAGTAACGCTTTGCCTTCTGCTTTGCGCGCAGCTGCAGGCCGTACTCGGAAACCTTCTTGCGCGCCTGATTCTGGCCGTGCTGGCCCGGTACAAAGCTGCGGCGTGCCAGCGCGCACTTGTCCGAATAGCAGCGGTCGCCCTTCAGAAACAGCTTCTGATTTTCGCGGCGGCACTGGCGGCAGACTGCGCCTGTATATCTTGCCATTGTTTTTCCTCCTTTGATTAAATGCGGCGGCGCTTGGGCGGACGGCAGCCGTTGTGCGGAATGGGGGTAACGTCCTTGATCATATTTACCTCCAAGCCGGTGGCCTGCAAAGCGCGAATCGCGGCTTCACGGCCGGAACCGGGGCCTTTTACATAAACCTCTACCGTCTTCATGCCGTGCTCCATCGCGGCACGGGCGGCAGTTTCCGCAGCGGTCTGCGCAGCATACGGCGTCGATTTGCGCGAGCCGCGGAAGCCAAGCCCGCCGGCGCTGGCCCACGACACCGCGTTGCCCTGCACATCGGTAATGGTAACAATGGTGTTGTTGAACGTGCTCTGAATATGCGCGCAGCCACGTTCAATGTTTTTGCGCTCGCGGCGCTTGCCACGTACGGGAGCGCCTTTTTTAGCAGCGGCTTTTTGTGCCATTCTATCGATCCTCCCTCAGTGAATCACTTCTTCTTGTTTGCCACCGTGCGCTTCGGGCCCTTGCGGGTACGGGCGTTCGTCTTGGAACGCTGGCCGCGAACGGGAAGGCCCTTGCGGTGACGGATGCCGCGATAGCACTGGATCTCGACCAAACGCTTGATATCCAGCGCGGTGTTGCGGCGCAGATCGCCCTCGACGATGAAATTCTTGTCGATGTAGTCGCGGATGAGCGCCTCCTCGTCCTTGGTGAGATCCTTTACGCGGGTATCGGGATTGATCTTTGTCGCGTTCAGGATCTCGGTGGCCGCGCTGCGGCCGATGCCGTAGATATAGGTGAGGCCAATTTCAACTCGCTTTTCCTTGGGCAAGTCAACTCCGGCGATACGTGCCATGTTTTTTAGCACCTCCTGATTGATTTGTGGAAGCTCTGATTCGATCAGCGGGCCGGATCGGCGAGCAAATTTTTGGGCTGTCGAAGCTCCAAAACCGCGGGAATACGCAATGTCCCCGCAAAGGGGATGCCAAAATTCTAAAGCGGCATGCCGCTAAGAATTTTGCAGTATTTCAAAATTTTGGAACAAAGACAGGCGGGAAATTTGCCGCCAAGATGCGCCCGGGGATCGCTTCAGAGGTTCCTGCTATCCCTCTGATAATGATGCCGCAGAGAACCGGCGGGATAAGGGCGGCCCGCTGCGGCTGGAATGCGTGGAAATGCCGCCCGCCCCGCTTCCCGGAGGGAAGCGCCCGCCCCGCGGCGGGGAAAACGGCCGGCCCTGAATGCCGATCAGCCCTGACGCTGTTTGTGCTTCGGGTTCTGGCAGATCACCATCACGCGGCCTTTGCGCTTGATGACTTTGCATTTTTCACAGATCGGTTTAACGGAAGGTTTCACCTTCATGTCTGTTCCCTCCTTCTGGCGGCGCGCGAAACGCTTATTTCGAGCGCCATGTGATGCGGCCCTTTGTCAAATCGTAAGGGCTCATCTCCAATGTGACTTTATCTCCCGGCAGAATACGGATGAAGTTCATGCGCAGCTTGCCGGAAATGTGTGCCAGCAGACGGTGCCCGCCTTGGATCTCTACCAGGAACATTGCGTTGGGCATGGCCTCGACCACGACACCCTCTACTTCAATGACGTCTTCTTTGGACATGCTGTTACACTCCCCTTGGCTGTGTGAGGATGACCGGCCCGTTCGGCGTGATGGCGATGGTGTGCTCGAAATGAGCCGCCAGCCCGCCGTCCGCGGTACGGGTCGTCCACCCGTCGGACATCGTCTTTACCACGTGGCTTTTCTCGTTCACCATCGGCTCGATGGCAATGACCATTCCGCTCACAAGGCGCTGCCCGTGCCCGGCCGTGCCAAAGTTCGGCACCTCGGGGTCCTCGTGCAGCTTGCGCCCCACGCCGTGGCCGACGAAGGTGCGCACAACGGAAAAACCCGCGTTTTCCACATACTGCTGTACCGCCGCGCTGATATCGCCGATGCGGTTGCCCACCTGCGCGGCGGCAATGCCGCACATCAGAGAGGCCTTTGTGGCCTCCATCAGGCGCCGCGCCGTCTCGGATACCGCGCCCACCGCAAACGTGGCGGCATTGTCGCCGTTCCAGCCGTCAATGGCCGCGCCCGTATCGATGCTGACAATATCGCCCTCGTGCAGCACCGTCCCGTGGGACGGGATGCCGTGAATTACAACATCGTTCACCGAGATGCACGCGCTGCCCGGAAAGCCGCCCTGCCCCTTAAAATTGGGGCGGGCGCCCTGGCTGACGATATAATCGTGAATGATCTTGTCGATCTGCGCCGTGGTAACGCCCGGGCGGACAGCCTCGCCGCCCAGCCGCAGCGCCTCGGCCGAGATGCGGCACGCGGGCCGCATCGCATCGATCTCTTTTGCTGTTTTCAGGCGGATCACGGTTCGACCCCCAGCTTTTCAAACAGCTGCCGGGTGGTATCGGCCACGGTTTCCTGTCCCTTTACCACCACCAGCTTGCCGCGTGCGCGGTAGAATTCCACCAGCGGTTCGGTCTGCTCGTGGTATACCTTCAGGCGCTCGCGGATGGTGGAGGGCTCGTCGTCCTTGCGGGCAATGAGCGCGCCGCCGCAGCGGTCGCAGACGTCGGGACTGGCCGAGGGCTTTGCCGTTGTGTGATAGCTGGCCCCGCAGGCCGAGCATACCCGGCGGCCCGAAAGCCGCTGAATGATCACGTCGTCCAGCACCTCAAGATCCACCACACGGTCGATCTGCACGCCCATTTCTTCGAGCGCCTCGGCCTGCGCCACCGTGCGGGGCACGCCGTCTAAAATAAAACCGTTTTTGCAGTCGTCCTGCGCCAGACGCTCTTTGATGATGCCGATGATCACGTCGTCCGGCACGAGCGCGCCGGAATCGATGAACGATTTTGCGCGCGCGCCCATCTCGGTACCGTTTTTCATCGCCTCGCGCAGAATGTTGCCGGTACTCACGGCCGGAATGCGCAGCCTGTCGCAGATAATCTCGGCCTGCGTACCCTTGCCGGCGCCGGGCGCGCCTAAGAGGATCAGATTCATAACACGTTCCTCCTTAACCGCGCGCTTACTCAAGGAAGCCCTTGTGGTGGCGCATCAGCATATAGGATTCCAAACTGCGGGAGGTATCCAACGCCACGCCCACTACGATCAGCAGGCTCGTGCCGCCCAGCGACAGGCCGCCGATCTGGAAGATCGCGCTCAGCACGATGGGCAGAATGGCGACAGCGCCCAGAAACAGCGCGCCGATAAACGTAATCTTGCCCAGCACCTTTGTGATGAAATCGCTGGTGGGCTTACCCGGACGGTAACCCGGGATCGTGCCGCTGTTGGAACGCAGGTTGTTGGCGATCTCTACAGGATTGTACTGCGTGCCAACATAGAAGTAGTTGAACCCGATGATCAAAAGCAGGTAGATCACGGCATAGAACCAGCCGGTGGTGTTGAACGCACGCAGGAACGGCGAGGCAAACGGATGCGCTATGGGATCGTACAGATTCGGGAAGAAGCCGCCGATCGTACCCGGGATCGAGGCCAGCGCGCTGGCGAAGATTACCGGCATTACGCCGCTCATATTTACTTTGATGGGGATGTGCGTATTCTGGCCGCCGTACATCTTGCGCCCCACCACACGCTTTGCGTACATAACGGGGAGACGGCGCTCGGCGGCGTTCAGCACAACGATGAACACCACCACCGCAATCGCGATCAGCGGCGTGAGCACCAGTGCGAACAGATACCGCACCTCGCCCTCCGCGGCAAGCTTGATCCATGACTGCGCCGTGGAGAACACATTCGACATGCGGGAGACAATGCCCGCGAAGATCAGGATCGAAATGCCGTTCCCGATGCCCTTTACGTCGATCTGCTCGCCCAGCCACTGGATGAGCATCGAGCCCGCCACAAACGCAAGCACAATGACAACCGCCGAAAAGATCTGCTCAAACATCGGCTTGCCCGCGCCGTAGAGCAGCGCGCCCTGGCCGCGCAGCAGGATGTAGTAGCCAATGCCGAGGCCTGTGGCAATGCCCGCGCCGGTATAGCGCGTAATGCGCGTCAGCCTGCGGCGCCCGTCCTCGCCCTCTTTTGCAAGGCGCTCCAGCGCGGGGATGGCTACCGTGAGCAGCTGGATGATAATGGACGCGTTGATATACGGCGTCACGCTCAGCGCAAACAGCGACGCGCGGGAGAACGAACCGCCTGTCAGCATATCAAAATAGCCAAACAGGCTGTCGGACTGGGCTCCCACCCACGCTGTCAGCGCCTCTTTTGCGATAAACGGCACCGGCACGGCGCAGCCCAGCCGGAACAGAACGATGATCAAAAGTGTAAAAAGCAGCCTCTTGCGCAAATCTTCAATCTTCCATGCGTTGCGAAAGGTTTCAAACACCTCAGATCACCTCAGCCTTCCCGCCAGCCTTCTCGATATTCTCCTTGGCGGAGGCGGAGTAGGCGGCCAGCTTTACGGTGAGTGCTTTTGTGAGCTTGCCGTTGCCAAGAACCTTAACGCCATTCGGCGCCTTTTTCACAACGCCCTTGTCCAACAGGGCCTGTACGTCCACCGTGCTGCCCGCTTCGAACTTTTCCAAATCGCTCAGCGTAATCGTAGCATACCGGGTGGCGAAAATATTGTTGAAACCGCGCTTGGGCAAACGGCGCTGCAGCGGCATCTGGCCGCCTTCAAAGCCGGCCCGCTTCGCGCCGGAACGCGCCTTCTGGCCCTTGTGGCCATAGCCGGCCGTTTTGCCGTTGCCGGAGCCGTGTCCGCGGCCCTTGCGCTTCGCTGCCTTGCTTGCGCCGGCGGCGGGCTTTAATTCATGAAGCATCATTGCGAATGCACCTCCTTGCTGTTACGCTTTCACGACCTCTACCATATGGGAGATCCTGTTGATCTTGCCGCGCGTGGCGGCGTTGTCGGGCTGTGTGGTCACGTCGCCCGCCTTCTTCAGGCCCAGCGCCTTCGCGGTGGCGATCTGCTTTTCGCCGCGGCCAATCAGGCTGCGCGTCAGCTTGATGGTAAGCTTTTCGGACTCCTTCTTTTTGGCGGGAGCCTTCTTTGCGGGCGCCTTTTTGGCCGGGGCCTTCTTCTCGGCAGCTTCCTTCGCGGCCGCCTTCTTCGCGGGAGCGCGCTTCGCGGCGGGCTTCTTCGCAGGGGCTTTCTCCTGTGCCTCGGCGGTCTCCACCGCTGCGATCTTCTCTTCAGCCATTGGTCACTGCCTCCTTAACCCAGAATTTCTTTCACGGTCTTGCCGCGTTTTGCGGCCACCTGCTCGGCGCTCTGCAGGCTGCACAGGCCGTTTACCGTGGCGGTTACCACATTGCAGGGGTTGTTGGTGCGCTGGCACTTGGTGCGGATATCCTTAATGCCCGCAACCTCCAGCACGGCGCGCACCGCGCCGCCGGCAATCACGCCGGTACCGGCGGGAGCCGGGCGCAGCAGCACGCGGCCGGCTCCGAATACGCCGATGGTCTCGTGCGGGATGGTGGTGCCCTTCATGTTGATGCGGTGCAGGTTCTTTTTGGCAGCGTCGCAGCCCTTGCGGATCGCCTCGGGAACCTCGGCCGCTTTGCCAAGGCCGAACCCAACAATGCCGTTGCCGTCTCCGACGACGACCAGAGCGGAGAACTTCATCACGCGGCCGCCCTTTACGGTTTTGGATACACGGTTGATGGCAACAACCTTCTCTTGTAAATCCAAAGTGGATGCGTCGATCATTTCCATTTGTATCCTCCTCACAGCTCGAGGCCGCCCTCGCGGGCTCCCTCAGCCAAAGCCTTGACGCGGCCGTGATATACAAAGCCGCCGCGGTCGTAGACCGCCTTTGTGATGCCCTTGTCGGCAGCGTGCTTTGCAATGGCAAGGCCCACCTTGCGGGCCGCCTCGACATTGCCGCCGTAGCCGTCGAAATCCTTATCCATGCTGGATGCGCTGGCCAGCGTTACGCCGGCCACGTCGTCGATGAGCTGCGCGTAAATATGCTTGGAGGAGCGGAACACATCGAGACGCGGGCATGCCGCCGTGCCGGAGATCTTGCCGCGCACACGGCGGTGACGGCGCAGACGGGACACGTTTTTGTCCTTTTTATTGACCATTCTCGTTCACTCCTTCTCTTATTTCGCGCCCTTGCCGGCCTTGCCCTCTTTATGCGCGACATATTCGCCCGCATAGCGGATGCCCTTGCCCTTGTAGGGCTCCGGCGGGCGCTTTTCGCGCACCTCCGCGGCAAACTGGCCGACACGCTGCTTGTCGATGCCGTTGATAACAATCTTCAGGGGATCGGGCACATCAATGGTGATGCCGTCCACCTCGGGAACAATCACCTGGTGCGAATACCCAAGGTTCATTACAAGGTCTTTGCCCTGCTTTGCGGCACGGTAGCCGACGCCCTGGATCTCGAGCTCCTTTTTAAAGCCGTTCGTAACGCCCTCCACCATGTTGTTGATGAGCGAGCGCGTAAGGCCGTGCAGGCTGCGGGCCTCTTTCTCGTCATTGGGGCGGGTAACGACTACTTCACCATTCTCCACTTTGACAGTCATCATGGGATGGATCTTGGAATCGAGCGTACCCTTGGGGCCCTTCACGGTGACGAGGCTGCCATCGACCTTGACCTCAACGCCCGCGGGAATGACGATGGGTTTTCTTCCAATTCTCGACATTGTCTATGCCCCTTTCTTACCACACAAAGGCGAGCACTTCGCCGCCCACGTTGTTGGCGCGGGCCGCCTTGTCTGTCATAACGCCTTTCGAGGTGGAAATAATCGCGGTGCCAAGCCCCTTCATCACCTTGGGCATATCCTCACAGTTCGTGTAGATACGCAGGCCGGGCTTGGATACGCGGCGGATACCCGTAATGACGGGCGCGCCGGTCTCGGTATATTTCAGTGCGATGCGGATGATGCCCTGTTTGTCATCGGCGATGACCTGAACGCCCTTCACATAGCCTTCCTCCAGCAAGATGTTGGCGATCGCCTTTTTCAGCTTGGAAGCGGGGATGTCTACAGAAGGGTGTTTGGCTGAACTGGCATTGCGGATGCGTGTCAGCAGGTCCGCGATCGGATCGGTAATATTCACGCCACTAACCTCCTAAATTCGATTGAATCGTTCCAATATGCGGGAAAGCCGCCGGGCTTGCCAAAGCCCCGGGGCCGCGGGCCGTTTTGCCGGCCGCCGCGCCCCAAAAGCGCTTCGGCGCAAGCCTTTACCAGCTGGCCTTTTTCACGCCCGGGATCTCGCCCTTATAGGCAAGCTCGCGGAAGCAGATGCGGCAAATGCCGTACTTGCGCAGATATGCATGCGGGCGGCCGCAGATTTTGCAGCGGTTATAAGCGCGGGTGCTGAACTTCGGCGCCATCTGCTGTTTGATCTTTTTGCTTGTCTTAGCCAAATCTCATGCCCTCCCTTAATTCGCGAACGGAGCGCCCAGAGCCTTTAAAAGCTCTTTGGCCTCTTCGTCGGTCTTTGCGGTGGTGACAAAGCAGATATCCATGCCGCGCACCGCGTCGATCTTATCATAATCGATCTCAGGGAAAATGAGCTGTTCCTTCACGCCGCAGCTGTAATTGCCGCGCCCGTCGAAGGAGTTGCCGTTGATGCCGCGAAAATCGCGCACACGGGGCAGCGCCACGCTGAAGAAGCGATCTACAAACTCGTACATGCGCTCGCCGCGCAGGGTAACCTTCGCGCCGATGGGCATGCCCTCGCGCAGCTTAAAGTTTGCCACGCTCTTTCTGGCCTTGCAGACGATGGCCTTCTGGCCGGTGATCTTCGCAAGATCCGAAAGGATCGCGTCCATAATCTTCGGGTTGTCGCGGGCATCGCCGCAGCCAACGTTTACAACAACCTTATCCAGCTTCGGAACCTGCATCACGCTTTTGTAGCCGAATTTCTTCATCAGAGCGGGAGCAATTTCCCTGGCGTAGGTTTCCCGTAATCTTGCCATTCTTTTCTACTCCCTTCCCTTAAAACTCCGCGCCGCACTTTTTGCAGACGCGAACCTTTTTGCCGTCCTTTACGGTGTGCCCCACGCGCGTGGCCTTGCCGCATTTGGGGCAAACCGGCATCACCTTGCAGGCGTATACGGCGCTCTCGGCCTTCACGATGCCGCCCTGCTCGCCCTGACGGCGGGGCTTCACGTGCTTTGTTACCATATTGCGGCCTTCCACGATCACCTTGCCCTCGTCGGGGCTCACCGCCAGCACCTTGCCGGAGGCGCCGCGATCCTTGCCGCTGATCACCATGACGGTGTCGCCGGTTTTAACATGAACTTTTGCCACTGTGTAAAACCTCCTTACAGCGATTCCGGAGCAAGGCTGACGATCTTCAGGTAGCCGTTGTCGCGCAATTCACGCGCCACCGGTCCAAAGATACGCGTACCTCTCGGGTTTTTGTCGTCGCGGATGATTACCGCGGCGTTTTCGTCAAAACGGATATAAGAGCCGTCCTCACGGCGCAGGCCCTGCTTGCTGCGAACGACAACAGCCTTGACCACATCGCCTTTTTTTACTTGGCCGCCCGGCGCCGCTTTCTTCACGGAAGCTACGATCACATCGCCAATGCCGGCATATCTCTTGCGCGAGCCGCCCAACACGCGAATGCACATAATCTCCTTCGCACCGGTGTTGTCGGCCACCTTGAGATAGCTTTGCATCTGTACCATAAGACAGAATCTCCTTTCAAAGCTGGTCGATTATTTTGCCTTTTCGATGACCCGAACCAGACGCCAGTGCTTGTCGGCGCTGAGGGGACGGGTCTCCATGATCTCCACGCGGTCGCCCACGCCGCACTCGTTTTTCTCATCGTGCGCCTTGAACTTCACGGTGCGCTTCATGATCTTCTTATAGAGAGGGTGCTGCACGCTGTCCTTTACGGCGACAACGATGGTCTTATCCATCTTGTCGGACACAACGACACCCACACGGGTCTTTCTCAGATTGCGATCCATTGCTCTTCCTCCCTCTCTTATTGTGCGTCTTTCAGCTCATTGGCGCGCTGAACAGTTTTCACGCGGGCAATGTCTTTTTTGACGGTTGCAATGCGGCCGGGATTGTCGAGCTGGTTGATCGCGTGCTGGAAGCGCAGGTTGAAAAGCTCCGCCTTCAGCTCGGCCAGCTTGTTGGCCAGCTCCGCCGCGCTCATCTCACGCAGTTCGTTTGCTTTCATTTACGCTTCCTCCAATCCTTCACGTTTTACAAACTTGCACTTTACAGGCAGCTTGTGTGCGGCAAGGCGCAGCGCCTCGCGCGCGGTCTCCTCGTTTACGTCGGCAAGCTCGAACAGCACGCGGCCGGGCTTTACGACGGCCACCCAGTACTCCGGGCTGCCCTTGCCGGAGCCCATGCGGGTTTCGGCGGGCTTTTCGGTAACGGGCTTATCCGGGAAGATCTTAATCCACACCTTGCCGCCGCGCTTGATATAGCGCGTCATGGCGATACGGGCGGCCTCGATCTGGTTCGAGGTAATCCACGCCGGCTCCAGGGCAACAATGCCAAAATCGCCCTGAGAAACTGTATTGCCGCGCATGGCCTTGCCGGTCATACGGCCACGGTGCACGCGGCGGTATTTCACACGTTTGGGCAGTAACATTATTTGTTGCCTCCTTCTTTGCGGGCCCGGGGCTTGGCGCCCTTGAGCACCTCGCCCTTGTAAATCCAAACCTTGATGCCGATCTTGCCGTAGGTGGTGTTTGCCTCGGCAAAGCCGTAGTCGATGTCGGCGCGCAGCGTCTGCAGAGGGATCGTGCCCTCGTGGTAGCTCTCGCTGCGGGCGATGTCGGCGCCGTTCAGGCGGCCGCCGATCTGCACCTTAATGCCCTTTGCGGCAACGGCGTTCGAGCCGCGGCGCGGGCTCATGGCGTTGCGCATGGCCATCTTGGTGGCACGGCGGAACGCGATGCGGCGCTCGAGCTGCGAGGCGATGTCCTCGGCCACAAGCTGGGCGTTCGTGGACATATTGGGAACCTCGACAATGTTTACCAGAACATCCTTGTTCACCATTTTGGAAAGCTGCGCCTGCAGCTTTTCCTTTTCGGCGCCCTGGCGGCCGATCACCATGCCGGGCTTGGCACAGTGGATGGTAACGCGCACACGGGGCTTTCCGGTGGCGCCCTCGATGGTGCGCTCGATCTCGATCTTCGGCACACCGGCGTTATACAGCTGCTTTTTCAGTACCTTGCGGATCTTGTGATCCTCCACAAGGGTATCGCCGAACTCGCGCTTGGACGTAAACCAGCGGCTGTCCCAATCTTTGATGACGCCCACGCGAAGTCCGTGGGGATTGACCTTCTGACCCATACTGCCTTACCTCCTTACTCTTTCTCTTTCAGAACGACCGTAACATGGCTCGTTCTTTTCAGAACGCGGTACGCGCGGCCCTGTGCGCGGGGGCGAATGCGCTTGAGCGTGGGCCCCGGCGTAACGAAGCACTCGGCGACGTACAGGTGGTTCTTATCCATATTGTGGTTGTTTTCCGCATTGGCGGCGGCAGACTTCACCAGCTTGTAAAGGAGCTCAGAGGCGGCCTTCGGGGTGTACTGCAAAATCGCCAGCGCCTTGTCCAGGTCTTCGCCGCGGATCAGATCCAGAACGACGGAAACCTTGCGGGGCGCGATGCGGGCGTATCTCAGATGTGCCCTTGCTTCCATTGTAATCCTCTCCTATCCTTTTTATCGACCGGTGGTCTTGCCGCCCGCGTGGCCTTTGAACGTGCGGGTGGGGGCAAACTCGCCCAGCTTATGGCCGACCATGTCCTCGGTGATATATACGGGAACATGCTTGCGGCCGTCGTGTACAGCGAACGTGTGGCCGACAAAATCAGGGAAGATCGTAGAGGAACGGCTCCAGGTCTTGAGCACGCGCTTCTCGCCCGCTTCGTTCATCGCTTTCACGCGCTGCAGCAGCTTGGGCTGTACAAAAGGTCCTTTTTTAATACTTCTGCCCATGACAGCACTCCTCCTTACTTCGAGGCGCGTTTCACGATCATCTTATCGGAACGCGCGTGGTTCTTGCGGGTTTTGTAGCCCATTGCGGGCTTGCCCCACGGGGTAACAGGGCCGGGACGGCCCACCGGGCTCTTGCCCTCGCCGCCGCCGTGCGGGTGATCGCAGGGGTTCATTACCGAGCCGCGCACTGTCGGGCGCCAGCCCATGTGGCGCTTGCGGCCGGCCTTGCCGAGATTGACATTCTCGTGATCGATGTTGCCAACCTGGCCGATCGTGGCAATGCAGTTCACCGGCACGTTGCGCATCTCGCCGGAGGGCAGGCGCACCAGGGCGTACTTGCCCTCCTTCGCCATCAGCTGCGCCATGTTGCCGGCGGAACGCACCAGCTGCGCGCCCTTGCCGGGATACAGCTCGATGTTGTGCACAATGGTGCCCACGGGGATGTTCGCGAACGGCAGGCAGTTGCCCGGCTTGATGTCGGCGTGCGGGCCGCTCATAACGGTGTCGCCCACCGCAAGGCCCTCGGGCGCGATGATATAGCGCTTCTCGCCGTCCTCGTATTGCACCAGCGCGATATGCGCCGAGCGGTTGGGATCGTATTCCAGCGTCTTGACGGTGGCCGGCATATCCAGCTTGTCGCGCTTAAAATCGATCACGCGGTATTTTGTGCGGTTGCCGCCGCCGTGATGGCGCACGGTGATGCGGCCGGTATTGTTGCGGCCGGCAGATTTCTTCATCGGTTCGAGCAGGCTTCTCTCCGGCTCTACCTTCGAGAGAACCGAATAGTCGGTCACGGTCATGCCGCGGCGGCCCGGCGTAGTCGGTTTATACTTTTTGATCGCCATGTTTTCTCTCTTTCCTCTCTTATGACATGATTATCGGAGTCATATCTCCATAGGCGCCCCCTCGTCGCGGCAGACTGCGCTCTGTTCAAAATACAGGCCTTCGCCCTGTATTTCCCACACCGCTTTGCCGCCGCTCCTCCTGCCCGCAAAATTCCGCTTTGCTCCATTTTGCGGGAGCCCCGCGAACAGCTCCGCTCTGCCCGAGGCCCGGGGCTTTTGCCCCGCGTTCCTCGCGGCGCAGCGGCTGTTCGCCTTTCGGCTTCTCGGCTTTCCGGGGACTCTGCGATCGGTTTTGCGCCTCCCCTGCCGTTCGCCTTCGGCAAACGGCGCCATTCCCTCGGAGGGAAGGCACGGTAAGGGGGAAGCGCGTTTTTGATCCTTATACCATCGATTCAAAGAAGTCGATGCCCTTGGAATCGGGCTTCAGCGTAACGATCGCCTTTTTGGAGGCGGCCGTGTAGCCGCCGTGCATGCCCTGGCGGCGGTAGCGGCCGCGCACGGTGATGGTGTTCACCTTGGCAACCTTTACGCCGAACAGCTCCTCGGCCGCGCGCGCAACATCCACTTTGGTGGCTTCGGGCGCGACCTTAAAGGTGTATTTCTTCATTGCGATGCCGGCCATGGACGCCTCGGTGATTACCGGGGCGAGGATGATATCCTGAGCGGGTGTTTTCATTGCGCATATACCTCCTCAAGCTTCTTCGCGGCATCCACGCTGATGACGAACTTGCCGCCGTTGAGCACGGCGTAGGTGTTGATGGAGCCCACCGTGACAGTGCTTACGCCCGGGATGTTCGCGGCGCTCTTTACAAGCTTCGCATCGACGGCGGGGGTAACGAGCAGCGCCTTTTTATCGGCGCCGATGGCCGCGAGCATGCTCACGATCGTCTTTGTTTTGTACTCGGCCGCCTTCAGCTCGTCGATCACGACCATCTCGCCGCTGGCAGCCTTGCTGGAAAGCGCGCTCAGCAAAGCCAAACGGCGCACCTTTTTGTTCAGCCGGTAGCTGTAATCGCGGGGCTTGGGGCCCAGCGCGACGCCGCCATGTGTCCACTGCGGGCTGCGGGTAGAGCCCTGGCGGGCGTGGCCCGTGCCCTTCTGGCGCCACGGCTTTTTGCCGCCGCCCGAAACCTCGCTGCGCGTCTTGGTGCTCTGCGTGCCCTGACGCTGATTGGCGAGGAAGTTTACAACAGCTGCGTGCATCACCTTCTCGTTCGGCGTGATGCCAAAGACGGCGTCGGAAAGCTCAACCGTGGATACCTTCTTGCCGTTCATATCCAAAACGTCAAATTTAGCCATGATGCTTTCCTCCTTTACGCCTTCACGCTGTCGGAGATGCAGACCACGCTGCCCTTGGGGCCGGGAATCGCACCTTTGATAGCGATCAGATTGTTTTCTGCGTCAACCTTGACGACCTTCAGATTCTGGATGGTAACGCGCTCCGCGCCCAGATGGCCGGGAAGCCGCTTGCCCTTGAACACGCGGGACGGCGTGGAGCAGGAGCCCATGGAGCCGGCGTGGCGCGCCACAGGGCCGGTGCCGTGGCTCTCGCGCAGGCGGTGCTGGTTCCAGCGCTTGATGGCGCCGGCGTAGCCCTTGCCCTTGCTGGTGCCCACAACGTCCACACGGTCGCCCGCGGCGAACACGTCGGCCTTCAGGATATCGCCCACGTTCATGCCGCTGATGTCTTCCAGACGGAACTCGCGCAGCGTGCGCTTGGGCGCGACGTCGGCCTTGTCGAAGTGGCCCTTCGCAGGCTTCGTCACCTTTTTGGCCGAAAGATCGCCAAAGCCCAGCTGCACGGCCGTGTAGCCGTCGCTCTCTACCGTTTTTTTCTGCACCACGGCGCACGGGCCCGCTTCCACAACGGTAACGGGGATTACGCGGCCGTTTTCGTCAAAGATCTGGGTCATGCCCATTTTCTTGCCGATGATACCTTTTTGCATTTCGTTTTGCCTCCTAAACAGGTTATTGGTTGACGCGGTGGCGCGCGCCAACATGACCTCTCCTGCGAGAGCGTCTGCATCGTTTTCAAAGCCCGCTGCATGCCTTGCGCTGCGTTCGGCCGTCCCCTTTGGACGGCGGCGCGGCGGCTGCTTACAGCTTGATCTCGATGTCTACGCCGGCGGGGAGCTGCAGGCTCGTAAGAGCCTCTACCGTCTTGTTGGACGGCTTCAGGATGTCGATCAGACGCTTGTGCGTGCGGTTCTCGAACTGCTCGCGGCTGTCTTTGTACTTGTGCACAGCGCGCAGAATGGTAACGATCTCCTTGTCGGTGGGCAGGGGGACGGGGCCGGAAACACGGGCGCCCGTGCGGCGCGCTGTCTCGACGATCTTCTCCGCCGCGCTGTCGATGAGGGACGCGTCGTAGCTCTTGAGCCTGATCCTGATTTTCTCCTTGACTGCCATTTGTTTCGCCTCCTAATTCATTTTTGCCTGGGACGAACCATTCGATCAATACTGAACACTGCGCCGGGTGTTTCGCGCCCTTGCATCAGAAAATCCGGTGAACCGCCACGCAGTTCTCCCGGAAACACTTGCAGCAAAGCAGCGCAGACATTGGTTTGCGTTCTCACGGCCCGCAAACGTATCCCTTTGCATTCAGTATTCTTTCGCCCGGTTCATGATCGGACATACTCGGCGGAAAAACCGGCGCAAAGCGCCGCAACCTCCCGCGTCATCGCATATCGCTGCCCTGCGAAAATGCAGGGCATTCGCAGTCGCTTTATCATAATACCAAAAACCCCCGCAGAATGCAAGGGTTTTTCAAAATATTTTTTATTTTTGCGGCTGTTTTCGCAGCTGTTTTGCACTTTTATCAGCCACGCGCCCCAAAGCGCCGCCCCCTCGCGGCCCGCCGCTTTTGTTTTTATCAGCCGCCCGCAAGGGTGTATTTATGCGGCGGCCTGTAAAAGGGGATTGTGTAAAGCCCGGTTTTTCGGTATACTATATAATATAAAGGCGGGCGGAAACGCGCCGCAGAGGATGCCGAACAAAGACAGCAGATCCAAAACAAAAATGGGGGAACGATTGAATGAATGCAAAAAAACTGGGCTTCGGCCTGATGCGCCTGCCGCTGCTGGACACGGCGGACACGGCCAAGATCGACCACGAAACATTGAACGGCATGGTGGATGCCTTTTTAAAGGATGGCTTTACTTATTTTGATACGGCCGCGCCTTACCACAACACCTGCAGCGAGACCGCGTTTCGGGAATGCGTGGCAAAGCGTTACCCGCGCGACGCCTACACCATTACCGATAAGCTCAGCCTGTTTATGGTGAGCGAGGCGGATAAATTGGAGGGCTTCTTCGCAGACCAGCTTGCGCGCTGCGGCGTGGACTACTTTGATTATTACCTGCTGCACGCGATGAGCCGCGAGCGCGTGGAGCTGGCCGAGCGCATCGGCGCCTTTGATTTTGTGGCCGAAAAGAAAGCGCAGGGAAAGGTACGGCACATCGGCTTTTCGTTCCACGATTCGGCAGACGTGCTGGAAGAGCTGCTGACAAAGCATCCGGAGATGGAGTATGTGCAGCTGCAGATCAATTACATCGATTGGGAAGACCGCGAGATTCAATCGCGCGCCTGCTATGAGGTGTGCGTAAAGCACGGCAAACCCGTGATTGTTATGGAGCCGGTGAAGGGCGGCCTGCTGGCGAATATCGCGCCCGAGGCCGAGGCGCTGCTGCGCGCGCAGCAGCCGCAGCTTTCCACCGCCTCGTGGGCGGTGCGCTTTGCGGCCTCGCTGGATCATGTAGTGATGGTGCTTTCGGGCATGAGCACGCCGGAGCAGCTGGCAGACAACACTTCGTACATGCGCGGTTTTCGGCCGCTGGCGCAGCCCGAGCGCGATGCGCTGGACCGTGCGGCGCAGATTATAAAATCGAAAGAGAGCATTGCCTGCACCGCCTGCCGCTACTGTGTGGAGGGCTGCCCGCAGGGCATTGCCATTCCGGATTACTTCAAGCTGATGAACGAGCTTTCCAAATTTGGCGAGGCAAGCGCCGGCCGCGCCCGGGCAAACTATGCCCACATGGTAACGCAGCCGGGCAAGGGCAAGGCGTCGGCCTGCGTGCAGTGCGGCCAATGCGAGGGCCAGTGCCCGCAGCACCTGCCCATCATCGAGCTGCTGCAAAGGACAGCCGCGGCGCTGGAATAGGAAAAGCGGCGGCCGGACGGCGGCCGGGCATCCGGATTTTCAACATCCATTCCATGCGCAGAGCCGCGGGCATTGCCCGCGGCTCTCCTGTAAGTTGCCTGTGTGTTTTTTTCGCGCCGCGCGAAAAACAGATTATTGCAGCAGCTGCAGCACGCTCTGGGGCTGCTGATTGGCCTGCGCCAGCATGGCCTGCGCGGACTGCACGAGAACGTTCATCTTCGTGTAGTTCATCATCTCTTTGGCCATGTCGGTATCGCGGATGCGGCTGTTGGCGGCCGAGAGGTTCTCGGCGGCAACATCCAGGTTGTTGATGGTGTGCTCGAGGCGGTTCTGCAGAGCGCCGAGGCCGGCACGCGTGCTGGAAACCGTGTTGATCGCCGTCTTGATCGTATCGATGGCGCTGCTGGCGTTCGCCTCGGTCATAATGCCGGTTTTCTTCAGGCTGTCCAGGCCCAGGCCCTTCGCGCTCATATCGGCTACGGAAACGCTCATCTTGTTGAAAGCATCCGCCGTATCGCCGATCTGCAGCGTCAGCGCATGGCTGGAGCTGTTCACATCGGCCATACCCATCATGATCAGGCCCTTCCAGTCGTCCGCGTCCGCGTCCTTCGTGGCTCCCGTCGCAGGGTTGTTCAGATCGGTGGTGCCCTTGCCGTCGTCGCCGGCCAGATTGTTCTTGCTGTAGTCTACGCCGCCCTCGCGCTCGGTGAATGTGATCGTGCCCGTGGTGGTGGTGGTGCCCACCTTGAAGTTCTTGTTGTCCTTTGCCGCAGCGGAGAGGCGCTTCACGGCGTCCTCAAGGTTATTGGCTCCAGCCTTTTTGTCGGTGAGATCCACCACGTTGGCAGCGCCCTTGTACTTGCTGTCCGCGCCCACGGCGAACACATACGTGGTGTCGCCGATCTTCAGCGTGCGGCCGTCCACGATGTCGTCGTTGTCAAGTGTCACGCTGGCCTGGCCATACAGACGGCCCGCTTCGCCGATAGCGTCCTGCTCTACCGTCACGGTAATCTCGTGGCCGTTGTTCTGGGTGAGATTTGTGCCGCCGAAGCCGCCGGTGGTTGCGGCAGTATCCGTGTGGGACGTCGGCGCCTTATCCATGGTAAAGACAGCCTTGTTGCCCTGCACCGTAGCGGTTACGTTCACGCCGTCCAGCTTTTTATCATCGGCATTGGCCTGCGCGTTCCACGCGTCTACAACCAGTTTCGCGAGATCGGCGCCCTTCACGGAACCCGGAGCAATATTTGCCAGAGTGAGCGTTTTGCCAAAGACCGTAAAGGTCGCATCCGTAACGTCGGCCGGGGGAGTGGGCGTGCCCGCGACATAGGTTTGCGGGGTGGTGTCAAACGCCACGGAGAAACCTGTGGTGCCGTTTGCCGTAACAGCGACATTCTCGATCTTGGTATAGTTTGCGGTTCCCCCAGCGCCCGCAGTATTGGCGGCCGTTACCGCAGCGTCGATCGCGCCTTGGATGGCGGCAATCGCATCTGCGGCAGTTGTGCCGGCAGCAACGGTAATACCGGACAGATCAACCGTTACGCCGCCTACATCAAGATTGGTAATTGCTTTTAACGCCGCGGCACCGGCAGCGTCAAGCGCAGCAGAAAGGTCAACAGCAGCCGCGCCCGTAACCGGCGTTCCGGTAGCCGTTGTTCCTGCGGTAAAAGAGCCCGTGCCGGCGGTGCCCGCACTGTTGTTCGTAATGCTCGCATCGGTAAAATCGATGGAATAGATGCCGGGCTGCGCGTTCGCGGCCAGCTGGCCGTCGGCGATGATGGTAAGCGTCGCGTCGGTTTCGCCCGTGGCCTTGATGGCGTCGGACATGCTGCCGTCCAAGAGCTTTGTGCCGTTGAAGTTCGCGCTCTGAGAAATGCGGTCGATCTCGGAGAGCAGCTGGTCCATCTCGTCCTGCAGGGCCTGGCGCTCGGTGCTGGTATACGTGCCGTTCGCGCTCTTGCTGGCCAGCTCCACCATGCGGTTGAGCATATCGTGCACTTCGTTCAGGTTGCCTTCGGCTGTCTGGATGAGGCTGATGCCGTCCTGCGCGTTTGCGGACGCAGTTTCAAGGCCGGTGATCTGCGCCTTCATCTTCTCGCTGATCGCGAGACCCGCGGCGTCATCCCCAGCCCGATTGATGCGGTAACCGGAAGCCAATTTTTCAAGGCTCTTGGAAACCGCGCTGTTGTTCATGCCCAACTGACGATAAGCGTTCAGCGCCATCGTATTGGTTCTAACTACCATACCCATAATGTACCTCCATGTTTTTGCGGCCTGGGGAGAGCATCCGGCTTCCCTTAAAACGGCCATGTTTGTGAATTGCTGCTTTTCCCGAAGCATCAAAGAACCGCGCGCCAGCCTTTGGCGCCCCGGCAAAAGCCGGACAATTGCGAAACGCCACATCCGGTGGCCTTTCATTAACTGTATTCGGGCGGCAAACGGCGAACTTAACCGATCCCCGCAAAATTTTTCCGGCGGGGCGCGCCCCGGGCATTTTTTGCGGCGGTTTTGTTTGAGGAAGTGCTACCGGCCTGCAAAGCATCCTCTTGCGAGGCGGCTTCCTGCGGCGCATCCTCCCGCGAAGCGTCCTCCTGCGGCGCATCCTCCTGCAGCGCATCCTCCCGCAGCGCATCCTCCTGCGGCGCATCCTCCCGCAGCGCATCCTCCCGCAGCGCATCCTCCTGCAGCGCATCCTCCTGCAGCGCATCCTCCCGCAGCGCATCCTCCCGCGGCGCATCCTCCTGCAGCGCATCCTCCCGCAGCGCATCCTCCTGCGGCGCATCCTCCCGCAGCGCATCCTCCCGCGAAGCGTCCTTTTGCGGAGCAGGCGCGGGCGAAGCGGCCGCGCCCAAAGCGGCATTTGCGCCATACTCTTTTTCGTAAGAAGCCACCTTATAGCGAAAGGTTGTCTCGGGCATTCCGCAGGCTTTGGCGGCCTGTTTGCCGGAGATCTGCCCCGCCTTCCACTGCCCGTACACAAAAGCGAAATTTTCCGGCAGCGGCTGAATTGGGCGGCCCATATGTACGCCCTTCGCCCTGGCTGCAGCAAGGTATCTCCTGCCACCATCAGCGAGCTGAAAAGAAAGCTTACGTCCATATCGAGGATTGGC
>CAJUMH010000030.1 GCA_910587145.1 uncultured Ruthenibacterium sp. | reverse complement strand
GTTTCATTCTGTTTTTTTATCTTTTTTACTGTCCTCTAAACCGGGAAGGGCACAAGTAATGGTAGGAAACTGTCTTAGTGTCAAAAAATTCATCTATCTCTAATCCATTTCGGAATAAGTCCAAAATATCACGCTTTGTTATCTCTGTAATACGCTTCATTTTTTCCTCCTCACACAATCATAATATGAACATATTTATCATACTACTCCTATGAAATTTCTTCAAGAAAAGCGTATCACTATTTCAAAATGATACGCTTACTTTTTCAAATTACACCAAAATATTTCAAAGCATCTTTGATAGATTCAACTTTCTCCGCTGTTGGGTGTTTCCTCGGCTGTTTCAATTTCTCTACCGCATTAGGGGCATCATACATCGGAAATCCTAAATCTCTCTTTACTTCTGCAATATATGCGGTATGTACTTTGAAGCCGTATTTTGCTTCTATATACTCTTTAATCAACTTATAGGTAACTCGCTCTTTCGGCTTATATGCTTCGGCTCTGTTAGAGATATTATCGAGTGGCACTTTGCCCTCACCCTCACCAAACTCCACTTTTACGTTAATTACGTTGTCGGGTTTTTGTGGGAAAGCAGTACCACCGTCTCCACATGCTTTGTCCTCGGGAAAAGGTCCACCGGCTGGATCACCTCGGCGGCATAGCCCTGCGCAGCGAGGTATTTGATATCGCGTGCGGCGGTGGCGGGGTTGCAGCTGATCATTACAATGCGCCGGGGCGCCATGCGCAGCACGGCGTTCAGCGTATCGGTACTGCAGCCCTTGCGCGGGGGGTCGAGGATCACGATATCCGGCAAAAGGCCGTCCGCCGCCAGCTTTGCGGCGGCGGCGCCCGCGTCGGCGCACAGAAATTCCGCGTGCGAAAGGCCCATTTCCGTCGCAGCGCGGCGCGCGTTTTCCGCCGCCTCCGGTACGATTTCCACGCCGATCAGCCGCTTGCACTGCGCCGCCATCGAAAGGCCGATCGCGCCCGCGCCGCAGTAAAGATCGAGCAGCGTATCCGATGGGCCGGGGGCGGCAAGCGCGGCGGCAACGCCGTACAGGCGGTCTGCGCCTTCGGTGTTTACCTGATAAAACGACAGGGGATCGAGCGCGACGGGTACGCCGCGCAGCGTATCGCGCAAAACTCCCGGGCCGAACAGCGGGACGCACTGTGTACCGGTAACAACATTTGTCTGTTGGGTGTTTACGTTCAAAACAACGCTTTCCACCTCGGGGTGCGCGGCGCAAAGCGCGGCGCAGAACTCTTCGGCGTGCGGCAGCCGGCGCCCGTTGCACACAAGGCATACCAGCGCGCGGTTCGTGGCAGCGGCATGGCGCAGATACAAATGCCGCGCAAGGCCGCGGTGCGTGCGCTCGTCGTAAACGGAAATACCGTATTGGGTTAAAAGTTCGCAAACGGTATCGGCTATTTGGTTTAATAACCGCGGCTGCAAAAGGCAATCGGCGCAGGGGACAGGGCGGTGGCTCCGGCTGGCGTAAAAGCCGGTTCGGACGTTGCCGTCATCGGCGCGAAACAGGGGATATTGCACCTTGTTTCGATATCGCTCGGGCTGCGGCGAGGGAAGGATCTTTTGCACCGGCAGCGCAAGGCCGCCGATGCGCTGCATCGCGTTTTCTACAAAACCCTGCTTGGCCTGCAGCTCCGTTGTGTACGAGAGGTGCCAAAAACAGCAGCCGCCGCATTTGCCGAAGATGGCGCAGTCTGCCGGAATGCGGCCCGCACCGGGCGCAGCGATGCGCGCAATGATGCCAAAGGCATAGCTTTTGCACACCTTTACAATGCGAACCTCCAGCACATCGCCTATGGCGGTGAACGGCACAAACACCGCCATGCCGTCGAAGCGCCCCACGCCGTTGCCGTCGCTTGAGAGTGTGTCGATGGTGAGCGGAACGATCTGATTTTTCAAAAGTGGCATCGGGATCCTCCTCTGTTTACAGCGATGGATCGTCGCTTTTTTCGCCGGCCTGCTGCGCAAGGCCGGCAAGATATCGGCTGGGCGGTACCCCCACATTCTTTTTAAAAACGCGCGAAAAATAGAACGGATCAAAAAAACCGACCGATACGGCGATCTCCGCGATGGAGAGCGCGGAGTTTTTTAAAAGGGCACACGCTTCGTCGATGCGGTACTGCGTGAGATAATCGATGGGCGAGCACCCCAGGCTGCTGATGAACACGCGGTAAAGGTGGCTGCGGCTGATGCCCACCGCTCTGGCGATCTCGTCGATGCCGATCTCGTGCGAGTAATTGAACTGAATAAATTTAACGGCGTTCAGCACATGCTGCGCGCCGGAATCGAGGGCATGCGGCGCAAGCTGCCGCGCCTCCTGCATCAACGCGGCGGCAAACAGATACAGATGCCCCACCATGCGCGCCTCGCTGCAGGGTTCCGGCCCGCGCGCGAGAAAAATATCCAGCAAGGCTTTTTTGATGCGTTCGGTATTCTGACAGTGATGTACGGGGCACTCTTCCCGAAAGGGCAGCTCCCGCACAAGGCGGTTCGCGCCGACGCCGTTGAAGCCCACCCAATAGTACTCCCACGGCTCGGCCCGATCGGCGGAATAGGAGATCAGCTGATTGGGCTTTACCAGAAAAACGTCTCCCGCCCGCAGCTCGTATACGGTATGGTTGATGGTATACACACCCTTGCCGCTGACGATATAGTGGATGAGATAATGATCCCGCACGCCCGGCCCCCAGGTGTATCCACCCTCGCAGCTCTGCTTGCCGCAGTTAAAAACAGACAAATCGGCATGGTCGATGTCGGTTTGCTTGAAGGACTGCTTGTATGTATCGGGCATGTTCGGATCCCTCCAGAAAACCCGCCGCGGCGGGTTTTGTGTTTTGGAATACTTGAACGGAATGCTTTTGCCGGGTGCGCGGGCAGCGCCCGCGGGAATAATTTGGCGCGGGCCTGCCGGAATTCTTGCAAGTGCCGCAGGGGTGTGATACAATAAAAACCGTGATGGATCGGATGCGGTTTTTCATAACCACATTATAGCAGAGGAATCAACAAAAGTCCATATGAACCTTTTTCGGGAAGTGTCCGAACGCGTGCTTTTTGAAAGGGCCCGGTCTTTTATCACGCGATAAAACGCCGCGTAGGCGGCGGGGCGAACGCGGGAACACAAGAAACAAAACAAACAGCGCATCGCCGCTTTGCGGCGATGCGCCCGAATCAGGAGTGAGTAAGGAGGAAAAAGAATGGCAACGGCAGAAGAGCTGAAGCGATCGATCGAAAGCGGCGCGTGGGATACCGCGCTGGAAAAGCTGTATGGCAGCCGGGCAGGGATGCTGGACCGCCAGCGCGCGCGGTATGCCGAAGCGGCGGGGGAATTTGCGGCGCTGTACGGAGCGCACCGGCCGGCAGAGATCTATTCCGCCCCGGGGCGCACCGAGATCGGCGGCAATCACACCGATCACAATCACGGGGTGGTGATGGCCGGCGCGGTGGACCTGGACGTGATTGCGGTGGTATCCCAAAACAACGAGAATATTGTGCGTGTGAAATCGAAGGGGTTTGAGAAGCGCGATGAGGTGGAGCTTTCAAACCTGCTTCCCGTTCCGGCAGAGGCGGGGCATTCTCAGTCGCTCATCCGCGGGGTTGCGGCGGGCATTGCCAGGCAGGGCGGCAAGGTGGGCGGCTTTGACGCGTATACCACCTCGGATGTTCTGCGCGGCTCCGGCCTTTCCAGCTCGGCGGCGTTCGAGGTCGTGATCGGCGCAATTTTCAACGGCGAATACAACGAGGGCTGCTTTTCCGCCGTGGAAATCGCCAAGATCAGCCAGTATGCCGAAAATGTATTTTTTGAAAAGCCCAGCGGCCTGATGGATCAGACGGCCAGCAGCGTCGGTAGCGTGATTACGATCGATTTTCGCGATCCGGCCGATCCGATCGTGGAAAAGGTATCGTTCGATCTGGCCAGGCACGGCTATTGCCTGTGCATTACCGACACGAAGGGGAGCCATGCATCCCTCACCGACGAATACGCGGCGGTGCGCGAAGAAATGGAGGCTGTGGCGGCCTGCTTTGGCAAATCTGTTCTGCGGGAGGTGGACGAGACGGCGCTTTTGGCGGATATTGCGGGCGTGCGCGCAAAGCTGGGCGACCGTGCGGTGCTGCGCGCGCTGCATTTCTTTGCCGACAGCAGCCGTGCCGGCGCGCTGTGCAAGGCCATCCGGGAGGATCGGTTTGAAGATTTTCTGCGGTTGATCGTAGAGGGCGGGCATTCCTCATTCGAGTACAATCAGAATGCGTACAGCGCAAAAAATCCGCGCGAGCAGGGCGTCCCCCTTGGGCTGGCGCTCTCGCAGCGGGTGCTGAACGGCTGCGGCGCATGGCGGCTGCAGGGCGGCGGCTTTGCGGGCACGATCCAGGCGTTTGTGCCGGCGCGCCTGCTGGAAGAATATCGGGCGGCTATGGACAACGTGTTTGGCGCGGGCGCCTGCCATGTGCTGAATGTGCGCAATTATGGCGCAATTCACGTAACGCCGTCCCTGTAAGAGGCGCATGATGGCAGACGCTTTAAACCGGCGCATCCGGCTGTTTGACGCGCTGCGCGGCTTTGCGCTGGTGAATATGATCGCTTATCACGGCGTTTATGATTGGGTTTCGGTTTTTGGCCGCCCTGCCGGGTGGTTTGTACAAACGGACTATGCGCGCGGATGGCAGCAGGCCATTTGCTGGACGTTTCTGCTTGTGGCGGGCGCGGTTTTCCCCTATGGCCGGCGCCCGCTGCGGCGCGCCGCGCTGGTATTTGGCTGCGGTATGCTGCTTACGGCCGTTACGCTGCTTGTAATGCCGTCGGAACAGATCCTGTTCGGCGTGCTGCATCTGATCGGCGCGTCGATTTTGATCACGGCGCTGCTGCGCCGTATACTGGAAAAGCTTCCGTCACTGCCGGCAGCGGCTGGCTGCTTTGCGCTGTTTTTGCTTTTGCGCGGCGTTCCCAGAGGAACCGTGGACTTTGGAGCGTTTTGTGCCACGCTGCCGCGCGGGCTGTACCGATCGCCGGCGCTGTTCTTTTTGGGCTTTCCGGGGCCGGGCTTTTATTCGGCAGATTATTTTCCCATTCTGCCGTGGCTGTTTTTGTTCTGGACGGGGATGTTTTTCTGGCGCTTTTTGCGCCCGCGCGCGGAGGAATGGCTGCGCGGCAAAAGGATCTGCCCGCTGCTGGAATGGCTGGGCCGGCACAGCCTGATCGTTTATCTGCTGCATCAGCCCGTTTTGCTGGCCGTCGTTTTTTTGTTGACGCGGCTGGCCGATTGGGGTGCTGCGTAAAGATGAAGGAGGTTTTCCCGTTTCAGATTTTCTCAGATGGCTTTGCGCGCCGGACGCGCCCGGCCTCCCGCCGCGTCCGCGATCAGATCCTCTGTGCTCCCGATCTCCGTCTTGACATTGCCGGTGCAATGCCGTATCCTTACAGTAAATAAACCTTGCAGGGAGGAACCGCCATGCAGCATTCAAATCCTTTGCTTCAGGGGCAAACCGGGCAAAAATTCATTACCATCGGCGAGATTATGCTTCGCCTTACCCCGCCGAACTATGGCAAGATCCGTGTGGCAAACAGCTTTGAGGCCAGCTATGGCGGCAGCGAGGCAAACATTGCTCTGGCTCTGGCCAATCTGGGCATCGACAGCACGTTTTTCAGCGTGGTTCCCAACAATTCTTTGGGCAAAAGCGCTGTGCGCATGCTTCGCTCGAACGATGTGCATTGTACGCCCGTCATTCTCTCCACACAGGAGGAGACCCCTACCCATCGGCTGGGTACTTATTATCTGGAAACCGGCTATGGCATCCGTCCCAGTAAAGTAACCTACGACCGTCAGCACAGTGCCATCACGGAGTACGATTTTACAAAGGTAGATCTGGACGCGCTGATGGAGGGCTTCAACTGGCTCCACCTCAGTGGCATCACGCCGGCGCTTTCGCCCAGCTGCGCCGAATTTGTTCTGGAATGTCTTGTAAAAGCCAAAGAGAAGGGCCTTACCGTCAGCTTCGACGGCAACTTTCGCTCAAAGCTTTGGACATGGGAGCAGGCCCGCGATTACTGCACGCAATGCCTGCCCTATGTGGATGTGCTGCTTGGCATTGAGCCGTATCATCTTTGGCGCGACGAGGAAGACCACGGAAAGGGAGATTGGAAGGACGGCGTGCCCCTGCAGCCCAGCTACGAACAGCAGGACGAGGTGTTTCAGGCCTTTGTGGAACGGTATCCCAACCTCAAATGCATTGCCCGTCATGTGCGCTATGCCCACAGCGGCAGCGAGAACAGCCTGATGGCCTATATGTGGTACCAGGGCCATACGTTCGAGAGCAAGTGCTTCACCTTCAATATTCTGGATCGGGTGGGCGGCGGAGACGCCTTTGCCAGCGGCCTGATCTATGCCATGATGAACCACTATAAACCGATGGATATGATAAACTTTGCCGTGGCCAGCAGTGTAATCAAGCATACGATCCACGGCGATGGAAATATCACCGATGACGTGGCGTCCATTCGCAATTTGATGAACATGAACTACGATATCAAGCGATAATTTCATCCCAAAAACAGGGGCCGGAGAAACGTGTTTCTCCGGCCCCTGTATGAACCGCCCTTTTACGCGTCGGTTGCTTCAAAAAGCGCTTCGGCATACTGCAACAGCTTTTCGTAGGTTTCCTCGCTCAAATCGTGCTCCACTTTGCAGGCGTCTGCGGCGGCGGTTTCTTCGTTTACGCCCAGCCGCACAAAAAATTTTGTCAGCAGTTTGTGGCGGCCGTAGATGTTGGAGGCGATCTTTTCCCCGGCGGGCGTCAGCGTGATAAGCCCCTCGGCGTCCACTGCAATATAGCCGTTTTCCCGCAGCTTTTTCATCGCAATGCTCACGCTGGCCTTTGTAAAATCCATTTCATTGGCAATGTCGATCGAACGGACAAACCCCTTGCGCTCCTTTAAGATCAGGATGCTTTCCAGATAGTCCTCGGATGATTCACGGATCTGCATTTGATGCGCCTCCTATTGCCCGCCGCGCACAAGGCGGATGCGGCGGAATGTGTATTGCTGCTTTAAGCGTAGCATGTTTTGCGGCTTTTCGCAAGAAAACAAAAAGAAAATCGGCGGGCTCTGCGGCAAAAACGGCAAGCGCCCCGGCGAAGGCGTGCTTTTCGGCGTGATATGCCTGTCAGCTCTGCGCCTGCTTTGCCAGAACGTTTAGAAACAGATCCCGGATGGTATCCTCTGGATAGTGCCCCAGCTCCGGGATGCGGGCTCGACCAATCAGCCCGCCGCCCATGGAGGCGTGGCCGCCGCCGGATCCTGTCTCCTTCAGGGCTTCATGCAGCAGGTTCCCGGCGTGAACGGACGGATCCTCCGAGCGAACGGAAAACTTAACGCCGTCGTCCCGAAAGCAATATACGATCGCCACATCTACTTCAATCAGTGCAAGGATGAAATCGGCAACAACCGCGATCAGCGCATCCGGGCAGGAAAAGGGAATGCTCGAAAAGCCGACCGTGTCGTATAGCTCAATGTTTTCGATCGCGGCGCCATATGCCTTCAAATCGGCAAATTCCATATTGTTGCGTTCCAGATCAGCAAGTTTCTGCGGATCGATACGGGGAAACAGGAATGCAAACATCTGAATGTCCAGTTCGGTGACGCCTCTTGTAAAGTGCAGCGTATCCATTTTGATGCCGTAGAGCAGTGCCGTTGCAACATCCCTGTCCGGCTCTATCCCCAGCCGGGCGTAATACTCCGCAATGAGTGTGGAGCAGGCTCCGGTGATGCGAATATCCTGATAGTGATAGTTGATGGGAACATACGTGGGGTGATGGTCGATACAGGAAACCTCGTCTCCGATAAAATCGGTTGTGTTTCCGGCGTGCTTTTGTGTATCCACACAGATGATCCGATCTGTTTTATGCATGTACTTCGCAAGACTTTCGTAGGGCGACATGGTAAGATGAAAGGCGTTCAGCATTTTGGAGGCGCTCAATTTATCGATTTTTCCGTCGTAGCAGAGTCTGGCCCGAATGCCATACATCTCCATCAGCTTTTGCAGGCCATATGCCGAGGCGATGGCATCCGGATCTGGAAAATTGTGCGTCTGGATATAAACGGGACATTCTCTGCAAAACTCGATAAGCTCGTTCCATTGGCTCATACATGTATCTCTCCTTCGAGGATCTGCCTAAGGCATGAATTTAGTGTAGCATACAGCTTTGCTTTTTTCAATCAGAAAATGCTCTGTCTCTGCACCACAAAAGTGCCGCGCTCTGCGCAAAAGGCGCGGGACCCTTTACGATATGCGCGCGCTGTGGTACAATGATAAAAACGCATAAAACCGGAGCGCCGGGATCACTTTGCCCGGCAGCATCGGTTTTGGGGCGGCTTTCACCGCATACAATGAAAAAAGGAGCAAAACAATAATGAGAATTGCCGTAACCTATGAAAATGGAATGATCTTTCAGCACTTTGGCCACACTGCCGCCTTTAAACTGTATGATGCGGAAAACGGCGCGGTGCTTTCTGCCGCGGTTGTGCCGACGGGCGACAGCGGACACGGCGCGCTTGCGGGCTTTCTTGCGGCGCAGCGGGTGGATGCGCTCATCTGCGGCGGCATTGGCGGCGGTGCGCGCACGGCTCTGGCAGAGGCGGGCATTCGGTTGTATGGCGGTGTGAGCGGCGAGGCCGACGAAGCTGTAAAAGCGCTGCTTGCGGGCACGCTTGCCTACGATCCGGACGTGCACTGCGACCATCACGCGCACGAACACAGAGAAGAAGCGCATACCTGCGGCAGCCATGGCTGTGGGGAGCACGCCTGCAAATAACAAAAGCAACACCGCACAGGGCCAGCGCCATGGGGCGCCCCTGTGTGGTGCGGTGTATCTGCGGGTATTTCAGCGCGTTTTCCCAGTGCTTTCGGCATACCGGTGCGGCATACGCGTTTTTTGGTCCAGCCACAGAAAAAACGCCGCCGCGCAGAGAAATACGGCGATTGTAAAAAGATCCCATCCGTCTAAAAAGGGTGTTTGGATGAGACGAGAGAGGATAAGATCCACTGCGACGCACACAAAAGCGGCCAGCAGAGTGCACAGCGCGAGGGCAAGCATCCTGCGCCGTGCCAACAGATGCAGTACCCAATAGACGCTCCAGAAAAAGGCAAGGCCAACCGCAGCCATGCGCAGCCCGATTGGCAAAAAGAGCGGGGGTCTTTGCAAAAACGCCGCAAGGGCAAACAGAAAGGGAACGATCGCCAGGGAAAGCAAGATCAAGCAGCTTCGGATCCCCTTTGCCCCACGGTGCAGCAGCGGAGAAAGGACGACCCCTGTAAAAATAAGCGCAGCAATGGGATAACGCGACCACGTCAACGTGCCAAAAACAGCAAGGTCACAGAGAATACAAATACAGCCGGCTGCCGAAAACAGCAGCAGGCAGGTACAAAACGCAAGCCGCTGCAGGGCGTGCGGGGTACAATGCCGCGGCCCTGCAAAATGCTCTGTGCAGCGGCCGGCGCTGTCATCCGGGCTGCCCATTTTTCGGAGCGGTTCGTTTTGCTTTTCCGGCATCGCGCTTGCCTGCAGCGGCTCTCCCTGCAGCGGTTCTCCCTGCAGCAGTTCTCCCTGCAGCAGTTCTCCCTGCAGCAGTTCTGCTACCGAAATGCCCAGCTGCCCGGCGAGCGGCTCCAGCAGGGCGACATCGGGGCAGCTCAGGCAGCGTTCCCATTTTGAAACAGCTTTATCCGTAACATGCAGCGCTTCTGCCAGCGCCTTTTGCGTGATCCCACGCGCCTCGCGCCGTCGGCGGATGAGCTGCCCTGTCTTTTGCAAATCCATCAGCTGCCCTCCCATCAAAATTCATCGGATGGCTTCATCATAGCGCAAATGGCCTTAAAATGCAATCGACTGCCGGTAGAATCGCAGAGCGCTGCCGGTAGAATCGCAGAATACGCGGTAAAATTGCGCGGCAAACGGTAAAATTGCACAGGGTGCAGCAGAATTACACGGCGCACGGCAAAATCGCGCAGCAAGCGGCAAAAATGCGGCAAAGCCGGGGCCCGGCTTTGCCGCTGCGGCGTGATGTTTACCCGATAAAGAGCACTGCACGCCTGCACTCAGGCTGCGGCGGCCTCTTCCTGCGCCATGCGCTTGCGCCATTTGCTGAAGCGGTAGGCAATGATCGTGATCACCATGCCCAGAATCCATGCAACGAGCATGGAGACGAACAGGGCCTCCGGCCGGCCGTTGGGATATTCCTCGCTGCGCGACAGATACACAAGGCCGTAGGCGGTGGGAACACGCAGAATGACGGTAGTAATCAGCGAGATCCACATCGGGGTCATCGTATCGCCCGCACCGCGCATCACGCCGGAAAGGCTTTGCGTAATGGATACCGCGATGTAGCCCACCGCTAAAATGGACATCATGCGCATGCTGAGTACGATCAGATCCTCTGTCTGTGTGAACAGGCCCATCAGCTGGCGGCCGAACAAAAGGATCAGCCCCGTCAGCACAGCCGATACGCCCACGGCAATGGCCGTGCCCTGCACGGCGCCCTGATGCACCCGATCCAGCCGGCGCGCGCCGATGTTTTGCCCGGTATACGTTGTCATGGTCTGGCCGAAGGTGAAGTTTGGCATCATGGCAAAGCCGTCCACGCGCATTACGATCACGTTGCAGGCGATCACCATTTCACCAAAGCTGTTGGTCAGCGACTGCACCACCATCATGGCCGAGGAGAAAATCGCCTGCGTAATACCGGAGGGCAGGCCAATGCGGATGATGTTGCGGATGGGTACCATCCGCGGACGGATGTAAGAGAGCTTCAGATCAAAAATATCGCGCATGCGCATCATTTTCCATAGGCACAGCAGGGCAGAGATCGTCTGCGCCAGCACCGTGGCCAGCGCTACGCCCGCCACGCCCATGTTCAGCCCGGCCACAAACCACAGATCCAGCCCTACGTTCAGCCCAGCAGCGATCAGCAGGAATAAAAGCGCCGAAAGGCTGTCGCCCATGCCGCGCAGCACGCCGGACAGGATGTTGTAATAGGCAAAGCCCGCAATGCCGAGAAAATAAATGATCAGATAGCTTGCACACCAATCGATGATCGAATCCGGCGTGCTGAGCAGCACCAGCATCGGCCGCGTAATCACAAGGCCGATGAGCATGGTGGCAAGAGAGACGATGGCGCACAAAGAAATGCAGTTCCCGATTACGACGGAAAGCTGCTCCCGGTCTTTTGCGCCGAAGCGCTGCGCCACCAAAATGCCGACACCGGTGGATACCCCTACAAACAGAGCCAGCAGCAGATTTAAAATCGGCGAGGCGCTGCCGACGGCGGCCAAGGCATTATCGCCCACATAGCGGCCCACGATGATGGAATCGGCCGTATTGTAAAGCTGTTGGGCAAGATTGCCAATGAGCATGGGAACGGCAAACTCCAAAATACGCTTCCATGGCTCGCCCTGCGTCATATCGTGCGCGGAGAAAAGCTCCCGGATCTTTGCGGTGAACGAACGTTCCTGCATGAGTGGATCCAATCCTTTCCTGTTATATTCCGAAAATCTTTTGAAAAACGGCATACCTCTAAAAATACAATTTTAGGGGATAAAAAGATTTTTGTCCATGGGGTACCGCGGAAAATACATGGCGATTCTTGCGCATTTTTGATGCGTTCTGGCAAGAAACGCAATCTAAACGGAATGCCCCGACGGTTTGCAGCTCCGGCCTTTTGCGGATCTGCAAAGCACGCCGGGGCGGCGTTGCGTGTTTGAGTGTTTTTTGGAATGCTTTTGAGAAACAGCCTCTCCCGTCAGGAGGGATCCTGCCGGATGGTGCCGATTAGGTATTGGTACGCTTTTTCCAGAAAGGAAAAGTCTGTCGCATCCTTGTAGAATTCCTCAATGCCGTCGTGGCAGGCTTTGGCCTCCTGCAGCACGCACACCGCTTGTGCAAAAAGTTCCTGCGCGGCTTTTTTGTTAAAGCGCAGGCGCTGGCGGCGCAGCCGCAGGCCCTCCCTGCTGCAAAAGCGCGTACAGTGGATGGTGCGCTGCCCCGGCAAAGAGACAGGATGCCAGGAATTGCCTGTGGCAAAGCAAAGCCGCAGGGCAGGGACAAAAAGATGCTCGATTTTTTCGAAGGGACTCATGGAGCAGTAACAGGTGATGATGCTGTATCCGCGCTCCAGTGCAAGGCCGCGCAGCGTGTAAAGCAGAATGCGGCTGGCGGCGCCGTATTCATCGTCCAGCACAACAACGGTATCGGCCAGCTTTGGAATCGTCTCGCGGTAAAAGCACAGGCCGCGCGGGGTAAGCGCGCTTAGCAGCCGCACCTCCTCGCGCCCCGCGCCTTCGGCCGGCGGCAGATACCGGTGCGCCAACGCTCCGGCAAAGGCGCGGGCTTTTTCGGTGTTTGTACAGGAAAGCGCCACTCGCATGCTGTCCTGCAGCAGGCTGCCCGCAGCCGTGATATAGCGTGTGGCGCGCTCTGTCAGCGCCTTGTGCTGACGAAAGAGGGCGACAAGCTCTTCCCGGTGCTGCTGCAGCTTTTGCCGGTCCACCGCTCGGTACAGCGAAACAATATCCTCAAACACAATGGGATACACCGGTTCCAGCGCGTGCGGCGGCGTGGCATCCACGGCTGAAAACCCACGCTCTGCGCAGATCACGCCGTCGAGAGAATCCGGGTCTGCCGAGCAGTGGATCAATTCCACCGTCTCTTTCAGCTGTTCAAGATGTTCGGCCACGCGGTGAAGCAGTGTGGATTTGCCGCAGCCCGGGCCGGCCTTCAGCAGCGCCGGAGATTGCGTATTCACGTCCTTGACAAGCTGCGTATAGTAGCTTGCGAAGCCTGTGGGCGAAAGTGCCCCCAGAAAGAAATCAAGTTCCCGCTGTTGCATATGCATAACACCCCTTTGCCCCATTGTATGAAAAAAACAGAAATTTGACACTGGCAGGGGCAGGGAAACGGCGAAAAAATGCAAAAAAGCAGTTTGTACCGCAGATGCCTGAAACGCGAACATTTTGTAAACGATATCCAAAGCTCCTTAACGGCACACGACCGACGGCGCCTTTTGGAAAAGGCGGCCCATCCTCAGCGGCAGGCGCAGCCCGGCGGGCAAGGCGACGAGGGGCTTTGCGGGGGCGCGCCGAACACCCACTCGTGCAGGCGGCGTCCGGTGGGGGTAGCGGCAAGGCCGCCCTCGGCCGTTTCGCGCAGCGATTGCGGCATGGCGTCTCCCACGCGCTTCATGGCAAGGATGGCCTCGTCGGCGGGGATGGGGCTTTGCACGCCGGCCAGCGCCAGCTGCGCCGCCACCAGCGCGCCGGCCACGCCGGAGGCGTTGCGGTAAATGCAGGGGATCTCCACAAGGCCGGCCACCGGGTCGCACACAAGGCCCAGTACATTGCCCAGCGCGATGGAGACGGCGTGCCCCACCTGCGGCGGCGTGCCGCCGCACAGCTCTACCAGCGCGGCGGCGGCCATGGCGGCCGCGCTGCCGCATTCGGCCTGACAGCCGCCCTGCGCGCCGGAGATGGAGGCGTTGCCTGCGATTACCATGCCCACGGCCGACGCGGTAAAAAGCGAAAGCACACATGCGCGCTCGGGCAAATTGCGCGCGGCCTGAACCGAGAGTACGGCGGCGGGCAAAATGCCGCACGAGCCGGCGGTGGGCGCGGCGACGATGCGCCCCATGGCGGCGTTCCACTCACTCACGGCCAGCGCGCGGATGAGGGCATCGGTAAATACGCCGCCGCACAGATCGTTTTTGGTTTGGCGGGCCCGCTCCATGCGAAACGCGTCTCCGCCGGAAAGGCCGCTGGCCGAGCGAACGCCCGGCGCTTTGCCCGCCTGCACGGAATCTGCCATCACAAGGTAGCTTTGCCGCATGGCTTCGTAGAGCTCGGCTTCGCTCTGCTCCATCTGCGCGGCCTGCTGGGCAAGCACCAGCGCAGAAATCGTTTGCCCGCTGCTTTGCGCGGCTTCGATCAGCGCGGCAAGAGAATGATAGTTCGGTTCCATAAGCGCTCCTTTGATCGCGTTTTAAGTTGCCTTTCTGCCTTTTGCCCTGCTCTTTCTGCCATTCAGCGTCATCTTTTCCGGGCTTTTGAAAAAGATTTGAGCAGCCTGCGGCAGGGCTTTGCGGGACGAGGCCCTCCGGCCGCGGCGACCGCTCCAGACAGCCGGCAGTATCTGTACGCAGCTGTTCAGATCGCCGCTGTCCGTGACGCCGTCCATTTCGACGGTCATTTTTTGCAGGAAAAGGGAATACGGCTCGTAGTCAGGAGATGGGCGCAAGAAGCGTGGAGGAAAGCACGTTTGGCAGCTTTTGTACGCAGATGTTCAGATCGTCGCTGTCCGTGATGCCGTCCATTTCGATGGTCATCACGGCAACGCCGCCTTTTGCCTCCCGCGCAAGGCGAAAATTGCAAATATTGACACCGCGCCGGCTCATTTCCTCCGTCACGGCGGCGATTGTGCCGGGCGCGTCCCGGTGCAGGACGATCAGTGTGGGGTACTGGCCCGTGATCTCTACCGCCATGCCGTTGACACGCGTGATCAGAATATTTCCGCCGCCGACAGACGCGCCCTGCACACTGACGGTATGGCCGCGGCGGTCTGTCAATGTAATAAGCGCGGTGTTGGGGTGTGCATCCTCCAGCACGATCTCGCCGAACGTAACGGCAAGCCCGGCGCTCTTTGCGAGCGTCAGGCTGTCGCGCAGGCGCATGTCATCCGGTTGAATGCCCAGAATGCCGGCGGCCAGGGCCTTGTCTGTGCCGTGCCCGCGATACGTTTTGGCAAAGCTGCCGTGCAGGCGGATCTCTGCCGCGGCCGGCTCCGCGCCCAGCAGCCTGCGGGCGACAAGGCCAATGCGCGCCGCGCCCGCCGTGTGCGAGCTGGAGGGGCCGATCATCACGGGCCCAACAATATCAAATACGTTCAGCGGCACCGCTCAGTCCTCCGCGATATGCCCGCTGCTCAGGCCCTGCTGCGTATTGCCGAGCGGCAGCCAATCCAGCGCCTTTTCGATAAATGTATCCCAGAACGTCCAGCTGTGCGTGCCGGGTGCGGTAACGTATGTGTGTTCTACGCCGTTTTCCAGAAGAAACGCATGGAAGGCCTCGTTGCAGGGCAAGATCCCGGCGTCCTCCGTTCCGCAGGCAAGATAGATCTTAGGCGGCGTTTTGCCCTCGGCGATGCATTTTTGCACCAGCGCGTAAGGATCCATATCGCTGCCGGGCAGCGCGTTCAAATCGCCGAAAACGGATTCAAAGTAGTGCCGGTTCCTCAAAATATTGGGGTTATCGTAGGTAGAATGGGCCGCGTTTTCCAGAACGAGCGCGCTGGAAAGGCCCACAATCGCGCCGAAGGTATCGCTGTAGAAAAGGCCGTTGCGAATCGCGCCGTAGCCGCCCATGGAAAGGCCGCCGATGAACGTATCCTCCCGCGCGTGCGAGAGCGGGAACGACCGGCGCGTAAATTCCACCAGATCTTCGCCGATGAATTTTCCAAAATTGTCGCCCGAACGGGGGTTATCCACATAGAATTTGTTCTCTGCCGAGGGCATTACAACGGCAAGATCCCGATTCTGCGCCCACGCGGCAATGCGGGTGCCGTTTACCCAATCGTGACAGCTGCCGAAAATGCCGTGCAGCAGATACAGCGTCTTCAGCGGCCTTTGCGGCGCGTACTCCGCCTGCCCGGGCATGACCTTGTCCGTGGGCAGGATCACCGTTACATCAACGGTGCGCATTAAAGATTTTGCAAAAAAGCAGCATTGCAGATAGGCCATAGTGTGATCCTTCCTCTCTTTGATCCGTGATTCCGATCCGTGAGCGCAGGGCAGCGCGGGCTTTGCGCGGGCGCTTGAATGAACCCCGACGATACCATCATATCGGATTCTGCAAAGCGGCGCAAGAGCTTTTGCCAAAATTGCTTGACAATTCCGCGATTTCCTCTATAATAAAAAAGGATCGATCAAACGCAAACAGGCTACGACCGGGCCAATGGAATCCGGGGAAGCACACAGAAAGAAAGCGCACGGCTGAGACGCTTTCGCTTCGCCTTCCACAGCCACCCGAACAGCCTCCCGCGAGGAGCGGGACGCATGTGCGGCGTTATCGCGCAAAGAGCGGCGTATTTACGGGCGGCAGCTTTGAAATGCGCAATTTGGGTGGTACCGCGGATGCCAATTGGCCTTCGTCCCTTGTCTGGGGGCGAGGGCTATCTTTTTTTAGATCCGTTTGTCTGCCGGCAAAAAAAGAAAAGCTCCGATCGAACCGGCAGGCCGCCGGCCGCGGCAAAAGCGCGACCCGCATTTTTTTCTGCGGGAGAACGCGGGGGGCGGCCCTGCAGCCGCAAAACGCCTAACGGCGCAAGCAAGAGCTCCGAAGCTCCAAAGATCCAAGCGCCCCGAAGACCCCGGAGCTCCAAGGACCCCGGAGCCTATAAGCAATGAAATAAGGAGAATGCATTCTATGGAATGGACCGGACTGAATGAACTGCGCGAAAAATATCTTTCGTTTTTTGAGGGAAAGCAGCACCTGCGCCTCGAGAGCTTCCCGCTGGTGCCCAACGGCGACAAAAGCCTTTTGCTGATCAATTCGGGCATGGCGCCGATGAAAAAATGGTTTCTCGGGCAGGAAGAGCCGCCCCGTCACCGTGTAACGACCTGCCAGAAGTGCATTCGCACGCCGGATATCGAGCGTGTCGGCATCACGGCACGCCACGGCACGTTTTTTGAAATGCTGGGCAACTTCAGCTTTCAGGATTATTTCAAGCGCGAGGCAACGGCGTGGGCATGGGAATTTTTGACCGAGGTGCTGGAGATCCCCGCAGAATTGCTCTATGTCTCTGTTTATGAGGAAGACGACGAGGCCTACGACATCTGGACAAAGGAGGTAGGCATCGATCCTTCGCACATGGTGCGCTTTGGAAAAGAAGATAACTTCTGGGAGCACGGTTCCGGCCCGTGCGGCCCGTGCAGCGAGATCTATTTCGACCGCGGCCCCGAATACGGCTGCGGCAAGCCCGATTGCAGGGTGGGCTGCGACTGCGACCGCTATATGGAGGTTTGGAATCTGGTGTTCAGCCAGTTCGATTCCGACGGCAAGGGCAGCTATACCCGGCTCGAACGCCCGAACATCGACACCGGAATGGGCCTTGAACGTCTTGCCTGCGTGATGCAGAACGTGGGTAATCTGTTTGAGGTGGATACGGTACACAATATCCTCAGTCATGTGGAGCGCATCACCGGCAAAACCTACGGGCAGCAGCACGAGACGGACGTTTCCATTCGCGTGGTCACCGATCATATCCGCTCGACGGTGTTTATGGTGAGCGACGGGATCTTGCCCTCGAACGAGGGGCGCGGCTATGTGCTGCGCCGTCTGCTGCGCCGCGCCGCACGGCATGGCCGGATGCTGGGCGTAAAGCGCCCGTTCCTTGCCGAGCTTTGCGATACCGTCATTCGCGAGAACGGCGGCGCGTACCCGGAGCTGATAGAGCATGCCGACTATATCAAGCGCACGATCGCGGCCGAGGAAGAGCGCTTCTCGCGCACCATCGATCAGGGCCTGAGCATTCTTTCCAATCTGATCGACGGCATCGAAAAAGCCGCTCTGGAAGGCAAGCGCCGTGTGCTGGCCGGCATCGACGCGTTTCGGCTGAACGATACCTTCGGGTTTCCGCTCGATCTGACAAAAGAGATCGCCGCGGAAAAGAACATTGAGGTGGACGAGGAAAGCTTCCGCGCCGAGCTGCAAAAGCAGCGTGAAAAGGCGCGCGAGGACCGCCGCAGCCGCGACATCTCCGGCTGGACGGCCGATCTGTTCGGCGCGCTGGACGTGCCCGCAACCGAATTTTTGGGATACGAAACGCTGGAGGCGCAGGGCAGGATTGTCGCGTTGTCCGACGGCGACGAGCGGACGGATGCCATTGCGACGGACGACGGCGCAAAAGAGGGCATTTTGGTGGTGCTGGACCGCACGCCGTTTTATGCCGAAAGCGGCGGTCAGGTGGCGGATACGGGCGTGATCACCACGGCCGGAGGCGCGCATCTTTCCGTTACGGCGTGCAAAAAGACGCCGAAGGGCTACTATGTGCACACCTGCACCCTGCTGGACGGCATGGTGCAAACGGGAGACGAAGCGTTGGCCTGCGTGGAGCGCGACCGCCGGTGGGCCATTATGCGCAACCACACGGGCGCGCATCTGCTGCAAAAGGCGCTGCGCGAGGTGCTGGGCGCGCATGTGCATCAGGCCGGTTCCTATGAGGATAACGAGCGTGTGCGCTTCGATTTTACGCACTTCAATGCCGTTACGCCGCAGGAGCTGAAGGAAGTGGAGCGCATTGTCAACGCAAAAATTTTCGAGGCGCTGCCTGTTACGGTGAAGGAGATGCCGCTGAAGGAGGCAAAGGAGCTGGGCGCGATGGCGCTGTTCGGCGAAAAGTACGGCGAGATTGTGCGCGTTGTGGACATTGAGGGCTTTTCCACCGAGTTCTGCGGCGGCACGCACGCGGCCAACACCGCGCAGCTGGGCTGCTTTAAGATCCTTTCCGAATCCGGCGTAGCGGCGGGCATCCGGCGCGTTGAGGGCACCACGGGCTACGGTGTGCTGCGGCTGCTGGACGAGCGCACCGAGATGCTGCATCAGACGGCCGGCGCGCTGAAGGCGGGCAATGTGCACGATCTGCCCGCGCGCGCGGCCGCATTGACGGCGGAGCTGAAAAACGTACAGCGCGCTTTGGAGGCGGCAAAGCAGGAACAGGCAAACCAGAAGGCCAGCGGCCTGTTTGACAATGCCGTAGATGTGGAAGGCGTAAAGATCTATACCATGTTCTTCAGCGGCACGGCGGCCGAGGCGCTGCGCAAGATGTGCGATACCGCGCGGGAAAAGGCGCCCGATTCCGTTACTGCGATCATCGGCGAGGCCGGCGGCAAGCTTTCGCTGGCTGTGGCCGTGGGCAAGCAGGCGCAGGCGCGCGGCCTGGCCGCCGGCAGGCTGGCAAAGGAAATTGCGTCCCGCGCGGGCGGCAACGGCGGCGGCAAGCCGGATTTTGCGATGGCCGGCATCAAGGACGCTGCCCGCGTTGACGAGGCGTTGGCGGCTGTTCCGCAGATCGTGCGCGGCGCGCTGAAACAGTAAAAAAGGAGGCTGTGCGGATGCAGGATTGTTTGTTTTGCAAGATCGCGGCGGGAGAAATCCCGTCCAAGCGTCTCTACGAAGACGATCGGGTGCTTGCGTTTTATGATATCGACCCGCAGGCGCCGGTGCATTTTCTTGTGATCCCCAAGGAGCACATTGCGTCCCCGGCGTGTATTACGCCGGAGGACAGCGCCGTTGTGGCGCATATTTTCGCGGTGATCGCCAAGCTGGCAGGGGAGCTGGGGCTGCAAAACGGCTACCGTGTGGTAACGAACAGCGGCCCGGACGCAGGGCAAAGCGTAGGCCACCTGCACTTCCATGTGCTGGCCGGGCGCAGCCTTGCGTGGCCTCCGGGCTGAACGGGCGTTTCGCTTTCTTCATAGGCCGCCCGGGTAAAAGCCGCCCGTAAGCACTGTGTTTTTTATTCTTTGTGTTTTGCGGGAAGGGCCGACTCCTCCGGCTTTTCCCGAAAACAGGTCCGCGGCGCGGGCCGCAGGACCGATCCTCCAAACAAAACGAAAATCGATCGAAAGGAAGAAACCGATCATGCGCAAGACCTATACGCTGCAAGTTGCGGGCCTCACGCGGGAGCTGCCGCTGTGCCCGGTAAACGAAAAGCTTGACATCGCTGCGTTTGTGATGTTCAGCGACGTAGAGCTCACCATAGCCTGCGCCAAAGCGCTGCTGGAAAAGGCGCCAGAGTTCGATGTGATCCTCACGGCCGAGGCAAAAGGGATCCCGCTGGCCTACGAGATGAGCCGGCAGAGCGGCAAGCGCTACATTCCCGCGCGCAAGGGGCCGAAGCTCTACATGGAAGATCCCGTGGTGGTGGAGGATGTTTCCATTACCACACAGGCCGTGCAAAAGCTTGTGATCGATCAAAAGGATATCAATGCGATGAACGACAAGCGCATTTTGATCGTGGATGACGTAATCAGCACAGGCGGAAGCCTGCATGCGCTGGAGACGCTTGCGGCGAAGAGCACCGGCACGGTTGTGGCGCGTGCTGCGGTGCTGGCGGAAGGCGACGCAGCCAAGCGGGAGGACATTCTCTTCCTTGAACCGCTGCCGCTGTTCTTCCGATAAACGTGAAAAGGCCGCTTGCCCTTGCAGGATTTTGCTGCCTTTTTGTACAGCTGTGCGCCGCTTTTCTGCCGCCGGCGGCCCTTTTGCCGCTGGCGGCGGTTTGCATTGCGGCGTGTTTTCTCGGCTGGAAATACGGCGGACGCCCGCGTGCACACGCGGCGCTTTTTTGTGCGACGGCTGCGGCCGTGCTTTTGCTTCGCGCAGCGGCGCTTGCCGTTTGGGTGATGCCCACGATGGCGCGGGCGGGAACCGAGGCACGCATCCACGCCGCCGTGGAGGAGGTTTCGCGCAGCTTTGTGGAGGATGCCGTTCAGGCAACGGTGCTTGTGGACGAGGTGGACGGCAAGGCTGTGCGCCCGTTTCGCGTACATCTTTCGATCGTCCCCGAGAGCGAGCCGGGTGAATGCTTTTTTGCCAAGGTGCGGTTTACGGCGCTGGAGCAAGATCCGTACCGGAACGGCTATTTGGCAGACGGCGTATTTTTGGCTGCGGAAGACATTTCGGATCACGCGCCCGCGGGGCAGAGCAAGGCGCTGTGGGCAAGGGCGTGCCGTCTGCGCGCGGCGGCCGTTAGGGCGCTGCGGCGCATCCTTCCGCAGCCCTATTCGGGAATGGCCGCCGCCATCACGGTGGGCGATCGCACCGCGCTGCAGCAGGAGGTGCGGGATACGCTACGCCGTGCGGGGCTCGCGCATATGATTGTTGTATCCGGGCTGCATCTCTCCGCGCTGAGCGGCCTTGTGTACGCAATGCTGCGTGCGCTGTTCGGGCACCGGGCGGGCGCAATGGGCGCAACGATGTGCGTACCGGTGTTTTTGGTGCTCCTCGGCTTTACCCCCTCGGCAGTGCGTGCAGGCATGGCGCTGCTGCTGCTTTATGGCGGCATGCTGCTTTTGCGCAGAAGCGACGGGCTTACGTCGCTTGGTGCGGCAGCGCTGCTGTTGTGCCTGCAAAACCCCTATGCGGCGCTGGATATCGGGCTGCTGCTTTCCTTCAGCGCGACGGTGGGCGTGCTTTGGGTGGTGGCGGCGCGCAGACGTTGGCTGGCCGAAAAACCCGCGCCGCGGTCTGTACCTGCGCGCATTGGCCTTGGCATGCTCTGGGTGGCGGCCGTGCCCGCATCTACGACACTTGCCACGCTGCCGGTTTTGATCGTGACTGGCAGCGGTGTTTCGCTGCTTTGCATCCTCAGTAACCTGCTGGTGGTTCCCATTCTGCCGCTCGCCGTGGGCAGCGGGTTTGCAACGGTGATTTTGGGGCTTGTGCCCGGGCTCGGCTTTTTTGCGCGGCTTGCCGGCCTTATCTGCTCGCTCACCCTGCGGTGGGCGCTGTGGGTGGCGCGCCTTGCCGCAGAGGCCCCCGGTGCGTTTGTTCATATCAGCGGCGCTTTCGCCTTTTGCTGCGCGGTTCTGCTGTGTGCTTTAAGCTGGTCGGCGTGGGCAATGCGGATCCCGCTGCGCAGGGCAGCGGCGGCGTGTGTGCTGTTTGCTGCCCTTTGCGCTGCAATGTACACGGCAGCGGATGCCGGCGTGGTGCGGATCGTGCTGGCCGGCAGCGGGGCAAACCCGGCAGTTGTGGTGCTGGAAGGGCTGAAAACCGCCGTGATCTACCGCGGGCCGGATTCGAATTTGCGGGCGGTGCAGGATGTGCTTGCGCAGTACAACCGAACAGAGGTGGAGCTGCTGATCGATCTGCGCCCGGATGGAGATGCGGACAGGCTGACGCAGGCGCTCTGCGCGCGGGAGGACGTTTGTATTGAAAGCGATGTTGTGAACCGCGCGGTGTATGCGCCGCTGAAGGATGCGCTGCTCTATGTGCGCCGGCAGGCGGAGGGCAGCCTTGTCTGCATTGAGGTGCGCGGCTACCGTGTGGGCGTTGCGAGCGGCAGTGTGGAGTTTTCGGCATTGCCGGCGCTGGATGTTTATATTGCGGGAACAGGCCGGCCGGAGGGGCTTTCCTGCCAAAATCTTATTTTGCCGCGCTCCAAGGGCTATCGCTGGCTGGAGGATGCGCCTCCGAAGGCGCGGATCTGGCAGCGCGCGTCTATTTGTGTGCGCGCGGGCGCCTCGGCCACAATCCGGGAAGAATAGATCGGAAGGTGACAGTTTGAACGGGCAGGAACTTCAAAAAATGCTGGCGCAGCCGCTGCGTCACGCGGTTTACTACTATTGTTCCACAGAGGAATACCTTGTGCGGGACTATGCGGCCAAAACGCTTGCGCTTTTGCAGCAGCAGGAAAACGACGCCGAGGTAACGCGCATCGAGGGCCCCGCACCGTCGATCGGCGAGGCGGTGGCCGCGGCAGGCACGATCTCGCTGTTTGGCTCGAAGCGCATTGTGGAACTGCCGCTGCTCTCGCTTTCCGCCATGGGAGAAGGCGATGTGTCGGCGCTGTGCGATTTGATGCTGAGTCTGGAAAACGCGGTGCTTGTGGTGAGCACGGTGTTCAAGGACGAAAAGGCGATGAAGACCAAAAAGGCAAAGCAGCTGATGAGCGCGGCCGAAAAAGCGGGAATTGCCGTTTATATGGAAAAACCAAAGCGATGGGATATCGAGCGCATTGCGATGGAAAAAGCGCAGGAGCTTGGCGCGCCGCTCTCGAAAAAGGCGGCGTCCGAGCTGGTAGAGCGCTGCGGCGCCGACCTTTTTACCTTGGAAAGCGAGCTGGAAAAGCTGGCCGCCGCGTGCGGCTACAGCGAGATCACGCCGGAATGGATCGAACGGATGGGCACGCAGACCATTGAGACAGATGTGTTCGAGATGATCGGCCATGTGAACGCGCGCTGCGAGACGGCGGCGATGGAAAAGCTTGCTCGGCTGCTTGCGCTGCAGAATAAGCCGGTGGCCATTGCGGCAGCTCTGGCCGGCTCATTTGTGGATGTATACCGCATCAAATGCGGCACTTTGGCGCGGCGCGATGCAAACGCCGTATACAAAGACTTTGCCTATACCGGAAGCCCGTACCGTTTAAAAAAGGCGGGAGAAACGGCGTCTCGCTACACGCTGCGCCAGCTGGAACAGACGCTTGGCATTTTGATGGATCTGGATCTTGCGCTGAAATCCTCGGCCGCGGACGGCGAAGTGCTGCTGCAGACGGCGCTGTGCGAAATGATGCGCATCGGAGGCGCGCGATGAGCCGGCTGCGCGTGGAGGAAGTGATCCTCGTAGAGGGAAAATACGATGCCGTGAAGCTGGCGGATCTTGTGGACGGCCTGATCTTAACGACGGACGGTTTTTCCATCTTCCACAACAAGGCGGCCAGACAGCTGATTCTGGAGCTGGGAAAAAAGCGCGGCATCCTTGTGCTGACGGATTCCGACGCGGCGGGCTTTCGCATCCGCAATTATATCAATCAGTTCGCACGGGGCGTTGTGGTAAAAAATGCCTATATCCCGGCAATTGCGGGGAAGGAACGGCGAAAAGCGGCGCCCTCGAGGGAGGGCCTGCTGGGCGTGGAAGGCGTTCCGGCCGAGGCGATCCTTACGGCGCTGCGCACGGTCGGCGCGCACGAACGCGCCGCGCGCACCGGCCGCGCCATCACATATGCCGATTTGTATGAATGGGGCCTTTCCGGCACCGAGGGCAGCGCCGAAGCCCGGCGCGCGTGGCTGCAAAGCCTCGGTCTGCCGCCGCGCCTTTCCAAAAAGGCGCTGTGCGAGGTGCTGAACAGTCTGTATACCTATGAGGAGCTGGTGCGGCTTTTGCCTTCCTCATAAAACCCGGCGCCCGCCGCAGAAAACAAGCAATAAAAAACATGCTGCGCCTGCATGCAAAAAAACGCCCTGACGCGATCGGATGAACCGCGTCAGGGCGTTTTTTGCAAATATTTTTCCGCAAGGGGCTCCGCTGCCTGCCCGTATCGAGGATCGGTAAACCCGGCAGGCCGCCCGCATCTTTTTTATCAGGACAACAGACTGCTTTCAAACAGGGCCTTTGAACGTTCCGTTTTGCACTGCCGCAAAAGCTGCGCGCACAGTGACGCCCATAAGGGCGTCGCTCCGGCCCGGCCGCTTCGCCTTGTCTGCGGGAACGTTTATTTTGCACTCACAAAAGCTGTAAACGCCCGATACATCATGTACACATCCAGCTTCGATACCAGCTCGAACGGGGAGTGCATGGAAAGCACGGGAACGCCGACATCCACCACGTCGATCCCACGGTTTGCCAAAAACTGCGCCACGGTTCCGCCGCCGCCAAGATCCACCTTGCCAAGTTCGCCTGTCTGCCACACAATACCGGCCGCGTCAAAAATACCCGTGATCAACGACATCATTTCTGCGCTGGCATCGTTGGTGCCGTTTTTGCCGCGCGCGCCGGTGTATTTTGTCACAACGATGCCCCGGTTCAGGCAGCATGTGTTGCGCTGATCCGAAACGTCCGGAAAGGTGGGGTCGAACGCGACGTTCACATCGGCGGAAAGGCACTTTGAATTTTGCAGCATCTGCCTGAGATCGGCACTCTGTTTATCTGCCAGACAGCCCAAAAAGTGCAGCGCGCAATCGCCCGCAAGGCCGGCTACGCCGACAGAGCCGATCTCTTCCTTATCGGCCAGAATGCAAACGGTGGTGTATTCCGGTTCGCGCTCCTCTATCTCTGCGCACAGCGCGGTATATGCGCATACGCGGTCGTCATGGCCGTAAGCGCCGATCATGCTGCGGTCCAGCCCCACATCCGCCGCCTTAAAGGCGGGCACGGCCTCAAGCTCCGCACGCGTAAAATCGCGCTCAGTGATGCCGTATTTTTCATGCAGAAGCTCCAGAATACGCAGTTTGACGCGATCCTTCAGCGTTTCGTCCGGATAGGGAAGAGAGCCGACAACGAGATTCAGCTCCTCGCCGCGCAAACCGTCGGCAAGTGTGCGCTTGTTTTGCTCGGCGCTCAGATGCGGCAGCAGGTCGGTAACGCAGAATACCGGATCGCCCGCGCCTTCGCCGATGCACACCTCTGCTTTGGAGCCGTCTTTGCGGTAGATTACGCCGTGCAGCGAAAGCGGCGTTGCGCCCCACTGGTATTTGCGGATCCCACCGTAATAGTGCGTTTTGAACAGGGCGATCTCGTGATCCTCATACAGGGGGTTGGGCTTTAAATCGAGCCGGGGCGAATCGATGTGCGCCGCCGTCAGGCGCACGCCCGCATCCAGCGGCCGCTTGCCCAATGTGGCGCACAAAATCGCTTTGCCGCGGTTGTTGTAATACACCTTATCCCCCGGCTGCAGGGCTGCGCCCGCGCGCTGCAGCGGGCGATAGCCTGCGTGCAGCAAACGGCGTTCCGCCTCATTTGCCGCCTCCCGCTCTGTTTTGGAGGCATCCAGAAACGCCTTGTAATCCTCGCAAAAGCGCGCGGCCTGCTGTGTCAGCTCCGGCTGCGCATCGGCGATATGCGGCTGCGTAAAGCAGAGCGCTTTTTGCAATTCTTTGCCTTTGTTTTTTTCGTCCATTGTTTTCGCTCCTTATTCTTCTGCATAGATCGTGCAGTACTTTTGATAGCTTTCGTCGATTTTATAAACATATCGGTTCATCTGCCGATAGGGGAACATGGAGAGCGTGATTCCATCGGCGGAATATTCCGGCTGCTGCAGCAGACTGTCCACCAGCCCCATGCCGCTGTGATACGCGGCGGCGGCCGTGGAGAGATCGCCGCTATACCGGGAAAGACAAACGGAAAGCAGATACGCGCCGAACCGGATATTGGTTTGCGGATCGTACAGATCGTCAAAGGTAATCGCCTCATTGGGCGCGATCTTGCTTTTGATCCATTCAAAGGTCTCGTTTGTGATCTGCATCAGACCGCGTGCGCCTGCGTTCGATTCCGCGCGCGGATGAAAGCCGCTCTCCGTGCGGATAACGGCATAGATCATATTTTCTTCAATTTCGTATTGCGCGGCATATTGCCGCACATCGGGCGCGTAGCTGCGCGGATAGGCCGTGCGCTCGAGCGCACGGACAAGATCATTGGCAAAAAACGCGCCCGCAACGCAGAGTAGCGCGATCAGCGTCACCCATAAACCGCGGCGCTGCCGTTTTTGTTTTTTCATACTGCTCCTTTACGGGCGACTTCGCAAAAAACAAAGCAGGCCCAAAGACACTTCGTTTCTTATCTCACCGCCCTTTTAAGACGCGGCGTTTTTCAAAAGATGTTCCAAAATTTGTCCGGCCGCCGTGCAAAGATGCTCTCGGTCCTCGGTGTTTTCAATGATATAGTCTGCCGCGGCACGCATCTCTTCCTCCGAGCGCTGTGCGGCCATGCGCGCGCGTGCCGCCTGCTTGGAAATGCCGTCTCGCAGGATCACGCGCGAAAGCGCCTCGCGCTCGGTTGTAAGAACGACAATGATCTGATCGCAATACGGCTCGAAAGCCTCGCCGACGATCACTGCGCCGTCTACAAATACAAACGGCTTGCCGGTTTTTTCGGCATTTGCCGCGCCCTCTAAAAGCGCCTTTACAATGGCCGGATGCGTGATCTGTGTCAGGCGGTGCGCCTGCTCCGGCGTTTCAAAGGCGCGCGCGGCCAGAGCGGCGCGGTCTAAAGCGCCGTCCGGGGCAAGGATCTCGGGCCCAAACGCCTCGCAGAGCTGCGCAAGGCAGGCGCTGCCAGGAAGCACTGTCTGCCGTGCGATCTGATCCGCGTCCAGAACGGGATATCCCAGCGAGGCATAATAGGCCGAGACCGTGCTTTTTCCGGAGCCGGAACGGCCCGTGATGGCAATAATCTGCATCAGGATACCTCCACAACATGAAATGCCGCTGCGCGCAGCAGACGGTTATATACGGCCAGCGCCACGCCCTGCTGTGCGGGGCAGTGGGCGTAGGCGAGCCTTGCGCCGTGGGCGTCCAGCATCCGCAGTGCAGAAAACAGCTCGTGCGCCTGTTCCTCGGGGCTGTCCGCGCGGCCGTATGTTACACAGGGGCAGGGGAGCGTCTGTTCCTCGCCGGTAAAACATAGCGCATAAACGCCCTCCTCCAAATGCGTCTCCACATAGGTTTTATATGCATCCAAAGAGCCCTTTATCAGCATGATCTCGGCTTTGGGGGCGTAGTGCTTATACTTCATGCCGGGAGAGGCCGCCGCTTCGCCCTGTTCCAGCGGATGCAGCACCGCATTGGAGAGTACGGCCGGCCGGCCCAGTACCTGCTGCAGCTGGCCGGCCGTAATGCGGCCGGGGCGCAGCAAAACAGGCTCTGCTCCCACCAGAGAGATCACTGTGGATTCCACCCCTACATCGCAGGGGCCGCCGTCCAGGATCAGCGGAATGCGGCCGTCCATATCCGCCAATACATCCTCTGCCGTGGTGGGGCTGGGACTGCCGGATAAATTGGCCGAGGGCGCGGCAAACGGCACGCCGGAGGCCTCGATCAGCGCGCGCGCCGCCGGGTGAGCCGGCATGCGCACGGCGGCGGTATCAAGCCCCGCGCACACAGCGTCTGCAAGGCCCCTGGCCCGCGGCAGTATGATCGTAAGCGGGCCGGGCCAAAACGCCTCGGCAAGGCGATATGCGCACTCCGACACGCTTCGCACCACCATCGGCAGCATTTCCATCGACGCAATATGAGAGATCAGCGGGTTATCCTGCGGCCGTCCCTTTGCCTCAAAGATTTTGCGCACCGCCACATCGGAAAGCGCGTTTGCCGCAAGGCCGTATACGGTTTCGGTGGGAACGGCCACTGTTTCATCCGCCAAAAGCAGGCGCGCGGCCTGGCGGATGGCTTCTGTGTCTGCCTGGCGTAAAATCGTATGCATCGGCTATTCCTCCGCAGACGCCTTCAGGCGTTCGGCCTGGTCCGCCGCACAAAGGGCATCGATTACCTCGTCGAGCACACCGTTCATCACGGTGTTCAGCTTATAAAGCGTCAGCCCGATGCGATGATCCGTCAGGCGCCCCTGCGGGAAATTATACGTGCGAATGCGTTCGGAACGGTCGCCCGTGCCTACCTGGCTGCGCCGTTTTTCGGCGATTTCGGAATTGTATTCGGCCTGCTTTTGCGCAAGCAGCCGGCTGCGCAGTACCTTGAGCGCTTTATCTTTATTTTTGTATTGGCTGCGTTCATCCTGACATTCCACCACCATGCCGGTGGGCAGGTGCGTTACACGAATAGCAGAGGAGGTTTTGTTGATGTGCTGGCCGCCTGCACCGGAGGAACGGAAGGTATCGATTTTTAAATCGGCCGGGTTGATTTCGACCTCCACTTCTTCGGCTTCTGGCATGACGGCTACGGTGACGGTGGAAGTGTGCACACGCCCCTGTGTTTCGGTTTCGGGCACACGCTGCACGCGGTGGACGCCGCTCTCAAATTTCATGCGGCTGTACACGCCCTCTCCCTCGATGGAAAAGCTCACTTCCTTCATGCCGCCAAGCTCCGTTTCATTTACGCTCAGCACCTCATGCCGCCAGCCGCGCGATTCCGCGTAGATGGTGTACATGCGGAACAGGCTGTGCGCAAACAGAGCGGCTTCTTCACCGCCTGCGCCGCCGCGGATCTCGATGATCACGCTGCGGTCGTCGTTTTCGTCCCGGGGCAGCAGCAGCAGCTTCAGCCGTTTGTTCAGCTGCGCCATGGCATCGCGGTTTTCGCTATATTCCGTCTGCGCCAACTCCCGCAGTTCGGCATCAATGCCGCTTGTCTCCAGCAGCGAACGGGCTTCTTCAAAAGCCCGTTCGGCGGCGCAATACGCATCGTAGGCCTCGACAATGGGCGTTAAATTTTTATAGTCCTTCATCAGCGCGCGATAGCGCGCGTTATCGGAAATGGCTGCCGGATCCTGCAGCCGAAGCGAAATTTCTTCATACCGGCTGCGCACGGCGCGTAGCTGTGTGATCAGTTCCATATTCTATACGCTCCCTTTTTTGAATGAGAAAAAGCAGCAAAGGCACGCAGCCGGCCAATGCCGTGTGCCGCGGCCCGGCGGATTGCCTCCTGCATTTGGAAACGCCCGGCCCGGAAAACGCAACGGCAAAAAACCGGTGAGCAGGCTGCCCGGCAACATGCGCCCGCACCGAGCCAAAGCGCTTCTGGATAGACCGCAGGGATATATTATCGGCAAAAAGGGATGCTAAAGCGGCGCGGCTTCGCGCACTACTTTTTTGATGCTTTTTTCGATCTTAACGCGCGGAAGCATCACCTCGCGCCCGCATTTTGTGCACCGGATGCGAAAATCCATTCCCACACGCAGCACCGCAAAGGTGCTGCTGCCGCAGGGATGCTGCTTTTTGGTGATGATGCTGTCGCCCACCTGAACGTCCATGTTGATTCTCCTTCGATCGGCGCCGGAAAGATTTGAGACGGGCCACGCGCGAAAAGCGCGACAGCGCATGCAGAGCATGCGCGCAGCCGCGAAAGCAGCGGCCCAGAGTTATTATATCTCAAATTTCACCGATACGCAAATGGTTTACGCAAAATGCCCTTGAAATACTCTTTTTTGCATGCTTTTTGGGCAGAAAAACCCCGCATAGCAAAGCGTCCGCGCGGATTACCCCGGAATCGTTTGTCTATTTTTTCGCTTTTGCACATATAGATTTGTCAGAGGAAGGATCGAACGCATATCGCTTTTCGGCGGCTGTGCTGCTCCTTTTTGGACGGCCTTTTCCGCGATTTGCGCCGGGCTGCCGGAACAGAGCGGCTTGGCAAAGCCCATGCGGGTTCGATGCTTTTCTGCTTTACCGATGCGGCCGGGAGAAAGCCGTACAAGGAACAGCAAAGGACGGTTGGAAGAATGAAATACTTTGCCGAAGGAGCGCGCGAGGCAGCTGCTCCGCTGACACTTGAAACGCTGCGCCGCGCGCTGATGTCGGGCGAAATTTTAGAAAGCCGCGCCCTTTCTTTCGATGGAGAAAAGCGGCTGCATTTCCGGTTTGAGGACGCCGACGGCATGATGCTCTATGAGGAATGCGCCGACGGTGTGCGCGAGGGAACGGTGCGGGATATCGCTCTGATCACGCGTGTGGGGAGGCCTGTCTGCTTTACAGTCGTTGGGATCGACGAAGACGCGGAACGGCCCCTTGCGTACCTCTCCCGGACACAGGCGCAGATACGCTGTAAAAGAGAATATCTGGATGGGCTGGTGCCCGGCGATATTCTGCCCTGCCGGGTAACGCATCTGGAGCGTTTTGGCGCATTTTGTGATGTTGGCTGCGGGATCCCCGCGCTGCTGCCGATCGACTGCATGTCCGTATCGCGCATTCAAAGCCCGGCCGACCGCGTGCATGAGGGGCAGGAAATTCTGTGCGTTGTCAAAAACCGCGACGCGCTGGGCCGTATAGTACTTACGATGAAGGAACTGCTCGGCACCTGGAAAGAAAACGCGGCCGCATTTGCACCGGGAGAAACCGTTGTGGGCGTTGTGCGCAGCACGGAGCCATACGGTGTATTTGTTGAACTGCGGCCCAATCTCGCGGGTCTGGCGGAAACCTGCGGGGGGCTTTGCCCCGGGCAGCTTGTGAGCGTTTACATCAAAAGCATCCTTCCCGAAAAAATGAAGATCAAGCTTGTGGTGCTGCATGCCGCTCTGGGCGAACGTTTTGCTTTTCCGCTGGAATTCCATCCCCGGGAAGGGCATCTCAACGAATGGCGCTACTCCGTTCCCGGCGCTGCCCGTGTGATCGAAACGGTGTTCGAAGCTCCAAAATCTTGCGAACCCTCGGAGGCTTCCGAACCCCTGAAAGCTTCCAAACTCCCGGAAGCTTCCGAAGCATCGAACACCTCCGAGCTCTCGAAAGCTTCTGAGCCAGTAAACCCCTGATCAGACATTGATCTTTTGCGGTTCCAAAGGGCGGTTGGGCCGTTTGTGAGGCGTTTGCGCCTGCCGGAAAGCGTTTGCTGGTCGCCCAAAAGCGTTTGTGTCTGCCGAAAAGCGTTTCGCCCGCCCGGCACACCCTTTGCATTTTTCGCGGCATTTTGGTACAATAAGCATAGAATGTCCGCACATGCGATATTCTGTTGCAGACAGCAAAAGACAGGCCGCCGGGGATCGGGAGCTTTGGAGGAATGGATTATGGCCGGGAATGCTTTTACCGCAGGCGTTAAGCCGGGCGGATTGACGACATCGACAGAAATACGGATCCTGCTGTGCTATCTGCTGCGGCAGGCCGGCGTGCCGCTGCAGCGGCGAGAAATTGAAGCGGCGCTGCTGGGAGAAGAGCTTGTCAATTATTTCGAGCTGGCGAGCAATCTTTCCGAGCTCTGCGAGCAGGGCTTTCTGCGCGAGGAGGAGGGCGGCTATACCGTAGAGCCCGCCGGGGCGGAAATTGCCGAGACACTGGCAGACGACGTTCCCCTCAGCGTGCGGGAAGCGGCCGTTCGCGCCGCGCTCTCCGCGCGCCAGTTCGCGTATCGTGAGGCGCAGCACCATGTGGAGATCGCGCCCGCCGAAGGCGGAGGATATGCGGTGCGGTGCAGCCTGCAGGATATGGGCAGCGACGTGTTCAGCGTTTCGCTGTATCTGCCGGACCGCATGACGGCCCAGCTGACGCGCGAAAAATTCATTGAAAACGGCGACCATATTTATCGTCTGATGCTGGCCGCACTGACGGATAACGCCGCGCTGTCTGCGGAGCTTTTGGCGCAGCTTACCGGGCAATAAGCGATCCGGCAAAGCAAACGTGTTCAGGCTTGTAGATGGCTGCCCTCCCAAATACAAGGGGATCGATTTCATTCCATTTTCTAAAAATGGATTTTTGTGCCAAACCCCTTTTGGGGGAAAAGTACTTCACTGATTTGGACAAGACCACAAAAATTACAGAGCGGAGCGACTGACAATACTTTGTAAAACAGGTGAAAAACATTATTTTGTAATGAAAATTGTCTAAGGGAGTCTGCCGGGTTTGCCTATATCCGGTATAGGCAAATGACAGAAAACCATCAGCATTGGCTTGTGTGTTGACAAACGTGCCGAAATATGATAATCTTACATGGGCTTCAAAATTCCCAAGGAGAGGACAGCATGAATTTCCGTTTGACTGATAAACGAGTGAAGAGAATTAGCTCTGTACAATCCGAACCGATGAAACATTGTGCAGAGTATAGCGTATAGAACGCTTCAGGATTTCATCGGGAAACAAGGCAGTACCCGTCCAAACTGATACGTCATTTTGGATGGCTATTGCTTATTTCCCGTATATGAATTTAGCGTAATAAAGGCTATGGGCAATGTTTTGTCTATAGCCTTTTGCTTTTTCATTTCGTATGAAAAATGATAGGCAGAGGGTAGGCGCGCTTTTGTGCGCATTTATCCTCTGCCCTTTCTTTTTTTGAGCACCAAAGAGAAAGGAATTGAAATAAATGAGTTTGTTAGAAATACATGGATTAACGCACTCTTTTGGAGAAAATCTTCTTTACAAAAATGCCGAGTTAACACTGAATAAAGGGGAACACATTGGTATAGTAGGGCAAAACGGAACAGGGAAAAGCACTCTGGTAAAGATATGCACAGATCAGGTTCTCCCCGATGCTGGGGAGATTATTTGGCAAGCAAATACCTCTATCGGGTACTTGGATCAATATGCAGAAATAAACCACAGCCTGACAATGAGAGACTTTCTGAAATCGGCATTTTCAAGGTTATATCAGATTGAAGCTGAAATGGCATCGCTGTATGAGCAAGCTGCAAATGGAGCTATGGAATGTTTGGAACGCGCCGCCCAGCTCCAAGAATGTCTGGAGATGGAGGATTTTTATTCGATTGATACGCGCATTGAGCAGGTTGCAAGTGGATTGGGGTTGTTCGCAGTTGGTTTTGACCGGACGATTGACCAGATGAGCGGCGGACAGCGTGCAAAGGTAATTCTGGCAAAGCTGCTGCTGGAAAAGCCGGATGTTCTTCTGATGGATGAACCTACAAATTTTTTGGACAAAGAACACGTTGCATGGCTTGCCGACTATTTATCAACGCTGGAAAATGCTTTCATGGTCGTATCACACGATTTCGCTTTCCTTGATAAAATTGCAAATCGGATCTGTGATATAGACAACTATCAGATTGCCAAATATTATGGCACCTATTCGGAATTTTTGAAAAAGAAAACTCTCCTGCGGGAAGATTATGTACGTCAGTATTCCGCACAACAGCGAGAGATTAAGAAAACGGAGGAATTTATCCGGAAGAATCTTGCTGGGCGGAAATCAAAGATGGCAAGAGGGAGGCAGAAGCAGCTTGACCGTATGGACAAGCTGGAAGCATTAGACCAAAAGGAGATGAAACCTATATTTCATTTTCCTGTGTTGCCTCTGACAAATACAGAACATTTGCTCGTCAGCAATTTAGCAGTTGGGTATTACTATCCCGTGCTGTCTGATATTAGCTTCGACATAAAGGGCGGACAGAAAGTTGTCATTACCGGGTTCAATGGAATTGGCAAGTCCACACTGCTAAAAACACTGATTGGACAGCTGCCGCCTCTGCGTGGGCAGTTCAAGTTTTCGGCGCAAGTTGCGTTTGGATATTTTGAACAGGATTTAGTATGGACTGATAGCAACCGGACTCCGATAGAAATTCTCTCTGATGCTCACCCCGATATGGTAATGAAAGAAATTCGGAAACACCTTGCTCAATGCGGAATTTCAAGCAAACACGCTATGCAGCCTATTAGGTCATTGAGTGGCGGAGAACAGGCAAAAGTGAAAATGTGTCTGTTGACACTTATCCCTTGCAACTTCTTGATCTTGGATGAACCCACAGTGTAAGTTTGTCAAACAAATTGGACAAGGAACTCGGAAGGAGAAAGCCAGTGG
>CAJUMH010000029.1 GCA_910587145.1 uncultured Ruthenibacterium sp. | reverse complement strand
GTCTGCCGGGCGCGCCCCGGGCAGGCCGGGCAGCCGGCACGGGCGGCACATACCGGGCAGGCAATGCGGGCGGGATAAGCCGGGCAGCCGGCGCGCGCCCGGCAGACAGCGCAAGACAGGCGGGCGGCGCGGGCGCACTGCGCAGCGCGCTGGTAACAACGGCCGCCATCGTGCTGCACAATCTGCCCGAGGGCGTTTTAACGCTGTTTACAAGCTATGCCAGCCCGGCGCTCGGCATTACGCTCACGCTGGCCATTGCGCTGCACAACATCCCCGAGGGCGTGGCCATATCGGTGCCCGTATATTACGCCACAGGCAGCCGCATGCGCGCCGTGCTGTACGCGCTGTTTTCCGGCCTTGCCGAACCGGCGGGCGCGCTGCTGGCCTTCTGTTTGCTGCGCGGCTTTTTTTCGCCGCTGTTCCTCAACGGCCTGATCGCCACCGTCGCAGGCGTTATGATCTATGTATCCATCAGCGAGCTCCTCCCCGAGGGCTTTTCCTACGGCAGGCGCGGCCATGCCGTGGCCGGCCTTGCGGTGGGCATCCTTACCATGAGCATCGGCATTTGCCTGGGCGAGCTGTAAAGCGCTGGCAAAAAAAAGAAGTTTGCACCCGGGCGGGCTTTATGCTACAGTATAAGGGAAAGATGCTCTGCCGCTCCGGCATCTCACCGGCTTTTGCGGCGGCTGCGATTTTGCCGGATTTGTCTTTTACGGCTCTGCGGGCCCTGCGGATTTTTTGCGCCTCACCGGGTTTGCGAATGCTGCAGGCCCGCCGGCGCCGGATGCGGACAAGCCGGACACCGGCCGCGGATAGGACAGCGCCGGACACAGATAGGACGGCGCCGGATGCGGGCAGGCCGGGCACCGGCCTGTCCGCGGGCCCTTTAAAGCACTTTGCGATTTGATTTTGAGAAAAGAGGATGGGGCTATGCCACAGGTGATACTGCGCGCGGCGTGCGAGGCGGATGCGGACGCGATGCTGAAAATTTATACGCCGTATGTTGCCTGCACATGTGCAAGCTGGGAATACGAGCCGCCGAGCGCGGCCGTATTCGCGGCGCGCGTGCGCGCGCATCTGGCCGACGGTTTTCCGTGGCTGCTGGCCGAGGAAGAGGGCACGGTGCTGGGCTACGCCTACGCGGGCCGTTTGGGCGAGCGGCGGGGCTACGATTGGGACGCCGAAACCGCGGTGTACCTGAGCGCCGCGGCACACCGGCGGCATATCGGCACGGCGCTGTATACAGCGCTGCTCGCGCTGCTGCGCGCGCAGGGCTATGTGAACTGCTACGCGCTCGTTACCGACCCGAACCCGCCCAGCGAGGCCTTTCACCGCCGCATGGGCTTTTCCGTGGCGGCGCATTTGCCCGGCGCAGGCTATAAGCAGGGGCAGTGGGTGGGCCTGCTTTATTTTCACAAAGCGCTGTGCGCGCCGCCCGCACAGCCCCTGCCGCCCGTGCCGCTGTGCACGCTGAACGGCGCACAGACGGCAAAAATCCTGAAAAACGCCGCGCAGCTTTGCGCTGCAAAGCAAAACGCCCATCCTTCAGCCTTCGGCCCAAAGCCCGCACCGACCGCACCGCTGTGCGCCGGGGCGCAGAAAGCCGCGCCGCCCCCTGCCCGCACAGAAAGCGGGGATCCTTCATGAGTGCTGTTTGCGGGCGTTTTGCGCCGAGCCCCTCCGGACGGATGCATCTGGGCAACATATTCTGCGCGCTGCTTGCGTGGCTTTCGGCGCGGGCGGCAGGCGGGCGCTTTGTGCTGCGCATCGAGGATCTGGATCCCCAGCGCTGCAAGCCCGAATACGCGCGGCTTTTGGAAGAAGATCTCTCGTGGCTGGGCCTCGATTGGGATGAAGGCGGCCAAAGGGGCGGCATCCACGCGCCCTATTATCAAAGCGCATGCGGCGCGCTGTACGAGGCCGCTTTGCAAAAAATCTCCGAACGTGCGCGCGTGTACCCCTGCTTTTGCTCGCGCGCCGATTTGCATGCCGCAAACGCGCCGCATCTTTCGGACGGAACCGTGCGCTACAGCGGGCGGTGCGCGCGCCTTTCTCCCGGCGAGGCAGAGGCCCTGCGCCAAACACGCCGCCCCGCGCTGCGCGTGGCCGTGCCGCAGCTGGAGATCGCGTTTCACGATCTTTGCCGCGGCGCGGTGAAGCAGGATCTGGCGGCGGAATGCGGCGATTTTATTCTGCGCCGTTCGGACGGCGGCTTCGCCTACCAACTGGCCGTTGTGGTGGACGATGCGCGCATGGGCGTTACACAGGTGGTGCGCGGGGGCGATCTGCTTTCCAGCACGCCGCGCCAGATCTATTTGCAGCGCCTTTTGGGCCTGCCGGAGCCGCACTACGCCCACGCGCCGCTGCTGGTTGCCCAAAACGGCGCGCGCCTTTCCAAGCGCGAACAAAGCCTTGGCATGGACGCGCTGCGCGCGTGTTTTTCGCCCGAGGAACTCACGGGCTGGCTGGCTTTTTTGGCCGGGCAGCAGGCATCGCCCGCGCCCGTTTCGGCCGGCGCGCTTGCCGCCCGCTTTTCGTGGGCCCGTGTGCCCAGGGCCGATATTGTTGTACCCCAAGAGCTAACAGGCCAGCCCTGAAGAGCGCTTTGCGGGCGCTGCCGCAGGAAAGACGCAGGCCACCGGGAACGCCGGTGGGGTTCGTGCATTTTTGTTGAAGCTGCCGCGCTGCCGCAGGAAAGACGCAGGCACCAAAAGCGCTGATAGGGTTCGTGCATTTGTTGAAGATGCCGCAGGGCAGACGCCGCCCGCCGGGCCCTTTGCTGACGGAACGGAACAGGATCGGGAGTGTGAAAAAATGCCCAAAAGAGAACGGCAAAAAATAAAGCTGCTGTATCTGGCCGAATGGCTGCGCCGCGATACAGACGAGGAGCATGGCCTTACCGCCGCCGAGCTTTTGCGCCGGCTGGAGGGGAAGGGGATCTGCGCCGAGCGCAAAAGCATTTACGACGATATCCGCGCCCTGACGGACTACGGCATGGATATCGTCAGCGGGCGCGGGCCGCAGGGCGGCTACCGGCTGGTTCACCGCGAATTTGAATTGCCGGAGCTGAAGCTGCTGGTAGATGCGGTTCAATCCTCCAAATTCCTTTCCGAGCGCAAAAGCCGCGCGCTGATTCGCAAGCTGGAATCGCTCACCTCCCGGTGGGAGGCGCAGCGCCTGCAGCGCCAGGTATACGCGGTGGGGCGTGTAAAAAGCAGAAACGAGGCGGTTTACTACAGCATTGATACCATCCATACCGCCATTTCGAGCGACCGGCAGATCGCGTTTCGCTACTTTGAGTGGACCATGGAAAAATCCGCGCGCTACCGCCGGGGCGGCGCGGTGTACGAGCGCTCGCCCTACGCGCTGGTTTGGGACGATGAAAATTACTATCTTGTCGCTTACGATCACACGGCTTCGCCGCCTGGCATCCGCCACTACCGTGTAGACCGGATGGAGAACCTGCATATTCTGGATGCGCCCCGCACAGGCAAGCATGTGTTCGAGGGTATGGATCTGGCACAGTATGCGCAGCGGACGTTCGGCATGTTCGGAGGCGAGCCGCAGGAGCTGGTGCTGCGCTTTGCCGCGCGCCTTGCGGGCGTTGTGCTGGATCGCTTCGGCAAGGAGACCATCTTTCTGCCCGAAAACGAAACCGCCTTCCGCGTGCATGTGCAGACCGTCGTGAGCCCGCAGTTCATGGGCTGGCTGTCGAGCTTCGGCCCCGAGGCAAAGCTGCTTGGCCCGCCGGAGGTACGGGAAGAATATCTCGCCTTCTGCCGCGCGATGCTGGCGCAATACGGCGAACCCGACGCCGCGGATGCCGCCAACGCCAACGACGCCGCCAACACCGCCAACGCCGCGGATGCCGCCAACGCCGACGATGACGCCAACGATGACGCCAACGCCGCCAACGCCGCCGACGCCGCGGATGCCGCCAACGCCAACGACGCCGCCAACACCGCCAACACCGCCAACGCCGCCGACGCCGCCGACGCCGCTGCGGACAGCCGGCTCCCGGGCGAAAGCGCCGGATGAATTTGTTTTTTGCCGAGGCAAATTTGCCCCGGCAAAACCGAAAAAATTTACGGCGCGGACTATATCGTCCGTTTTATCGTACATGTATACGGCTATACTGAAGATACAGCAACAAACAAAGCCCCGCGCGGCAGGAAAGGCCGGCGGGGCGTTTGGAAAAGGAGTGTCTTTGGTATGATCAAAATGGCAGTACTTGCGCCGCGGGGCATTTTTGAGGACGAAGAGGTTCGCGCGATCCCCACGTTTGGATACGAGGAGCCTGTGCGTGTGCTGCTGCACGACGATTTTGCGCGCGACTGTGATGAGGCGGTGTAGCGCGCCGCAGGCCGCGCTGCGCACTGGCAGCACGGCTGGGCGGTCGGTATCGTCCGCGCTGCGCGCCCGCCGCGGGCCCACGGCAGACAGAGCGGAGCGGAGCGGTTTTCCCGCGTTCAGCTGCCGAACAGGTGTTCGAGCAGGATCTTTCCCCCAATGCCGATCAGGATCACGCCGCCCAGCAGCTCGGCCTTGCCGCCGAGCCAGCTGCCGAACGCTTTTCCCAGCAAATGGCCGACAAGACAGCAGACAAACGTAATGCCCGCGATTACCAGAGCGGCGGCAAAAATATTTACCTCCAGCGCGGCAAAGCTCACGCCCACAGCCAGCGCGTCGATGCTGGTGGCAAACGCCTGCACCAGCATCAGCCGAACGCCAAAGCGCCTTTGTCTGGGGCACTGCTCCGGGGCGCGTATTTCGTGCACGGCGTCTGCCACCATTTTTCCGCCGATGAAGCCGAGCAGGACAAACGCGACCCAATGATCGACGGCGCTGACAGCCTGCGCAAAGGCGCGCCCCGCAAGATAACCGATCACGGGCATCAGGCCCTGAAACAGACCGAAGGAAAACGAGGTGAGCGCCGCTTCGCCGCGCCGCAGGCCCACAAAGCACATGCTGTTGGAAACGGATACCGCAAACGCGTCCATCGAAAGGCCGAACGCCAGGATCAGCAGCGTTGGAATACTCATTGCAACCTCCCTTTTTTTGTACGGCTTATGCCGGAGCGCGCTGCGTTGAAAGGGTTTTTTGCCGTTCTGCTGTAAAAGCGCCGCAGTCTGCCGCCGCTACAGCGTTACGCCCATCAGATATCTCTTTACCGCCATCATCTCGCGGACAGGCATGGAAAACCCGCGTACGCCCATGCGGACGTAGGTTTCCGCCAAAACCGGGCGGGATGCGCTTTCCCCGCACAGGCACAGCGGAATGCGCGCCTCCTGCGCGGCCTCTACGGCAAAATGCAGCAGCCGGTAAATTGCCGGGGACGTATCCGGCAGATAGCGCCGCATCGTAAGGTCGGCGCGGCGCGCGGCAAAGGTATATTCAATCAGCCGATCAATATCCACCTGAAAAAACGCGGCGCGGCGCGCGAGCTCGCCCGCCGTGAGCGCGGCGGCCGGCGTTTCGATCGAGATGCCGAGAGGGATCGTTTCTGCAAACGAGGCACCCCGCTTGCGCAGCGTCATTTTGGCGCGCTCCAGAGCCTCCCACGCGCGTTTCTGCTCCTCCCGCGTAGATACCATCGGCAGCAGAATCTGCAGATCGCCCATGCCGCCCGCGCGCAGCAGCGCGCGCAGCTGTGTTTCAAAATGCTCCGGATGCTCCAGACAGCAGCGCACGCCGCGCAGCCCCATATCGCCGCCCGCCTGCGCGTCGAGGATCCGGGCGCGCACCGGCTTTTTGCACGCCGCCTGCATGTACGCGCTGTAAAAGCGATATTGTGTTTCCTCGTCGTGCATCCCGGCTCCGTCCGGCTGCAGGCAAATGCCGTCCGCGCCCATGTCAACGGCGGCGCGCACCTCTTCGGGCGAGGCGCAGGCCGCAAACAGCTTGATCCGCGTGCCGTCCTGCGTAGTGCACGGCATTGTATGCAGATGCTGCGGCGATACCAGATGCCGCCGCTGCCGGCGCAGCTTGTTGGCAAAGCGCGCTCTGGTGGCATCGTCCGGATCTAAAAACACTTCGCCCGCAGCTCCGTCCAGCGCCAGCAGCAGACCGTCACATTCCCGCAGCGCCTCCGGCTCGCTCGCCCGCACCACTGCGGGGATGCCCATTGCGCGCGCAATGATAGCCGCATGCGCGTCTGTAGAGCCGGCTGTTGTCACAAAGCCCATCACCAAGCTGCGGTCCAGCATCGCGATATCCGTGGGGTACAGCTCGTCGGCCACCAAAATGGCCGGGCCTGTCAGATGCAGCGTATCGTGCGGCTGATCGTCCAGAATCTGCACAACACGCAGACAGGCATCCAAAATATCACAGGCGCGCTCGCGCATATAGGGATCTTCCAGCGCGCGGATGTTGCGGGAGAAGATCCCCGCCGCGCGCTCTATGGCAGCCGCCGCGCTCGCGCCCACGGAGATATATGAGGCAATTTCCTCGCGCAGCGTCACATCCTCCAGCAAAAGGCTTTGCACCATAAAAATATCACGATCCTGCGCGCTGGCGGATCGCCCCAGCTTTGCAAGCTGATTCTGCGCGCGGTGTACGGCCTCGTCAAAGGCCTCCTGCTCCTCTTTGGGCGAGCGCACCGCACGCCCGAGCCCGCTTTGCACGTGGCGCAGATACCGCGCCGTCCCCATGGCCAGCCCGGCCGAGGCCGGAATTCCCTGAATGCTTTTCATGCCTGTTCACTCCGAAGCTTTTTTCGGGCCGATCGTTCCGCTTTGCGCAGCCTGTGGCAGTTCGCCGCGCAAAAAAAGGATCCCCCGCCCGCGTCGATCCTCTTTTACTATAACACATAGCCGCCGTTTTGAAAAGGCGTTCTTTGCCGGCCGCATAGCGGTTCTCTTTGATATTTATTCCGCTTTTCCTCAAAAAAGATTGAACCGGCGGCCTGTTTGCGCTATAATATTTGAAATTCAACAGCAGAAAGGCGGCGGAAGAATGAAGGCGGACAAACGATTGCTCGATGTAGCCACCGGGCGGGAGACGGCCGATCTTGTATTTAAAAACGTGAATGTGGTAAATGTATTTTCCGAGGAGATTGTTACGGCGGATGTGGCTGTGGCAAACGGCGTGATCGCGGGCGTGGGCAGCTATCATGGCAAAGAGGAGCTGGATTGTACCGATCGGTTCCTGTGCCCGGGCTTTATCGACGCGCACGTGCATATCGAATCCAGCCTTGCGGCACCGTTTGAGTTTGCGCGCGCCGTAACGCAGAGCGGCACCACCACGGTAGTGGCCGATCCGCACGAGGTCGTAAACGTCTGCGGCGCCGAGGCCGTGCGTTATCTGCTGGATGCCACCGAGCAGCTTCCGCTGAACGTCTATCTGATGCTGCCCTCCAGCGTGCCCGCCACGCCGTTCGAGACAAACGGCGCGGATTTTGCCGCCGATGATATGGCGCCCTTCTTTTCGCATCCGCGCGTTCTGGGGCTGGGCGAGGTGATGTGCTACCCGGCCGTGCTGGCGGGCGAACAGGCCGTGCTGGACAAGCTGGCGCTGACACAAAGCGCCGGCAAGCGCGCCGACGGCCACGCGCCTGGCCTTTCGGGAAAAGAGCTGCAGGCCTACGCGGCGGCGGGCATTTGCACCGAACACGAGTGCACCACCTTTGCCGAGGCGGCCGAAAAGCTGCGCGCCGGGCTGGCGGTGCTGGTGCGCGAGGGCAGCGCCGCAAAAAACCTTTCCGTTCTGGTAAACGGCATGCTGGACAGCGATCTGCCGGCCGGCCGCTTTTTGTTCTGCACCGACGATAAGCATCTGGACGATATCGCGCGCGAGGGCCATTTGCGCTGGAATGTGCGGCAGGCCATCAGCCTTGGCATGAAGCCCGTTACCGCCATCAAAATGGCCACCTGGAACGCCGCGCGGGAATACGGCCTGCGCGATTTGGGCGCCGTGGCGGCGGGCTACCGCGCCGATCTGGTACTGCTGGACAGCTTAAAGCAGGTGACTGTAAATACCGTTTATAAGGATGGGCGCCCGGTGTCGGAGCGGTTTGAGGGCCTGCGCGCCGCCGCCGTGCCCGAGGCGATGCTGCACTCCGTGCATTTTCGCGATATTACGGCGGCGGATCTGGCACTGCCCATACACGGCCCCGCACACGTGATCGAGATGGTGCCGTATCAGATTGTAACACGGCACGCCATTGAGGAGGTGCCTGTGCGCGACGGCCTGTTTGCGCCGGACTCCGTCTATACCAAGCTGTGTGTGGTGGAGCGCCACGGGCGCAGCGGCGGCATTGCCGTCTGCCCGCTGAAGGGCTACGGCATCACGGGCGGCGCCATTGCCACCAGCGTAGCGCACGACAGCCACAATGTAATCGCGGCGGGCGACAATGACGCGGATCTGGTGCTGGCGGTCAATCACCTCAAGCAGATCGGCGGCGGGTATGTGCTGGCCGCGCAGGGCAAAATTCTGGGCGCGCTGCCGCTGCCCCTCGGCGGGCTGATGAGCACCGAGCCGTGGGAAACCATTCGGGACGAGGCGGGGGCGATCCTCGCGCAGGCCAAGGCGATGGGCATTCCGTACCCGGTTGATCCGTTCACAAGCCTTTCCTTTATGGCGCTGCCCGTCATTCCGGAGCTGCGCCTCACCGACAGGGGCCTGTTTGACGTGACGGCGTTCGCGCCGCTGCAGCCATGAGCGGCGGCCGGTCGGCCGGCACCGAGGCGGCGATGTGCGAAAGCGCCGGCGGCGCGGCGGCAAACGGGAACCCCTGCGCGGCAGCGCGCGAAAGCGCCGGCGCGGTCTGCGTGCGCGGCAAGCATGCGCCCGAGGCCCTTAGCCCCAAGGCGCAGCGCGCCTACGATCTTTTTTTGCAGGGCTATAACTGCGCGCAATCCGTTGCCGGGGCCTTTGCCGACGAGATGGGCCTGCCGCCGGAAACCGTGATGCGCATGGCCTGCGGCTTTGGCGGCGGCATCGGCCGCCTGCGCGAAACCTGCGGCACGGTGAGCGGCATGGTGCTGGCGGCGGGAGCACTGCGCGGCTACGGCGGCCCGGAGACGGGCGAGGAGAAGACACGCACCTATGCAATGATCCAGGAGCTTGTTGCCCGGTTTCGCGCGGCGAACGGCTCCATTGTCTGCCGGGAGCTTCTGGGCCTTACCACGCCCGAGGGCACGCCGCAGGCCGAGGCCCGCACCCCGGAATATTACCGCAGGCGCCCGTGCCCGCGCCTGGCGGCCGAGGCCGCCGGTATTTTAGAGGCGTATCTCGCCGAAACGGCGGAGCAAAAATAAACAAAAACCCCGCGGCACGCTGCCGTGCCGCGGGGGAAGCTGATCTGTTTTGGTTCGATTGAAAATCGGCTGTTTGGTCTGCCGCCGGCATTTCTCGTCTGCCCTGCATCTCCAACTGCCTGCCGGGGCTTTGCCCCGCTCTCAACACTGCATGGGTCTCGTTTCCTTTCTCATTGTCACGAAACAAAGTATTCTCTGCTTCTGCTCGGAAAAGTCCTCGGGAGCATTTGTCAGTGCATGGGGTCCAATCCCTTTCCCAAAATCTATCTTCACTTTTTTGCCGGTTCTCTGTGGGCCGAGACATCTTGCCACAAGAAACGCATTGCCCGCGCAGAACGCTGCGCGCCTTTGTATTTGCAATGCTGCTGTTTCTCTGGCCGGAGGGGTAAAACGGGAATCTTCAGAGCAGATCCAAAATAAACACCCGTGCACACTTTTTCGGGATACTCTGAACCCTTGCCGTCGGCCTGCTTTTGCAGAATACCGGTGACACGTGCCCGCACAAGGACGCTGTTCCTTCCAGACGAAGCCCTGCTAAAGCACTTTGGCCGCCGCATTTTCCGCGGGAGGGCCGCTCCTTGATCGGAGTCTGATTTCAGCGGCTCGTCTGGGGTGCTGCGCCCTGCACCAGCTGTGCCGTCTCTTCCGCCAAGTACATGGGACTCACCCCTTTCCTTTTTGTTTGATTTTATTATACACCCTTTCGCCGTGTATTTCTATTGACAAATTGCATGGACTTTTTATTCTTTTTATGGATAATCTGCTCAAAATCTCTTGACGTTGTGAAGAAAATATAGCACAATAGAGAAACAGGCTTTCTGCCGCGCCAACGGGAAGGGCCGCGCGGCCGCAGCCGTCGGGGCAGCCGGAATGTGCACGGCCGGCAGCCAAAGGAGCTTTGCAGCATCTAATCTACCACGGGAGGCATCAGGATGATCACAATCAATGAAAACCGCTTCGCGCTGGAAACGGCGCATACCGGCTATTATCTGGCCGTTCGTGACGGACTGGCAGAAAATTTGCACTACGGCGCACGCGTGCGCATCCAAAACCCGGAGCCGCTGCGCCAGAAAACGGATATCGGCTACGGCTCCGACGTCATTCGGCATCCGTCGGACAAAACGCTCTCGCTCGACCATCTGTGCCTGGAGCTTTCCCCGCTGCAAAAGGGGGATTATCGCACGCAGAGCCTTTCGATCCTCGTCTACGACGAAAGCGCGCAGCGGCCCGGCGGTTATACAGTGGATCTTTCGTTTGCCTGCGCCCGCAAATTGGAGGGGAGCGTTCCGCCAAGGGGCCTGCCCGGCGCGTTCGGCGGCGCCGAAACGCTGGCGCTGGAGTTTACCTCGCCGCAAAGGATCGGCGTTACGCTGTATTATACCGTGTATCCGGAATGTGATGTTATTACGCGGCGGCTGTGTGTGCAGAACAATGCCGCAGGGCCGATAACGCTGCAAAAGGCCATGAGCTACCAGCTCGATCTGCCCGGCAGCGGCTACGTGCTCTCGACGCTGAACGGCGCGTGGGCGCGCGAGCGGCATCCTGCCGAAACACCGCTTTCGGCCGGCGCGCACACGTTCGGCAGCACCACGGGTGCGTCCTCGGCGTTCTGCAACCCGTTTTTCTTTCTGAGCGCCCCCGATGCCGGCGAGTTTACGGGCGAGGTTTACGGCTTTAACCTCATCTATTCGGGCAGCCACGCGGCGTGTGCCGAGGTGAGCCCGTGGGGCAAAACACGCGTGACGGCCGGCATTCAGCCCGAGGGCTTTTCCTGGACGCTTGAGCCCGGCGAGTGCTTCGAGACGCCGGAGGCCGTGCTCACGTTCAGCCGCGCGGGCAAAAACGGCATGAGCGCCAATCTGCACGCCTTCGTGCGCGAGCATATCGTACGCGGGGCATGGGCAAAAAAGGACCGTCCCGTTCTGCTGAACAACTGGGAGGCCACGTATTTCGATTTTACCGAGCGCAGGCTGCTGCGCCTTGCCCGGGACGCCGCGCGCCTTGGCGCGGAGCTGTTTGTGCTGGACGACGGCTGGTTCGGCGCGCGCGATGACGATACCAAGGGCCTTGGCGATTATGCCGTAAACCGCAAAAAGCTGCCGGGCGGCCTTGCGGGCCTTGCCGAAAAGGTGCACAGGATGGGCCTGCTCTTTGGCCTGTGGTTCGAGCCGGAGATGGTGAACGCCGATTCCGATTTATACCGCGCGCACCCGGATTGGATCGTTCAGACGCCGGGCACACAGCCGAGCGTGGGGCGCAACCAGTATGTGCTCGATCTGTGCCGCACCGAGGTGCAGGACTACATCATCAAAAACGTCAACGCAACGCTGGCAGGCGCGCGCATTGATTATGTAAAGTGGGATATGAACCGCAGCCAGTCCGATCAATACAGTTTGGCTCTGGCAGAACAGGGGCGCTTTTCTCACAGCTACATGCTCGGCCTTTATCGCGTGTTCCGCGAAATTACGCAAAGGAACCCAAACGTTCTGTTTGAGGGCTGCGCTTCGGGCGGGAGCCGTTTTGACCTTGGCGTGCTCTGCTATATGCCGCAGATCTGGACGAGCGACGATACCGACGCCTACGAGCGTCAGTTCATCCAGGCCGGCACCAGCTACGGCTATCCGCCCAGCGTGATGGGCTGCCATGTTTCGGCCGCACCCAATCACCAGACGGCGCGCACCAGCCCGATTGAAAGCCGCTTCAACGTGGCGGCGTTCGGCGTATTGGGCTACGAGCTGGAGCCCTCGCGGCTCACCCCGGCCGAGCGGAAGGCCGTGGCGGCGCAGATCGCCTATTATAAGCAACACCGGCATTTGTTCCAGTACGGGCGTTTTGTGCGCCTGTGCCCGCCGTTTGGCCAAAATAAATGCGAATGGATGGCGGTTTCGCCGGACGGCGGCGAGGCGCTGGTGGGCGAATACCTGCACCTGCTGGTTCCGAACAGCGAAAAGCCGCCGCTGCGGCTGGCAATGCTGAACCCGGACGCGCTGTATGAGATGGAGGCGCGCAGCCAGGTGGTGGACATCCGCGCGTTCGGCGGGCTGCTGAACCACGTTTTGCCGGTAAAGATAAATACCGGCGGGCATTTACTGCACGCCGTGGCCGACCGCTGTATGATGCCGTGCGAAACCGAGCGCTACACCGCATACGGGGATCTTTTGATGTACGCGGGCATAAAGCAAAAGCAGATGTTTACGGGAACCGGCTACAACGAAAATGTGCGGCTGATGCCGGATTTTTCTTCCCGCCTCTATTACCTGAAAACGGCAGGGCAAACGGAGCAGACAGAGGGGACAGCGCCGGCAGGGCAGGGAGCTTAAGAAGGGCAGGCAGCGCGGGTAAAATAAACACGGCAGACGGCGGCGCCTTCGGCCAAAAGCTGAACGGCTTTTGGCCGGCGCAGGGCTGTGCCGCATACGCCGCAGGATACAGGGATCCCGCATTCGGGTACCGCAGAAAGGGGAGCAAAGCCATGGATTTTTCTTCGATTATCACGGCAGTGAGGGACGCAAAATGCGTCGGGTTTCGCTATCAGCGCGCGGGGCACAGCCGCTATCGCGACCGTGTGACCGTTTATTGGGACGGACGCATTTTGTTCGAGCGCTTTTGCTACGGTGAGGCGGCGGGCCTTGTGTTCCGCCTTTGGGCAGAGTGTGCGGACGCGAGCGGCGCGCCGCAGTGGGATTTTTCAAAATGCAATGTCTCAAACGCGTGCGAGGAGGCCCCGCGCCAGCTTACCGGCGCGGGGCAGGGCGGCCTTGTGTTTGACGGCAAACCTGTCTGCTGGGAATGCGTCGATCGTCTGCGCAGCGATAAGGCCAACGGCTACGGTGGCCCCGTGAATGCGCTGAAGCGGCTGCTGCGCGGGAAAAGAGCCTTTTGAAAAGGCGTTCTGATCAAAGCACCGGGAAAACGTGCATCGCCCTTTCTCATCAAAAACACAGCGGAAACGCGCATTGACCTTTTTTTATCGAAAACACAGCGGGAACGCGCATCGACCTTTTTTTATCGAAAACACAGCGAGAACGCGCATCGACCTTTTTTTATCAAAAACACAGCGGAAACGCGCATAATCCTTTTCTTTGAAAACGCACGTTTCCCTTCCTTCAAAAACAGCTAAAAAAATTAACCGCACAAAAACCTCCCTGCCGCCGGCAGCATACCGGGCGGCAGGGAGGTTTTCAACATCTTTTTACAGCTCGATCTTGCCGTACAGCGGCAGGTCGGCGCCGTCGTTGATCGTCTCGGTGCGCACAGGCACCACCGGCGCGGCCGAGGGATCGCGCGGGCGATCGGCAAATTCGCGGGGCGGAGTGCTGGTGCGGGGGCCGCGTCCGCCGTCCCGGTCGCGGCGCGGTGGGCGGGAATCGCGGTTTGCCGCGTCGCGGGGGCCGCGAAGGCCGCGGCCGCCTCTGCCGCCGCGGCCTTCGCGCGGAGGACGGGCGTTCGGATTTGTGCACGAGATTACGACGCGCCGGTTTGTCCCCTCGCCGATGGATTCGCTCTTTACACCCTCCATCTCGCTGATGGTGGAGTGAATGATGCGGCGCTCGTAGGGATTCATGGGCTCCAGCGTGTGGCCGCGCCCGGTGCGCGCCACCTTGGCGCCGATGCGCCTGGCGAGCGCCGCCAGATTTGCCTCGCGTTTGGAGCGATAGTGGTTGATATCGAGCCCGATCTTCATATAATCGCCGCCCGAACGGTTTGCCACAAGGCCCGTAAGATAGCTGAGCGCTTCCATCACCTCGCCGCGGTGGCCGATGAGCGTGCCGGCGTTCTCGCCCTCAATGCGCAGCACGGCGGATTCTCCCTGCCGCATGGGTGTGATCTCAATTTTGTCCACACCCATTTTCGCGCATACCTCGCGCAGATATTCCACGGCGTCGCACACCTTCCGGTTTTCGGAAAGGTCGATGAGCTCCTCCGGTTTTGCCGGCGTTTCGGCATCCGCCTCTTTGGCCGGCGCCTGCGGCTGTGCCGGCGCCGGCTGCGCGGTGTTTCCGTTTTTTGCAGCCGGGGCCTTCGGCGGCTCGGGCCGCTTTTGGGGCGCGGCGCTCACCGGCTTTGCCGGAACAGCCGGAACGGGCGCTTCCGGTTCCTCCACGTATGCGCGCACCTTTGCGGGAATGCTGCGAAACAGCTTGCGCTGCGGCAGCTCCAATACCTCGATCTCGGCCTCGTCCGCGCCAAGGCCCAGCTCCTCCAGCGCAAGCTCGGTGGCCTCCTCTACGGTTTTTGCCGTCTTGATCACTTCACGTATCATCTTTATCCTCCTTGTCAAACTGTCTAAAAAATCGCACGCTTTGCTTTTAGACGGTTTGTTGTATAAGCATCGGTGCCTATTCGTCCCGGTAGCGTTCCGCCTCCAGTTCGCGCGCGCGGGCAAGGCGTATGCGGGCAAGCTCTGCCTCGCTTACTTCTTTTACCTCTTCGGCGCCGTCTGCGGCAACAACCTTTACCTGCTTTTTCTTCTTTTTCTCGGCGCGTTTGGCCGCGATTTCTTCCTGAACCTGGCGCTTCATTTCGTCCGGATCATAGATTTTTTTCAAAATCAACGACTGCGCGAACATCAGCACATTGGATACGGTGTAATACAGCGAGAATCCGACGGGGATCGTAAAACCGACGTAGACAAACAGGGCGCTCATCACCCACATCATTATCTTCATCTGGTTTTGTCCCTGCGCGTCCTGGCCGCTCATCTTCGTCACAATGAGCTGCGAGAGAACCATCGTAACGCCCGAGAGGATGGGGATCACCATCAGCAGCAGATTGTCCGCCGTAAAAACGGTGCTGTCCAGCCCGATGTGCGGCACACGGGAAAGATCGAGGCCGAAAAACTGGAAATTAAAGTTCGAGATCGCAGCGATCTGCTCGGCGCTGAAAATCGACGCAAACGCATTCGGCGTCTCTTTTACAACGTTGATGATTGTATTCTGCACCGTGTAATGGGACGCCACAAGATCCATGCCGAGGGAAGAATTTGCAAATTCTACCGCCTGCGTGATCAGCGCTTCCGGAATGCGCAGAATATACTGCAGCGGACGGTATACCACCTGAATGATGCCGAAGAGGATCAGCATGTTCAAAAGCATGGGCCAGCAGCCCGCCGTCATGGACATGCCCGTTTCTTCCTGCAGCTTCATCAGCTCTTCCTGCTGGCGCTGCTTATCGTTGGCCCATTTTTTCTGGATCTCCTGGATCATGGGGTTATAGGCCGCCATGCGCGCCGTGCTCTTTTGCTGCTTTACGCTGAGCGGGAACATCAGGATCTTTGTCAAAAGCGTAAAGAGGATCAGCGTCCAGCCATAGTTTGGGATCAGACGGTAGATCCATTCCATCACAATGCCGAAAACGGGTGCGAGAAAGCCTAAAAAGTCAAACATGTTACCTGTCCTGTTCCGCCCCTGCGCCGGGCTGATTATTGTCGAAATGCCGCGTTCACCTGAAAGACGGCCTTCCCGGCTTTCAGTGGGCCGCACCGCGCGCATCCGGTGCGTATTGCGGAGTTTCGGGGATGCAAAAAATGCCGGAGCCGCGCCGCCGCCCTGCGTTCTTTGAAGGCCGCTTTAAAGCGCTACAGGCCGTTTTAAGCCGGATGATCCCTTTGCCCGATCTGCCTTATTTTTCGGGCCGCCATTTTCCCCGGGGCGGCACAGGGTCGAGGCCCGGCCGGCCAAAGGGATTGCAGCGCAGGATGCGCCATGCCGCAAGCAGACTGCCCTTTAAAAGGCCGTGCACCTGAAGCGCCTCGATGGCATAGCTTGAGCAGGTGGGGTAAAACCGGCAGTTGTCTCCCAGCAGCGGAGAGATCCATCTTTGATAGCAGCGGATGAAAAAAATAAAAATATGTTTGAGCATCTGGATCCCGTTATTTTGAAGTTTTTTCGGCGCTTTGCAGCACGCCGGCGGCACGCAGCAGCTTTGCGGCCGTTTTTGCCACCTGCGTGCTTTTCAGGCGCGGGGTCTGCCCGCGCGCCACAAATACAAGATCGTATCCGCCCGCATCCGCCGGCAAAACCTGCTGCAGTGCGGCGCGGATTACACGGCGCGCGCGGTTGCGGGTGACGGCGTTCCCGATTTTTTTGCTTGCCGTGATGCCCACGCGCATATGGCCCGATCGGTTGCGGTATACATACAGCACCACATGGGGGTGGACAAACGATCTTCCGCGTGCGTATGCGCGCGTGAATTCACTGTTGTGTGTCAGAGGACGATAGCGCATCCGCAATTCCTTCCGTGTTTTAAGAGGTTTTGAAAGTACCGAAACAGGCTTTTTGCCTGCGCCTCTTTTCTCGGGGGCGCTTTCAAGGGCGCTTTGCACGGGGCGAGGGTTCCATCTGCAGGGTTATCGCGCCGGCCCGGCGGCAAAAAGCACGGCCGGCAGCGCGAACGATGCGGAGGATACGCAAAAAGGCCACTGAACCAGTGGCCTCGCTTGGCGGCGCGCCGCAAAAAAGCACGGCGCAATTTGCCCGGACAAAACCAAAGGCCGTCCGCTTTGTGCTGATTAAAAAATACGGCAGGCTCCGCGCCGGAGACGGTTTTTCATCAAACAGCGAGCTTCGCGCGGCCCTTTGCACGGCGCGCGTTCAATACCTTGCGGCCGTTGCGGCTTCTGCTGCGCACCAGAAAACCGTGCGTGACGGCGCGATGGCGCTTTTTGGGCTGAAATGTACGTTTCATAAAATATTCCTCCTCATAGTAAGGCAAAATCACAACATATTGTGACGCCATATTGACAAAACACAAGAGGATGCTGTCTTCCAACAAAGACAGCCCTGCAACGTAAAAGTATAACCGAAAAAGCGGCCCTCTGTCAACACTTTTTTCGATTTTCGCGCTGTTTCGCACAGTTTTCGCTTCGATTTTTGCGCCGTTTTCGCGCCGCGCCCGCACGTTTTTTCTTTTTCAGCGGGTGCTTTGTGTTCCGGGCACCCCGGCAGAAAAATTAAGGTGCCTTTCGGCCGCCCTGCCGCTCCTTGTTTGAAAGAAGATTCTTTTTCCAAGGCAAAATGCCCGTTTTCGTTTATTTTGCCGCGCGCCGGGCCATGCTGACAGAAATGCCGACAGAAAACGGCAGCCCTTTGAACGGTTTGTTCCAGCTGCGGCAACTGCAAAAAACACGAAAAATTTTCCCGATCTCACTCAAAAGAATTGTCCCCATCCAAAAATTGTGATATACTTATATTTAATATAGGGGCAATAGGCCGTTCGCGGCCGGATGATCCAAGCCGCCGGGGCTTTGCTTCGCGGCCGGATGCCGTCTGCCGTCTGCCGGATGCCGGATGCCGGGCCGCGCCGGAAAAGCCGGATATCCGGGCCGCGCCGGAAAAGCCGTCTGCCGGGCCGCGCCGGAAAAGCCGGATGCCGGGCCGCGCCGGGCGCCCCGTCCGGGAACCCGTAATCGGGAACCTGGGATTATCAGAAAAGACCGTAACGTTTGGAGTTGTTTTTGTAGCCATGAATTCTTTTGACGAGGTTTTCGCCGCTGTAAAGGAATATTGCAAGGAACGCCTTGCCCGGGCCACCTACGATCTGTTTATCGACGGGATCGAAGCAGCCGGGTATGAAAACGATACCGCAACGCTTTGCGTGCGCTCGGAATTTATTCTGGGCATTGTGGAAACGCGCTACCGCGAGCTTTTGGCCGAGGCGTTCCGCACGCTGCTGGGGTTTGATATCACACTGCAGTTTACGCTGCCCGCCGCCGCTTCTGCCGAAGCTGGCGGCGCATGTGCCGAGGCTGACGGCGTATCTGCCGAGAACGAGAATGTGGGAAACTACGAATTTACCTTTGAAAATTTCATCGTCGGCTCCAACAACAAATTTGCGCACGCGGCGGCGCAGGCCGTGGCGGCCAATCCGTCCGGCGCCTATAATCCGCTGTTTATCTGGGGCGGCTCGGGGCTGGGCAAAACACATCTTTTAGGAGCCATCCGATTCGAGATCCACAAAAATTTTCCCGCGTACAACATTGTTTATGTGGACGGCGAAAAATTTACAAACGAGATCATCAGCGCGATCCACGACAACACCACATCGGAATTTCACAACAAATACCGCGCGGCGGACGTGCTGCTTGTGGACGATATCCAGTTTATCGGCGGCAAGGAATCCACGCAGGAAGAATTTTTCCACACCTTCAACACCTTGTACAGCTCCGGCAAGCAGATCGTGCTTGTCAGCGACCGGCCGCCCAAAGAGATTAAAAGCCTCGAGGAACGTTTGCGCACCCGCTTTGAAATGGGCCTGACCGCCGACATCCAGCCGCCGGATTTTGAAACGCGCGTCGCCATCATCCGCCGCAAGGCGGATATGCTGGGCATGGATCTGCCGGACGACGTGGCGGAATACATCGCAAACCGGCTGAAAAACAACATCCGCCAGTTAGAGGGCGCTGTAAAAAAGCTGAACGCCTACCGCAAAATAGAGGGGATCCAACCCGTCATCGGCGTGGCGCAGAACGCGATCAAGGATATTTTAAACGAATCTCAGCCAACACCCGTCACTGTGGAAAAGATCCTCTCCGAGGTGGCGCGCACATACAATACCACGCCGGAGCTTCTGCGCGGGCCGTCGCGCAGCCAGGGCGTATCAACGGCGCGGCAGGTAAGCATGTTTGTTATGCGAGAAATTACCGGCATGAGCATGGAGGATATCGGCACCGAATTTAAGCGCGACCATTCCACGGTAGTTTATTCGCTGAAGATCCTGCGCAAGCAGATGGAAAAGGATACCCGCCTGCGGGAAACGGTAGAGGATATCATCAAAAACGTGCGCGCATAGCGTCCCGGGAGCCGGCTGTTTTCAACATAACTTTCAACAATTAACAATTGTTCTTCACACCCCTTCACCGCACCCAAAACAGCGCTGTTAAAAGGCAATCCGCTTTCAACAAATTCTGCACGGCCTGCAAAAGTAAAAAAAACAGCGCGGCCGCCGCCCTTCCGACACCTTTTTCACAAATTAACAGCCCCTATTACTACGTCTATTCTTATCTTTCTCTTGAAAAGCCTTTCAATGAAAAAAGGAGCATTGCCCATGAAAATCATCTGCGACCGCACTCTCCTGTCCGCTGCCGTATCCGGCGTATCCAAAGCCGTAACACAGCGCAGCTCGATCCCCGTGCTGGAGGGCATCCTGCTGAAGGCGGAGGGCTTCCAGCTGACGCTCACCGGATACGACCTCGAAATGGGCATCACCACCAGCATCGAGGCCAATGTTTTAACGCCGGGAGAGACCGTGCTTTCCGCGAAGCTGCTTGGCGATATCATCCGCGGACTTACAAGCGATGAGATCGAGATCAGCGTCAACGAAACCAACAATGCAACCGTGAAAGGCGGCATTCCGGAATTCAATATTGCGGGCATGAACCCGGGCGATTATCCCGAGCTGCCAAAGCCCGGCGCAGACCAGACGCTGGATATCAACACGGCTGCCCTGCGCGAAATGGTAGAAACAACGCTGTACGCTGTTTCGGTAGACGACAAAAAGCCCGCGCATACCGGCGAGCTGTTCGTCATGGGGCCCGAACAGCTGACGGTTGTGGCGCTGGACGGCTTCCGCCTTGCGATTACGCAAAAAAACATCGCGGCCGCAAAAGAGATCAGCATCATCATCCCGGCCAAAACGCTCAGTGAAACCGTAAAGCTGTTTACCAAAGAGGACGAGATCATTCACATTGCCGCAAACCGGCGGTTCGTGGTATTCTCTTCCCAGTCGTATACGGTCATCAGCCGATTGATTGAGGGCGATTTTCTGGATTACAAGCGCGTACTGCCGGAGGGCTGCCGCACACGCGTTACCATAGACGTGCGCGATTTTATGAGCGCCATCGAGCGCGCCAGCCTGATTATCACCGAGCGGCTGAAAAACCCGCTGCGCATTACGTTTGACAATAAGATCACCGTGCGCTGCCAGACAACGCTGGGCAAGGTGGTGGACGAGCTGGACGCAAAAATCGAGGGCGAGCCGGTAGAGATCGGCTTTAACAACCGTTACCTGCTGGACGCGCTGCGATACTCGCACGCCAATAAGCTGATTCTCGAATTGAACGGGCCGCTCTCGCCGGTAAAGGTAATGCCGGAGGATGGCGACGATTTTCTGTTTTTGGTGCTGCCGGTGAGGTTTAAGAATGATTGACCGCATTGTGATCCATACCGAGTTCATCCGGCTGGACGCGCTTTTGAAATATGCCGGACTGTGCGAAACGGGCGGTGAGGCCAAAACCGCCGTACAGGAGGGCCTTGTTCTGGTAAACGGCACGGTGTGCACGATGCGCGGCAAAAAGCTTCGGCCGGGCGACCGCGTGTGCTTTGACGGAACAGAGATCGGGGTATCGGGCGCGTGATCCTTACAAAACTGACGATCGAAAACTACCGCAATATTGCGTCGGCTGTATTCGAGCCGGGGCGCGAGCTTACGGTGATCTGCGGCAAAAACGGGCAGGGAAAGACCAATCTGCTGGAAGCTGCCTGGATGCTTACCGGCGCACGCAGCTTTCGCGGCGCAAGGGACGCGGAGCTGGTCCGCGACGGCGCGGAATATGCCGTGGCCGAGGGCAGCGTTGAGGGCGGCGAACGCGAAAATGATATCCGCATTTTTATTGGGGGAGAGCCCGGCGCGCGCAAAACGCGTACAGCCCGCGTAAACGGCGTTGCGCACGGGCGCGCGGGAAACGCGGCCGGCACCTTTACGGCCGTGGTATTCGACCCCGGGCACCTGAGCCTTGTAAAGGGCGGGCCGGAGGGGCGCCGGCGCTTTTTGGATACGGCACTGTGCCAGCTGTACCCGGGATACGTAACGCTGCTGCGCCAGTATACTCGGCTCGTCACACAGAAAAACGCCCTGCTGAAGCAGTATTTTACAACGCCGGATGCCGACGGCCTGCTGGATGTATTCGATGAAAGGCTGGCCAAAAGCGGTGCCGAGCTGAGCCGGCGCCGACGGGAATATCTTGCGCAGATTGGGCCGGAGGCCGCAAATACCTACCGCGAGATTGCCGGGGGCGGCGAGACGCTGATGCTGCGCTATGAAGCTTCGTGCACGGACGCGGCAGATCTTGCGCGCATTCTGCGCGAGAGCCGTAGACGGGATACGGCCGCCGGCTTTTGCACAGCCGGCCCGCACCGGGAGGACCTTTCAATTTTTGTGGACGGGCGGGAGGCAAAGCGTTTTGCCAGCCAGGGCCAGCAGCGCAGCGCGGTGCTGAGCCTGAAACTGGCCGAGGCCGCCGGGGCGCGGCAAATTACGGGCGAACACCCCGTAATGCTGCTCGACGATGTGCTCTCGGAGCTGGACGAGACGCGGCAGGCATATCTTTTATGCCGCATGTCGCACCGGCAGATTATTGTAACGGCCTGCGACGCAAGCCTGTTCGGACGGACGGGCGGCAAAATATGCCGCATGGAAAACGGCGTTCTTTCGGACGGCTGAAAAAATTTACGGAGAGTAAACCGCATGTATTTACATTTGGGACAGGAAAGTATCATTCGCACCAAAGAGATCCTTGGGATCTTCGATTTGGATACGGCCTCGCTTTCCCGCGATACGCGCGCTTATCTGGCCGCGGCGCAAAAGGCAGGCCGCGTTGTCACGGTAACGGAGGAGCTGCCCAAAAGCTTTATCGTTACAGCAAACGGGCCGCGCACGGTGTATTTAAGCCAGATCTCCGCCGGGACGCTGAAAAAACGCAGCGGCTATGTGGAGGGCATCAGCAATCTGTAAATGCAGGTTCTGTAATCAATACTTTTTGTATTATGATTTAATTTAATAACAGTAAGAAAAATATGGAGAGGTACTATGTCAGAACAACAGCATCCGCAGCATGAATATGACGGCAGCCAGATCCAGGTATTGGAGGGGCTGGAGGCCGTCCGCAAACGTCCGGGTATGTATATCGGCTCCACGGGCCCGCGCGGTCTGCATCATCTGGTCTACGAGATCGTTGATAACTCCATTGATGAGGCGCTGGCCGGCTTCTGTGATCACATTGAGGTGACCATTCAGGAGGGAAACAGCATTCGCGTTGCGGACAACGGACGCGGCATCCCGGTTGACATTCAGCCGAAGGTGGGCATTCCGGCCGTGACGGTCGTTTTTACGATCCTGCACGCGGGCGGTAAATTTGGCGGGGACAATTCCGGCTATAAGGTGGCGGGCGGCCTGCACGGCGTAGGCGCCAGCGTTGTGAACGCCGTGAGCGAATGGCTGACAGTCGAGGTGTGCAAGGACGGCATCGCCTATCGGCAGAGCTTTCGGCGCGGCATTGCGGACAGCGAGCTGCAGACGCTTGGCGCAACAGACAGGCCCAACGGAACAACCGTCACCTTCCAGCCGGATCCGGAAATGTTTGAGGTGCTGGAATACGATTACGATACGCTCGTTACCCGTCTGCGGGAGGAAGCGTTTCTGAATGCCGGTGTGCGCATTACGCTGACAGACGAGCGCGCCGGAAAAGAGCAGCAGGAGAGCATGTGCTACGAGGGCGGCATCCGCAGCTTTGTGGATTATATCCACCAGAAGCGCCAGTTAGAGGTGCTGCACCCGGACGTTATTTATCTGAAGGGACAGCAGAACGATTCCATCGCAGAGATTGCGCTGCAGTATAACAGCAGCTACAACGAGCTGCTGCTTTCGTTTGCGAATAACGTAAACACGCCGGACGGCGGCACGCACGAGGAGGGGTTCAAATCTGCCTTAACGCGCGTGTTCAACGATTTTGGCCGCGAAAAGGGATATATCAAGGAAAAGGACGAAAATCTCTCCGGCTCGGATGTGCGCGAGGGCCTGACGGCGGTAATCAGCGTGAAGCTGACGGAAGCGCAGTTTGAGGGACAGACAAAGGCAAAGCTTGGCAATACCGAGATCCGGGGCCTTGTTTCCGGCCTTGTGTATGAGAAGCTGAAGGAGTTTTTTGAAGAAAACCCCGCCGTTGCCAAGGCAATTTATGAAAAAGCCATGCAGGCGGCGCGCGCGCGGGAGGCCGCAAAAAAAGCGCGCGAGCTGGTGCGCCGCAAATCGGCGCTGGAAAACAGCCGTATGCCCGGCAAGCTGGCCGACTGCCGCGAAAAGGATCCTTCCAAAACCGAGATTTTCATCGTGGAGGGCGATTCTGCCGGCGGCAGCGCAAAAATGGGGCGCGATTCCAAAATTCAGGCCATTTTGCCGCTGTGGGGCAAAATGCTGAACGTGGAAAAGGCGCGCATTGATAAAATTTACGGCAACGATAAGCTGACGCCCGTTGTTACGGCGCTGGGCTGCGGCCTGGGCGAGGATTTTGACGTTTCAAAGCTGCGGTATCATAAGGTTTTTATTATGGCCGATGCCGACGTGGACGGCAGCCATATCTGCACGCTGCTGCTCACCTTCTTTTTCCGCTATATGCGCCCGCTCATTGAGGGGGGATATGTATATATCGCGCAGCCGCCGCTGTTTAAGCTGCAAAAGGGCAAGCAGGTGCGCTATGCCTACAACGAGCCGGAAATGTCTCAGTTTTCGGCCGAAATGGGGCAGGGCACAAAGATCAGCCGCTACAAGGGCCTTGGCGAGATGAACCCCGAGCAGCTGTGGGAGACGACGATGAATCCCGAAAACCGCGTGATCGTGCAGATCACCGTAGAGGACGCCATGGCGGCAGACGAAACGTTTACCATCCTGATGGGAGATAAGGTGGAGCCGCGCAAGGATTTTATCGAAAAGAACGCTGCTTACGCCAATCTGGATATCTGATGCGGACCGCAATCGATTGATAAAAGGAACAGGAAGAGAATATGATCGAAAACAGTATCACGGAAGGGACGAGACTGATCGTCCGGGACATCAAAAAAGAGATGGAATCCGCTTTCATCGATTATTCGATGTCTGTTATCACAGCGCGCGCGCTGCCCGATGTGCGCGACGGCCTGAAGCCGGTGCACCGGCGCATCCTATATACGATGCACGAGCGCGGCAACGACCCCTCGCATCCCACCAAAAAATCGGCCGATACCGTCGGCGCGGTGCTGGGCTCGTACCACCCGCACGGCGACGCCTCTGTTTACGACGCGATGGTGCGCCTGGCACAGGATTTTTCGCTGCGCTATCCGCTGGTGGAAGGGCAGGGCAACTTTGGTTCCGTAGACGGGGACCCGCCCGCCGCCTACCGTTACACCGAGGCGCGCATGAGCCGCCTTTCGGTGGATCTGATGCGCGATATCGAAAAAAATACCGTCGATTTTACGCCGAACTTCGATGAATCGAAGCAGGAGCCCACTGTGCTGCCCTGCCGCATACCGAATCTTTTAATCAACGGCTCGAACGGCATCGCTGTGGGCATGGCGACAAATATTCCGCCGCACAACCTGCGCGAGGTGATCGACGGGCTGGTGGCGCTGATCCATAATCCGGAGATCGAGCTGAGCGGCCTGATGGAGCATATCAAGGGTCCGGATTTCCCCACGGGCGGTGTGATTATGGGGCGCAGCGGCATTCGGGCGGCTTACGCCACAGGCCGCGGCAAGATTACGCTGCGCGGCCGCGCGGCAATCGAGGAAAAACCGAACGGGCGCTTCCAGATCGTCATTACCGAGATCCCGTATATGGTGAACAAGGCGCGCATGATCGAGAATATCGCCGATCTTGTGAAGGAAAAGCGCATTGAGGGCATCTCCGATCTGAACGACGAATCGAACCGCGAGGGCATGCGCGTGGTGATCGAGGTAAAGCGCGAGGCAAACCCGCAGGTGGTGCTCAATCAGCTGTACCGCTTTACACAGCTGCAGGATACGGTCGGCGTGATTATGCTTGCGCTGGACAAGGGCGTACCCAGGATCATGACGCTCAAGGAAATGATGCAGAAATACCTCGATTTTCAGGGCGAGGTGATCCGCAGGCGCACCGAATTTGATTTGAAAAAGGCCGAGGAGCGCGCGCACATCTTAGAGGGCCTGCGCCGCGCGGTGGATATCGTAGACGAGATTATCGCGGCCATCCGCGCGTGCAGGGGCGGCAAGCCCGAGGCAAAGGCCGCCGTGATGCAGCAGTTCGGGTTCGACGATCCGCAGGCGACAGCCATTGTTAATTTCCAGCTGGGCCAGCTGGCCGGCCTGGAGATCTTAAAAATTGAAAAAGAGCTGGGCGAGCTGCAGGCGAATATAGAAGACTTGCGCGATATTCTGGCAAACGACGCCCGGGTGCTGGCCGTGGTGGAAGACGAGCTGAACGCCATGCGCGAAAAATACGGCGACGACCGCCGCACCGAGATTGCCCATGTCTCCGGCGAGGTGGATATCGAGGATCTGATCCCCGAGGAAACCTGCGTCTTTACGCTCACACACGCGGGTTATATCAAGCGCCAGTCGTCCGATACGTATCAGGTGCAGCGGCGCGGCGGGCGCGGCATTACGGCGCTTTCCCGCAAGGATGAGGATTTTGTCGAGGAGCTGTTCCTTGCCTCCACGCACGACCCCATGCTGTTTATCACCGATCAGGGCCGTGTGTTCCGTTTGAAGGGATATCAGATCTACGAGGGCAGCCGCACCAGCCGCGGCGTGAATATCATAAATCTGCTGCCGCTGCAAAACGGCGAACAGGTGGCAAGCATGCTGCGCGTGCCGGACGGCAGTGCGGAGAGCTATCTGACGATGGTAACCCGCTCGGGGATCATCAAGCGCACACCGCTTTCCGCATATGCAAATATTCGCAAAACCGGCCTGATCGCCATCAGTCTGAACGAGGGCGATTCCCTTGCGTGGACGCGCATTACAACCGGATCGGACGAGCTGATCCTCGCAACGCGCGGCGGCATGGCAATCCGCATCCACGAGAGCGACGCGCGCCCAATGGGCCGCGCGGCCACCGGCGTGCGCGCCATTCGCCTGAAGCCTGGGGATTATGTGGTCGGCGTTGGCATTGTGCGCGCCGGCGCAACGGTGCTTACGGTGACGGAAGAGGGCAAGGGACGCCGCACGAGCGAAAGCGATTACCGCACGCAGTACCGCGGCGGCCTCGGGATCCGCAATTACGGCGCCAAAGGCCATGTGGCGGGCCTGAAGGTGATCGACGAGACAGACGATATCATCCTCATCAGCCTGGAGGGCGTCATCATCCGCATGCACGTGGCGGATATCAATGTGCAAAGCCGCTACGGCTCGGGTGTGCGTGTAATGCGCCTGGGCGAGGGAGACCGCGTGGTGACGGTGGCGCGTACCGAGCATTCCGATGAAGAGGAGACCGCAAAGCCCGAAAAGGAAGGCGAAGCCGAACCGACGGCCGAGGAGCTTGCCGCGCTAAAGGCCGAAGAAACGGCGGAAGCGGCGGAACTGGAGAACGCGGCGGACGAAACCGAAGAGGACGAAACTACAAACTGAGAATCTGTACCATTAGCCAAAGTGTTCAGATTTGCGAGACAAAATCGCCATTGACAAGGCAAAAAATCGCAGGAATACTTTGTGTATTTCAAGATTTTTTAACGCAGCCAAGGGTGATTTTGGCCGCAAAGATGGGCGCTGAGGCTATTGGTACAGAGCTTCTGAAAAAACAGACGGAAAATAACGGTTTCTGCCGCGGCGGATCGAAAAACCCCCAAAGCGTTGCCCATCCGGCCTGCCGCAGGAAGGCGGACTTGTCGGAAGAGCCATCAAAAAGGAGTGTTGTTTTATGGATATGAAAAACTGGAACGTCGATAAGACGCAGATCGCCGCGCAGCAGGAAGCGCTGAAAAAGAGCATGAATTTTTCTTATATCGGGCACGGCCCGCGTGCAACGGGCTTTTTGGCCAAAGAGTTTAAGCGCAAGCCCGGCCTGTATGCGCGCTGCGTGCAGTGCGGCTACTATATGCCGCTGGATGCAAAGGGCGAGGAAAACTGCCTTTGCGGCAACCTGCACCGGGACGAGCGCACCTTCAAAAGCGAATTGCCTATGACGGAGGTAGAGATCTTTAAGGGCGAAAAGCGGTAAAGGCTTTCCGGAAATCTCCGTCAAAAAGCGAAGCGGTCGCCTGTAAAGACGTCTGCTTCAAAGAAACGCATCCACTGCGGGCGAAAATTTTTATGGGAAGATCTTTCTGCCTGCAGAACAGGAGCCATGCATCCGCCCGGAGGAAGCGATTCCGCTTCTTCCGGTTTTTCTGAAAGCGGGTAAAACAGCCGAATTTTTATCGCACCGGCAGAAGGTTCCCGAATGGGAGTTCTGCCGACTGTTTGAGGATGGAAGAAAACGTGGAACAAAAACAGCAATGGGAGCAGGGAACGACCGTCGCGGCGATCGCCACGCCGCCGGGCGTGGGGGGCGTGGCGATGGTGCGCATCTCCGGCGCGCGCGCATACGAGGTGGCCGCATCGGTATTCCGGCCGAAAAATCCAAAGAAAGATCTGCGCGAAGCGCGCGGCTATACCGCGCTGTTCGGCCATTTTGTGCACGGCGGCGTAATCTGTGACGAAGTGGTAGCACTTTGCTTTCGCGCGCCGCACAGCTATACGGGCGAGGACGTGGTAGAGCTTTCGTGTCACGGCGGCAGCACCGTCAGCGCACGGCTGCTGCGCGCCTGTTATGCGGCGGGCGCTGTACCCGCCGCGCCGGGAGAATTTACGCGCCGCGCATTTTTATCGGGCCGCATCTCTCTTACGCAGGCCGAGGCGGTAATGGATCTGATCGGAGCCGTTTCCCGGCAGGGAGCGGATGCCGCTGCGGCCGTGATGGAGGGCGCTCTGTACAAAAAGATCGAATCGGTGCGTGCAATGCTGCTCCCGCTTGCGGGGCACATTGCCGCCGCGGCCGATTACCCCGAGGAAGATGTGCCGGAGCTCTCCGAGACGGCCGTTTGTGAAACGCTTTGTGGAGCGAAAGCTGTTTTGGATGTGCTTATTGCGGGATACGATACAGGCGCGGTGCTGCGGCGCGGTGTGCGCACAGCCATTGTCGGCAGCCCGAATGTGGGCAAGAGCACGCTCTTAAATCTGCTCTCCGGCTTCGAGCGCGCGATCGTTACCCCGGTGGCCGGCACAACGCGCGATGTGGTGGAGCAGGAGATCCAGCTTGCCGATGTGCGCCTGCTGCTGGCCGATACCGCCGGCCTGCGCGAGACGGACGATGTTGTGGAGGCCGAGGGCATTCGGCGCAGCTATCAGCATCTGGAACGCGCGGGGCTGGTGCTTGCCGTGTTCGACGGCTCCGCGCCGCTTTCCGCGGACGATCTGGCGCTGGCAGAAAAATGCGCCGGCCGTCCGGCTGTGGCAATCGTAAATAAAACCGATCTTTTGCAGCGAATGAATCCGGATGCGCTGCGCTCTTTTTTTACCGCTGTTATTGCCATCAGTGCGCGGGACGCGGCGTTTCTGCCCGCGGTGGAGCGTGCCATTGTGCAGACGCTGGGCCTGGCGCAGGCAGACCCGGACGCGTGTCTTCTGGCAAACGAACGCCAGCTCTCTGCCGCCCGCGCCGCGCAGAATGCGCTGCACGACGCGCTGGATGCACTGCAGGGCGGTATGACGATCGACGCCGTCGGCGTATGCATCGACGACGCGCTGAACGCCCTTTATGCGCTGACGGGGGAACATGCCTCGGAGGATGTAATCGATGAGGTTTTTTCCAGGTTCTGCGTGGGAAAATAGTCGATTTTCTGTAATATTTTATTATGATATTACGATTTGTTTATTTTTTGCCGCAAAAATGGGTTTGACAAACGATAAAGTCTGAAACCTTTCTCATTTGTCGGAAAGTTTGCGCGCGCTGCAACCGGCAGCGCTTTTTGTTCGTTTTAGGGATGTAAGAGCGGCACAGGGCGGCGAAATTCGTAAACAATGCCATAGAGTGCATGGCAGACGTACGGCACAGAGAAAGATTGCGGCTTTGCTTTCGGAGCAGAACCGCCCGCAGCCGAAAGAAAGGGAAAAGGCACATGAGCGACGATTTTATCCGGCGCCTGATCCGGACGGTGATGGAATCATTTCGGATCGACGGGGCAAAAAAGGCGAAAATCCTGCACAGCATTGTGGGGCAAAAAAGCGAAAGGAAGGCAAATCAATGATGGATTGCACTTTTTGCGAAAAGCAGATCGAAGACACGGCCGAATTTTGCCGGCACTGCAACAATCCTGTGTCCCAAGGCGGCGTATTCGCAAATTTGGTGGCTGCGGCGCGCGCCGGCGATCAGGACGCCGTCGGCGCTTTATATGAAAAAACCTACAGCAAGGTATATTACACCGTCAAATCCATGATCCGGGATGAAGATGCTGTATTTGACATTGTGCAGGATACTTACCTTAAGGCGTTTGCCCATCTGGACCGCTTTGAGGGCGATACGAAGTTTTTGCCGTGGGTACGGCAGATTGCCGCGAATACGGCCCGGGACTGGCTGAAAAAGAAACGCCCGATGCTGTTTGCGGAGATGGGTTCCGGCGAGGAGAGCGATGCGCCGGTGGAAGAGCTGTTGCCGGATGTGCGCAGAGAGGCGTTGCCGGACGAGACGCTCGATCAGGAGGAGACAAAGCGCCTGCTTCGGGAGATCATCGACGCATTGCCGGAGGATCAGCGCGCAGTAATTGGAATGTTCTACTACGAGGAGATGTCCGTAAAGCAGATCGCCGCCGCGATGGACGCCTCCGAGAGCGCCGTGAAAAGCCGGCTGATGTATGGACGCCAAAAAATAGAAAAGAAGGTTCGAGAACTGGAAAAGCAGGGCACGAAGCTTTACAATCTCGCTCCGCTTCCGTTCCTGCTGCTGCTTTTCCGCAGCCTGAAAGCCGGCGCGGCCGAGGCACCGAATGCGCAGATCTTGCAGGCTGTTCTTGCCTCGCAGCCTATGGGGGCCGCCGCTGCTGCCGGGGCCGGCGCTGGCGAGGCTGCTGCGGGAACCGGAGCCTCCGGCGCCGCCGGAACAGAGATGGCGGGAACAACGGCAGATGGGGCAACGGGTGCGGCCAATGCGGGCACAGCCGCCGCGTCATCGACCGGAACTGCGGCAGGCGCCGCAGCGGGTACAGGTGCAGGCGCGGCAGGTGCAGGCAACGCAGTGGGCGCCGGCCTTGGCGCGCTGAAGCTGGGGCTGATTGCACTTGCCGCCGTGGCGGCCGTCGGCCTTGGTGTTTTCGCCGCATCCCGGCCGGACTTCGGTCCCGGCGCGCCTCAGGGCTCGCTGCCGGCGCAGGGGATTTCCGGCCGGGAGGAGCAGAGGCAGCCGGATGTCTCTGGAAAGCCGGAGACGCCGACAAATGCAAAAGTGCCGAAAGAGCTTCGTCTCATCGACGCCGCTCTGGAGCAGTACCGGATCATTCTTCACCAGGCAGGCGACTATGAATATGGAACCGATTCTGCGTCAACCGGTTTTCGGTATGCGCTGGTTCAGATGCGGCCGGACGATCCGATCCCGGCACTGCTTTTGGAAAAAGAGACCGAATCGTTTATCAGCGGAATCCGCGTTTTTCAATATGATCCCGAGACAAAAACGGTGCTGCAGCCTGCCCAGACGATGACGGAGGGCGTTGCGGGCGTTGGCGGCTATCGCGGCGGCCTTATGATGGCCGGGGACGGCGCGGGGGTCATCTGCACGGAATGGTCCAGCGGGACCGGCGAAACCACCATTACCCGCATCACGCTGAACGGGGACATTCTTACTCATGATATCATTTGGACAGGCATTTTCGACGATATCCCGGATTCCATTTCCAACATTGCGATCGACTGGCACGAGATCGAGGATCTCTCCGCTTTGGAAAGCCGGACAGCACCTGAGCCTGACGAGGCCGCATTGCCTGGTGCAGGCGGCAGCAGCGCGCTTCCCACCGACGGGGATCGCATTGTGCTTACGGGTACGGTCGGCACATGGCACATACAGTTATGATGAGATGGTTGAACTGCAGGGGCAGCCTGACCCAAATGCCGGGCCCTATACGGATAAAAGCCAAACCTATCGTGTGATCGTGATGGATGCGCCGCAGATGTTACATCTCCGCCACAGAGCCGATAGCGATCGTTATTCCAGCAAGGAGGTCATGATGATCTGCATTGGTCTTGCTGACGGCCTGGATGCGTATGAAGGCCGGCATATCACGTTCAGCATCGATCTGGCCAGTACCTGGTGGCCAAGCGAATGGGCGGTTCCCGTGGGACAGCCCTTTACCGGCGACATTCATGTTCTGGAATAAAAAAGTTTTTCAATAATCTGCAACAACCTGCAACCGAACGGTTTTTCCATTCGTTTCATGGGTGCAAACAGGCAGAATTGCCTTAAGGAATCTCTGGATCGATCGCCGCGCACGTCTTGAAGGCATGCCGATTCGACAGATCCGATCGAATCAGAGCTTTTGCAGAAAACATCCATGAAAGGTTGGAAACGGAAAATGAAGAAAACACTGATCATTAGGATTTTGTCCGGCGCTGTTTTTGCGGCTTTGTCCGTTGCAGGTGCAGCCCAAATTACGACCACCGAGGCAAATGTCTTTGTCGCCGCCAAAAACAGTGTGTATACTGCCGAGGCGGATACGGAAGGTTTGGCACTGGGCGAGGACGCGCTTACCGCTGCCAAAACAGAAGAGGCAGAAACGCAGGATGAGGCCGGGATGGCTGAAGCGGCCAGAGATGACGACAAGACCGTTGAGGCCGGCGAGACCGATGAGACCGATGAAGCCGGCGAAACCGATGAGACCGGCGAGACTGACGAAACTGACGCGGCTGTCCCGACGGCCCAGACCGCTACAGGTACGTCAAGCAGTACAGTTCAGACCGATACGAGTGCAGGTACAGACACATCAGGTAATGCAAATGCAGAACAGAAAGTATATCAGTGTTACGGATGTGATTTTATAACGCTTGACAAGGCTGTTATGAGTAAGCATGTATCGGATAATGGACATATTACCTGTATAGTCTCTCATGCGCCGGACGAGGCACTGAAACAGAAAGCGGCGGCGGCAGACGCGGCAAGACAGCAGACGACTCGGCCGTCGCAGACAACATCGAATGCGCCGGCATCTTCGGTCACTCCGTCAACCACCCCGAGCACTCCGGTTACGCCGGGCGATCCCGATCCGGCCCCGCAGCCGACGGTTCAGCCGGAGCCGACGCCCCAGCCCCAGCCGGAGCCTGCTCCTGCCCCCCAGCCCGAGTCTCAGCCTGTTCCTCAGCCCGAACCCGAGCCTGCCCCCCAGCCCGAGCCACAGCCTGTTCCACAGCCAGAACCACAGCCTGCTCCTCAGCCCGAGCCGGAGCTTTGGGTTTGCGAATACTGCGGTTATACTTGCATCGACTACACGGAGTTTTTGGCACATTTCAAAAATCCATCTTATCATGAGCAAAAGGTTGCGCATTATTGGTGCAGCTGCGGCTTTGAAACTACCGACAAGCATGAATTGGCCGTGCACACCGTTGAAGGTGGGAAGAAAGGTGAGATGCACCATTACACTACGACCTATGAGTAAAGAAGCTTTCGGTCGGTTGCAGAACACATCCCGGCGGCGTACCTTTCTCCATGTTTTCCCGCCTGGATGTATCGTCCGGTGCGAGCGGGGCGTTCCAAAACCCTTTGGCTACGACGTGGTTACGGCGCTGCGCGCCGCAGAAACAAAGGTTTTCTTCGTCCTTACGGCTTGTATTTTGCGTACCGCAAATGCTATAATATGGTTGCGTCAAGAGGGATTCAGAACGTTAAAAGGAGTGTTAATACAGTGAAATGCTTTAATCATATGGAAAGAGACGCTGTTGCTGCCTGCCAGAAATGCGGAAAGGGCCTCTGTAAAGAGTGCGCCGAGAAGTACACGCCCTGCCTGTGCGACGCCTGCGCCGCCAAGGCCGGAAGGGAACGGCGGCAGCAGGCCCAGAGCAGGGAGGAACAGCGAAGGCAAAAGTACAAGGACGCTCTGGTGGATACCCGCAGTGAGTTTATAAAAATTGCAATGATCGGAATCCTCGTCGGTATCTTTTTTGTGTGGTGGGAGGCTACGCACGGAAGCTCTGACAGCGGCTTTCTCGACTATATCGGATTGTTCTTTGGTGCGTTTTGTATCCCGTTTGGCTGGAAATTCCTTACATATTTGCAATCGTTCGTACCGGTTTCCCTGTTTGGAACCTTCTGGTTCTGGATTATATATATCGCGGTTAAGGCGTTTCTTTCGGTTTTCGCAGGGATCCCTGCTTTTATCTATCAGCTTGTGAAAACGATCATAACGCAGCGAAAAATAAACAGGCTGGAGCAGAAGGGAGAAAAAACTTCCGAAGAGAAAGCGGTGAAGGAAGAAAACGAGGCGTTTTAAGTCGGTGCGGCAGATGCGTTTGCGCTGCAGTTCCCGCGGCTTTGTTTTCTGATGAAACCTCCCGTGATGCTGCAGGGTGCAAATCTTTAATGGCAAAATGGGGCGAGAACTTGGATTTTTTGGGCGGCTATGATGTTGTGGTGGTCGGCGCCGGGCATGCGGGCATTGAGGCGGCATGCGCCGCAGCGAAGCTGGGCGCAAAAACAGCGCTGTTTACGCTGACGCTGGACGGCGTGGGCAATCTGCCCTGCAACCCCTCTATCGGCGGCACGGCGAAAGGGCATTTGGTGCGCGAGATTGACGCTTTGGGCGGCGTGATGGGCATTGCGGCGGACGCGACCTTTTTGCAAAGCCGAATGTTGAATCGGGGCAAGGGCCCGGCGGTGCATTCGCTGCGTGTGCAGACAGACCGCCGAAAATACCACGCGTATATGAAGCATCTTCTGGAATGCACGGAAAATCTGGAATTAAAGCAGGCCGAGATCGTCTCCATCGAAATCCAAAACGGTGCGGTGCGCGGCGTTGTCACGCATTTGGGGGCGTATTATACGGCGAAGGCCGTTGTCATCGCAACGGGCACCTATCTGGGCGGCCGCATTTTTGTGGGCGAGGCAAGCTTTGCAAGCGGGCCGGACGGCCAGCACGCGGCCTGCGCGCTGACGCAGTGCCTGAAGCATGTGGGCCTGCCGCTGCGGCGCTTTAAAACCGGCACGCCCGCGCGGGTGCACCGGCGCAGCATCGATTTTTCGCGCCTTACGCGCCAGCCGGGCGACGAAAGCATTCAGCCCTTTTCGTTTTTGACAAAGGGCGAGAGGAAAAACCGGGTAGATTGCTACATCGCGTTTACAAACGAGCAGACGCATCGCGTGATCCGGGAAAATCTGCATCGCAGCCCGCTGTACGGCGGCCGGATCGAGGGCATCGGCCCGCGCTACTGTCCTTCCATCGAGGATAAAGTGGTGCGCTTTGCCGAAAAAGAGCGGCACCAGATTTTTGTGGAGCCATGCGGACTGGATACCGAGGAAATGTATTTGCAGGGCATGAGCTCCAGCCTGCCGGAGGCGGTGCAGAATGCGATGTACCGCACGATCGAGGGCTTCGAGCATTTGGAGATTATGCGCCCAGCCTATGCCATCGAATACGATTGTATCGATCCCACAGCACTTTTGCCCACGCTGGAATGCAAAAGCGTCTCCGGCCTTTACGGCGCAGGGCAGTTTAACGGCACCTCGGGCTATGAGGAGGCCGCGGCGCAGGGCCTTTTAGCGGGCATCAACGCGGCGCGCGCGGCGCAGGGCAAGCCCGGCGTCGTTCTGGCGCGGCAGGAGAGCTATATCGGCACGCTGATCGACGATCTGGTGACAAAGGGCGTATTGGATCCTTACCGTATGATGACAAGCCGCAGCGAGTATCGGCTGTATCTGCGGCAGGATAACGCCGACGAGCGGCTGACGCCGCTGGGGCGCGAGCTTGGCCTCGTGGACGATGCGCGCTGGGCGGAATTTGTGCAGCGGCGCATGCTGCGCGAGGCAGAGATCCGGCGGCTTTTTGCCACGACTGTGCGCCCGGCGGACGCAAACCCGGTGCTGCAGGAAAAAGGCGAGCCGCCGCTTTCCGGCGGTGCTTTGGCGGCGGAGCTTTTGCGCCGGCCGGCGCTGCACTATGCGGATATTGCCCGCATGCTGCCGCCGGCGGAGGGGATCACGCCGTTTATCGCCTACTGCGTCGAGACGGAGATCAAATACGAGGGGTATATCCGCCGGCAGCGCGCGCAGATCGACGCCGTGCGCCGGCAGGAAGAAACGCCGATCCCGCCCGGGTTTGATTATGCGCCGCTGGAAGGGCTTCGTCTGGAGGCGCGCGAGAAGCTTGCCAAAATCTGCCCGCGCAGCGTGGGGCAGGCGGCGCGTATTCCCGGCGTAGGGCCGGCAGACATTGCGTTCCTGACGGTTGCGTTGGAAAAATGGCGCAGAGAGCACGCACGCGAGGGTTAGGCTGATTCCAGAAAAAGCGGCTGAAAAAGCGACAAGGCCCAGTTTGGAAGCGACAGGCCCTGCCGCAAAGGCGGCCAGGCGGCGCGCGAAACGCCGTGGGGCCGCCCGTGAGCGTTCAAAAAAGCATATGTCCATAAAGCAGGAGGGGGAGAACAGCAATGATTGAGCCGCAGCGGCTGATCCAAAAGGCGGCGGGGTATGGCATTGATGCCGCGCCCATTGCCGAAAGCCTTGCACGGTATGCGTCGATGCTTGTTTCCTATAACGAAAAGGTGAACCTGACAGCCATCACGGATGCCGAGGGCATCGAGAACAAGCACTTTATCGACAGCCTGCTGCTGGCCGGCTGCCCGGAGGTGCGCGGCAAAATGGTGGACGTGGGAACGGGCGCCGGCTTTCCCGGCATTGTGACAAAGCTGTACAAGCCCGAAATGGAACTGACGCTTTTGGAGCCGACCGGAAAACGTGTGGATTTTTTGCGCTATGCCTGCGCGCAGCTGGGGATTGAGGCCGAATTTGCCAAAGAGCGCGCGGAAGAAGCCGCGCGCAAGCGATGGCGAGAGGCATTCGATGTGGCAACAGCCCGCGCAGTGGCTGCGCTGCCGGTATTGGCGGAATATTGCCTGCCGCTGGTGCGCGTGGGCGGCATGTTCATTGCCATGAAGGGGAGCGGCGCCGAGGAAGAACTCAAGGCGGCGCGCGGCGCCGTGGAAAAGCTTGGCGGGAAATATTGCGGCCGGCGGCTGTTCACACTGCCGGACGGTTCGGTGCGCACGCTGCTTTTCTTTCAAAAAATATCGCATACTTCTCCCGTTTATCCCCGAAACGGCGGAAAAATCGCAAAAGCTCCCCTGTGCTGACATTCCCTTCGTCGATTGCTGTCAATGGAAAATACTGGATTTTACCAAAAAACCGTGCTATAGTTGTTTTTAGAAGGCGCCGATCCGATCCCAAAGCAGAGCAAGGGGCAGATCGGCAGGCAAACCGGCAGGCCGATTTTTCAAAGGCCAGGAGCCCGCGAGCCGTCGGAACGCGCCTGACGATCGATTCATCGGTTTCTGAAGACAAACAGAGGGCACGGTCTTTTTATATCCTTTTTGTTTTGCCTAATTATTTCCCAAAAGAGGGTTGCGGCCGGTCGTGTCAGGATTTATGCGAAAAAAAGTTTGTGGCCGGCTGCCGCCTTTGCCCTGTTGGAGCAAAGCAAAAGCCGTTTGCGAAAAAGGCGATCGACCAAAAAGGGGGCATTGATGTGGCAAGAGAAAAGCTGACGGAACAAACGCGGGTATGGCTGCTTCCCATAGAGAAGGTTACGCCCTCGCCGTTTCAGGCGCGCACCGCGTTCGACGAGCTGGAGCTGAAAAAGCTGGCTATCAGTATTTTGCAAAACGGCCTGTTGCAGCCTGTCAGCGTGCGGCCTACGGCAGACGGCCGCTATCAGCTGATCGCGGGCGAACGCCGTCTGCGCGCCTGCAGGCTTGCGGGAATGCAGAACATCCCCGCGATCATTTATCATTTTGAGGACGAAAAAACAGCCGCGCTGAGCCTTTTGGAAAATCTGCAGCGGGAGCAGCTGAATCCGTTTGAACAGGCGCGGGCGCTGCGCGATTTGCTGAATCTTTGGAATTGTACGCAGGAAACGGCTGCCCAAAAGCTTGGCATTGCGCAGCCCACGCTCGCCAATAAGCTGCGTCTGCTGATGCTTACGCAGGAGCAGCAGGAGATATGCATTGCCGCGGGCCTTACCGAGCGCCATGCCCGCGCGGTACTGCGTCTGCCCTCTTCGGAGCAGCGCACCAAGGCGCTGCGCGCTGCCGCCGAGCATACTTACAATGTACAGCAAACGGAGGCGATGGTGGAACGTCTTCTCTTGCAAAAGCCGAGGCAGAAACGCACCGTGATGGTGCGCGATGTGCGCATCTTTGTGAATACCATCGACCGCGCGGTAAAGCTTATGACAGGCAACGGCATTCCGGCCACGGCAGAAAAGCGCGAGCAGCCGGATTATATCGAATATATTGTGCGTATTCCAACCGCGCATTGTGTGAGCCATTAGAGAAACACAAATACGCGCTTTGGAGCCCCTGCAAAGATTTTTGGGCGAGCGGCGATGCGCTTTTGCTCATGTGAGATAAAGAAGTAAAAGAAGTGTAAAAAATTTTGCCGTTCTCT
>CAJUMH010000028.1:34210-37836 GCA_910587145.1 uncultured Ruthenibacterium sp. | reverse complement strand
CACACATAAATGACAATTTGCGTCGCTCCCCGCACGGGGAGCGTGGATTGAAATAAATATTCCTGTTCTGCGTCATGCAATCCGACGCGCGTCGCTCCCCGCACGGGGAGCGTGGATTGAAATCCCTTTTCCGCGTGGCTCCGCCAGCTTCCGTAGGTCGCTCCCCGCACGGGGAGCGTGGATTGAAATACATGGTCTTTCGCCTTGCAGACAATGGTTAATTGTCGCTCCCCGCACGGGGAGCGTGGATTGAAATCAAACGATTGTGTAGTACCCCTCGCTATCCGTGGTGTCGCTCCCCGCACGGGGAGCGTGGATTGAAATACCTTTTCGCCGCCGCTGTGGCTCTGGTAGGGCCGTCGCTCCCCGCACGGGGAGCGTGGATTGAAATCTGAGCGTGCGGGTGTTGGACAGTTTACCGGCCCGTCGCTCCCCGCACGGGGAGCGTGGATTGAAATAGCTTGTCGATACCGGCTTTAATGGCCTCCAAGCGTCGCTCCCCGCACGGGGAGCGTGGATTGAAATTTGACAGCTCCGAACAGATAACCCGCGTCTGACCGGTCGCTCCCCGCACGGGGAGCGTGGATTGAAATGATCGGTGTCAGGGTATGGTGGAGAAGCACCACCGTCGCTCCCCGCACGGGGAGCGTGGATTGAAATCCGGCGGTAGGCCGAACGGGGTATGGTCGCAGCACACGTCGCTCCCCGCACGGGGAGCGTGGATTGAAATGACCTCGACGAGCGCCGGGTGCAGCAGCTCGCAAGTCGCTCCCCGCACGGGGAGCGTGGATTGAAATCACATTCTTGACGACTTCGGACTCGTTGGCCTTGGTCGCTCCCCGCACGGGGAGCGTGGATTGAAATTCGTTGTTCGGCATACAGAGAGGCGCGGAGCTCAGTCGCTCCCCGCACGGGGAGCGTGGATTGAAATGCTTGCCGCTCCAGCTCATAACTCACGGCGTCGGTCGCTCCCCGCACGGGGAGCGTGGATTGAAATATGGATGAGCTTGCATCCTCCAGGGCTTTCAGCCGTCGCTCCCCGCACGGGGAGCGTGGATTGAAATAATCTGCTTGGCGATGGTCTGTTGCGCGTCGCCGTCGCTCCCCGCACGGGGAGCGTGGATTGAAATATGCGGGAGTATTACCGCAAGAACGGAGGCGCCGGTCGCTCCCCGCACGGGGAGCGTGGATTGAAATCTGACCGGCTTTGGGGCCGAAATGCTGGCCGCCCGTCGCTCCCCGCACGGGGAGCGTGGATTGAAATATAGCTACCTGACCGACAGCGGGAAAGTGGTGCGTCGCTCCCCGCACGGGGAGCGTGGATTGAAATCCGTACTGACAAGCGTACTTGGAACGCTCTTTCAGGTCGCTCCCCGCACGGGGAGCGTGGATTGAAATCCCTGGCGTGCGCGGTAAGCCAAGCACATACCGGTCGCTCCCCGCACGGGGAGCGTGGATTGAAATCGGTAGGCTCCCGGCTCATCCCAGGAGTTGCGCTGTCGCTCCCCGCACGGGGAGCGTGGATTGAAATTCACCGGGCAGGACGGTGCCACGGAAACAAGAAGTCGCTCCCCGCACGGGGAGCGTGGATTGAAATGCAAAGGTGGAGAATTTGAGGACTGAGAGGAAAGTCGCTCCCCGCACGGGGAGCGTGGATTGAAATAGAAAGATGTTGAACTGTTGCGCGACCTCGACGGTCGCTCCCCGCACGGGGAGCGTGGATTGAAATCGCTCTGGTGGCGTTGTATAACGGGGGAGCATGGCGTCGCTCCCCGCACGGGGAGCGTGGATTGAAATTCTATGACAGCCACCATAAAAACCGTGAAATCTATGTCGCTCCCCGCACGGGGAGCGTGGATTGAAATGACGCCGAAAATATTGAGCAGGTCGGCTACAATGGGTCGCTCCCCGCACGGGGAGCGTGGATTGAAATTAAACGCCGGGTATGAGGGCGACGTAGGCGCTATTGTCGCTCCCCGCACGGGGAGCGTGGATTGAAATTCACTGAGATTTGTCACCGTACCGGCGAGGCCGCGTCGCTCCCCGCACGGGGAGCGTGGATTGAAATATGCGGGAGTATTACCGCAAGAACGGAGGCGCCGGTCGCTCCCCGCACGGGGAGCGTGGATTGAAATACCGCTGGTTTGCCGCCAAGGCTTGCCCCGGCGGTCGCTCCCCGCACGGGGAGCGTGGATTGAAATCTGGAGAACGCCAAGATTGGCTACACCGACGCCGTCGCTCCCCGCACGGGGAGCGTGGATTGAAATAACAGGCGGATTTCCCCGCCCCGGCTGACCTCCAGTCGCTCCCCGCACGGGGAGCGTGGATTGAAATAACAGCAACAACAGTAGCCGCCTGTGTATGCCGAGTCGCTCCCCGCACGGGGAGCGTGGATTGAAATTTTCTGCATGGGGGCCTTGATGACATCAGAAAGGGTCGCTCCCCGCACGGGGAGCGTGGATTGAAATTGTGACCTGGCGGTGCGTCTGGATGGACAGCTCCGGTCGCTCCCCGCACGGGGAGCGTGGATTGAAATCATGCTCTGAGGCTCCGCCTCATAGTGCCGCTCCGTCGCTCCCCGCACGGGGAGCGTGGATTGAAATCCTGAGTTTCCACCCCGCCATAAAGACCACCGCGGTCGCTCCCCGCACGGGGAGCGTGGATTGAAATTCGCAGTAGATGACATCGCTCCCCTGTTGAAACGTCGCTCCCCGCACGGGGAGCGTGGATTGAAATACGGCCTTGCGCTTGGCCTCCAGGTCGCGCAGGTCGCTCCCCGCACGGGGAGCGTGGATTGAAATTCTCGCAGTTTGATTTCTGCGAACTGAGCGCGAGTCGCTCCCCGCACGGGGAGCGTGGATTGAAATTCCTTCGCGCGCGCGTGCGCGTAAAGAGCGAGCGTCGCTCCCCGCACGGGGAGCGTGGATTGAAATATCAGCTCCGAGATGAGCGGCGCGGCCTCCAGGCGTCGCTCCCCGCACGGGGAGCGTGGATTGAAATAGGATGCCGTGGACGCCAAACGGCGGGCCGGTTGTCGCTCCCCGCACGGGGAGCGTGGATTGAAATCTCTGTGTTCATACGCTCACCTCCGATGTTATGGTCGCTCCCCGCACGGGGAGCGTGGATTGAAATGCGTCCCGCCCGTTGCCGATGTATTGGATTGTCAGTCGCTCCCCGCACGGGGAGCGTGGATTGAAATTTTTTGGCGTAGAAGGACGCGGCGTCGGGGTCATGGTCGCTCCCCGCACGGGGAGCGTGGATTGAAATCGACTATCGGGCGGGGAGCAAGACCGAGGAATACCGTCGCTCCCCGCACGGGGAGCGTGGATTGAAATCTTGTGTCCGCCGTCGCGGCCCAGGCGGCTATCCGTCGCTCCCCGCACGGGGAGCGTGGATTGAAATTCCTCAAAGGCGTTGTGCTGAGTGCCGTCCTCATGTCGCTCCCCGCACGGGGAGCGTGGATTGAAATTGAAACCGCGTGATGCTCTTGCTCCGGCCTCGCGTCGCTCCCCGCACGGGGAGCGTGGATTGAAATCCTCGCGGCCCGGTATTCCTCCAGGGCTACGGCCAGGTCGCTCCCCGCACGGGGAGCGTGGATTGAAATTGCGAAAAACACACGATACAAG
>CAJUMH010000028.1:0-34110 GCA_910587145.1 uncultured Ruthenibacterium sp. | reverse complement strand
ACGATACAAGGCCGGGCAAACAGTCGCTCCCCGCACGGGGAGCGTGGATTGAAATATTGTGTGCCAAAGATGGAAAGATGGTGAATGGGGTCGCTCCCCGCACGGGGAGCGTGGATTGAAATTTTTACCACAAAGGAGTTTAACTATGAAAATCAGTCGCTCCCCGCACGGGGAGCGTGGATTGAAATAAAATATCCGGTATTTGTCCGAACCTCAACCCGGGTCGCTCCCCGCACGGGGAGCGTGGATTGAAATCAAACTATGCTCGATAATGGGTGTACTTTTTGGGTCGCTCCCCGCACGGGGAGCGTGGATTGAAATAGCTATGCAAGAAAACAAAGGTTCCGCGGCCAGTGTCGCTCCCCGCACGGGGAGCGTGGATTGAAATACAAGCAATCCCGAAAGCGGTATTTATTCCGCTAGTCGCTCCCCGCACGGGGAGCGTGGATTGAAATTCAACGGGCGGTGTCAGTGTGATCTCGGTAATAGTCGCTCCCCGCACGGGGAGCGTGGATTGAAATTCACATCGAAGAGGTAAATAAGCTAACTGAGGTGGTCGCTCCCCGCACGGGGAGCGTGGATTGAAATCACACCTGCATAATTAAGCGCCTGTTGATTTTGTGGTCGCTCCCCGCACGGGGAGCGTGGATTGAAATCAGCTCGCGGGTGCTCATGTGCTCCACATCATGTCGCTCCCCGCACGGGGAGCGTGGATTGAAATCGAAAATTCGCTTTCAAGTTTCCACGCGCCGAGGTCGCTCCCCGCACGGGGAGCGTGGATTGAAATCGTGCTGCGTTTTTTTGGGGGTATAAGGTATCTTGTCGCTCCCCGCACGGGGAGCGTGGATTGAAATTGTAAAACTGGATAAGGCGACGGTGGCCTCCATCCTGTCGCTCCCCGCACGGGGAGCGTGGATTGAAATGCGGAATGTGCGACCGTTAGCGGTAACGGCCTGAAGTCGCTCCCCGCACGGGGAGCGTGGATTGAAATTTGGATGGGCGACCTTAATCCCGCATTTGCTAAAGTCGCTCCCCGCACGGGGAGCGTGGATTGAAATATGTATCCGGGCGAATTGCTAGGCCTCTCATCCCGTCGCTCCCCGCACGGGGAGCGTGGATTGAAATGCATCCTCCAGGCTCATGGTCGCCCGCGGGACGGGTCGCTCCCCGCACGGGGAGCGTGGATTGAAATGCTGTTGATTTGTGCGGTTGTCAAATATATCTCAGTCGCTCCCCGCACGGGGAGCGTGGATTGAAATCTATGTATGGGAACGTTCGCGCAAATCCGCCCTGCCGCTCCCCGCACGGGGAGCGTGGATTGAAATATGGAAGCATCTCATATATTGAGCAGTGGCTTAGGTCGCTCCCCGCACGGGGAGCGTGGATTGAAATCAGAAGATGGAGCGCAAAACCGAGAACAAAGCGGTCGCTCCCCGCACGGGGAGCGTGGATTGAAATAGCCATGTGCCCCACGCGCCATGCGGCAGCATCGGTCGCTCCCCGCACGGGGAGCGTGGATTGAAATTTATACCCGTGGATCTGCACCAGCTCGTTCCCTCGTCGCTCCCCGCACGGGGAGCGTGGATTGAAATTTGTTTTCCTGGCGGCAGTATGCTACATGCTTCCGTCGCTCCCCGCACGGGGAGCGTGGATTGAAATTTGTCGCCGATGGCAATGCGGCCTCCGTTCGCCGTCGCTCCCCGCACGGGGAGCGTGGATTGAAACAAAACCATCCGCGAATACTGCAAGCCGTTTGCATGACTGTTCACGTACACGTCCTCGTCGCCCCTCAAATTTTCGTATAGGAGACGCATCATGCAGGAATTCACCATTATGGAAAGCTCTTTTCCCCGGCTGGACGCCGCACTGCTGACACGGTTTCCGCGCCTCTCGGCGGGCTGCCTGCACAAGTATCTGCGCGAAAACAAAATCAAGGTAGACGGCAAAAAGCAGCCGCTCTCTGCGCGGCTTGCGCCGGGCAGCACGGTGCGCGTGTATTTGCCCGATTCGCTGCTCGATCCGCCCGACGGCCCTGCTTTTCTGGCCGCGCGGCCGGAGCTGCGCGTGATTTACGAGGACGACGCCGTGCTCGCCGTAGATAAGCCCGCCGGCCTGCCCGTAAACGATGCGAATGAGGAAACCGCCGATACGCTGATCCATCGCGCAATGCTGTATCTGCATCACAAGGGAGAATTTTCTTTTGGACACGATTGGGCACCGCGCCTGTGCCACCGGTTGGATACGGGCACCTCGGGCCTTGTGCTGATTGCAAAAAAGCCACGGGCAGAGCAGCGCCTGTTGGAGCTGATCCGCCTGCGGCTGATTGAAAAGCGTTATCTGTGCGTCACGTATGGGCAGCCTGTTCCGGACGCCGCAGCGCTGCACGGCTGGCTGCTGAAGGACGCGCGCAAAAGCCGTGTGCGCGTTTTGAACAGTCCCCTCTCCGGTGCAAAGGAAATTGTTACGAAGTACAAAACGCTGGCCGTCAGCGGGCGGCTGGCGCTGCTGGAGGTGACGCTCGTCACCGGGCGCACGCACCAGATCCGGGCGCATCTTGCCTCTATCGGTTGCCCGGTTTTGGGAGACAGCAAATACGGCTGCAACGCCGTCAATCGCGAGCTGCGGCTGAAATATCAGGCGCTTTGCGCGCACAGCCTGCGCTTTCCTGCTCTGCCGCCGGATGACGTTTGTGCGCAGCTTTCCGGCAAGACATTGTACGCCGGCGAGCCGTGGTATGCCGCGCAGGTGCGGGAGGGGGCGCTGCGATAGCAACGCTTCCCCACCCTTCCGCCGGGCATGTTTCAAGCGCTCTATTTTCCGTGCGTGCCGCCCTCCACAACACCGCTTCCGGCAAGCACGTTCCAAATCGTCTGAAAAAAGATCTGTACATCCAGCGCAAACGAAAGGTGCGCGGCATAGTAACCGTCCCGCTCGGCCTTTACGGGGATCGGCAACTCGTCCCGGCCGTGTACCTGCGCGTAGCCTGTCAAACCCGGCACCAGCGCATTTACACCATATTTGTCGCGCTCGGCAATGAGGTCGTCCTGATTCCACAGCGCAGGGCGCGGGCCGACCACGCTCATTTGCCCTGCGAGGATGTTGAACAGCTGCGGCAGCTCGTCCAGACTGGTACGGCGCAAAAAGCGCCCGCTGCGCGTGATCATTGCATCCGGGTTCTGCAAAAGATGCGTAGGCACATCATGCGGCGTGTCGGCATACATAGTGCGGAATTTCAGAATATCAAACAGGCGCTTGCCCTTTCCCACGCGCTTTTGTCTAAAGAACACCGGCCCCTTGGAATCCAGCCGCACCCACACCGCCAGCGCAAGCAATACCGGCGACAGCACGACCGTGCCCGCCAGAGCCATACAAAAATCCAGCACACGTTTGAAATATTTTTGATACATTCCGTTTCCCCTTATCGAAAAGATCCGGCCCGAAAAAGCGCGGTGAGATCAGAAAGCAAATGGCTCCAAAGGCCCGCGCGGCGGAGCCTGCATTTTACCGCCGGCGCGGTAAAAGCCCGGCTTCTTGTGGAGCCGCGGGCCTCCCGGACGCGGCAAACGCGCCCCCAAAAATCGGCAAAGCCTCTCACTGCCTCACGGGCAGATCGGAAAGAACAAAGCGCCGGCGGCCGCAAGTCTCCCCTGTCACCATTCGTCTTTTCCCTCATGATGGAACGTCGGCACAAGATCAATCAGCGCCTGAACCAGATTTCCGCTGTTGTTGCTGTATGCAATCTCCTTGAGCGTCTTCAGATGATCGAAAAACGTATTTTTATTCAGCTGCAGCGGGGCGCCCACAAAAATCTTTTTGTTGTCCGTCTGGCGCAGGCCTTCTTCGTCCATCAGCAATTCCTCGTACAGCTTTTCGCCCGGGCGCAGGCCTGTAAATTTGATCTCGATATCGCGGTACGGAATAAAGCCGGAAAGTTTGATGAGGTTTTCGGCCAGATCCAGAATGCGCACGGGATTGCCCATGTCCAGCACAAAAATATCGCCGCCGTTGCCCATTGCGCCGGCCTCCAGCACCAGATGCACAGCCTCGGAGATCGTCATAAAATAGCGCACAATCTCCGGGTGTGTCACCGTGACCGGCCCGCCCGCCGCAATTTGTTCTTTGAACAGCGGGATCACCGAGCCGTTAGAGCCCAGCACGTTGCCAAAACGCACGGCCACAAATTTTGTCGCGCTTTTTTGCGCCAGCGCCTGAACGATCATTTCGCACAGGCGCTTTGTTGCGCCCATCACATTGGTAGGATTGACGGCTTTATCCGTTGAAATCAGCACAAAGCGTTCGGCGCCGTATTTTTCTGCCGACAGCGCCACATTGTACGTGCCGAACACGTTATTCTTTACAGCCTCCTCCGGCGCATCCTCCATCAGCGGCACGTGTTTATGCGCCGCCGCGTGGAACACCACGCTCGGGCGCACCCGCTCGAACAGCTTATCCACCTTTTTGGAATCGCGCACCGAGGCGATGCACACCTCCAGATCCAGCGCGCTGCCGTAGCGGCGCACCAGCTCCTGCTGGATGGAATAGGCGCTGTTCTCGTAAATATCGACAATTACCAGCTTTTTGGGGCGGCAGGCGGCAATCTGGCGGCACAGCTCCGAACCGATGGAGCCGCCTCCGCCCGTCACCATCACCGTTTTGCTGCTGACAAGCGCATTCGTCATATCGGCAAGCTCAATCGGCTCGCGGCCCAGCACATCCTCCACGCGCACATCGCGCACACGCGTGAGCATATCCTTGCCGCCGTCGGCAATGATCTGCACAATATCGGGCAGAATGCGCACATTGCATTTTGTTTTGTTGCAGATGCTCAAAATGCGCCGCTTGTTCTCGTCATCCACCGTGGGGATAGCCAGCAGGATGGTTTCGATCTCGCAGCGCTCCACAAGCTCCGGGATATCCTCGGTGGTTCCCATGATTTCGACGCCCATGATCGAGCGCCCCACCTTTTCGGGCGCATCGTCCACGCAGCAGATGAAGTTCATCTCGGGCGATTTGTTCTTGGCCGCCTCGTGCAGCAGCGTACTGGCGGCGTCTCCCGCGCCAATGAGCATTGTGCGGCGGCGCGGCTTGCGGCGTTTTTTCAGCGTGGTGTTGCGGTACATCCGGTAGGTAAGCCGGGAATACAGCGTGAGGGACGACGCAAACATCGCGCTGAGAAAATAGACCGAGATCGGCACGCGGCGCTCCTGCCACCACAGCAGCACCGTTACAACGACAAAAACCGTTACCGCCACCACCGAAGCCACACACAGGCGAAAAAACTCAACGATCTCCGCATAGCGCCACAGACTGTCGTACATGCCCATCAGGCCGTAGACGATCTCGTAGCAGCAGACAAAGAAAAAGCAGCTGGAGATCAGCAGACTGTTGTGTTCTTCGTACGAGGTGCGCCCCGCGATCAGCGCCCACGGCAGCATATACGAAACGGTTACCACGATAATATCAAATGTGATCAGGATCTGTTTTCGAAAGCGCTGCGCAAATGAGGATATCTGGTTTTGCAATTTTTATCACCATCTTAAACGCGCGGGCCGAACCGGCCGCGCCGGGATCCGAACGGAGCGCGGAAAAGCACCTGCCACTGCGTTTTGTGCTCCGCAGTGCCGCGCCCTACAGCGCCTAATGTTTTTTGCGGCGGCGCGGCGCCCGTTCGGGTTTCCTTTATTTTACACCATTTTTCCTCGAGAATCAATGTTGGCGTGTATTCCCTTCGATATTCCTCGCAAAAAAACGAATTTTGACAATAAAAAACGCCCGTAACCCAGGCGATGAGATCGAAAAATGAGCCGCATATCCATGCGGCCCGTCTAGGCCGGGGCCCCAATCAGGATTGTAAGCACACACGCGCCTGCCGTATAGACAAAACTGTGAAAAAGCACCGGACAACATTGTTATTGATCTATGCCTTGATATAATTTTCAAGGTGAAGTCCGCTTGCAGGAGGACGGCCTTCCAATGCCTCTCGCGCAGTGGAAGAGGAAGCACAGATCGGCCGGCAAGCCGTAAACACGCAGAATAAGAAGATTTTTTATAAAATCCGGGCATAGGAATGAATGGCCCCCTGTCGCAGCTTGACGCTATAACAGGAGGCCCTTTTTTCGGTTCGTTTGCTATGATATTGTCCACAGATAAAGGCTCCTTTGCGGCTTTGTTTGCCAGCGGCGGCTTTGTTTGCCAGCGGCGGCTTTGTTTGCCAGCGACCCCATTTTTTATCTGCCCGCTGCTGCCCGCCGCGCCGGTTCCCTGCCGCTTCGGGGAAAGCAGGGCGAACGCACAGCACGCCGCCGCTGTATTCCGCCGCGATCGCGCCGTTCATCTGCCGGGTGAGCGTTTTGGCGGCGGACAGCCCAAGGCCCGTGGAGCTCCGCGCGTTTTCTGCCGAGAAAAAGCGCTCGGACAAACGCCCCGCCGGCGCCTCGCCCGGCCCACGCGCTGAGCGCGATCACGGGAATGCCCTTTGCCCCGCGCACAAAAAAGAGCAACACCTTCTCAGATGTTGCTCCCTGTCCCGCGCCTCTTTTCAAAGAGGTTATTTGATTTCCCATGTCTTTCTCATTCCCTGCTCATCTTTCCCTGAAAAGCTGATATAAGCAGGGTATGAGGGCGATTCTCCTGCAAAATGCAGCGACGAAATAAACGCATTTTGGGACAATATAATTTACCTCTTAACACAAATGAAGCCGCCCCGCTTACAGAATGATACACACAAGCCCGGAGCAGCCCTCGTTGATGATGCGCTCAACGGTCTCCTGCAGTCGGGTGCGCGCCTCGGAGGGCATGTTCAGCAGCTTGTTTTGCAGCCCTTCGTTCACCAGCTCGTGCAGGCTTTTGCCAAAGATATTGCTCTGCCAGATCTTTGCCGGATCCTGCTGGATATCTTCCAGCAGGCTTTTTACCAGTTCCTCGCTCTGCCGCTCGGTGCCGACGATGGGCGCGATCTCGGTGGAAATTTCGGTGCGGATCATGTTGATCGACGGTGCGCTGGCGCGCAGGCGCACGCCATAGCGGCCGCCCTGCCGCACGATCTCCGGCTCCTCTAACGTCAGCTCGTCGATGCCCGGCATCACGATGCCGTAGCCCGTGGCGTTCACCTCATCCAGCGCGCCGCGGATTTTTTCGTACTGTGTGCGGATGCGCGCCAGCTGAATGATGCACGGCATCAGGCTGGCCTCGTCGCAAATTTCAAGGCCCGTTGTCTCGCCCAGTACCTTGTAGAAAATATCGTCCTGCAGCTCCAGCGCCATTACGGCGCAGCCCGTGCCCATATCCACCGAGCGCATCTCGCTGCGCTTTACATAGGGGCACTCCACCGTGCGCTCGGATGCCGCCACGTCCTTCATCACGGCCACACCGTCCGCATATTCCCGTACCGCTGTGTATACGGCCTCCTGCAGCCAGTGGCCCGCGTCCAGCATCGTCACCCAGCGCGGCATCGAAAACGCAACCTCCTGCAGCGGAAATTCGTACAGAATGCTTTTCAGTATCCGGGCAATATCCTCCTGCGTCATTTCCACACAGCTCACGGGCAGCACGGCGCGGTGGTATTTTTCGCTCAGCTCCTGCGCCAGCGCTCTTGTTTCGGGCAGGTTGGGCGCCACGCAGTTCAGCAGGATCACAAACGGCTTTTGGATCTCCTCCAGCTCGGCGATCACACGTTCCTCCGCCTGCTCGTAGCCCGCGCGCGGCAGATCGCTGATGGAGCCGTCCGTCGTGATGACAAGGCCGATCGTGGAATGCTCGCGGATCACCTTGCGCGTTCCGGTTTCGGCCGCAAGATCGAACGGGATCTCCTCCTCGAACCAGGGGCTTTTCACCATGCGGGGCTTTTCGTCCTCCTCGTGGCCCATTGCGCCGGGCACCATGTAACCCACGCAGTCAATGAGCCGCGTGCGAAACTTTGCACCGTTTTCCAGCTCGACGGCCACCGCCTGCTCCGGCACGAATTTCGGCTCCGTCGTCATAATGGTGCGCCCCGCGGCGGATTGCGGCAGCTCATCCCGCGCACGCTGGCCGAACGCCTCGTTTTCGATCTCGGGCAGGACCATCAGCTCCATAAAGCGCTTGATGAACGTGCTTTTCCCCGTGCGCACTGGCCCCACGACGCCGATGTAAATATCGCCCCCGGTGCGCGCGGCGATATCTGCATAAAGATTCCGTTGTTCCATCCTTTTTCTCCCCCTCTCGCCTAACCCGCCGATGGGATCAACAGCCGGCACGCTTCTTCTACCACGTCGCCCGCCAGATCGTTGGCCTCGGAAATGGCGTTTGGCGAAGCGGCATACCGCTTTGCGATATCAAACAGCTCGTCGCCCGCCTGTGCAAAGTAGATGCGCAGGGCGATGTCGCCGTCGCTGCGATCCAGCGGGCCGGTGCAGGCAACGTCCGCCAGCACCGTGCGCGCGGTGCGAAAGCTGATCATCCCGCGCACCGTCAGTACAATGGCGGCGCTGGTTTCTTCGCCCGCGCGGCGCGCGGCGACGCTGCTTACGGAAGGATAGCACTGCGCAATCACGTCTGCGGCCGGCCTTTGGTAGCGGTGCGGCAGGGTGTACTCACACACCTTGTCGTAGCATTCAATTTCGTCCAGCGCGTTCACGCACAGCAGATGCGCCATCACACGGCCGCGCAGCACCGCCTCGCCCTCCTGCTCGATCACCTCCATCGGCAGCGGCGTGGCCATCACATCAATGATGCGCGCGTTTTCGTCCGGCAGACGCCCGGCCGTTACGGTTTCTACCTGCTGCGTGAACACATCGGCCGTTTCCTCCAGCACCACCTGCTGCTGTGTCAGCTCTGTTTCGCACTCGGTAGAAAAGGCGTCGCTCACTGCCAGATATTCCACCGGGCGGTATACCTTGGCATACAGCAGCGCCGTGGCGGAGATGGTATTTTCCCCTTCTTCCTCGCCTGTGCCCGCGGTGATGGTGCAGCCCGTGGGCTGTACCACGGCAAAGCACTGGCATTCTTCGTCCGCGCCCTCGATCTCTAAGATCTCGTTGAACGGGATCTGGCGCACGGTATGGATCAGCTCGTGGCCGGGCGCGGTGCGATACACCACCTCGGCACGGATCTCGCCCTTCAGCACTGCTTTGCCGGCAATCAGCTTTGTCTCGCTTACCGCGCCGGTGCACTGCGTGCTGAGAATGATCTCGGGCGGAGCGTCGAAGGTGATCGTTTCCTCCGCAGTAAACAGCTTTTCCTGCGCGCCCACCGTGCGGCTGCCCGTGAGCGCCGTGGTGCGCTGCTGGATCCCGCTGCCGGAAAGCGCCGTAATAATCTCGCTCTGCGCCTCGGCCAGCGCCGCAACGCTCAGCGCAAACGCGCCGCGCACATCCACACGCCGCTGGTTCACCGCGCGGCAGTTTACATATTCCGTCTCGCCCGAAACAAGCACCGTCGCCGTGCCCCAGTCCCCGGGCTTGATGTCCACCTGCTTTGTAAACGGCAGCTTCTGCTCGGCCTGGCACAGGCTTTCGTCTGCCTCAGACTGATAATACAGCACGCACCGCAGATAGCCGTCCACCGTCAGCCGGCCTGCCGTTACCTGTTTTTGCAGCACCACCAAATGCACGAAGCATTTGACGATCTTGAACACCTGCGGCAGATAATCCGGAATAAGCATCTCGGCCTCGATCGGCAGCTCCAGCTTGGTATCACAGATGCTTTGTGCCGCGGTGACGGTATCTTTGTACACCTTTATTTCCATCCGATTCGTCGCCCCCTTCGCTTTCCTACCCCATCTATATGAGGACGGGCGGCGGGGTATTCTTTGTCCGATTATAATTCCGTTTTTTATCAACGGAGCAGGTAAAAAACGGCAGGCGGCGCAGCGGCGGACAGAAGCAACAGGCGGCGGACAGCGAAAAAAGCGGCGAGGCAAACAACCGGCAAAAGCAGTGGGCGGCGAGCAGCGTGGCAGAGCAACCTGCTGGCGGCAAAGCCGCCCTTTCCAAGCCAAAGCAGAAGGCTCCGAGCCAATCGCTGGATCTGCCTTCGATTGGTTCCGAGCCTTTCGGGAGATTTGTTTTTTTCAAACCGCTGCTGCTTTCATGGCTGCACCGGGCGGCGCGGGAATTTTCAGACACTTTGTTTGGACGCAGGCTGCGTCTTTTTATTTCTGCCGCGCCGTTGTCCCGCGCCGGCGCGCGCGCTGTGAAGGTTTTGCCGCAGGCGCATTCGCCGTCTTCCCGGGCGTATTCGCTGTCTTCCCGAGCATATTCGCCGCCTGTTTGGGCGCTTCCTCTCCCGGCAGGGGCAAGCCGGCGCGCTGCGCCTCGATCGCGCCGTACAGATAATGCAGCGCGTCGCCAAGGCCGCCCAATTCGTCGATCAGGCCCTCGGCCACGGCGGTTTCGCCGTCCACGACGCTGCCCATATCCATCACCAGCTCGCCCGTGTGCATCATCAGCTCGGTAAAGCGCGCCTCGCTGATGTGGGAATGGCCCGCGACAAAGCCGGTGATGCGCTGCTGCATCTGCTCGAAATAGCGCATCGTCTGCGGCACGCCCAAAACAAGCCCCGAATGGCGCACCGGATGCACCGTCATGGTGGCCGTGGGCACGATAAAGCTGCGCCGCGCCGATACCGCCAGCGGAATGCCGATGGAATGTCCGCCGCCCAGCACCAGTGTTGCGCTGGGCTTGGTGATGCCGCTGATGAGCTCTGCCAGCGCAAGCCCCGCCTCCACGTCGCCGCCCACCGTGTTCAGAATCACCAGCAGGCCCTCCACCTCGGGATCCTCCTCGATGGAGACAAGCTGCGGGATCACATGCTCGTATTTGGTGGTTTTCTGCGTCTGGGGCGCGATGGAATGCCCCTCGATCTGCCCCACCACCGTGAGGCAGTGGATGGCGTGACGCCCCTTGGTGCGCAGCACGGAGCCCGTCTCCAGAATATAATCCTTTTCAAAGCGCTCCTGATCGGTCTGCGCGTCCAGATCCTCTGCCTGCGCGCGCTCTCTGCGTTTTGTCTCGTCCTTCATGAAAGCCGCCGCCTTTCGTTTTTTTGCAGCGCTCCGGCGCGAATCGCCCGGACCGGGCCGCCGGCCCGCGGCCGCCCTTCCCGGAAAACCTCCGGATCACGCCAAAAGCACCGTTGAGATTCCTGATTATATTTTCCCAAACGCGGCGGATTATTTTTTTCTGCAAAATTTACGGGCGCGGCCCCGCTACGCGGGCCTTTCCGACACTTTATTTTCTTATCTCACCGTCCTGTACGGCGCACTGCGGGCGTTCAGCCTTTCACGCTGCCCATCATCATTCCACGCACAAGCTGTTTCTGGAAGATCAGATACAAAATCACAATGGGGATCGTAGAGAGCGCCAGCCCCGCCACCAGGATGGACCATTCGCCTGATTCCTGCCCTTTCAGCGCCAGCAGGCCTACCGGGATGGTTTTGATTGCAGTCGTTTCAATAAAGCAGAGGGCGAACATCATCTCGTTCCAAACGTAGCGCGCGCACAGAAGCGCCGTCGTCGCCAGCATCGGCCTGCTCAACGGCAGCAGTACCCGCAGCAGCACCCGCAGGCTGGAGCACCCGTCGATAATCGCCGCTTCTTCGATCTCTTTCGGGATTGTGACAAAATGAGACCAGATGAGGAACGTGGAAAACGGGATGCGAAAGGCCACATAAGGCACGATCAGGGCAAGCCGCGTATCGTACAGCCCTAAAAAGGACAGTATCTTGTAAAGCGGGATGAGACTCACCATCGGCGCCAGCATCATTCCGCTGAGCACATACATCAGGATCGCCCGGTTCAAGCGGAAGCGAAAGCGCGCCAGCGGATAGGCCGCCATGCTGCACACGGCCACGCACAGGATCGTCGAGGCGACGGTTGTAAAAATACTGTTGGCGAAGTAGCGCGAAACGCCCGCCCGCCATGCCGTGAAATAATTCTCGAGCAGCCAGACTTTTGGCATGGCAAACGGATCCAGCAGCATTTCCCGCGTAGATTTAAAGCCCGACAGAAACATCCACAAAAAAGGCAGCAGCTCTACAAGCGCCAAAATCGTCAAAAAGGCAAATGCCAGCGCGTGTAAAACACGATTTCCCTCTCGCCCGCGCATGCGCGGCGCGCGGTTCGGCGTTGTTTTTGCCATTTATTCTTCCCTCCTGCCCGTACCGGAGATCCGCATCTGTATCACAGAAAATACAAACGTAACAAAAAACACCATTGTGGCGATGGCCGAGGCATAGCCCATTTCGTCGTTGCGGAAGCCTGTCCGAAACAAATAGCTGCCCAGCACCTCCGAAGACCGGCCCGGGCCGCCGCCCGTCATGATATAGATTTCGTCAAACACCTGAAACGCGCCGATGATCGTCGTCATACAGTTTATGAGAATGATCTCTTTGATATTGGGGATCGTAATATGGATAAAGCGCTGGAACGGGCCCGCGCCGTCTATGATGGCGGATTCGTACAAATCGCCCGGCACCCCCTGCATCGCCACTAAAAACAGCACCATCGTATATCCGAAATACTGCCATTGCGATACGGCGATTACCGCAAAGATAGCCGTCCTGGTGTTGCCCAGCCAGTCCGTAGCCAGCATTCCCAGGCCAAGCTTTTCCAGCAGGGGATTCACGATACCAAAAACCGGGCTGTAGATCGTCTGCCACAAAATGCCTACCACCGTCAGCGAGATCATCGAGGGCAGAAAATAAACCGTTCGGAAAAAGGGCTGAGACCTGCGCATCCATTTTTCTTCGAGCAGCGCGGCGATCAGCATGGAGCCGCCCACCTGAAAAATCAGCGAAAGGACAGCGTACCAGAGATTATTTTTGAATGCGACCCAGACTGTCTCGTCCGAAAGCAGCCGCGCAAAATTTGCCAGGCCCACAAAATCCCACTGCGTGGAAAAGGAGCTCCAGCGAAACAGTGCGTAAATAAAATTCAACACGATCGGCAGAAAGACAAATGCGGTGAGAAGGATCAGCGCCGGCAGCATGTACAGCAGGATTGTCCGTTTTTTGACATATAACATTTCTATCATCTCCCATCTCCGATTGTGTAAGCTGCGGCCCGGCCGCACTGCCCCGGCCGAATCCGCTCGCGTCAGGCGTCAGGCCGACGCGCCGCACAGTCCCGCCTGTGCGGCGCATCGAACGTCTCACGCTGCGTGAAACGTCAGCCTTCCTTCCGAACATCTGCGGCGATCTGCTGCGTTTCCTCCATGATCTTTTCCGGCGCCTTGCCGTCGTACAGCAGCTGGAAATTCTCCAAAAGCTTATCGCAGACGCGCGCATCGGTAGCGGTATCGAGATATTCCGAGAAGCCGTTGCTCTCTTCCGATACATATTGAATAAAGGACATTTCCTTTTTGCTGGTATTTTCCCCGGTGGAGCTTCCCGTAACCACAGGCGTCAGCCATGTCTCCGCAGGCAGGCGCGTCTGGTTTTCCTTTGAGGTGAGAAATTTTAAAAAGTCTACGGCCACCTCGGGATGCGCGGATCTGTTGGAGACCATGAAGAGGTCCGCTGCGCCCACAACGGTATTGGCGCGGCCGGGTGCGCCGTCGATTGCCGGGAACGGGAACCAGTCCCAGTTCTCCTCGCCCATTTTCTCGCTCATGGGATCAAAATTATACAGACCCGTGTAATACATGCCGCCCTGGCCGGATGCGAACAGCTCCGTCGCCTGATCGTCCGTCATGCTGTTGATGTTCTGGTTCAGATACTGTTTTTCATACATGCCCTGCATCAGGGCCAGCGCCTTTGCATAGCCGGGATCCGTCCATTCTCCCGTTGCGGCGTTATAATCCTGTGTGCGGATATCCTCGGGCACCATCTGTTCAAACAGCGCCGTAAACCACCAGGCAGAAATCCACGGCTGGGCGTTGCCGCAAAGCATCGGCGTGTAACCGGCGTCCAACAGCTTCTGGGAGACGGCTTCCAGCTCGGCCCATGTTTTGGGAACAGACAGCTCCAGCTCCTCGAACAGCTTGGTATTGTACATCACCGCACCGCCGGTAAAGCGGAACGGAACGCCGTAATCCGCGCCGCTTACCGCGCCGTTGTCCCAGTAAACTTCAGAGATCGTCTCTTTCCATTCCGGGTCGGCCTCCTGATAGGGCGTCAGATCGACCGCCGCCCCGGCCCGCACAAACTTGGCCGCAAATTCTCCGGACCAGGAATAATAAATATCCGGCACGTCGCCGCCGCCCATCATCACGCGCAGCTTTTCCTTCATCGCTTCGTCGCCGGCCGTATCGATTTTGATCGTCACATTCGGATGCATCCGCGTGTATTCGTCTGCAATGCTTTGGAAATACGCGGCCTCATCCTCGCTCGGGAATCGATGAAGCCAGCGCAGGCTCACGGCCGCATCGGTGATCTCGCCCGTTTCCAAATAATGCTGCACATCATTCGCAGCCGCCGGCTGTGCGGCGGAGCTGCCGGTTACCGCAGGGGCCGGGCTGGACGTTCCCGAGCAGCCGGCCAGGCATCCGGCCGCCATGCAAAGCGTCATAAAGATTGCCAGAACCTTCCGAAAACGGGTAAAATTGTTTGATACCATCATTTTTTCTCCTCCTTTTGCTTTTTCATACGATCTGCCGCCGTCCCCGGAAAAACCTTTGGGGCAGGCGGCAAAATGCCAGTTTGATTTGCCGGCCCGCTTTGCCTAATAGCGTTCCACTTCCTTCTCTGCACCGCCCACCGGATAGGGCAGGCCCCTGCCGATGGAACCGTAATACATACAGTTTTTCGATGCAAACTGCGTGCCCGCTTCAAGGCATGCCGTCCAGTCGCTTTCCGTATGCGGCTCCAGCCCGCAGCGCGTTGCCGCCTCCACAAGAAAAGCGGAAAGAAACGAATCCCCGGCGCCCATGGTATCGAGCGCCTGCAGCTTCGGCGCAGCGCAGAAAAACGGCCGGCCGGCAGCTTTTACGTAAGCCCGCGCGCCGCGCTCTCCCAGAGTTGCCAGAACATAGCGGCAGCCCGCGGAAAACGCCGTTTGGACAAGCTGCTCAATCTCCCGTTCACCGCGCTGACTGCAGGAAAAAAACGCATAAGTGCAAAACGGCAGAACCTCCTGCGCGAGCCCGTCTATTTTTTCATCGCCGAAATCATACGCCAGACTCACGCCGTTTTGATGCATCTTTTCAAATTCCCGCGCGGGCATACGGGAATATCTGTCCGATACGGTAATATCATGCGCCCGCAAAAAGGCAAGATCCAGCTCCGTCAGCTCGATGGGATGGCGCGCCGTAACGCCGCCCCGATTGCCGCCCGCAAACACACGGTCTCCGTCTTTCAGCGTTGCAACGGCCATGCCGCAGCGTTCGGGATAAAACCGGCAGTGCGAAAGATCCACGCCCGCCTCCAGCGCGAACGCGTAGTTCGCTCCGGAATAAAAATCCGGGCCAAAGCATCCGATAAAGGAAGTCTGCGCGCCAAGGCGCGCTGCAAATATGCTCACATTGTATTCGTTTCCGCCAGGATAGGCCCTGCCCTGATGCTCGTAGCAATCCACAACATTCAATCCCACACAGGCGATGCGCGGCCTGTTTTCTTTCATATGCGTTCTCTCCTTTTTCGGAATCTCCTCCGCCATGCGCAAAGCGCTGCAAAAACGCCGGGCATGCGAAAATGCCAACACAGACAAAACCGAGCCCCCAGGATGCAAAGGCCGACGCCCCGCCCCTGCCGCGCTGTTTTCTCTGTTCCCGTTCCCGCCGTCGACCCCAAGGCCGCGCCGCCGCTTTTATCGCTCTTTCTTTGTTCGGGAAAGCGCTTTGCGCAGCGCTCGGAAGATCGCTCCAGGCGTCCCGCGCAGGGGAACCTCCTTTTCCTGCAGGCGGGGGGCCAGAAAAAAGATAACGGCAAAGCGCAAAACGCATGCAAAGGTAAATAAAAGCTGATATTTATCCAGTTCAAACCATAAGATTCGCCAGCGCCCGCCGCCGATTGCACGGTCGATCAGGCCCATCACCGCGCCGCCGCACAGCGTGGCCATTCCCTGCCCCAGAACCATGGAAAAGACGGAATAGGCCGCGATATAGCGATGCCGCTCTTCGCCCGGAGTCTGGGAGATCATCATATGCTGGTTCAGCAGCTCTACAACGCACCAGACCGTTCCGCCAAGGCCATAGAACAGCACCGGAATCAAAAGACGGCCCGGCTTTGCAAAGAGCCACAGCATGCCAATCGCGCCAATGGCGCTGAACGCAAAATAAATGGTATTTTTGCAGCCAAAACGGTCGATAAACCTGCCCCACCGCGGCAGCGCAAAAATCGTAACGGCATAGTACAGATAATTGCAGCCTATGGTAAACTGTGTGAAGCTCATCTCGAGGGGGCCCAGGCAGTATTTCGCATTGAAGGGGGAAGCAATATAATAGCTGAAATTCCACGCCACCCAAAACAGCACGCAGCGCACAAAGCCCCTGTTGTGCAGCATCTCCCGCAGCGCAGGCCCGCCCGCTCTACGCGGGGGTGGCGCCACGGCCGGTTCTTCTACGAGTCCGGCAATGCACGCGTCCGCAATGCTGCCAAGGCCCGCAATGCCGAATACAAGCGCATAATTATACGGCGCGATGATATGATCCAGCAGCAGAGAGAGCAAAAGCCCGCATCCAAGATCTGCCAATACGCCAACGCGGTTGCGCGCGGAAAGGTAACGCCCCAAAATATGCTCCGGCGCCACGATCCCCAGCAGCGTTGTAAGCGTCATATTGACAAACGCCCCGCAAACAGCGGCCGCCGACGCCAGCAGCAAAACAGCAGCAAGAGGATGCTTTTCGGCCGGGAGAAGCGCAGTAAAACCAATCGCGATCCACAGCAGGCCCCGGACGATTCCCGCGCAGCGGTATAAAACGGTTTTTCGGCGCAGGCGCGCCAAAATGCCGGAGCCCGGCAGCTGAAACAGCGCGCCAAAATAGGGCAGGCTCATGATAAGCCCATATACAAAATCGCTTGCATGCAACGCGCTTAAAAAACCGGTGAGCGGCGCTTCTGTGGAGATCATCAGCCAGATGGAGCTGAATATCATACTGGCTGTGAGCAGCGAGAGGTTTCTGCGAACCGGCTCTTCTGCGTTCCAATCGCCGGGAAGCAGGGAAAGGCCGGAATAGAATCGTTTTTGCATGCTCAATTCCCGCGCGTCCTTTCTCTTGCCGCACCGCAAAGGCTCAGTATTCTACCTGCCACATATAACGGCGCACCGAACGGTCGTGCCGGCGAACCTCGCCCAGCCTGTTCAGGTAGCTACTCAATACGCCGCCCAGCACAAGGCCGCTGAAATAACCGCGCACCGCTTCGGGCAGCCTGTCCATTGCCAGCTCGCGCGCATCCAGAATGCTGTGGCTGCCGGCATGCTCCTGCAGGAAGCGCTCCACACGCTCGTCCAAAGGGCGAGTTGGGCCTTCGCTTTTTAACAGCAGCACCGGCAGCGCGGGGCTGGTGGTTTCAAACGGGCCGTGAAAATATTCGCCCGAGTGCACCGTCGGGGAGTGTATCCACGAAATCTCCATCAGACTGCAGATCGAAAACGCATACGCCGCCCCATACGCCGGCCCGCTGCCGATCACATAAATTGTATCCTTCTCTGCATATTTTTTTGCAAATTCATCCGCCCTGGCCGCCGCCCTGCGCACAGATTCCCGTATTACGCCGTCCAGCGCACGCAGGCCCTCGCGCATATCGGCGTAGCCCTCGTACCCTTCCACCTGATGCAGAAGCTCTACGGCAAACTCAAACAGCTTTACCGCATTCCCCTCCGTGCAGGGCAGCGCATCGCTGTTGCGGTATGGTACCATATAGTTGCCCGCCCGGGCAAGCGCATACTCTGCGTCGCCCAAAAAAGCCGGATCTCCTGTAAAAGCCACCGTCTGCGCGCCGCGCTTTGCCCCCGTGCGCAGCGCCTCCACCGTCTCCGGCGTTCCCCGCAGCGAGCATGCCACCACAATGGAATGCTCCGTACAGGCAGCCGGCGTTGCATATACGAACTCGTTGCTGGTAAGAAGCATGGACTTCAGGCCTTTTGCTTCTGTCTCCAGAAAAAACAGAGCCGGCCAGCAGGCCGCCTTCGAGCCGCCGCACGCAACAAAAAAAATACTGTCGATTGTATTTTTGGATAAAATATCCCGGACAATTTCTGCAATTTGCATGTTGTCGATACTCCCCTCTCCCGCTTTGCGGGTCAATACGGAATTTTGTGCATGTAACGGCGATCCTGCTCGCAATGGCCGCGCAATTTGGCCAGCGCCGTATTGTAGATATCCATTACCGGCATAAATACCAGCGGGTCGAAGTATTCCCGCACGGCGGGCGGCATGCGGTCGATTCCAAAATTCTTGGAATCGATCACCGTTAAATTGTCGCAATAGCGGCGCAAAAATTTGTGCGCGCGTTCGTCCAGCGCCCTTGTTCTGCCTGCGCCGATCATCAGCATTACCGCCAAATTCTGATCCGTCGTCTCGAACGGGCCGTGGAAGTATTCCCCCGTATTTACCGCGACGGAGTCCGTCCACATGCATTCCAGCAGGTTGCAGATGGAAGACGCATACATCGCCCCGTTATTCGCGCCGCTGCCCATAACGTAAATGATCGATTCCTCTGCGGTCTTTTCGGCAAAAAGCGGAGCGCGCCTGTCGGAATAGCGCAAACCGTCCAGCACGATGGAATCCAGCATTTCGTATGCCCGAATCGCGTCGTCGTACGCGGCATAACCTTCCAGCTGATGCAAAAGTTCAAAGGCGACCCGCAGCGCCAGCGCATGTTTTGTCTGCGTTGCGCTGGTATCGCGCTTTCTGGCGTCGAAGTTTCTGTAGCGGATGGAATATGGGGTAAGCTCCATCATCTTGGAATGCTCGCTGCCCGCCAAAGCGATTGTATACGCCCCTCTTTCAACGGCTGTGCGGCACGCCTCCACCGTTTCGGGCGTATCTATCAGGGAACAGCAGATTACAACAGACTGCGCGCCGCAGGCGGCCGGCGTTGCGTAAACAAATTCATTGCTGGTGTGATATTCCGCCCGCAGGCTTTTTGCCTCGCGGCTCAGCAGATACCATGCCGGGTAAAGCCCCGCCATGGAGCCGCCGCATCCCACCAGAAAAATCTGCCGGATCCCGCCGGCGCCTGCGGCAAGGCGGATCGCCTCCACAATTTTCTTTGCTTCCATTCCATGGTCCTCCCCAAATTGATTTAATACGTCATATAACGTATGCATATAGATTATCACATCTTGTTTTTAATTTCTATAGGAAACATTCCCAAAGTTTCTCGTGTTTTTTTGTGATTATTTCACAGACAAAGCCCTAACTCTTGTTCTTTTTGAGAAAACAGCGTATAATAGCCTTGAACACGCAGCCCGCGCAGCAGCGCGCCGGCGCGGGCAAAACCGGATTTTTTATTTCAATATTTCAACAGATCGGAGAAGTGGATATGGCCGAATTAAGTCGCTCCGGTATGATCCCTTTGTATCGTCAGGTTGCAGACCGCATCCAAAGCGATATGATTAACACCTGTGAAGACGTATCAAAACCTATTCCTTCCGAGCTGATGCTTCAGGAGCGCTACGGCGTAAGCCGTATTACCGTTCGGAAGGCCGTGGACGAGCTGGTAAAGGAAGGGATCCTTTCCAAGATACAGGGAAAAGGTACCTTTATCTCGCGCGAGAAGGCCTTTTACCCGTTTGGGCATGGCGAAGGCTTTACCCGCAGCTGCCAGATGCGCGGGGTCGTTCCCTCCACGCGCCTGTTAAAGCTGGACACCGTGACCGCCACCGAAGAAGACCGGCATTTTCTGGGCGTCGAGGATTCCGGGAAGGTTCTGATGATTCAGCGTCTGCGGCTTGGCGACGGCAAGCCCTGCATTCTGGAAACGCTTTTTTTCCGGGAAGAATATATGCCCCTGTGCAATGAAAACCTGGAGTGCTCTTTATACGAGCTTCTCAAAAAGAAATATCTGGTTCATCCCGTCAAGGGCCATAAGTGGATCGAAATATGCAGGACTACTGCCTTTGAGGCGCAGATCATGCAGGCTCAGCCGAACGAGGCAATGCTGCTGATGCATGAATGCGTCACCGATCAAAAGGGAAACCCGCTGCACACTTCTAAAATGATTTTTTCGCCTTCTTTCCGGTACTACATGTAAGTTTGTATACGCCTTAAGGGCGCGCCAATCAGCGATCCCCCTGTGGACGACATTCGTCACAGGGGGATCTTGCGTTTCCTTCGCTCATAGGCCTTTTGCATCGTCCGGCAGGGCCACCCCCTTCCCCGCCGCGCCATTCACCCCGCGGCGCGCTTTTCCATACAATGGGGGGAGGAAGCCGGCCCGCTCGCCGCACTGCTTTCGGCTGTTTCGGGCTGCGCAGCCCTCCCGGGCCGTTGCGGAACACTCTGCCGAAAAGCGCCCCGCGCGGGGCCCGGCTTTCCACAGCAGCACGCGGCGAAGCCCTCGCCGCAAACAATACCGGCCGCGCGGCAGGATGCCGCGCCGGATAAAGGAGATACATTCTATGGAACAGGGAACCTTATTGGTCAAGCTGGAGTCCGCCCGCGAGGCGCTGCCCGTGCGCGGCACGGTAACCGTCTTTCAGACGGAAGACGGCGTGCGCCGGCAGATCATACAGTTCATGACGGATGCGGACGGCCTGACGACGCCCGTTACGCTGGACGCGCCGGACAAAGCGCTTTCGCTGATGCCGGACAGCACCGAGCAGGTGTACGCCGTATATGACGTTGAAGTAGAGGCGCAGGGATATTCCCCCATGCTGTTCGAGGGCGTGCAGGTTTATTCCGGCGTGGAGGCCTATCTGCCCGTTATGATGGTACCCATTTTCTCGGCTGTTGATGTTTCGCCGATCTCCGTATCCTCCGATACGGACGCCGCATCCGCCAATGCGCGCCAGCAGCTGATCCGCGTTACGATCCCCGCGCCCGCTCTTGAGGAGGAATCGTCCAGCGGCCCGGCCCCGCTTACCACCTGCAGCGTCCAGCCGCAGGTGCTGGACAGCGTGTTCATTCCGCAATATATCACCGTACATCTGGGCAAGCCGCAAAACAGCGCTGCCAACGAGACGGTGAGCTTCCCCTACTATATCAAAAACGTGTGCAGCAGCGAGGTCTACCCCACCTGGGTAGGCTGAACCAGGCCCACAATGGAGCTGTCGATCCACAAAGGCCCGTTACGATCCGTGTTTTGCCTGATTTTTGCAATTTATCAGCAATGCGCGAGGAGCCCGCAAAATTTCTGGTTTCCGTTTTTCCAAAAAGCCTTTGGCGAATAAGGGCGAATCAGCGGGAGCGGCCGCCGGGTTTGCCTCTATTCGGTACGGGCCAACAGCGCGAGACGTCCGCCAGATCTGTTCGGACAAACGGGTTGCCAGGCGGCTCGATTTTTGCTATGATAACAAAAGATAGAGCATACAGCCAGATGGTGCGGCTTTGGAATCCGGTTTGCCGCTTTGTGAGAAGCGGAGGGCCTTCAGAAGCAACCTGCCGGAATGCCGGCAAGGGATCCCCGCCGGCAGTTTGCTGATGGTGTGATGCGCTTATCGCGTTATAAAGCATCATAAATGAAAAAGAGGAGCGATGGATCATGGTGAGGATCTGTAACATTCTGCGGCGCGCCGTCTGCCTGATGCTGGCGGTGCTGTTGTGCGGCTGCACGGCGGGAACGGCGCAGCCGGGTTCTTCCGGGATCGGGACGCCGGAACCTCCGCCGGAGGGCGTCAGCGCTTTGCTGGCGGAGATGACTCTCCGCCAGAAGGTAGCCCAGCTGTTTGTGGTGCGGCCCGACGCCCTGGACCCCGGCTTGTCCCAGACCCAAATCGACGATGTGCAGGGCGAAGGGGTCACCCATGTGAGCGAGAGGATGGCCCAAACCCTGAACGAGATCCCGGTGGGCGGTGTTGTGCTGTTTGGCAAGAACCTTCAAAGCCCGGAGCAGCTCTCTGCCTTTATCGGGGAACTGCAGGCGGCGGGAGGCGGCTCGCTGTTCATCGCGGTGGACGAAGAGGGCGGCCTGGTGGCCCGGCTGGCCAACCATCCGGCTTTTCGGCTTCCCCAATACGAAAGCGCCGCCGCCGTGGGCGCCGAGGGAGAGGCGGCCGCTGTGGAGATGGGCTCCGCCATCGGCGCGTATTTGAAGGAGTACGGCTTTAACGTGGACTTTGCCCCGGTGGCCGATGTAAACACCGACCCACGCAACACGGTTATCGGGACAAGAGCCTTCTCTTCCCAGCCCGAGGAAGCCGCCCGGCTGGCGGGTGCAATGGCGGAGGGCCTGCGCCGGCAGGGGATCCTGCCGACCTTCAAGCACTTCCCCGGCCACGGAAACACGGCGGAGGACAGCCACAGCGGCATGGCGATTAGTTACGGCACCCGGGAGGAGATGGCCCAGGGTGCATGGCTGCCCTTTGCGCAGGCGAAGAAAAGCGACTTTATCATGATTGGGCACATCAGCGTTCCCGATATCACCGGCGATCTCATCCCCGCTACCCTGTCCCACACGGTGTTGACCGACATTTTGCGCGGAGAACTGGGCTTCGAGGGTCTGGCGATCACCGATTCACTGTCCATGGGAGCGGTGACGGACAGCTGGGCTCCCGGCGAAGCAGCGGTGCTGGCTTTGGAGGCAGGGTGTGATCTGCTGCTGATGCCGCAGGGGCTCCGGGAAGCCTTTGATGCGGTATTGGCTGCGGTGGAAAGCGGGGCCCTCACCGAGAAGCGGATCGATGAGAGCGTAAGGCGCATTCTGGAATGCAAGGCGGAATGGGGGATCCTGACGGCAGATTAAAGGAAAGCTCCGGCTTTTCCTGCCAAAACGCATTATTGGGATCATTTCCCACGCGCATCCACGCCCTTTTGCCGCAGATTCCCTTCAAAAATTCCAGATCACCTCGATTTTCCGGGATCGGCTCGCCTCGTCGGGCGGATAGACAATGATTTTATCGACAAGCAATGCGACAAGCTCCCGGTCGAGGATTCTTAAGGCCGCCGCATCGCGCAGAGGGTTCGGAACGCTCTGCCGGCCGCCGCCGGCCTCGGGCGTCTCGGCCGGTTTTTCCGCCAGCCCCTTGCATCGTTTTTCCATTTCCGTTACCTCTTTTAAAAATGCATCGTTCATCTGCGCAAACTGCTCGGGGCCGATCAGACCGCCGCTTTTATCCAGATACAGCTCCTGCATTGCTTTGCGCCGCCGCCCGATCTCTGCCTGCAGCCGCACCAGCTCCTCCTGCCTTGCCTGCCTGCTGCGCGTTGTCCGCGCCTGCAAAACACCTTCATCCGGAGCCTTTGGCCGCGCCAATCCCGCCGCATAACTTTGGATGCGCTCCAGCACAAGCTGCTGCAGCTCTGCCGCCGGCAGATACGCCTGCCCGGCGCAGCGCGCCGGATCCCGCTGGGACATCCTGCAGCGAAAGTATTTTCTGGGCCCTTCGGCCGTCTTACTGGCAGATCCCGAGCTCGTCTGCTCCATCGCGCCGCCGCAGATGCCGCAAAATACCTTTTTGGCCAGCGGATGGATCGTTCCCCCGCCGCCGCCCCGCGCACGGGCATGCAGCATTTGCTGCACACGCGCAAAAGTCTGCGGGGCAATGATCGGCTCGTGCGTTCCCGGCGCCACGATCCATTGCTCTTTGGGCAGCCGCATCACCTTTTTGGATTTATAGCTGATTTTTCTGGTTCTGCCCTGCTCCAGATCGCCTGTATAAGTACGGTTGCACAGCATCTGATAAACGGTCGCCTTTCCCCAGCTGTCCGCATAGGGGCAGCGCCCCGGCCTTTCGCAGCTTACACCGTGCTCCCGCTTATAGCGCGTGGGCGAGGAGATACCGTTTTCGTTTAAGAGCCTCGCGATGCGGGTGACGCCGTTCCCTTCCAAATACAGCGTAAAAATTTTTCGGACAATTTCGGCCGCCTCGGGATCGACAATCAGACGGCCCTTGTCCGCGGGGTCTTTCCGATACCCGTACAGCGCAAAGCTGGCAATGTATCTGCCTGCCTTGCGCTTATGCGTAAGAACCGAACGGACATTGTTGGAAAGATCCTCCAAATACCATTCGTTGACAAGGCCGTTGATCTGACGGCTTTTTTTATTTGCGGGATCGGCAGTATCCACATGATCCACCACCGCGATAAACCGTACGCCCCATTCGATGAATTTACCGTGCAGGTATTTTTCTACCAGTTCCATATCGCGCGTAAAACGCGACTGTGTTTTTGCCAAAATCACATCAAACTCACGCCGGGCGGCCGCCTCGAGCATTTGGCGGAACGCCGGCCGGTTTCGGTCCATCCCGGAATAATCCTCATCACAGTAGATCTGATAAATTTCATATCCGTTTTCGACGGCGTAGCGCATCAGCATGGATCTCTGGTTCTGAATGCTCTCGGATACCCCTTTGCCTTCTTCCATTTCCTCATCCTCTTTGCTCAGCCGGCAATAGAGCGCCGCTTTCATGTTCTTCCCCGCCTTTCGCCTTTCACCGTATTTACGCGTATGGCGCGCTTTGCGCAGCGCAGCCGCACGCAGCCCGGCCTCTGTGTGCATCCATGCGCAACGTACACAGCGCGCGCCCCGGCGCCGCGACACAAATAACCGCGCGGCCTGCACACCTCTCCGCACAATGCGCATATCTGCGCAGTCTCTCGCCCGCACCCGCGCGGTATCGCATTCCCCCGTTTGGGATCGATCCTCTACTCCCAGGCGTCGGCCTGCAGGATGCGCTCTTCGAGCGATTGCAGATAATCTGCCAGAAGTTTTTGTAGGCGCTCCTTTCGCGCATCCTGGCAATCGGAAAGGAATGTCTCCTGAACGATATAGCGCACTCTTTTCATCTGCTTCGCCTCACTTTTTGGATCGTTTCTGTTTTTATAGTATGTTGTCAAAAAAAGATAAATGATCGTGCGGCGGCTTTCGGCCTTGCGGCCGCACCCTTGGCGCGGCGCTTTTGGAGCGAGCGCCCTGAAAGCAGGCAATCCGAATCAGGCTATTTAAAATATGGAGGTATGTGGTCATGAGCAGCTTTGAAGATCTTCGCATCGTAGACAATTTTTATCAGACCTCGCTGTTTTTCCCGATGCCGACGGTGGTCATCAGCACACTTTGCGAGGACGGCAGCACTACGCTCGGCCCCTATTCGCTCGTTCAGCCCTACTATATTGCGGGGCGGGAATACTACGCGATGCTGCTGGAATGCCGCAATTCCTCCAACACCGCCCAAAATATTCTGCGCAGCGGAAAATGCGCGCTCAATTTTGTCACCGACAGCCGCAAAACCTTCAAGAAATGCGTCAAGCTCTCCTGGCCGGGCGATAAGCCGGAGGACAAAATGCCCAAATGCAATTTTCGGCTGGAAAAGGGCATCTGCGCGGAAAAGGACGCGCAGGACGATCGCCCGCTCGTGCTCTCGGAAGCATTTCAGGTAATGGAGTGCACCTGGATGCGCGATCTGGACCATGCGCAGGACGATCGGCCCGGCGAGTTGAGCGGTTACGAGCCGCCCTACCATGATTTCAACGGCATCACCTCCAAATTCGGCGCGCATTTTATTCTGCGCGTGGATAAGATCCTGATGAAGAAAAAATACAGCGACGCCATTATCAACGGCGTGCGCGGACGGGATTTCCCGCCGGTACCCATCGATTTTGGCTATCGCGACAGCAAAAACTTCTGGTACTGCAAGCGGGCGCGCATGATCCCGGAGCTTTTAGCGGTGCGCCCCCAAACGCTGGATTCCGTTCGTTACGCGGCCGACCGCGCCGACGATACCGTAAAGTTTACCGACGGCGCGCTGAAAACCATCCTGAACGTTCCGCGCGTTTTTCTGCCGGTAGTGCTGAAGGGCTGTGTCGATTGGGCGAAGGAAAACGGCGTAACGCTCATAACCGAAAAGGAAATGGCGATCATCAACGACAAGCGTTCCAAAGAGAAGAAGAAATAAGAGCTTTTGCGGCGGGCAAAAAGCGACAGGCAAAAAGGCAGCGGGCAAAAAACGGGCGGTGAAATCAGGAAACAAAACGTCCAAAACCGCCCGTAAAGCCTCGGTGTTTTTGCAGAAGGGATGAAGAGGCATGTATTCTGTACCCATGGCGCTGGCGGATTTTATTCCGGTGCTTTTATTTGGGGCTGCGGCAATGATCCTGCAGCGGGATCTTTACAACAAAATGACAAAGGGCATGTTTGCGCTGTTCTGCACCGGCACCATCAATGTATTTCTGGCGGGGTTTTTGAAGGCTGTTTACAAGCTGCTGTTCGCCGCGGGCGTGTGCGATTTTCAGCGGCTGAACCATCTGTTCTTTCCCTTGCAGGCGATCGGCTTTGTGCTGGCCGGAATGGGATTGGCGTGTCTTCACGCGCGCGAGCGAAAGAAAGAGCGGCTGCTTTCCGTTGCCGCTCCGGCGGTATTTTCGGGCACCTTCCTGTTTGTCGCTTTGATGATCCTCGGCCTTCTGGGTATGGATCTTTCGCTTGCGGCATTTGCAAAAAAGCTGAAAAAGCCGCTGGCTGCCGCGCTGTTTCTGGTATCCTTTGTATTTTGCCTTGCCATGGGGTATCTCTCCTCCCGGGATTTTACACAGGCCTCAATGAACTGGATCGCAGAGGGTGTGAATATTCTTGGCCAGGGATCGCTGCTGGCCGGCGTGCGGATGCTTGACCGCGCCGGTCTGCAAGCATACAACGCCGCAGAAAAAGCGGAATAACGATCACACAGCCCGGCGTCTGGCAGTTTTTGCCGATGGGGTCCGGGTCCCACAAATAAACAATGAATCAGGAGGAACGGATCATGAAGGTTTTTCTTGCCGGTGCGTTCGGCCATCTGGGGCAGGACGTTCTTCGCTCGCTCACACAGGCAGGCCACGAGGTGACCGCCGCGGATATGGCGGTTCGTTCGCTGGAATTCGACGGCTTTACCCCGCTGCAGATTGATATGACAGACAGAGAAAGGCTGAAGGGCTGCTGCGAAAACATGGATGTGGTGATCACCGCCGTGGGGCTTACCAAGGCCAGCCAGAGCGTTACCCCGTATGATGTGGATTATCAGGCCAACAAAAACCTGCTGGAGGAGGCAAAGCGCGCGGGCGTGAAGCATTTTGCGTTTGTCTCCGTGCTGAAAGCCGCAAAAGGGCGCCAGATCCCGCTGCTGGGCGCGAAGGCCAAATTCGAGGAGGATCTGCGGTCCTTCGGCATTCCCTACACCGTCTTCCGCCCCACGGGATATTTTTACGATACCGCGCATATCTTTCAGCCGAAGGTGGCGGCGGGAAAGGTCACGCTTTTAAAAACCAAAGCGCCCATCCGCTGCAACATCATCGACACCCGCGATTTTGCGGATTATATCGTGGCGCATATGTGCGACGAAAACTGCGAATACGATGTGGGCGGCCGCGAAATCTACACCTATGAAGAGATTGCGAAAATGTTCTTTGCCGCCGCCGGCAAGGAGCCTGTCATCAGCTTTGCGCCGCCGTTTTTGTTCGATATGATCATCGCCTTTTCTCCAAAGTGGAAAAGAGGCGTCATCCAGTTCGGCAAATGGACAATGACAGAGGACATGGTGGCCTCCGTTCAAACCGGCACGCACAGCTTTGCCGATTTTATCAAAGAGATCTACGCCAAAGGCCTTTCATTCTAACCACAGCGGAAAGGAGATTTATCATGTCGGAGATACAAGTATTTCCCCCGCAAATCTGGATCCTCTATCTCGTCAGCCTTGCGTGCTGCTGTATCGGATTTTTTCGGTTCGTGTGGTTCATGTCGGTCGGCTACGGGCTTTCCTCCGCGGGCATCGGCGCCGCGCTGCTCGTCCTTTCAATCGTAAACGGACGGTTCGATCTTGTTTTTGCGGCGCAATGCGTTCTGTTCATTCTTTACGGGTTCCGTCTTGGCGGCTTTTTGCTCATTCGTGAGCTAAAAAAAGAGGCGTACCGCAAAAAAATGCGGGAAGTGGGCGGAGACACCAGCGTGCCCGTTTTTGTGGCCGCCGTGATGTGGGTGGTATGCGGCGCACTGTATGTGCTGCAGTCTGCCGGGCCGATCTACCGTCTGCTCAACGATGCGGAAAACAACCCCTCTTTGTATATCGGCATTGCCGTCAGCACGATCGGCATTGTTCTGGAAGCCGTAGCGGATAAACAGAAGGGAGAGGCAAAAAAGAAAGATCCCGAGATGCCTGCCATGCACGGTTTGTATAAAATGTGTCGCTGCCCAAACTATTTCGGTGAGATCCTGTTCTGGAAAGGGGCCTTTCTCTCGGCGTTCGGCGCGGTTTCGGGCGCGCAGTGGATCCTTGCGGCGCTTGGTTACGCGGAGATCGTCTGTGTCATGCTCAGCGGCGCAAAGCGTGTGGAAGCGCGCCATATCAAGCATTACGGTGCAAAGCCCGCGTACAATGCCTATGCGGATTCCACCCCGCTGCTGATTCCGCTGATTCCGTTCTATCACATTACTTCGCCGCAGAAAATTGCGCGGGAAGAGGCGGCCAAAAGGGCAAGGGCAGAAAAAAAGAACCAAAAACGATAACCGCCGCGCCGGGCGGCTCCGCCGAAGCTTTTTCGGCCGGAGCCGCCTTTTGCATGGGCGCATACCTGCCGCTCGGGGTTCCGTTGCAGAGTGCCCTGCCGGCATACGCTGCTCTGAGCGCTTCTCCGTTGGTGTGCGCTTGCGTTGCGCGCACTCTGTGGGTTTTGTTTGTGCTTCCTGGCCGGAAAATGCGCTGCGCGCCAACATTTACGCGCAGATCTCGCTGGCGCTGAACCGGATTTATACCGAATGGTATCCGAGCAAAGGCTACAACTTCAACATTACAAATTCGACGCAGTACGACCAGTACTATGTTTCGGGGCGCAACATCTTTTCCAACATCAGCCGCATCGTGGATGAGATCTTCAATACCTATCTGCGCCGTGTTGGCGATTTTGCACCGTACTACGCCGAATACTGCAACGGCACCACCGTCACCTGCCGCGGCCTCAGCCAATGGGGCACGGTGAGCCTTGCGGAGAGCGGCCTTTCGCCCATTCAGATCCTGCGGCGCTACTACGGCAACAACTTCGAGCTGGTAACCACAAACAACGTCCGCTCCATCCCCAGCTCCTACCCCGGCACCCCGCTGCGCGTGGGCAGCACCGGCAGCGCCGTGCGCACCATCCAGCGTCAGCTGAACCGCATTGCAAAAAACTATCCCTCCATCGGCCAGCAGGCCGTAGACGGCATCTTCGGCCAGGGCACCGCTGCCGCCGTGCGCACCTTCCAGCGTATTTTCGATCTGGCACAGGACGGCGTTGTGGGCAAGGCGACATGGTATAAAATCAGTTATATCTACGTCGCGGTGAAAAAGCTGGCAGAGCTGGGCAGCGAATCGGAACCGTACCCCGATAACTCCGGCAGCGCGCCGGGCGTGGGCACCACCCCGGGCGGCGGCACGCAGGCCACGCTGCGCCAAGGGGATACCGGCGCACAGGTGGCGGCTGTGCAGTACTATTTAAGCTATCTTTCGCAAACCTTCTATCCCACAATCTCAAACCCCGTGCCGGACGGCATTTTCGGCGCGGGAACGCGCGCCTCGGTCGTCGCGTTTCAAAACTACTTCGGCCTTACGGCGGACGGCATTGTCGGCCCGGCTACCTGGGCAGAGCTGCAGCGGCAATTCAAATCGGCCTATGAGGACAACAACCCCGGCAGCTATTTTGGCGCATATCCCGGCATTGTGCTGCGGCAGGGAGACCGCGGCCTGCGCGTACAGCAGATGCAGTACTATCTTTTGTATCTGCACTATTCGTATTCGGCCATTCCGCGCATCCGGGCAGACGGCATCTTCGGCTCTGCCACCACCGCCGCCGTGCGCGCGTTTCAGGCAAAGTTCGGCCTCACGCAGGACGGCGTTGTCGGCCTGAACACATGGACGCAGCTCTATTCTATTTACAGCCAGCGCAACGCCCGTATTTTGGACGAGGAAGCGCTTCCCTCCTATCCCGATTTTGTGATGGGACGCGGCAGCGTCGGCCAGGCGGTGCTTGCCCTGCAAACCTATTTGGGCGTCATCTCGCGCAAGTACACCTCCGTTGTACCGCTGCTTTTAACAGGAAGCTACGGCGCGCGGACAGATTCCTCCGTGCGCGCATTCCAGCGGCAATTTGGCCTTGCGCCCACCGGCCGCGTGGACGAAATCACATGGAACCGCATTTATCTGGAATACCAAAATGTTCTGCTCACCGAGCATCTGGAATGCCGCTTTATCAGTGTGCCCTATCCCGGCGCGCCCATCGAGCCGGGCGCGGTAAACGTCTTTGTACGGGTGGCGCTGTATTACTACAACGTGATCGCGGCATTTGACGAGCTGCTTGAGCCGCTCCCCATCATCGATACCTATACGCAGCAGGTAAGGCTTGCCGTGATGGAATTCCAGCGCACACGCGGCCTGCCCGCCACAGGTGTGATTGATCTGGATACATGGACGTTCCTGTATTATCAGTATATTGCGGCGTATCAGCATCTCTTCCCCGCATGCGCGTCCATCGGCTCCGTGCCGCCGCCGTTCTCTACGCTCTCTTTGGGCAGCCGCGGCATTTTGGTGGAGCAGCTGCAGATCTGGATCAATACGCTCAGCGCCTATTACTGCGATATGATCGCGCAGAGTGTTACCGGCGTGTATGACGAGACGACACAGTCCAATGTCTACCTGCTGCAGGAATTTTTGGATCTTCCGCTTACGGGCGAGGTGGATCAGGCCACATGGGGGCTGATCCACGATACGGTGCAGGCGCTGTGCGAGGGCAACTGCAACGGTACCGAGGCCGGCGGCGACCAGCTTGCCATCCGCTACCAGAACCGCCTGCTGCGCCTGACGGACAATGCCACCATCACGCAAAATGTAAGAACGACGCCGCTGTAACGCCTCCTGTGCACAAAGCCGTGCACAAAGCCTGCCCTTTTTGCAAAAGCGCCCGCAGAGCTCCTGCGGGCGTTTTTTGCATTCCTTGCGCGTTTGATCTGCCCGGCAAAAACGGCTGTTCCGCTATTGACCGCGCAGCGCCGGACCGATATAATAGAAAGCGGGAATACCCGAAACAAACCGCCGTGCAAACCCTTGCGGGCGCGATCCTTGGAGGAAAGCCGCATGAACAAATTTCTTCAGCTGAAAAAATCGAATTGTAAAAACTGTTACAAATGCATTCGCAATTGTCCGGTAAAAAGCATCAAATTTGCCGACGGACACGCAAATATCATTGCGGACGCATGCATTTTGTGCGGGCGCTGCTTTGTGGGCTGCCCGCAGGACGCAAAGCAGATTCGGGACGACGTGCCGCGTGTAAAGGCGCTCATCGCCTCCGGCCGGCGCGTTGTGGCCAGCGTTGCGCCTTCGTTCATTGCCGAATTTCCCCTGATGGATTTTGGGGCAATGAAGGCGGCGCTTTGTGCGCTGGGCTTTTCCGACGCCGAGGAAACGGCTGTCGGCGCCACCGTTGTAAAACGCGAATACGAGCGCATGATCGCCTCGGGCGAGCACGATGTGATCATCTCGTCGTGCTGTCACAGCATAAATATGCTGATCCAGAAATATTACCCCTCCGTGCTGCCGTACCTTGCCGGCGTACTCTCGCCGATGCTGGCGCACTGCCGCCTGATCAAACAGGCCGACCCAAACGCCGCCGCCGTATTCATCGGGCCGTGCATCTCCAAAAAGGAAGAAGCCGAGCTGTACGGCGAATGCGATGCCGTGCTTACCTATGAGGAATTAGAGGCCTGGATGAATGAAGCGGGCGTGGCCCCCGAGGGCGGGCAGACGGATACGGGCACCGGCAAGCGCGGGCGCTTTTTTCCCATCAAGGGCGGCGTCATCAAAAGCATGCACACCGAAAACACGGATTTTACATATCTTGCCGTAGACGGCGTGCAGAACTGTATCGCCGCCATCCGCGAGATCGAATCCGGCGCTCTGCATCATTGCTTTATCGAAATGAACGCCTGCGAGGGCGCATGCATCAATGGCCCGGCCATCAGCCATCATCATAAGCCGCTGCTTTCCGGCGAGGTAAAGGTGGTGCATTTTGCGGGCGATGCGGAATTTGCGGTAGAGCAGCCCGAGGCACTGGAAAAATCGATGCCCTATCTCGGCACGCACGAACGGATTCCGGGCGAAGCGGCCATCCGCGAGATCCTTGCCAAAATGGGCAAAACAGCGCCCGAGCACGAGCTGAACTGCGGCAGCTGCGGATATCCCACCTGCCGCGATAAGGCCATCGCCGTTTATCAGGGCAAGGCCGATCTTTCCATGTGCCTGCCGTTTTTGAAGGAAAAGGCCGAAAGCTTCTCCAGCCAGATCATCAACAATACGCCGAACGCCATTTTTGTTCTGAACGAGGAGCTTTGTGTGCAGCAGATCAATAAGGCGGCCTGCACGCTTTTCCGGCTGAAATCGCCGAACGACATTTTGGGCCTGCCCATTGTGCAGCTGCTGAACCCCGCCGATTATCTGAACGTGATGACAACGGGCATTCCCGTGCGCGAACGCCGCCGCGAGCTGCCCGAATACGGCAGCTGGGTATCCGAAACGATCCTGTACGATCCGGAATATCATATTCTGTTCAGCATTATGCGCGACGTTACCGCCGAGGAAACACGCCGCACAGAATACGCCGAAATGTGCGACAAAACGGTATCCGTGACAAACGGCGTGATCGAAAAGCAGATGCGCGTAGTGCAGGAGATCGCCTCGCTTTTGGGCGAGACGACGGCCGAGGCAAAAATCGCGCTGACGCAGCTGAAGGATACGCTGCAGACAACGGGAAAGGATTGATCGCCATGCGGCTATTTACAGAGACAGGCGCCATCAGCCTGAACCACGCAGGCGAACAGCTTTGCGGCGACCGCGTAGAGGTGATCCGCGAGAACGACCGCACGCTGACAATGGTGCTGGCGGACGGCCTTGGCAGCGGTGTAAAGGCAAATATCCTCTCCACGCTGACGAGCAAGATCCTGTGCACCATGATCGCGGGCGGCATGCCCATTGAAGACTGTGTGGATACCATTGTGAAAACACTGCCTGTGTGCAGCGTGCGGCAGGTGGCCTATTCCACCTTTACCATTTTGCGCATCACCGACGGCACCAGAGCCGAGCTGATCCAGTTTGACAACCCGAACGTGATCCTGCTGCGCGGCGGCAAAAGCATAGAGTATCCCATCGAGGCCCATGAGATTGCCGGCAAAACCGTGCTGCAAAGCCAAATCGCGCTGCAGCCGCACGATGTTTTGGTGGCCATGAGCGACGGCGCGATTTTTGCCGGAAACAAGCAGACGATGAACTACGGCTGGCAGCGCGACGATATCATCGCCTATCTGGAGCGTTTGTACGACAACAGCTTTTCAGCAAAAATGCTGGCGGCGTTTGTTGTAGACGAGTGCAGCCGGCTGTATGCCGGCGCGCCCGCCGACGATACCACCATCGCGGCCGTGCGCATCCGCGAGGCCCAAACGGTAAATCTGATGATGGGCCCGCCCGCGGACCCGCGCGATACGGACAAAATGATGGAGGCGTTTTTTTCGCAGGAGGGCGCAAGGATCGTGTGCGGCGGCACCACCTCTCAGCTGGCCGCCGAACACCTGCACGAGAGCGTTGCCACCGTGCAGGACCGTACTGCCGATCCGGCGATCCCGCCCATCGGGCGGATCAAAGGCATCGATCTTGTCACCGAGGGCGTCGTTACCATGCGCCGCGCGGTGGAATACGCCAAAGCGTTTGCCGAAAACACCGATCTTGTAAACCTGTGGAATGTGCAGACAGACGGCGCCGCGCTGATTGCGCAGCGCCTTTTGGAGCAGGCCACCGAGGTGCGCTTCTTCATCGGCAAGGCCGTCAATCCCGCCCATCAGGAGCCCGGCCTGCCCATTGGCTTCGGCGTAAAGATCCGCCTTGTCCAGGATCTGGCGGGATATCTGGAGCTGCTGGGCAAGCGGGTGAGCATTCAGTATTTTTGAATGGAATCCCTCCGGCACATTAGTTTTACGGTGATAAGGAAGTATTCAAAGCAACTTTTTGATAAGGTAGAATAAGTTTGGCAAAAAGAAAAATAGACATAGTTTGCCGGTTTCTGGTAGAATGAAGTTACCACACACCATTCTGAAAGGAGACAGCAAACCATGTC
>CAJUMH010000027.1 GCA_910587145.1 uncultured Ruthenibacterium sp. | reverse complement strand
TTAGGCCCCGCCACACAGATGGCCGCAGACGCTGTGGAGTGGAAAATGGGAAACTACTGGACGGCGCTTCAGGAAGCCGCTGCCTCCGATATTTTTCGGGAATCTGATCCTACCGCCCCGGAGCTGGTTCCGCTTCGGGATGATATTGCCCAGCGCAACGGCTTCCTTTACACTGGCAAAATGGATTCCAGCGGGTTTGCCTCCACGGGGTATAGCTATGCCGAGGAAGATTATTTTCAACAGTGCAAGGCCACAATGAAGCCTTATATCTCTGACATCATGAACGACGGCCAGCAGATGATCTTCCTGTTGGAGGTTCCTATTATTACCAACGGACGATTTGACGGTGTGGTTTACGGCGGAATCAGCGCCGATTTCCTGTCGGACATTGTGGTCAATCTGGCTGTAGGCAGTGACGGCGTGGCCTATGTGCTGGACAGTAAAGGCAATGTGATTGGTCATCGGGATGCGTCTATCGTAGAGGAAGGCTCCAATATGATTGAAGCCGCGAAAACAGACCCCGGCGCAGCGGATGTGGCCGCCGTGAATCAGCGTATGATTCAGGGGGAGAGCGGCTTTGGCTCGTATCATTTTTATGGCGACAACAAATTTGTGGGGTTTGCTCCCATTGACGGCAATCAGGAGTGGAGCATTGCCATTGAGATCAGTCAGCGGGAATTCAAATCTTCGTTGGACCGAAGCATTATGCTGACAGTTTTGGTGGTCGTTCTGATTGTGCTCGCCACGTTCCCTGTGGCAATCAAGGTTGGCAGGTCCATCTCCGGCCCGATTCAAGCCTGTGTCGCCCGGCTTGAGAAAATGGCGGACGGAGATCTGCACACGCCGTCCCCGCAGGTGAAATCCAAGGACGAAACCGTTCAGCTGGCAAGAGCGCTGAAGTCCATGCTGTCCCATCTGAACGATGTGACGCAGGACGTATCCCATCACTTGGGCAAAATGGCGCAGGGGGATTTCCGTGAGACGATCACCCGTACATATCGGGGCGACTTTGCAGCCATAGAAGAGTCGATCAAGGCGATCCACCATTCCTTAAACGATACGCTTTCCCAGATCAGCCGCTCCGCTGAGACCGTGTCCGGCAGCGCCGTTCAGGTGTCCAACGGCGCCCAGTCTCTGAGCCAGGGAGCCACGGAGCAGGCCAGCGCAATCCAGGAACTCTCCGCCACTGCCGACAGCATCGCGGAAAACGCCAGACAGACTGCGGTTGCAGCAGAGGAGGCCGGACGTTTTGTGGTTCAGGCAGGCGCGCAGCTGGGCGTCAGCGTGGATTGCGTCCACGAGTTGAATGCCGCTATGGAGAAAATCTCCGGTTCCTCCACGGAGATCAGCAAGATCATTGATACCATTGAAAATATTGCGTTCCAGACCAATATTCTGGCTTTAAACGCCGCCGTGGAGGCAGCCCGGGCAGGCAGCGCGGGAAAGGGCTTTGCCGTTGTGGCTGAGGAGGTGCGCAATTTGGCCTCCAAGTCTGATGAGGCGGCTAAAGCTACCAAGGAGCTGATCGAGGGTTCTATCACCGCGGTTGCGGAGGGCGGACAGGTGGTTGCAAAGGTAACCGAATCGCTGGATAAGACCAACTCCATCTCGGAAAATGTAACAATAAAGGTAAATGCGGTTGTGGACGCGGTAGAAAGCCAGACTGCCGCAATCTCCCAAGTAACCGATGGCATCGACCAAATATCCTCCGTCATCCAAAGCACCTCCGCCACCTCGGAGCAGAGTGCCGCTACCGCACAGGAGCTTTCAAACCAATCTCTGCTGATGAACGGCTTGGTAAGCAAGTTCCGGCTGAGCTAAAGCGAGCCTTACACCGCACCGCTTTGTCAGGCATATCAGCAAAGTCCCTTTTATAAACAGAAACACAAGCCGCCCGTTACGGGTGGCTTGTGTTTCTGTAATGCCGCGCCGCTTTTGGCAATGCTGTTGTATGCGGCTTGTTTTTTGTGCCCGGCCCTCTTTTGCGTTTTCACCCCCGGTACGCATCCCGCAGGCGGCGCACGGCGGCCATGATCACCGGGCCGGCAAGCACCGCCGCGGCAACCGGCAGCAAATGGATGCCCAGCACGGCCGCAGTGCCGAAAAACCCTTGCACGGCAGGCAGATAAACGCTCAGCAGCGTCGCGCCCACCGAGGTGAGTGCCGCCGCCAGCAGCGCCGGGTTGCCGCTGAAATCCAGCCCCTCGCCCCGGCATTCGAAGATGTGCAGCATTTGAGAAAGCACGATCGTCAAAAAGCAGGCGCTGCGGGCGATCGTCAGATCACCGCTCATCGCAAGCACCGCCCAGTAGGCCCCGCACGACGCCATCCCCAGCATCATGCCGCGCACCGCGATGGTGCGCGCCATCCCGTGGGCAAACAGGCCCTCTGTCTTCGGGCGCGGCTTGCGCCGCATGATGTCCTGCGCGGGCGGTTCCATCCCCAGCGCAATGGCGGGCAGGCCGTCGGTAAACAGATTCACCAGCAGGATCTGAATGGGCAGCAGCGTCACGGGCAGGTGCAGCAGCATCCCGAACAGCATGCCCAGCACCTCGCCCAGATTCGACGTGAGCAAAAAGCGAATGAATCGCCGAATATTCTGGTAGATCACACGCCCTTCCTCAACGGCTGCCACAATGGTGGCAAAATTGTCGTCCAGGATCACGACGCCGGACGCCTCCTTCGTCACGTCCGTGCCGGAAATTCCCATCGCCACGCCGATGTCGGCCTCTTTCACGGCCGGGGCGTCGTTTGTGCCGTCGCCTGTCATCGCAACTACCTGCCCGGCCGCCTTGTACGCGCGCACAATGCGCAGCTTGTGCGCCGGAGAAACGCGCGCATACACCGAAACGCGCATGCACTGCGCGGCCAGCTGTTCGTCCGTCATGGCGTCGAGCTCTTCGCCCGTCAACACGCCGTCACCCGCGCGGGCAATGCCCACGTCCCGCGCAATGGCCAGCGCCGTGTCGCGGTAGTCCCCGGTGATCATCACGGGCCGGATGCCCGCCTCGCGGCACCGCCGGACGGCGGGGCGCACCTCGGGGCGGGGCGGGTCGAGCATGCCCATCAGGCCCAAAAAGCACAGCTCTTCCTCACCGCGCGCCGGCGCATCGCTCTCGGCAAAGCCCAGCATACGCAGCGCCTGCCCGGCCATCTGCGCGCAAATTCCGGCGATCTCGGCCCGGTCGGCCGCCGTAATGGGCCGCGTTCCGGCTGCCGTGGCAATGCGTGTACAGTGCGTTAGCAGCACGTCCGGCGCGCCCTTGCACAAAAGCCGGCTGCCGCCCCGCCCGCGCACCACAACACTCATGCGCTTGCGCGCCGCATCGAACGGGTTTTCGCTTACCACCGTGTAGCTCTGCAGCAGCGCCTCCCGCGTAACGCCCGCCTTGGCCGCCGCCACGAGCGCCGCCGTCTCGGTGGGGTCTCCCAGCGTTTCGAAAGCATCTCCGTGCCGCGTAATGTGCGCGGTGGCGCACAGCGCGGCGGCCTCGCACAGGCGCGCCAGCGCCTGATCCTGCGCGGCGCGCACGGCGCGCCCGTGCTCTGTAACGGTGCCGCGCGCGTCTTCGCCGCCGCCCGTCACCTCCAGCGCGCGCCCCGGCATCCAGACGGTGCGCACCGTCATACGGTTTTGTGTGAGTGTGCCCGTTTTATCGGTGCAGATCACTCCCGCGCAGCCCAGCGTCTCCACGGCGTGCAGCTTGCGGATTACCGCGCCGCGCCGCAGAATGCGGTTGACGCTGAGTGCCAGCGTAATGGTGACAATGGCGGGCAGGCCTTCGGGGATGGCCGCTACCGCCAGCGAAATGCCCGTGAGCAGCATCTCTAAAAAATCGTTGCCCTGCAGAAAGCCCAAAAATCCCACCGAAAGGCAGATGATCAGGCACGCCGCCGCCACAAAACGCCCCAGCTGCTTTAAGCGCAGCTGCAAAGGCGTCGGATCCTCCTCGGCCTCTTCCATCATGCCGGCGATCTTGCCCATCTCCGTGTGCATGCCCGTGGCCGTTACAACGCATTCGCCGCGCCCGCTCGTGACGATGCAGCCCATGCATACGGCATCGCCCGCCTGCTTTTGCACCGGCAGGCTTTCACCCGTCAGCATTGATTCGTTGCACGAAAGGCGCACCGCGGCCTGCAAACGCCCGTCTGCCGCAATCTTGTCGCCCTCTTCAAGCAGCAGTACATCGCCCGGCACCACAGTGCGGGCGCTCACCTCCCGCGTTTTGCCGCCGCGCCGCACGCGCGCCGTGGGCGCAGAAAGCTCCTTCAGCGCCTCCAGCGTCTTTTCGGTGCGGTATTCCTGCAAAAAGCCCATCACGGCGTTCATCAGTACGATGAGAATGATCGTGACGGCCTCCGTGCCCTCGCCCATCCAGACGGATACCAGCGTTGCCGCCGCAAGGATAAGGATCATCACGTCCTTAAACTGTGAAAAAAACATCGCGGCCACACCCGCGCCCTGTTTGCCCGTAAGCCGGTTTTCGCCCACCTCGGCAAGCCTTGCCTTCGCCTGTTCCTCGCTCAATCCGGCGGCTGCTGTCTGCTGCATACGCTTCTCCCCTTTTGTCACACCTGCGGTTTCTTACCCTATTTGTATGACAAGCCCCGCCGCACTATGTGTCCGATCGAGCCGATGCCGGGCCAGGCCGCAAAAATGCGGCGCAAACGGTGACAAAATGTTCACAAATCGCAGCCGAAAATATGGTATACTGGTTTTATAATTCCGAAAGAGGTCCGAAAAAGAAAGCGAGGACAACATGCCCATCGACAAATCCATCGATTATTCCGCCGTCACATCCGAGATCGAGGCGCTGACACAGCGCTATCTGAAGGATCACATCATCCGGCCGGAGAAGTATGTAAAATACGCCGTCAACCGCGGCCTGCGCGATTTGAACGGCAACGGCGTGCTTACCGGCCTCACCGAGATCAGCGAGATCCAATCACACAAAATGGTGGACGGCGAAAAGGAGCCCTGCGAGGGCAAACTGTATTACCGCGGCGTAGACATCGAGCAAATTGTGGCGGGCTTTGTTCGGGAAAAGCGCTGCGGCTTTGAGGAAACGGTCTATTTGCTGCTGTTCGGCGTGCTGCCGAACGCGGCGCAGTTGGCCGATTTTCGCCGGCTGCTGGCAGGCTACCGTTCGCTGCCCACCAATTTTGTGCGCGATGTGATCTTAAAGGCGCCCAGCGCCGACATGATGAACACGCTGGCGCGCAGCGTGCTGACGCTGTACAGCTACGACGCGCATGCCAACGACAACAGCATCGAAAACGTGCTGCGCCAGAGCCTGCAGCTCATTGCGCTGTTCCCGCTGCTTTCGGTATACGGCTATCAGGCGTACAGCCACTATGTGCTCGATCAGAGCCTGTACATCCACAACCCCGTTCCGGAGCTCTCCACCGCCGAAAACCTGCTGCACATTCTGCGCGCAGACGGCAGCTATACCGAGCTGGAGGCCCGCATTCTGGATCTTGCGCTGGTGCTGCACGCCGAGCACGGCGGCGGCAACAATTCCACGTTTACAATGCACGTAGTTACCTCGTCCGGCACCGATACCTATTCGGCTGTGGCCGCGGCGCTGGCCAGCCTGAAGGGGCCCAAGCACGGCGGCGCGAACATCAAGGTGGTGCAGATGTTCGACGACATGAAGCAGACGCTGTCCGACTGGACAGACGAAGCCGCCATCGAGCGCTACCTGCGCGCGCTGCTGCACAGGGAGGCATTCGACAAAGCGGGGCTCATCTACGGCATGGGGCACGCGGTCTATTCGCTCAGCGACCCGCGCGCCAATGTGTTCCGGCACTTTGTGGAAATGCTGGCGCAGGAAAAAGGGCGCTGCGAGGAATACGCGCTCTATGCCGCCGTGGCGCGCCTTGCGCCGCGCATCATCGGCGAGGAGCGCCGCATTTACAAGGGCGTTTCGCCCAACATCGATTTTTACAGCGGCTTTGTATACAGCATGCTCGATCTTCCGCTGGAGCTGTATACCCCCATCTTTGCCGTCAGCCGTATTGCAGGCTGGTGCGCCCACCGCATGGAGGAGCTGCTCAATGCGGGCAAGATCATCCGCCCGTCGTACAAGTGCGTGCAAAAGCGCGTGGAATATGCGCCGCTTTCGGAGCGGGGATAGCGGAATCTCTGGCGGGATCCCGCCGGGAGCCGCAGGGCGGGCAGACGAGCAGACATGCCGCCTGCCAAAATCCAAACAGAAAAATGCTTTGCTCCCCCATAGGGAGAGACCGCGCAAAAACGCGAATCCTGGTTTTGCAGGGAGTATGGCCTACAGCTTTCGTTTTTGAGCGATTTATCCGCCTCAAGAGAGCATTTGTCAAGGGGGATTTCACCATAAAGATGAGATCCCCCCGATAAACTGGAATTTGTCAAAAGAAAAAATTTTTCTTTAATTTTTTATTCAATAGGGTACCAGCAAAAATTATGATCGCTAATATAACAATATTATATTGCTGTGGCGCTAAATAGCAGATATTAAAAGTTGCGTGCATAACAGCAATAAGCAATATATTTCTGCATTGATAATAGGTTATTCCTAAAACAATCGAAACAAGTACTGTCCATATACAAAGACAAACAATCTGTTCAGGGCCCAATGAATTTCTGATGATCCACATCGGCATGTGCCACACGGCCCAAACGACACCAACAAAAAGAACATTTTTGATTTTCTTAAAGGGAAGTCGTTCAAGCAGAAATCCTCGCCATGCTATTTCTTCAACAAACGCTGTTATTAGCAGGTATATACAGCTTGTTAATAGTTGTGTTATTGTCAAATATGTATTTTCAAATACGTCTGTTTCCGCTGTGAGCGAATAGCAATAAGAACCGAATATTCCTGCAACTATATATATCTCCCATATTAAAACTTGTTTAATAGTTATTTTCCCTGAAAACATTTGCGCAAAATATACCTTGACGCTTTGTTCACAAATCAGCAGAAAAATAGCAGCTATAGCTGGAATACACACATATAAATATTTTAAGCTCAATAATACATTAGGAACAATAGTTCCATTCTGTTCTAACAATGCAGGTGCATAGCATATAAACGATGAAACATATACGGCAGAAATCCATAACGCGGTTTTCAACTTGTTTGTCCGGCTTGTCATTGCAATTTACTCCTTGTATAAAAATCTTATGCAAATCCCGATTTATCAAATTGAGACGAGCAAAGTATAGCACCGATGCGGGCGATATTCAACCCTTGTTTTTGGAGGCTGATAGTATTGGGGCAAGCAATGCACCGGTATATACCCGGTGCAGCTTGTTGGTGGCCGACGGCCCCAAGCCCCCAGTGCATCGACGCAACTGTGTCCGATGCACAAGCCGCCGTTGGCGGCTGCTGGTATACTGGCAGGGAAGAACACCTCTGGCGGAGCCGCCCCCGGAGGGCGCACGGCTGCCATCAGGCAGTACCACCATCTCGCCCTGGCAGGTGGTGGGTCAGTGCGCTCTTCGAGAGGGCCGAAAAAGAGAAGGGAGCGCCCAGGTCATCTCCGGACGCTCCCGCTTCGGTTCCCTTCTGCTGGTCGATCACCGCCCCTCCAACCTGTACCATTCTGCCACAAATGAACCGCAGTCAATGTACTGTAGTGGTCTGGTGAAAACACCCTTTATACATTACATCTCAAAAACAAATACTGTTGCTTGCGGCAGATCGATTCGGAGGTTTGCGAACAGAATAACCGGCACGTTGCAAAACGCGTGAAAAAAGAGCGAACAGAACAGCCAAAAGGGTTGCTCTGTTCGCCTTTTTCATTCTTTTGTGTCTAAAAACGCCAAAAAGTACAAAAATCAGTATACCCGTATCCGGGCGGCAAGGGCGCCTGGTATGTGCACTGCATTTATAAAAAGAGGAAGTGGGAACAAAGAGGGCTGAAAACATTTGTGTTGAAAAAATGACAGCGAGCCCATTTATTCCAATCCTTCCGTCTAACCGGGCGAAGCGTTACCTGCGCGGGCAGATACAGACGGGCGACGGAATGGAAAGCTCCGAAACCAGTCTCGCCCGGGAAGCATTCTGTTCCATTGCGTACGCAACAAGAAGGTCGCTGTCCTGATTGGCAATTATCAGATAACGGCCGTCTGCCAAAAGCGCAAAGTTGCGCGGTGTCCTGCCGCGCGTTTCGATGCGGAACAGTTCTGTGAGCGCGCCGTTTTCCGAGGCGATACGATATACGGCAATATCGTCTTTGCCGCGGTTGGAAACAAACAGCCGCTTCCCATCGGGAGAGATGTGGAGATCGGCCGCAAGATTGGGTTCGGTAAACTCCGGCGGCAATGTGGGCCACGCGCCTGTCTGGTTCCACATGGCGCCGTCCCAGGTGAATTGAAAGACATGATTGCCCAATTCCGTGGCCACATAGAACCAGCGTCCGCCGGGATGAAACGCCATATGGCGGGGACCTTGCCCGGACGGCAGCGTAATGCGGGGCTGAACACGGTGGGGAACAAGCGTTCCGTCCTCCAGAATCCGGTCGCGCAGAATGCAGTCGATTCCCAGATCTGCCGTTAGCAATTCCGTTTCTTCGGATGCAAAATTGACAGAGTGTGCGTGGGGCCCTTCCTGACGCTGGGGATGGGAACCATGGCCCCTGTTTTGAATGTGCGTGTGCGCGCAGCCAATCGTGCCGTCGGATACGGAACAGCCAAAATAGCAGCCGCTCCCATAATTTGCCGCGTACAGGCGCGTTCCCTGTCGGTTCAGCTGCACATGGCATGTCAGACTGCCGGGAACCGATTGCTCTCCGATGCGCAGCAGCCGGCCTTCGGGATCGATCCGGAAGGAGGCAACCTGCCCGCGCGAATCCAGCTCTTCCGCAGCGAACAGATACGTCCCGTTCTGAATGACAAAAGAAGGATTTTTGCACGCGCCGCACGAAAACTGCCGGCTCAGGCTTCCGGTTTCTTCGTCAAACAACACGGTATAAATGCCCTGGCTCTTTGTACCTTCTGTGTATGTGCCAATAAAAATCTGCTGCATTTCAATGCCCTCCCTATCAATTCTGAATGATAACTCCGCAGAGCAAAACAAGAAATAGAGCTCGGCCGCAGAACATACCGAAAGACCTGTGTGTTTGCGGCTTTCGATTTGGAGAAAATGATTTTAGAATATTTTACCAATGGATGGTAAGCGGAACGCCCTCGTAAAAGGCGTTCTTTTCCCACAGGCTGCCGTTCGGTTCCCGCAGGCGGAGCCGCAGCTGCTGCCGTTCCGGCATATTCGGATAACAGCCTTGCCGCGCCCCGATCTTCAGCTGGCGTGACGAATCGTCCCAAATAAATTCCGTTCGGCAAAGCGCGCCCTGTTCCCATCCGCTGCCGTCGCCCTCGTCCTGATACAAGGAACACGTTCCGCTGCGGCCGGCGTAGATCCGAACATCCAGTATTTCATAGGAAAGCTCCGCCGTGCTTTGCATTGCATGAGCGCTCAGGATCAAAATTGCGCCCGCTTTGACAAACAGCGGAATGCGGTCGATGGGCGCGGGAACCTGTACGGTTTGTCCGCCCGGATAAAAAGCGTTCGTGTACCAGTCATAAAAATCATCGCCGGCCGGCAGATAACAGGGCCACTCGGGATTCCTGTCCAGCTTTTGGCTGTCAGGGCCATAATAAAACGCTTCCAATACCGGACATACCATCAGACTGTGTCCCAGCAGATATTGCGTGCTCATGGAGGCTGCTTTTGCATCGTTCGGATAGTCAAAGCAGAGTGCGCGCATCATACTGTCATGAACTTGAACGGTATCCGCCATCACCGTATAAAGATAGGGCAACAGGCGGTAGCGCAGATGAATTGCTTTCAGGAGAGCCTGAAAGAAGGGAATTTTCGGCGTGTCGGCACAGAACCACGGTTCCCGCGGCGTGTCGGTACCGTGTGAACGAAAAATCGGCAAAAGCGCGCCGTTCTGCATCCAGCGCACATAAAGCTCGCGATAGCCGAGATCCTCCATACCGCCGGGATAGTCTCCCGCCCAGGCCCATACCGGAGGCTCTTTACGCCGGACGGCAAATCCTCCAATGTCCTCTGCAACATAGGGAATGCCGCAGATGCTCATATTCAGCAGCTCTGCCAGTTGATTCCGGTATGCCGTCCAGGTGGCGGAAATATCGCCGGACCAGTGAATCACGCCGTATTGCTGCTCCGATGGATATACACTGCGCGTCAGAAAGACCGGGCGCCGGTTCGGATGGTGGCGCGACCAGTGCTCCCACAAACCGCGGCAATGGTAGAGCGAATAAAGATTTGCGCGCTGAGCGCCAAGCAGCCGCTTATGCGCGCCGCCAATTGCGTCGCTGCGGGTCTTATCGTCCAGCAATATTTCCGTGCTTGGCTCAAACTCCTGGAACGGCTCTGTCGCGTCCGCCCAAAAAGCGTCCGCTCCCACCGATTCATATTCCTCGCACTGGCTGTAATACAAATCGCGCGCATCTTCGCGGAACGCGTCATAGGTTAAATAATCTCCGAGCAGACAGCCGGCTCGGTCCATGGCGCGATGATCGTCCGCGCCGACAAAGGCATTGGGCCAGACGGCCACCATATAGCGGAAATTCTGCGCATGAAGCGTGTTTACCGCCTCTTTCATTGTGGGGAAGCGAGCTGGATCAAAATGTTTATTTCCCCACAGCGGTTCGACCCAGGAGCGCCAATCCTGCACAAGGCAATCGCAGGGGACGCCTTTCTGCCGAAACATTTGGGCGGTCTTTAAAAGCTCCTGCTGCGTATGAAAGCGCTCCTTTGAAAAAACATAGCCCAACGCCCAGCGCGGCAGCATGGACGCCCGTCCGGTTAAAAGGCGCACTTCCCGCACAAGAGCATCCATGCTGTCTGTGAGAAGGAAAAACAGCTCCAGCCGATTGACGCCGTCAAGATGGAATCTGATTACGCCGTCCATGCTTTGGAACTCCAAAAGACATCCGCAGTCAATCAGCACCCCGCAGCCCTGCCCGAAAGAGAGAAAGGGCATGGGCGTCTTCATTAATGTATGGTAAAGATACTGATGCGTGTTCCGGTAATCGAAAATGCCCTTTTCATGCTGGCCCAGTCCGTGCAGAGGCGCGGAGGGGGAAATATGCAGACAGAGATCCGCAGAAAAATCAGACGATACGGAACGCTCCGTGAGATTGGTGATACAGATATGAGGGAAACAGTCCCAAGGGGATTCTGAGGCAGAGGCCGGTTCGTAGGCAGGCGCTCCACCCTGCCATTCCCATATGAATTCCTCCTGCTCTGTAAGCACGGGGGGCTCGACGGTGCAGACCGGAACGCCGCCGGAAAACAATTCGACGACGCCGCGCTCGGAATCGATGGAAATTCGTCCGGCTCCTATGGAGGCGCTCGCCATGCTGCCGGCAGTACAAATCTTTGGCGCGCGGCTTTCGGCATGTACCAGCTCCAGGGAGCCTGGCGGCGAGCCGAATGTAACGTGAAACGTATTCTGTCCGCAAACAGACAGAAAGCAGGGCAGGCCCGGATAGCCGACAGGCAGAAAAGTGCAGGAATCATTCGTATGATTGTCCATAAAATCACCTCGAAATTTGTTTAACGTTCACAAATCTGGTTTTTTTGATTTTTTCACTTGACAAAAAAGAAAACAAAGCTTTATAATTATATCAGACAAATTATCAATTATTTTGCTTTATTTTACTATATTCTTGTATAAATGTCAATATATATATGATATATTTGAGACTTATCCTATAAAAGCCGCAAAACGCTTTGACGACAGGCGGATGCGGAAAAGGAGGGCGTTATTGTGAAAAAACAAATTTCGACAGGCGGAGAGACGAGGCTGCGTTCCCGGTTAGAGGCCTGCACACCCGTTCTGATGCTGTTGCCGGCGGCGCTGGGCGTGCTGTGCATTCAGGTTTATCCCTCGCTTCGATCCATCCTAATGTCCTTTTTTGACATCAGCCTTCTGAAAAAGGAACAGCCTTTTATAGGCCTTGGCAATTACGCGAAGCTTCTGGGGGATCCGGTGGTGTGGCGCGTGATGATAAACACGCTGCTGTTCGCGGCGCTTTCCCTCGTCATCGGCGGATGCTTTGCAATGCTGATTGCCGTAGAACTGAACAAAAATTTCCCCGGCAAAGGCTTGTTCCGCACCATTTTCCTGGTGCCGTGGGTTACTCCGCCGCTGGTGACTTCCATGATTTGGAAGATTCTCGTCAGCGAATCGTTCAGCCCAATCAACACGGTGCTGATGAAATGGGGCGTGATCGATCACCCGCTCAATTTTCTGGGGCGGACGGAAACGATCGGCGGAATATTTTCCATTCCGATGCTCGTGATGATTATCATCAATGTCTGGTCAATTTTCCCGTTTATGATGGTGATGTTTTTGGCCGGGCTTCAGACTATTCCGCCGGAGCTGTACGAAGCGGCGGAAATGGACGGCGCGAGAAAAAGCCAACAGTTCTTTTACGTTACGCTGCCTTCTCTAATTCCGGTAATTTCCACATCCATTTTATTGCAGGGCATCTGGCAGTTTAACAGTTTTAATATAAGTTATATGGTGACAAAGGGCGGGCCGCTCCATCTGACGGAAGTGATGGCGGTGCGCGTCTATTCGGAGGCGTTCGTCAACTTCCGCTACGGCTTGGCGGCGGCAACCAGTGTCATTATGCTTCTGCTTGTCCTGATTCCGTCTGTTTTTTACCTTCGCGCCAACCTGAAAACAGCAGATTGATTGAAAGGAGGTTTAATCTGATGAAAAAGCAACGTTTTTGGGATGGGCTGCGGCATTATGGCATCATCGGCCTGGTGGCGCTGTTTGTGCTGCTTCCGTATTATTGGATGATCATCATGTCGGTAAAGCCAACGGAAGAAGTTATGCTTTCTCCGCCGACGCTGGTTCCCTCGCGAATCGTTTTTGACAATTATGTCGAAGTGTGGTCGATGCTGCCGCTGCTTCAATATATCAAGAATTCGCTGTGGGTCGCCGGGGTTACAACGATACTGTGCATCGTCTGCGCTTCGCTGTGCGGTTACAGCCTGAGCCGATGGAAGCGCCGCCGGCTGCAAAAGGGCGTATCCACCATGATCCTTCTCGCGCAGCTGATTCCGGGCGCTTTGCCGATGATCGCGATGTATTTCATGATCTATAACGCCGGTCTGACCAATACCTATACCGGGCTGATTCTGGCCTATACGGTTTGGGGATTTCCCTTCTGCACGCTTATGATGCGCAGCTATTTTTCTACGGCGATTCCGATTTCTCTGGAAGAGAGCGCCACCATTGACGGCTGTTCGCGGCTGGGAACGTTTTTCCGAATTGCGCTGCCGATTTCTATCCCCGGGCTCATGGCAACAGCGATTTACTCCTTCATTTTGGCGTGGAACGAATTTATGTGGGCCAGCATTATTTTGTCGGACGGAGAGAAAAAGCCGGTTTCAATCGGCGTTTACAGCTTTGTGGGGCAATATGGCACCAATACCAATGTGGCGATGACGGTGACAACCGGCGTGCTGATTACCATTCCTTCCGTAATTTTGTTTGGCTTTTTACAAAAGTATCTGGTGAGCGGTTTGACGGCCGGTGCGGTGAAAGAGTAAGTTTTCCCGTTCTCTGGAAAATTTCAAAAATGATTGCTATCCCGCAGAAAAAATATTATAATTAAAGGAGTGTATCCATCATGAACAAACGATTTGCTTTGCTGAAAAAAGCAGTCGCGGCAGTTTTGTCTGTCGGGCTGCTCCTCGGTCTTGCAGCCTGCGGCACAGTGTCCGCATCGCAGACACCGGACGCGGGCAGCACGCCTGCCTCCCACACCTCCCAGACGTCCGCCGAGGCCAATGACGCTGGAGAAATTACCTTTTGGTGTAATACGTACGGCGACCGTGCGGTACAGGAACAGCTGCTCAAAGAATTGACCGAGCAGTTCTATGAGGAAAGCGGCATCAGAGTTCGGTACAGCATTATCGACTGGGATCAGTCTCTAACCAAAATGACGCTTGCCTGCACAGGCGGTGAAGCTCCCGATGTGTACGACATTTATTTTACGTCTTCTCTGCTGGCCATGGGCGATGAGAAGTGTGGCCTGGCGCCGATCGATGATGTGATCGCTGATTTGGGAGAGGATCAGTATTCCGAAGCCGGGCGAACGGAATCGTTCCAGAACGGCCATTGGTATGGATTGCCGTGGCGTGCGGATACGCGCGTGATGCTTTATAATAAGGAATTTTTTGCGGACGCCGACATCACGGAGTTTCCGACAACGTGGGAAGAACTGTTTGACGCGGCGGAAAAGCTGACGGTTCGGGATGCGAACGGTAATCTGGAACGTTCGGGCCTGCTTTGGAATGTGGGCAACGGCCGTTTCGACCAGACATGGCGCTGCCTGCTGGCCGGAGCCGGCGGCTCTATTTTGGACGAAACCTACAGCCGCGCAAATTTCAACAGCCCTGCCGGCGTGGAATCTCTTGGCCTGATGCGTGCCGCGATTGACGAATACGGCGTAATGCCGGCTACCTGTATTGATCCGTCTTTTGATCCGGTTGCCGAATTTATGGCCGGCAAAGCGGCAATGGTTATGGGCGTGGGTGCATCTACCCGTCAAAATATCATCAATATGGCCCCCCAGATGGAAGATGCAATCGGGGCTGCTCTGATTCCCAGCAAGGACGGCACGGGGAATTCTTCTGTTGCCTCCGCTGCGTCGTTTGCCGCGATGAAGGGCCCGAATCTGGAGGAAGCAAAAGAATTTCTGCGATTCCTTGGCCGAAAGGATATTATGACCAAGTGGGCAATCACTCTGAACATGTTGAATTGCAGCAGCGAAATCATGAGCGATCCCTATTTCAGTGAAGACGAATGGCTGCGTGTGTTTGCACAGCAGATGAATCGCGCGGGCAACATGGACGAGCCGGTTCCGCAGTTCAGCCAGATCGATGCATGGCCCAACGGACCGGTGCCTAAAATGGTAACGGACGTAATGGCTGGCGTTGACGTCGAAACCGCGCTGGCGGAGGGTGAATTGGCAGTAAACGAGCTGCTGGGCGCCGGCTGAAATGACACGCCCGGCCAATCCAGACAGAAAGAGACTGTATGATGAATGGAAAATGAAGCGCTGTTTCAAAAAGTAAGTGAAGCCCTTTTGGACTACATCATTCAAAATCAGTTCAAGGCAGGCGACCGTTTGCCCAAGGAGAGCGAGCTTGCCGCAATGTTTGGCGTCGGGCGCAGTACGATCCGTGAGGCCATCCGTGAGCTGAAAGGCCGCAATATTCTAAACAGCCGTAAGGGATCCGGCACTTATGTTGCCCAGGATCCCGGCATTACGGACGACCCGCTTGGTCTTGTTTTTATTGAGGATAAGCAGAAGCTGGTATCGGACATGTTGGATATGCGCATGTGGCTGGAGCCATGGATCGCCGCCAAAGCGGCGCTCTATGCCACGGAGGAGGATATCCGGCATCTGCACGAGCTGGCGGATATTATTGAAGCACAGATTCTTGCGGGAGAGAATCATCAGGAAAAAGATATAGAATTTCATGTTTATATTGCAAAATGCAGTAAAAATCTGCTCGCGCCCCTGATTGTTCCGATTTTGCAGCAGTCTATTGCGCTGTTTATCGACGTAACCAACCGGGCGCTTGGACAGGAAACGATCGAAACGCACCGCGCGCTGCTGCGCGGCATTGAAACGCATGATGTATTCGCGGCACATTCTGCTGCGACGCTTCACTTGGGTTATAACAAGGCGATTATCGAGACGCAGCAGCGCGCGGTTCCGGGTTCTGCAGAGCAGTAAAGCGATTTGGATCAATGGCGTTGGGGCTTGCCGCCTTGGCGCCGTTTTTTTGAGAAAACAGGAGGAGTACGCAAATGTTATACAGTCAGATCGTCCGCAGGAAGGCGCCGGAGATGGATCCGTTGCACTACGGCATGGGCTGGACAAAAGAAGAGATGGATATGCCGCAGATTTTGGTGGAGAGCACCTTTGGGGACAGCCATCCCGGCAGCGCCCATTTATTCGATGTGGGGCAGAGCATAATTCGGGGGATCGAAGAAAAAAATGGAAAAGCGAACCGCTTTTTTACAACCGATATCTGCGACGGAATGGCCCAGGGACACGACGGGATGAACTATTCTCTGGCAAGCAGGGACATGATTTGTAATATGGCGGAGATCCATGCCCGAAGCGTCGGCTTCGACGCTGCTGTTTTTGTGTCGAGCTGTGATAAGGCGATTCCCGCGCACCTCATGGCGATGGGGCGGCTGAATCTGCCCGCGCTGCTGGCGGCTGGCGGCGTAATGGCGGCTGGACCCGGCCTGCTCACGCTGGAACAGATCGGAACCTATTATTCCGATTTTAAGTGCGGGCGAATCTCACAGGAGCGGCTGGAACAATATAAGCGCGATGCCTGTCCGAGCAACGGCGCCTGCAGCTTTATGGGTACGGCCTGCACCATGCAGAGCATGGCGGAAGCACTCGGCCTGATGCTGCCGGGCAACGCCGTACTGCCCGCAGCTTCTCCGGAATTGCATGACGCAGCCCGATGTGCCGGGGCGGCGGCCGTGCGTCTGGCCCATGATGGGCTGAAAGCGCGGGACGTCGTAAATTGGAAAAGCATGGAAAATGCAATTATGGTGCACGCCGCTATCGGGGGATCCTCCAATGCGGCGCTGCATTTGCCGGCGATTGCGCATGAATTCGGACTGAAGCTGGATGCTGCCCTGATCGGGAAAATCCAAAGCCGTATTCCTTATCTGCTGGATATACGCCCTTCCGGCCGTTGGCCCGCACAATATTTGTACTATGTGGGCGGCATCCCCGCTATCATGGAAAATCTGCGGAATGTCCTGCATTTGGACGCAATGACCGTCACAGGAAAAACGCTTGGAGAAAATCTGGACGACCTGCGCGATTCGGACTATTACGAGCGCCGGGAAGCACAGCTGAAAACCTTTGGCCTGCGCCGGGAGCAGATTCTGCGTCCGGCAGAAAAACCGCTTTCTGCCCATGGCGCGCTGACGGTGCTGATGGGAAACCTCGCGCCCGGCGGCGCGATTGTCAAGCAGTCGGCCGTTCCTTCGGTAATGATGCGGGCCACGCTGCGCGCGCGCCCGTTCGACAGCGAGGAGGATGCGCTGAAGGCGATTTGGTCTGGCGACGTCCACGAGGGAGACGCGGTTCTTGTGCGCTACGAGGGGCCGCGTGGCAGTGGGATGCCGGAAATGTTTTACACGACCGAGGCGATCGTTTCGGATCCAAAGCTGGGCGACCGCCTCGCACTGATCACGGACGGACGCTTCAGCGGAGCCTCGCGGGGGGCGGTGATCGGGCACGTCAGCCCGGAGGCGTCTGTTGGAGGCCCGATTGCGCTGGTTGAAGAGGGCGATCTCATCCGCATTGATATTCCTGCCGGACTGCTTGCTGTAGTCGGAACAAAGGAAGGCGAAAAAACGGCAGAAGAAATGGATGCTGTTTTTGCCGAGCGCCGCAGAAAGCTGCCTGCCAGACAGCCCCGCTATAAAAGCGGCGTATTGAGTACTTACACACGTCATGCCGCCTCCCCCATGGCGGGCGGCTATATTTGCGAGCAGGAGTAACGGTCTGCATTTACAGACTGAAGCGTCCGTACGGCTGTTTCACTTCGTAATACAGATTTTGAAACAGAAAAAGGAGATTATCATGGAGCAAATTCAATTTCCTAAAGACTTTTTGTGGGGAAGCGCGACCGCTTCCTTCCAGATTGAGGGCGCGGGGGAGCCGGCGCAGCGAGGCGAATCCATTTGGGATCGTTATTGCAGGACGCCGGGCAATATCCTGGACGGCTCCGACGGCAAAACCGCCTGCGATCATTTCCATCGTTTCGAGGAGGACGTTCGCCTGATGGAACAGCTTGGCCTGCACAGCTACCGGCTGTCCGTTTCATGGCCGCGTATTCTGCCGGAAGGGATGGGACGCGTTCATCAGGACGGGCTAAATTTTTATAAGCGGCTGCTGGAATGCCTGCGGACGCATCGGATTCAACCGCTCGTCACGCTTTATCATTGGGATCTCCCGCAGCGGCTTCAGGAACGAGGCGGATGGCAGAACCGGGAAACCGTAGATGCCTTTGTGGCATATGCCGAAATTCTGTTTCGCGAGCTTCGCCCATGGGTGAACAATTGGGTGACATTCAACGAGCCCTACTGCACGGCGTTTCTGGGGCATTGGGTGGGACGTCATGCGCCAGGAATTCGCGATTATGCGGCCGCCGTGCAGGTTTCTCATCATCTGCTTCTGGCGCATGGGAAAACCGTGCGTCTGCTGCGGCAAACAACGCCGAATGCAAAGATCGGCATTGTACTGAACATGAACAGCTATTATCCGCATCAGAACACCGAAGAGGATCGCCGTGCCGCCGAGTGGAATTATCAGGCGTGGAACAGCTGGTTTGCGGATCCGATTTTTAAGGGAGGCTATCCGCAGGAGGTTCTCGCGCTGTACGAGGCGGAAGGTCTTGCTCCGCGCCGGGAGCCGGGAGATATGGCGCTGATCCACCAGCCAATTGACTTTTTGGGCCTCAACCACTATTTCAGCGAAACGGTTTCCGCCAATCCGGATGTGTGGCCCACCCGCTCTGAAACGCATCCGCTTGGAGATACCCGGACGGCAATGGGATGGGGAGTTTATCCGCAGGGCATCCACGATTTGCTGGCGCGCCTCGACCGCGATTATCAGCATCCTCCGATTTTCATTACGGAAAACGGCGCGGCTTATCCGGATCATCCCGCAGAGGACGGGCTTGTCCGCGACCCGGAGCGTCAGGATTATTTGGCCCGGTATCTGTATCAGGTTCATCGCGCCATCCGCGAGGGAGTTGATGTACGCGGATATTATCTCTGGTCGCTGATGGATAATTTTGAATGGGCTTTTGGATATACCAAGCGCTTTGGCATTGTTTACGTGGACTATGCGACGCAGGCGCGCACAGTAAAACAAAGCGGACATTGGTATGCCAATGTCATCCAAAACAACGGCTTTGTTTATGACGGCGCCGGTCAGCCTGCGGAAGCTTCTAAAGCAAATCCATCGTAAGCTGTGCCGAATCGGTAAGCCGGAAGAGATTGCGAGAGCGCGTTCGTGTTTCTCTCCAGCGTTCCCTTCAGCGATAGATATGGTCAGCAGTAAAAATAATTTTACCCCCGGCTCTAACGAGCCGGGGGCTTTTGATACAGCCGTAATACCGGGGTGCGTCCGCTTATTTTACTTCCGTCACCACAACCGCCTTCAAAGGCAGATCGGCGAGCGCAACATCCTTGCCGCTCGCATCCACATTGCCGAGGATATCGGATGCGATGTTGTCCGTGTTGTTCTGCAGCGCGGCAAACAGCGCGTCGTAATCGGCCTTCGTGAAGCCCGCGAACTTCGCGGTATCCATCGCCAGCGAAACGCCGTTGTTGGAGGCCTCAAACACGAGGTTCTGGCCGCCGGGGAACGAGCCGTCATAGTATGCCTTGATCATATCGTACACGGAGATGCTCAGGCCCTTCATCGCGGAGGTGATCACGGTTTCGGATTCCGGAGACTGATCGACGTCAACACCGATCACCTTGGCGCCGGCCGTCTCGGCCGCTGCCATTACGGAGTTGCCCACAGCGCCGCCGGCCGCGAAGATCACCTCGGTGCCGTTGTTGTACCAGGAAGCGGCCTGATTCTGCGCCTCGGGCGTGGCGTCAAAGCCGCCCGTATAGTTGTACATGATCTCGATGCTGCCGTCGGCAAGGCCCAGCTCCTGCGCGGCGTACTCGGCACCCTGTACAAAGCCGTAGCCGTACTTAATCACGGCGGGCACGGCCATGCCGCCCATGTAGCCCAGCTTCGTCATGCCGTCCTTCACCGCGGCGTATCCCGCAAGGAAGCCCACCTGCTCTTCGGCATAGGTGATGCCCACGCAGTTTTCGGCGGTTTTGTAGTTGTAATCGGCGTCGTGCGGATTGCCGTCGATGAGGATGAACTTCACATCCGGGTACTGATCCTGCGCCTGATAAACCGGCTCCTCAAACAAAAAGCCCGGCGTAACGATCACCTTCGCGCCGTTTTTTACGGCCTGATCGATGGATTCCAGATATGCGGTGTTGCTCTTCTCGGTGGGCTGATAGTACTGATGCGTAATGTTCTTTTCCTCGGCATACTTCACAAGGCCTTCCCATGCGCCCTGGTTGAAGGATTTGTCGTCGATGGTACCGATGTCGGTGATGAGCGCCAGCTCCGCACCCTTGTTCTGCTGGCCGCAGCCCGCAAAGAGGCCCAGTGCCAACACGGCCGCCATTGCAAATGCAAGCAGTTTCTTCATATTCAATCTCCTTTTTTTTGCCCCCCGCAGGGCCGCACGCAGCGCATACCCGGGGCGGCGGTCCTGCGCCGGCACAGGCCGGCGCGCTCGATTCCGTCCAAGGACGGAGCGGGCACCGCTTTTTGAAAGCGGAGCCCCCAACGCTTTCCAGTATAGCGAATTTTCCGTCTTTTTGCAAGACGTCCGCACCCGGTGTACCTGCCAAATTTCCGACCGTTTTTGTGCCGAAAACTGGCTTTTTCCCCATTTTTTGCAATTTTGGGTTAAAAACCGGCTTTCCGCCGCAAAAATACATTCTATCTATCGTCTGAGATCACCGGTCGGGCCTGCCGTCCCGGATCGGGCTCGGGGCAGCTTTAAGGCGTCCCGCCGAAAGCAGACGAACCGGCAGGCACGAAAGCCCGAAGGCGCAGGCAAAAGGGAACGGAACGCGCGCGGGCAAAAGGCGTATTCCCCGGCGGGCGGCAAAACGCCGCGCCGCCTACAGCACCTTCCCGGGCCCGAAGCCCAGCGGCAGCAGCGCGCCGAGCGTCATCTCCCGGTAATCGGTTTCGCTCTTTGCCATAATCACCAGCAGGCCGTCGCCCCCGAACTCGTACAGCATCTGGCGGCACACGCCGCAGGGCGCGGTGGGCAGCGCGTCGTCCGGCGCGTTGTCGCGCGCGCCCACCACGGCGACGGCGGTAAACGCCCGCACGCCCTCGCTTACAGCCTTGCCCAGCGCCGTGCGCTCGGCGCATTGCGTGGGCGAAAAGGCCGCGCTCTCGATGTTGCAGCCGGTGAACATACGCCCGTCTTTTGCCAGCAGCGCCGCCCCCACCTTAAAGTGGGAATACGGCGCGTAGGCGGCCTCGCGGGCCCGAAATGCGGCGCGGATGAGCGCCGCGCGGTCGATTGTTCCGTTCATGCTGTTCACTCCAAAATGCTGCCCAGAGCAATCTTCATCATATCGGTCAAGCTCTTCTGGCGCTGCTCGGCCGTTGTCTCCTCATGCGAGACAAAGCTGTCGGAAACGGTAATCAGGCACGCGGCGTTTTTGCCCGTTGCGGCGGCGTTGTGGAACAGCGCAAAGCTTTCCATCTCCACGGCAAGGCAGCCCTTTTCGTCGCGCAGCTTTTCCCAGTAATCGGGCGCGGCGTTGCGATAGAACACATCGCTGGAATGGATCATGCCCTCGATCATTGCAATGCCCTGCCGTGCCGCGCTTTTGCGCAGCGCTCCACACAAGGCGGGCGAGGGCCGCGTTACATCGCCCGCAAAGCCGTTCTGCGTTTTGGCATAGCTGCTCTCGCTGTAGGCGCCGGTGGCCAAAATCACATCGAATATCTTTGCTTTTGGGCTGTACGAGCCGGCCGAGCCGATGCGGATGATGTTTTCCACACCGTACTGCGTGTACAGCTCCCACGAATAGATGCCGATGGAGGGCATGCCCATGCCGCTGCCCATCACCGATACCGGCGCACCCTCATAGGTGCCCGTATAGCCCAGCATGCCCCGTACATCCGTTACGAGCCTCGCGTCCTGCAAAAACGTCTCGGCAATGAACTGTGCGCGCAGCGGGTCGCCCGGCATCAGCACGGTTTTGGCAAAATCCCCCTTGTTGGCGGCGTTGTGCGGTGTTGACATGATGATCGACTTCCTTTCTGTTGATTTTTGAATGTGGATTCCGGACATCGCTTGACAAGCGCGAACCCAATTTTCGGGGCGAAGGAGAAAAATCGCTGTGCAAGAGAACATTTGTCAAGGGGGATTTCACCAAAAAGATGAAATCCCCCAAACAAACGAGAATTAAGTATGTATCATGACAGGAAAACGAGTATCACGATTCCCCCAATACCTACCAGCAAGCAGAGAACGCCACCAAGTCGTGTGCTAAAAAGGTATAAGTCAGACGGGTCACTGCTGGCATAATTTTTCCAGCTTTCTGTAATATCAAAAAAGAGCCTTGGTTTTAGAATCATAACGGCTCCCATGATTACAAGAATAATTGACAAAAATATATACACCACTATCCCCCACCGGATTTTTATAATCGTACTATCGATAACTTTGAGTTTGTCAAATTAACATAAGTCAAGTATACCACTATCGCAAGCGGCTTTCAACCCTCATTTATGGGCACTGATAGTAATAGCAAGCAATGCACCGGTATATACCCGGCGCAGCTTGTTGGTGGCCGATGGCCCCCAAGCCCCCAGTGCATCGGCGCAGCTCCGCCCGATGTACAAGCCGCCGTTGGCGTCTGCTGGTATATACCGGCAGGAGAGGACACCCCGGCGGAGCCGCCCCCGGAGGGCGCACGGCTGCCGCCAGGCAGTACCACCGCTGGCTCCTGGCCGGTGGTGAGTAAGTGCGCTCTTCGAGAGGGCCGGCAAAGAGAACGGAGCGCCCAGGCCATCCCCGGACGCTCCCCTTCGGTTTCCTCCTGCTGGTCGATCACCGCCCTTCCAGCCTATGTCATTCTGCCACAAACGAACCGTCAGCCAATGTGTACTTGGGTGGTGAAACCACCCTTTACACAATACATCTCATTTTCAAATTTTTATGGATTTTGAAGAAATTCGGAAGAAACGGCTTCGTCCCGCCCCAAGGCCTTTGCGGAACCGACAGGGCGCAGGCGGCGGCTTCGCGGCAAGGCAGAGCCGCGGTTTTTTGCCCGCGGGGCTTTGCCGCCTCGTTTTCGGTTCCGCCGCCCTACGGCCGGTTCCATAAGAAAGCTATGCCGCGCGGTTCTGCCGGGCGGCCGTACTTTCTTTCGTCCGCGCGGGGCTTTGCCTTCAGCGCCGCACAAAGCGGATCTGGCAAAGATCGTCACCGCGCGCAATGGTGGCGGGCAGCTCCAGCTCGCAGCCAAAGCTTTCGGCGATGCCGCGGTCGCCGCACATGGCGTGATCGCACAGCCGGCAGATCTCCTCGTCGGAGCAGCCCTGCTTTTGCCACGCCTTCACCAGCGGGCAGTAGTGGAAATCGATGTCCAGATGGTCGTCGTCGCAGCGCTTGATCTCCATCTCGAACACCCACTGCGCAAATTTGGAAAAGAGCGTCTTTTTCAGCCCCTTCAGCGAGCTGCCGCCGCCCGCCTTTTTGCGCAAAAGCCCGCCCTGGTACAGCCCGCAGCGGTGCACGGCCGCCGGGGCGTAATCCTCGGAGGCCAGCCCCTTTTTCGCCGCCTCGTCGCACAGAAGATACATCCACAGCGCGCGGTGCTCCAGCTGCTCGCGGATGGCGACGATCAGCGGGTTTTTGATCTTCGGCTCGTTTTTGATCCTGCTCATATTGGCAATCCCTCCCTATGCTGACGGTTCTATGCGGATTGCTGACGGTTCTGCGCGGATTGCTGACGATTCTATGCAGATGCCTCTGCGGCACATGCGCGCCGCTCCAGAAACCGTTTGTAAAACCGCACGGCCTGCCCCGGCACCTGCCGCTCCGGCGCTTTTTGGCCCTGCGCCTGCATCAGAACGTTCCCGGAACGATCTTCCGGTTTTCGTCAAAGGTAATGGGCTCGGCCGTATTGCGGGTATAGCGCAGCATATCGCGCACGCGCTTTGCCTCTTCCTTGGTATACAGCACATACGCCTCGCCCGCATGCTTCGCGCGGCCGGTGCGGCCAATGCGGTGGGTATAATATTCGTTGGAATCCGGCACGTCGTAATTGAAAACCGCGTCCACCTCGGAAACATCGATGCCGCGCGCGGCCACGTCTGTAGAAACCAGCACCGCCAGCTTGCCCGCCTTAAATTCCGCCATGATCTTGTTGCGCTCGCCCTGCGAAAGATCGCCGTGCAGGCAATCCACCACAAAATTCAGCCGCGCCATCTGGTTTGCCAGCATCGCGGTGGTATATTTCTGGTTGCAGAATACCATCACGCGCCGGTAGCCCTTCTGCACGATGATCTCGGCCATATCTGCCAGCTTGTTGCGGCCTGTGGTGAGCACCAGGAACTGATCGATCTTCGGCGCGGAATCCTCGATGGGCTGCACGGTGATCTCTTCGGCGTCGCGCTGATAGAGCCAGCCGATATCCATCACCTCGCGGCTGATGGTGGCGCTGAACATCGCCAGACGCTTGCGCGATTTGATCTGATCCAAAATTTTGCGCACGTCCTTATAAAAGCCCATGTTCAGCATTTCGTCGGCCTCGTCCAGCACCACGGTGGTAACGTGCGAAAGATCCACCGTGCGGCGGTTCATGTGATCCTGCAGGCGGCCGGGCGTGGCCACCACAATCTGCGCGCCCTTTTTCAGCCGGTCAATCTGCTTTTGCATATTCGCACCGCCGTACACGGTAACAATGCGGATCTCGGGGTAAAAGTGCGCCAGATCCTCCAGATCCCCCGTGATCTGCTGCGCCAGCTCGCGCGTGGGAGCCATTACAACGGCCTGCGGATATTTTTGGGCCTGATCCAGCTCTAAGATCAGCGGAATGCCGAACGCGCAGGTTTTGCCCGTGCCCGTGGGTGCCTTCGCGATGACATCGCGCCCGGCCATCATGGGCGGAATGGCCTTTTCCTGTACCTCGGTAAGCTCGGTAAAGCCCATGCGCTCGACGGCCTTGTGGATCTGTTCGGGTACGTTCAATTCGCTGTAATTCATATCGGTCTCCTATCCGAAAGTTTGATTTTTAACTTGCGGGCGGCCGGATCTTCTCTCCTTCGCGGGGAAAAGAAGCGTTCCGTTCCTGCTTTGTTCTTTTGATGATCCGCACGTTTGAATAAATTTGAATAAAATGATCCGCACGCTTGAATAAAATCAGTATACCATATCCCCCTGCAAAAGAAAAGAGCAAAAAGCCGCCGTGCCTTGTAGCAATGCAGCGCGGCAGCTCGTATTCATTCTCGTATTCATTATAGATAAATGCGGTCAATGCCGTTACAGCAGGCGCACCCCGGCGCGGCCGCACACGGCATAGGTCTCATCGTCCCACAGCGACACCTGCACCTCGCCTACATGCGCCTTGCCCAGCAGCAGCATGCACAGACGGCTCTGGCCGATGCCGCCGCCGATGGTAAGCGGCAGCCGGCCCGCCAGCAGCGATTTGTGGAACGGCAGCTCGGCCCTTGCCTCGCACCCGGCGGCCGCGAGCTGGCTTTTCATCGAAGCCTCGTCCACACGGATGCCCATGCTGGAAAGCTCCAGCGCGCAGCCCAGCGCTTCGTCCCAGAACAGCAAGTCCCCGTTCAGCGCCCAATCGTCATAGTCCGGCGCGCGGCCGTCGTGCGGCCTGCCGGAGCGCAGCACCCCGCCGATGCCCATAATAAAGATCGTGCCGTGCTCCTTGGCAAAGGCGTTTTCGCGCTCTTTGGGCGTTTTTTCGGGCCAGCGGTCTTCCAGCTGCTGCGCGGTGGCGAACGTCACCGTATGGTTCAGCCGAATGGCCTCCAAATCGGGGAATTCCCACTTCAATTCGTCCAGCGTGCCGCACACGGCCTCCACAATGCGCTGCACGGTGTGGCGCAGTGTTTCGGGGCTGCGCTCGGCGCGGGTGATCACCTTTTCCCAGTCCCACTGATCGACATAGATGGAATGGAGATTGTCCATTTCTTCGTCGCGGCGGATGGCGTTCATGTTGGTGACAAGGCCGTTGCCCGGGCGAAACTCGTATTTTGCCAGCGCCATGCGCTTCCACTTCGCCAGCGAATGCACCACGGCCGCATCGGCCGCCAGCGCCGGCACGTCAAAGCCGACAGGGCGCTCCACGCCGTTCAGATCGTCGTTCAGGCCCGTGGCCGGGTCTACGAACAGCGGCGCGGTAACGCGCTTTAAGTGCAGCGCGCCGCACAGCTTTTTTAAAAAAATCTCCTGGATCATCCCGATGGCCTTCTGCGTATCATACAGCCCCAACAACGGGCGGTATCCAGCCGGAATTACGGTTTTGGACATATCCTCTCCCCCTTAATGATTCGATTCCCCTCTTACTGCCGGCCGCGGCTGGCCGCAGCCGTTCGCGGCGCGCTTCGCGCCCGCGTTCCCGGGCGGCCCCGTGCGGCAGCCGTTCCCCGCTTTTTTCAAAGCAGAGCCCGGGGCTGCGCCCGGCGCAGCCCCGGAACATTTTTTGTTCCAGACAAAGTATAACACGCACTGGCGCTTCCTTCAAGCCTGTGATATACTAAATCCATACATAAAATTGCAAAACGGCGGCCGCTTTGGGCGATCCGCCGGGCCTGTCTGCCGATTGCTTCCCGGAAAGCGGGGGTAACCCTCCCGGCAAACAGAAGTAAACTTTCAAGGTGGTTTTTATGGAGACGCATGTTCTGGTGGTAGAGGACGACGCCGAAATTCGCGAGGGCGTATCGATTTATTTAAAAAATCAGGGCTACGCCGTGCACGGCGCAGCCAACGGGGCCGAAGGACTGGAGGCGGCGCGCCGGCAGGCGATGCATCTGGCCATCGTGGATGTGATGATGCCCGTGATGGACGGCATTACGATGGTGATGAAGCTGCGCGCCGAGGGCTTTGAATTCCCCGTGATTATGCTCTCGGCAAAATCGGAGGATCTGGATAAGATCACGGGGCTGAACATCGGCGCGGACGACTATGTGACAAAGCCCTTCGTGCCGATGGAGCTGCTCGCGCGCGTGCATTCGCATCTGCGGCGCTACGAAAAGTTTTTGCGGGCGACGGGCGCGGCGGCCGAATCGCCCGCGCGCCGCACATACACCATCGGCGGGCTGGAGCTGTGCGAAGAAACCGCCGAGCTCACGGTAGACGGCGCGCCCGTAAAGCTGACGCCGCTGGAATTTAAGATCCTGCTGCTTTTGATGAGGCACCCCGGCCGCGTATTTTCGGCCGAAGAGATCTACGAGCGCGTGTGGAACGAGCGCGCTGTCAATACCGATACCATTATGGTGCACGTGCGCAACATCCGCGAAAAAATCGAATATAACCCCCGCGAGCCCAAATACCTGAAGGTAGTGTGGGGCATCGGGTATAAAATCGAGGCATAGCGCGGCCCGCGCCGGGGCGCCGTTCGGCAAGCTTCGCGTCCCGTGCCCGGCCGTTCCGCGCCGGGGCGCCCCTCGGCAAACTTCGCGTTCCGCGCCGGGGCGCCCCTCGGCGCCCGGCGCACGGCAGAGCCGGGCAAACCGGGCCTAAAGCAAAACCGGCTAAAAAATTCCGGCATCCTTCGGAAAGGTGGTAACCTCCCATGGCGGCAAAACCAAAAAGCAAAATTGCGGCAGGCCTTTGCGCCGCGCTGTGGCTGCTGGCGCTGGCGGCGCTGCTGGTATCGGGCATGGCCGGCTCCTACGCGTATATCGAGCGCAGCGGCTACACCTATTATGCCTACCCCTCGTTTATCGATCAGCTTCGGCTTTGCAGCATGGTGCGCTACTGGCAGGCGCGCTGCGCGTGGGACAACGTGGAATATGCGCCCTCCGCCGTGCTGCTAAGCGACGAAAACAGCCTGTTCCACGCAATGGCCCGCGCAACCGGGGAGGATCCCTTCACCGTCGATTTCGGCGCGGAGGACCGAACAGCCTCTGCCGAACAGCCGGAGCAGCACGGCGGGCTGGATGTCTACAGCGAGCGGGCCGCCGCGCTCATCGACGACTTCAATCAGATGATTTTCGATTTTGCCCGTTCCTTCGATTCCGGCTGGGGCAGCCTGCAATATACTGTTGTTGATCCCGAGAGCGGCGCCATCTACGCGCCCAAAACCGATTTGAGCGGCTTTTTGCAGCGCGACTCTTTTGCGCTGGACGCATGGGACTACGTCATCGCCGTAAATTACAACAAAAGCGGCGAGACAGCGATTGTGCGCGATTGGATGCTGTCGTCGCCCAACGGGGCAACCATAGAATACTGGGAGCACTACGGCTCGAGCTGGGACACTCTCGCGCTCTCGTATTTTGAAATGGCCGATGAGCTGTTCCAATATTACGATCTTGCGCCGCCGCGCGGCGTAGCGCTGATTTTTGCCGTTCCGAAGGATCTTCCTGCCTACGACGAGCTTACAGGCTACGGCACCTCCAACCAAATACACCGCCTGTACAGCGCGTTCAACCTGCTGTTCTGGCCAGTGATTGGCGTGTGCGCGCTGCTGGCGCTGTGGTTTGGCCGCAGGCGGGGCAGCGGCCTTGGGGGCAAGCGTCTGGCCGCGCTGCCGCTTGAAGCAGGCATCGCCCTGCTGTTTGGCGCAGGAACACTGGGCGGGGCGTTGCTCTCTCAATGCCTTGTAAGCCTGTGCGACGGCAGCATCTCTCAAAATCTCGCGGATAATTTCAGCATCGATCTGCCCGCGGCCGCGGACACGTTCGCGTTTTTTATGGCGATGCTCGTGGCCCTGCCTGTTTTGGCGGCCGTATTCCTGCCCGTGCTGGCCGTGCGGCAGGGCGTTGCCCGGCACGGCTGGAGGAGGTATCTGTTCCGGTACACGCTCGCCGGGCAGGCGCTGCGCCTTACGCGGCTGCTCTGGCGCGCTGTGGGGCGGCAGATTATGCGGATGTGGAGCGCGCTCACGCGCGTGGATCTGCGCGACTCCGCCGACCGCACGCTCCTGCGCCTGCTGGCGATAAACTTCGTGATCGTTACGTTCATCTGCTGCTTTTGGGTGTTCGGCATTCTGGGCACGCTGCTTTACACCATTTTGCTGTTTTTTCTGCTGCGCGGCCGGATGGTTCGCGAGCAGCAGCACTACGCCGCGCTGCTGGACGCCGCGCGGCGCATGGCCGCGGGCGATCTGACAGCGCCCATTGCGGGCGAGCTGGGCATGTTTGACCCCCTGCGCGACGAGCTGAACCAGGTGCGCGACGGCTTTGAAAAGGCGGTTGCCGCCGAGGTGCGCAGCCAGAACATGAAAACCGAGCTGATCTCGAACGTCTCGCACGATCTAAAAACGCCGCTCACGGCCATCATCACCTATGTGGATCTTTTGAAGGATCCCGGCCTTTCCGAGGCCGACCGCGCCCGATACATCGACACACTTGACCGCAAATCGCAGCGTTTGAAGCGGCTGATCGAGGATCTGTTCGAGGTGAGCAAGGCCGCCACCGGCAACGTGACGGTGCACTATGCCGAAACTGACCTTGCGGCACTGCTCAAGCAGATGCAGTACGAGCTGGCCGATTCCCTGCAGAGCTGCGGCGTCGATTTTCGCTGGCAGCTGCCCGAGGGCCGCGTGCCGCTTGTGCTGGACGGGCAAAAGACCTGCCGCATCTTTGAAAACCTGCTCGTGAACATTACCAAATACGGCATGCCCGGCACGCGAGCGTATATTACGCTCACACCCCTTGCGGACGGCGCGCAGATCGTTTTTAAAAACATTTCGGCCACCGAGCTGGATTTTGACGCGCAGCACATCACCGAGCGCTTTGTGCGCGGCGATCGATCGCGCAACACCGAGGGCAGCGGCCTCGGCCTTGCCATTGTAAAGAGCTTTGCCGAGCTGCAGGGCGGCTCGTTCGAGGTGGCGGTGGACGGCGACCTTTTTAAGGCCATCGTCACACTGAAAAGCGGCAACCTGCCCGAGGCATCCGCGATGCCTGAGCCGCCAAAGCCCTCCGGGGCATCCGCGATGCCCGAGCCGCCAAAGCCCTCCGGGGCATCCGCGATGCCCGAGCCGCCAAAGCCCTCCGGGGCATCCGCGATGCCCGAGCTGCCAAAGCCCTCCGAGGCATCCGCGATGCCCGAGCCGCCAAAGCCCTCCGGGGCAGGCATGCAGCCAGAGCTCTTTGCGGCGGGCGAACCGCCCGCCGCAAGCGGGCCGGAGCCGGCCCGGCCGAAGCAGGAACGGCCGAAGCCGACCAGCACGCCCGAACTGCCCGTGGCAAACGAGGAACTGTAGAAAAAAACAAGGTGCATCAAAAAGTGAACGGCCCCCTGTCAAGTAGACAGGAGAAAAAGAAAAAATATGGTCAAGCGAATCCGCGCAGGGGTTCGCTTGATTTTTATATTGCAAATTTATGGCGCAGCCCCCTGCCCCTTGCGGGGCAATTTTATTGGATCAGTCCATGTCGCATTTTATCAATATGTCAATATATTTTACAAGGTGTGTGGCTGTACTGCAAGCCACTGAAATATGCCTGTTTTTGCGCGGGAAATCAAGTGAGGATTGCCGCCCGCGCAATGGCCGCGCCCGTCTCGAACTCGGGCAGATCGGCAGCAAACAGCGTTACACCGTGCTCCTTTGCGGCGCGCAGCATGGCGGCGCTTGCCTCGGTGCCGTGGCACAGCACTACGCACGCGCAGCCCGCAAGCAGCGCGGCCGCCACCGTGTTTTCGCCGACCATTACCGTGCACCATGCATCGCCCGCCTTGGCGCGCACCAGCGCCCAGCTTACAAGATCGCCGCAGAATACGCCGGTCACCTGCCGCGCCGCGCCCAAAAACAGCGGCCGAAAGCCGCAGGCCGCGGCCAGCCGATCTGTTGTCATGCCAAAAGCCTCCTTCCCGTGGTGCCGTTCGGCTCCGGCTGCCGTTTGCCTTTGCCCCGCCCGGCCCCGCTTCGCCTTTTTATAAAGTATACAATAAAACCGTGTGCCCGCGCAACATACAAGCCCCAAATCCCGAAGCGGCAGGGAAATATTGCCGGATCGATCGCGCCGCGCAAACGCCGCGCGCCTCACAGCGCGCGAACGCCGCCGGCAGCAAAAAAGCGCAAACGGGCAGAAAAATTTTGCGCGGCGGCGTTTTTGGCGCAAGAATCGCTTGACGTAAGGCGCGGCGGGTGGTATGATAAGGATACCTCTTTTGCAGGTTTGTTTTTTTGTGCGCATTTTTCGATGCGCCGCCTGCCATAAGAGGGAGGCTATTAGATGGAGGTGCCGAAACAATGCGTGTAAAAATTGTTCTTGCCTGCACGGAGTGCAAACAGCGCAACTACAACACCAAGAAGAACAAGAAGAACAGCCCGGACCGGCTTGAGATGAAGAAGTATTGCCGCTTCTGCAAAAAGCATACGGTTCACCGCGAGACCAAGTAAGAAAGGCGGACAAGCAGCATGGCTGATAAGACTGAGAAAAAGTCCAAAGGCTTTTTCGCCAAAGTGAAGGGCTTCTTCGGGCGCATCGCGAAGTTTTTCCGCGATACTGTCAGCGAAATGAAGAAGGTTGTGTGGCCGTCGAAAAAGCAGATCATGAACAACACCCTTGTGGTGCTGGTCGTTGTGCTCGTGGCCGCAGTGCTGATCATGGTGCTCGACGCAGTGTTCGGCTTTGGGCTGAGCACGCTGCTGCAAACGAACGCCGCGTAGCCGCGCCCGTTTGCGCAAACTGCACGGGGCAAACCCGAAACGGCGTCCGCCGCACACCGGCGGGCAGCAAGGCTTGAAAGCGGGGTTTTGAAGCATGGCGCAGGACAGAGATACCGAGGCGCGCTGGTATGTGGTGCATACCTATTCCGGCTATGAAAACAAAGTGGCCCAGAATCTGGAAACCATCATCGAGAACCGCCGCCTGCAGGATCTGATCCAGGAGGTAAAGGTTCCCGTCGAGCTGGTGCCCGACATCAAGGACGGCAAGGAGCGCGAGGTAGAGCGCAAGCTTTTCCCCGGCTACGTGCTTGTAAAAATGGTGATGACGGACGACAGCTGGTATATCGTGCGCAATACGCGCGGCGTTACGGGCTTTGTAGGCCCGTCGTCGAAGCCCATTCCCCTTACCGCCGAAGAGGTGGATAAGCTGGGCGTGGATGTGCGCGCGGTAACGCTCGATTACGCCGTGGGCGACAACGTGCAGATCATCGGCGGCCCGCTGGAGGGCTTTATCGGTATTGTGGAGGGCATCGATACCGATGCGCGCAAGGTGAACGTGAAGGTTTCCATGTTTGGCCGCGAAACGCCGGCGGAGCTGGATTTTGTTCAGGTAAAGCCTTTGTAAGCGGCGCGCGCTTTGCCGTTGGCAAGACCGCAATTTGCCCGAAACCGGCTTTGAGAAGCCGGATCGATTTCCCGATAAGATACCGCTCGCCCGCAGGCAAACGGGCGCGGTTCTTATAAGAGGCTCCCCGTGTGCGGCGCAGATCTGCACGGCGGCCTCGCAGAGCGCGCAAAAGTGCTTTGCGCGCTCGTGGGAGGGCGCGGCATCCGGCCGTCGCCCGCAACGAACCACAATTTTTGGAGGTGCACAAGAAAATGGCTCAGAAAGTAACGGGGTATATCAAGCTCCAGATCCCGGCCGGTAAAGCGACTCCGGCTCCCCCCGTCGGCCCGGCGCTCGGCCAGCACGGCGTGAACATCATGGCGTTCACGAAGGAATTCAACGAGCGCACACAAAAAGACATCGGTTATATCATCCCTGTCGTGATCACGGTCTATGCAGACCGCTCCTTCAGCTTCATCACAAAAACCCCTCCGGCGGCTGTGCTCATCAAAAAGGCAGTCGGCATCGAGAGCGGCTCGGGCGTGCCCAACAAAACAAAGGTTGCGTCCATCACCAAAAAGCAGCTGGAAGAGATCGCCACCACCAAAATGCCCGATTTGAACGCCGCGAACCTGGAATCGGCTGTCAGCATGATCGCCGGTACCTGCCGCAGCATGGGCGTTACGGTTACCGATTAACGTCTGCATAAGAAACCTCACCATACGTGGGAGGATCATTCCGTATTACCACAGGAGGATATTATGAAACACGGAAAGCATTATATCGACAGCAAAAAGCTTGTCGATCGTACCAAGCTGTACGATACCGAGGAGGCGCTGGCGCTGTGCTGCCAGACCGCCCGCGCGAAGTTTGACGAAACCGTAGAGCTGCATGTTCGCCTCGGCGTAGACAGCCGCCATGCCGACCAGCAGGTGCGCGGCGCGGTGGTATTGCCCAACGGCACCGGCAAGGACGTGCGCGTTATTGCCATTGCCAAGGGCGACGCCGCCAAGGCCGCCGAGGAGGCCGGCGCAATGATGGTGGGCGATGCCGACCTGATTGCAAAGATCCAGAACGAAGGCTTTATCGATTTTGATGTACTCGTCACTACGCCCGATATGATGGGGCAGGTTGGCCGTCTGGGCCGCATCCTCGGCCCGCGCGGCCTGATGCCGAACCCCAAGGCCGGCACGGTGACGCCCGATCTGGGCCGCGCCGTCAGCGAGGCCAAGGCCGGCAAGATCGAGTACCGTCTGGACAAGGCGAACATCATCCACGTGCCCATCGGCAAGGTTTCCTTTGGCGCCGAAAAGCTGCAGCAGAACCTGGACACCGTGATGGAAGCGATCGTCAAGGCAAAGCCTGCGGCGGCCAAGGGCCAGTATATCCGCAGCGTTACCGTGGCCTCCACCATGGGCCCCGGCGTAAAGCTGAACGGCACCCGCTTCGGTGGCTGAACAATTGCTTTATAAAAAAGGTGCGGCCTTACGCCGCACCTTTTTTATTCCTTTTTTGTTTTGCCGTTTTTCCGCTTTACTCCGCCTGCGCGCACTGCCCGGCCGTATTCACCAGCCACGCAAACAGCGCGGAGTGATCGGCATACTGCGCGCAGAGGTTTTCCGGGTGCCACTGCACACCGATCGCCAGGCCGTCCATGCGCTCAATGGCCTCAGTAACACCGTCCGGTGTGCGTGCAACGGCCGCGAAGCCCGGCGCCACCTCGCGCACCGCCTGATGATGGAAGGTATTGCACTCATGCCGGCCCGTGCCCATCACGCGCCCCAGCAGGCTGTCCGGCTCGATCATCAGGCTGTGAAACAGCTCGCCGCGCGCGCTCATATCCTGCATATGGCAGATCGCTCCCCGGCATTGCGTGGGGATATCCTGCCAAAGGGTGCCGCCGAACGCCACATTCAGCACCTGAACGCCGCGGCAAACGCCCAGCACGGGCTTGCCGTGCTGCTGTGCCGCGCGGCAAAGCGTCATCTCCACCTGGTCTCGCAGCCGATCGGTGCTTTTTACCTGCGGCAGCGGGCTCTGCCCGTAAAAGGTGGGGGCAACGTCCCCGCCGCCCGCCAGCAAAAAGCCGTCGCACAGCGCCAGCCATTGCGCCATACTGTCGTTCACCGCGTCCGGCACAGCGGGCAGCAGCAGCGCAAGGCCGCCCGCTTGCTCCACCGAAAGCACATAGTCCCGCCCCGTGGTATACATAGGGTGCAGCTCGTGCGTGCAGGAGGAAACGATCCCGATCACCGGTTTCATCTGCATTCTCCTTTATGTAAATTAAATTTTACTTTATGGAATCAATCCATCAATTTATGCAAACGGCTGCACAACATTGCCGCCTGCCTGTGCGCCGTCGGACGCCGTCGGCGTGCTGTCTGCCGGCTGTACGCTGTCTGCCGCCGGGGGAACCGTGCTGTCCGCACCGGAGGTGTTTCCGTCGCCGGCAGGCTGCGGCACAGAGGGAGCGGGCGCCTGCACATCCGGCGCGGCGGGCACGCTCGCGCCTGTGGAGTTATCCGCGGGCAGCGAGCTTCCCTGTCCGCCGCCCAGGGAATAATGCGTAAAGAAATACCAGCAGGCGCCGGCCAGCAGCACAAGCAGCACGGCCAGCACAATGATCGGCGCAAGATAGGGATTTGCGCGTTTCCTTGTGATCGGTTCGTTCCAGTCAAAATCGGAATAGGCCTTAAACATCCGCGCATTGTTCACCGGCTGTTTTTTCATCAGACGGCGGATCAGATCCAACATCATCAGCGCGGCGCTTTTGGATGCCGTATCGCTATCTTTAAAGCGGCGCAGGTACACATAGCCCCGGTACGCCACGGCGATATATACAGCTTCTCCCGAGCCGATGCCCATCACCGCGGCACCGAAATCTGCGTGGCCGTATTTTGAGGCCGCAACGGCGCGCGCCGCAACGGATTGCGCGGCATCGCCTTCGTCGGCATAGCGTTCCTCGGCGGCCTGCACTTTGTTTAAAAAACGCCTGTCGTGGTAGCTGCCCTCGCCGAAATCGAACACCGAGGGGCCGCGCTTGGTGTGTGAAAACTCTTCCTCCAGCAGCGCGCCGGTTTCTGCATCCGCCGCGGCGATGTTGGCTTCATGTTCGATCAGCTCACCTGCCGTAAAATACGCAAGGCTGCCCTTGCCCCGGCCGTAAACCGTATCGCCGAGCGAAAGCTCGAACTGCTCGGCCACGCTCTCGGTGAGCTCGGTAGCGGCGGCCTGCGCAAAGGCGCGCGCCGTTACAACGATCAAAACCTCGCTGGCCTGTCCGTACAGGTTCAGGCTCACATCCTGCATGTGCGCAAGCTGGCGCGCCGTCTGCTTCAGCTGGTCGAGATTTGGCTCGAACGTGCGGATGATCATCTGCTTTTCCACGTTTTTTTCCATTGACTGCTGCATGATAGTAATCCCTTCCCGCCCATGCATTCGGCGCGGTTTTGCGCAGGCAGCGCCCTGTATGCCGGTTGCCTGCAGATCCCGCCGCCCCCGCCTGTGGGCGCTTGTTTTTATCCGGTCCCCCTTCGGGCCCAAGTCCTCCGGCGTCTCTTACGGCCGGGCTTTTTGCGGCTGTGGCATTATCCGTTGTGCGCCGGCGCCTGTTCGGCGGGCATATGCGCGGGCTGCTCCGCCGCAAAGGCCGCGCACCCGGGCTGCGGCAGCTTGAGTGCCAGCCGCCGCACCATTTCCAGCGCGCGCTGCGTGGCAGAAATGCGCACCACCTCGCGTGTGCGCCCCGGCACAACGAGCCGCTGCACATACGTAATATCGCCGCTGCACGCGGCTGCATACACCAGCCCTACGGGCTTTTCGGGCGTTCCGCCGCCCGGCCCGGCAATGCCCGTGATCCCCACGCCAAAATCGGCCCCGGCCGCCGCGCGCACGCCGCGCGCCATTTCGGCAGCCGTCTCGGGCGAAACCGCGCCATATTGCGCCAATGTTTCGGCTTTTACGCCAAGCATCTTCTGCTTGATCCCGTTTGCATAGGTGCACGCGCCGTAGGCGAATACCTCGCTCGCGCCCGGCACGGACGTAATGCGCTGCGACAGCAGCCCCCCGGTGCAGCTCTCCGCCGTGGCCACCGTCAGGCCATGCGCGGCCAGCGTCTCCACCACCACCTGCTCCAGAGAATCCTTATCCACCGCATAAACGCAGTCTCCCAGCGCCTTGTAAAAATGCTGCGCGTACTCTTGGCACATCCGCTCGGCCGCCGCCTCGTCTTCCGCCTTTGCGGTGATGCGGAGGATCACCTCCGACGTCTTGGCATACACGGCGGCCGTTGGGTTTGCGTTTTGCAGCAGCGGGCCCACCTTGCTTTCCAGATGGCTCTCGCCGATGCCCGTAACGCGCAGCGTCAGGGAATGCAGCACGCTGTCGCTCATGGCGGCAAGCCACGGCTTTACACCGTTCAAAAACATCGGCTGCAATTCCTTCGGCGGGCCGGGCAGCAGCACGGCGTATTTGCCGGGCGATAAGCGGTCTTCAAAGATCATGCCGGGCGCGGTGCCGTTTTCGTTGGGGATCTTGCGCCCATACACGGGCGTCATCGCCTGCTTTCGGTTGTTTTCCGGCATGGTGCGCCCCGCCGCGGTAAAAAACGCGCGGATCTTCTCCAGCTCTTCGGCATCCAGACGCAGCGGATCGCCGAACGCGCGTGCGACGGTCTCTTTTGTCAGATCGTCCTTTGTCGGCCCAAGACCGCCGGAAAAAACCAGCAGATCGCTGCGCGCACGCGCCATCTGCACCACGCTTTCCAGCCGGCCGGGATTGTCGCCCACCACTGTTTGAAAATGCACCGAAATGCCAAGGCCCGCCAGTTCCCGGCTCAAAAACCGGGCGTTCGTATTCAGGATATCGCCGAGCAGCAGCTCTGTGCCGACGGCAATGATCTCTGCTTCCACAGGATCCCCCCCTTTTTTGATGCAAAACGCTCTTATCAGAGCAAAAAACGCTCTTACAAATGAACGGCAATGCGCTCCGCTTCCCCGGCGGCCCGCGCCTCCAGTGCCGCAAGGCCGGGCATCGCCGCCTCGGCCGCCTCGATCTCGCCAAGCTGCGGCTTTGTCTTGGGGTGCGGCGGCGTAAAAATTGTGCAGCAATCCTCGTAAGGCAGAATGCTCGTCTCATAGGTATCGATCCGGCGCGCAAGCTCCATAATCTCGGTTTTATCCATGCCGATGCACGGGCGCAGAACGGGCAGTGTCTGCGCGGCGTCCGTACAGGCGATGGCCCACAGCGTCTGGCTGGCCACCTGCGCAAGGCTCTCGCCCGTGATGACGGCCTGCGCCTCCTCCTTTGCGCACAGCAAATTTGCAATGCGCAGCATGCTGCGGCGCATGAGCACCGTGAACAGCACGTCCGGCGCGTTGTCGCGAAGATGCTCCTGCACGGCGGTATACGGCACCACGTACACGTCCAAATTGCCCGTATACGGCGTCAGCCTTTCGGCCAGTGTCAGCACCTTGGCTCTGGCGCGCTCGCTGGTGTAAGGCGGGCTCGCAAAGTGAACGCACGCCAGCGAAAGGCCGCGCTTCGCCATCAGATATGCTGCCACGGGGCTGTCGATGCCGCCCGAGAGCATCATCATCGCCTTGCCGGAGGTGGATACCGGCAGCCCGCCCGCGCCGGGCCTTTTGCCGCCGTGTACATAGGCCGCAAAATCGCGGATCTCCACCGTGACGTTCACCTCCGGGTGATGTACGTCCACCTTCAGGTGCGGATAAGCGGCAAGCAGCACACCGCCCAGCTCGCGCGCAATCTGCATGCTGTTCATCGGGAACGCCTTGTCCGACCGCTTGGCGCTCACCTTGAACGTGCGCGCCAAGCACAGCGGCACGCGCAGATATTCTACGGCCGTTTTTCGGATCTCGTCGAAGTCCTTTGCGCAGACGGCCGCGCGGCTGAGTGCCGCGATGCCGAAAATTTTGGAAAGCCGCTCCTCGGCCGCATCCACGTCAACCCCTTCGCCCGGCTCGGCATACATGGTGCTCTGCGCCTTATAGATCTTGAATTCACCCAGGGACTTCAGCCGGCGGCGCATCGTTTTGAGCAGAACGCTTTCAAACGCGGCACGGTTCAGCCCCTTCAGCGACATTTCGCCCTGATAGGCAAGCAATATTTCCTTCATGCGATTCTTCCCTTTCTTTGATGCGCTGGCGTCTTTTGCCGCGCGGGCAAGCCGCCCGGCAGCAAAATTCCGCCGCGGCCGCCCGGTGCACTGCAAGGTGCCGGCGCGGCCGTTTCGCCCGGTTCAAGGGCTTCCAAAGCCATCCGCCCGCGGGCCACGGCCTAAATCATCCGCGCTCTTTGCTCCCTTCGGCCGGCGTACCGAACAGCCGGTGCAAAGCGCCCGGCGCTACCGGCGCATCTTCGCCAGCGTGCGGATGCCCTCGGCCAGCGCGTCGGCCAGCGCGTTTACATCGTCGGGCGTGCTGTCGGCACAAAACGAGACGCGCAGCGCCGTATCAATGCGGCGGCGCGCAAGGCCCATGGCCGTGAGCGTATGGCTGGCCTCGCCCCGGCTACACGCCGAGCCGCTGGAAACACAAATGCCCTTGCTGTCCAAAAAATGCAGCATCGTCTCGCTTTTGATGCCGTCCACCGAAAAATTCGCAAGTTCCGGCCGCGCGTCGGGCGGGCTGTTGCGCGTGATGCCCGGCAGCTCCGCCAGTCTTTGCCACAGCAGCGCGTTCAGCGCGGCAATGTGCGCTTCACGCGCAGCGGCGTCGGCGCCCATGCGCTCGGCAGCCTTCGCCAGCGCCGCGATATAGGCGACATTTTCGGTGCCGGGGCGGCGTTTTGCCTCCTGCCCGCCGCCCAAAAACACAGGCGCGATGTGGTAGCCCCTGCGCAGATACAGCGCTCCCACGCCCTTGGGCGCGTGGATCTTGTGGCCGGATACCGTATAGCTGTCGATGGCCGTTTCGTTCAGGCGAATGGGCACCTTGCCCCACGCCTGCACACCGTCCACATGCACGGCTGCGCGGCCGTTTTTTTCTTTCACGGCACGCGCCAGCGCCCGCACGTCGAGCACTGAACCGATCTCGTTGTTCACATGCATCGCAGCCACCAGCGCCGTCTTCGGCCCCACAGCGTCGATGAGGCTTTGCGCATCGATATGGCCGCTTTCATCGGGCGGCATTACGGTAACGCGCCAGCCCTCTTTTTCCAGCGCCGCAATGGGATTTTGCACACTGGGGTGCTCGTAGCCTGTTACAACGATATGGTCCGCCCACGCGCCGCGCGCCTTCACCGCGCCAAGGATGGCAAGGTTGTTGCCCTCGGAGCCGCCTGCGGTGAATACCAACTCCTGCGCCCGCGCGCCAAGCGATGCGGCAACCGTTTCGCGCGCATTGGCAACAAGCACCTCGCTGCGCGCGCCCGACGCATAGAGCGAGGAGGGATTGGCAAAACATTCGCGCAGCACGGCGTCGGCCACGTCGGCCACCGCATCGGCCACACGCGTTGTGGCCGCGTTATCCAGATAATGCAAGGCAAGGCCTCCTTTTTTGCAGCGGGCCTGCCGGAAAGCAGCGCCGCAGGGTTCTGTTGGGCGGCCGCCGCGCGGAAAGGCCACAGATATAGTTATTATACAACCAAACGGTCAATATGACAACGGAAAACCGCGAAAAAAAGCGAATTTCCGTTTTGAGCGTTCCGTTTCGGTTCCGGTTCCGGTTCCGGTTCGATTTCGGTTCCGTTCCGGTTCGTTTCGGTTTCGGTTCCGGTTC
>CAJUMH010000026.1:24578-40866 GCA_910587145.1 uncultured Ruthenibacterium sp. | reverse complement strand
CTTTCGGATCTCTTGCTCCCATTATACCATATCGCTCGTGTAAACACTATTTAATTTTTTGCTGCTTTTGGGTTTATTTCTAAACCCTCGCCGCCCGACACCGATCAATGGCCACAATTTTCCCGCGCCAAAATCAGATTTATGCAACAAAAATCCATATTCCGGTCGGAACTTTTAATAATAGTAATTATTATCAAATTCTCTGTAAGCTCGCCAAAATTCCTAATTGGGACTCCTTTTTCAATCGGAACTAAAAGTTCCGACCAAAACAAAAAGAAGGCCGCTTAAATGCTCTTACCCCCCCTTTGAACTACCCACTGCCCGCGTGCTTGCTCCCGCAAAATCGCCCAAAAATGGCCCCCAAAATTTTTCAATCGCCCTGCGGAATTTCCGCCGAAAATCGTCGTTTTCAAGCCTCTCAACACCCTGGAAACGGCTCAATTTAGCCATTTCCAGCCTTTTCAACCCTTTTCCAGTTTCACGGAGCTGTTTTTCTCATTCTACATGAAAACTCACAGGCGCAAAAAAAACAGGAAATCTTTTCTTAATTTCCTGTCTTGGCGTGCCGTCCTATGCAGCGGCGGTTATTCAGTTTTTAACTGGCTGCAATTCTGCAAACCGGAATTCACTTCTGTCAAAGCCGCCATTTTGGGCGCCATCCGGCTTATCCGCCCAGGTACGCCTTGCGCACGCTGTCGTTGTTGGCCAGCTCATGCGCGTCGCCGGACATTACGATGGAGCCCGTTTCCAGCACATAGGCGCGGTTCGCAATTTCCAGCGCCATTTTTGCGTTCTGCTCCACCAGCAGCACCGTCACGCCGGAGGCGTTCACATCGTGGATGATGCGGAAGATCTCCTGCACCAATAGCGGGGAAAGGCCCATCGAGGGCTCGTCGAGCAGCATCATTTTCGGTTTGCACATCAGCGCGCGGCCAATGGCAAGCATTTGCTGCTCGCCGCCCGAAAGCGTGCCCGCAATCTGCTTGCGGCGCTCCTTCAGGCGCGGAAGCCGCTCGAATACCATCTCAAAATCGGCAGCAACGGCGTCTGCGCCGTCCCGGCGTGTATATGCGCCAAGCGCCAGATTCTGCTGCACGGTAAGCTGGGAGAATACGCGCCGCCCCTCGGGAACCTGCGTAAGGCCAAGGCCGATGATCCTGTGCGCCTCCATATGGCTGATGGACTGGCCACAAAACGTAATCTCGCCCTGTTTGGGCCGCAGCAAACGGGAGATGGCGTGCAGCGTGGTGGTTTTACCCGCGCCGTTCGCGCCGATGAGCGTAACGATCTCGCCCTCGTTCACCTCGAACGAAATGCCCTTGATGGCATTGATCGCGCCGTAATTTACAACAAGATCCTTTACGGAAAGCATCACGCCCATTACGCCTCACCTCCTAAATACGCCGCAACCACCTTCGGGTTTGTGCGCACGGCTTCGGGGTCGCCCTCGGTGATCACGCGGCCGTAATCCAGCACAACGATGCGCTCGCACAGGCCCATCACAAAGCTCATATCGTGTTCGATCAAAAGGATCGCGATGCCGAAGCGGTCTCGCACCAGGCGCACGATCTCCATCAATTCGGCGGTTTCGTTGGGGTTCATGCCGGCCGCGGGCTCGTCCAAAAGCAGCAGCTTCGGGCTGGTAGCCAGCGCACGGGCGATCTCCAGCTTGCGCTGCTTGCCGTAGGGCAGGCTCGATGCCGGCTGCCCCGCCTCGCCGTCCAGATCGAAGATCTCCAGCAGCGAATGGGCCTTTTCGTTCATCACACGTTCCTGCTTAAAATAGGCAGGCAGGCGCAGCACGCCCGTGAGTGTAAGATATTTTACCTGATTGTGCAGCGCCACCTTTACATTGTCCAGCACCGTCAGATCCTTAAACAGGCGGATGTTCTGAAAGGTGCGTGCAACGCCGGCCCGGTTGATGACGGCCGGTTTTTGCCCGACAATGCTTTTGCCGTCCAGCACGATCTCTCCCTCGGTGGGCTGATAGACGCCGGTAAGCAGATTAAAAACCGTGGTCTTGCCCGCGCCGTTCGGGCCGATGAGACCGAACAGCTGGCCTTTTTCGATAGAAACGGCAAACTGATCCACCGCGTGCAGGCCGCCGAAGGTAATGCCCAGATTGCGAACCTCTAACAGTGCCATGCGTCAGGCCTCCTTTCTGTTCGGCCGGCGGCGCCGGAACTTTGCCGCCAGCTTCTGCCGCCATGCCGCAAACTGCGGGCTTTGGTTGAACAGCATCATCACGATGAGCACCACCGCATAAACAAGCATTCGGTAATCGCTGAAGCCGCGCAGCAGCTCGGGCAGAACGGTAAGCGCCGCCGCGGCAATCACCGAGCCGCGAATGTTGCCAAGGCCGCCCACAACAATAAATACCAGCACAAGAATCGATGTATTATAATCGAATTTGCGCGCCACCAGCGTGGAAAAATTGTGCGCGTACATAGCGCCGGCCAGGCCCGCCAGCGCCGCCGAAACCGTAAATGCGATCATCTTGTACCGGGTGACGTTGATGCCGACGGATTCCGCCGCAATGCGATTGTCGCGGATGGACATGATCGCGCGCCCGGTGCGGGAATCCACCAGATTCTGCACAACAAACAGCGTAACAAGGATGAGCACGATCCCCAGCGTGAACGAAGCGCTGCGGGGCATGCCCGTAACGCCCTGCGCGCCGTTGATGATCACCTCGCCCGTATCGTCCAGCCCCAGCGAAAGCGCATCCTTGAACGAAAGATGAAAGCCCGCGCTGTCGCGCCCGATATAAAAGGAGTTGAGCAGGTTTTTAATGATCTCGCCGAAGGCGAGCGTAACAATGGCCAGATAATCGCCCTGCAGGCGCAGCACCGGAATGCCGATGAGCACGCCGACAAGCGCGGCCGCCGCCGTGCCGGCCAGCAGCGCGAGCGTGAGGGTGAGCCAGCCCGGCAGGACATCCTTGCAGCACACCGAAAGAAACGCGCCCGTAAAGGCGCCCACGCTCATAAAGCCCGCGTGGCCCAGGCTCAGCTCGCCCAAAATGCCCACCGTCAGGTTCAGCGAAACCGCCATGATCACATAGGCACAGATCGGCACAAGCTGGCCGGAAAGAGAGTTTGTGAGCAGGCCCGCTCCCGAAAGGATCTGAATAAACACAAACGCGGCTGCCACAATGCCATACGTAACGAGGCGGCGCCGGAAATTGGGATTCAGCGATCGGATCTTCATGGCATTCACCTACACTTTCTCTCGCGTCTGCTTGCCGAGAATGCCCGTGGGGCGTACCAGCAGCACGATAATGAGCACACCGAACACGATGGCATCGGCCATCTGCGAGGAAATGTACGCTGTGGAAAGGCTTTGGATCACGCCCAACAGCACCCCGCCGAGCATGGCGCCGGGAATAGAGCCGATGCCGCCGAATACCGCCGCCACAAACGCCTTGATGCCGGGCATGGCGCCGGTAGTGGGCGTAAGCGAGGGATACGCCGAGCACAGCAGCACGCCCGCAACGGCCGCCAGCGCACTGCCGATGGCAAACGTCAGCGAGATGGTTGCGTTTACATTGATGCCCATCAGCTGCGCCGCGCCCCTATCCTCGGAGACAGCCAGCATGGCGTGGCCCACCTTTGTTTTATTCACAAACAGCGTAAGGCCCGCCATAATGGCGGCGGAAGCAAGGATCGTTGTAAGCGTCTCGCCCGTGATGATGAGTGCGCCGTCAAACAGGCGCAGCGGCTGCAGCGCGATGACAGACGAAAAGGATTTCGGCGCGGAGCCGAAAACGAGAAGCGCAAGATTCTGCAAAAGATAGCTCATGCCGATGGCCGTAATCAGCACGGCAAGGCTGGGCGCCTCCCGCAGGGGCTTATAGGCCACACGCTCGATCGCAACACCCAGCAGGGTGCACACCAGCACCGCCGCGCAAATACCCGCCAGCGCGGGCATGCCCATCGTGGTCATTACCGTGAACGCAATATAGCCACCCACCATAATCACGTCACCGTGCGCAAAGTTCAGCATACGTGCGATGCCGTAAACCATCGTGTAGCCCAGCGCAATTACGGCGTAAATACTGCCAAGGCTGATCCCGTTCACAAGGTACGATAAAAATTGCATATGCCCTCTCCCCTATTGTTCTTCCCGCCGCAGGCGGCAAAGCGCTTTTGGCCGCCTGCATGCGCGGATCTTCCCGCGCCGCGGCAGGCTGTGCCTGCGCGCAGAAGCGTCCTTCTTTGGCAGCTCCCCGATTGGAAAGAAGGCTGCCGATCCGCTCGGCAGCCTTCCTGGCCACAAGGTCTATCCGCTCTAAGCTCAGGCAGCCTCGTATGCGCCGTTCTGAATGACGAATACAAGCGGGCTCTTGGTGGGTGCGCCGCTGGCGTCCCAAGTGATGCCCTTGCCGGTGAGGCCGTCGAGCGTAATCTGCGTAAAGGCGTCCTTCAGCGCGTCACAGATGGCGGAAGCGTCCATATCGCCCGTCACGCCGGCCTTTTGGATGGCGGCGTCGATGGCGTAGATGCAGTCATACGCATCGGCGGCAAACTGGTTCGGCTCCTGGCCATAGGCCTCTTTGTATGCGGCAACGAAGGAAGCCGTCATGTCGTCGGTAGCGGCAGCGGTGAACGGCGTCATCAGCATCACGCCCTCGGCCAGAGACGTATCGAAGTTTTCCACGGCGAGCAGGCCGTCCATGCCGTCGCAGCCGAAGAAGATGGGCGCAAAATCCATCGCCTTGGCCTGCTGCAGCACCAACGCAGCCTCGGAATAATAGAACGGAATGAACACCAGCTCGGCCCCGGCGCTTTTGGCCTTGCCCAGCTGCACGTTAAAATCCTTGTTGCTGTCGGCGGTGAACGCCTCGTCGGCAACTACCTCCAGGTTCTTTGCCTTCGCCTGGGCAATGAACGCATCGTGGATGCCGGAAGAATACGGATCGGAGCTGTCGTAAATGACGGCAACCTTCGCCGCAAGCTGATTGTCCGCGATGTAATCGGCAGAAAGCGTGCCCTGCTCGGGGTCGGAGAAGCACATCCGGAACGCGTTTTCCTCCTTGATGCAGTCTTCTGCAGAGCCGGACGGCGTGAGCTGGAACATATTATCGGCAGCGGTCTCGGCCTCAACGGCAACGCACGGCGCGCTGGTAACGGTGCCCACCAGCACCTGCATGCCCCAGTCCTTCAGGGTGTTATAGGCGTTGACGGCCTTTTCCGGGTCGTGCTCGTCGTCCTCAAACTGCAGCACGTACTGCTGGCCGCCGCGGGCGTTCAGCTCGGCAATGGCGATCTCGGCGCCGCCGCGCACGGCAAGGCCGTATTCGGCCGCGCCGCCGGTAACGGGGCCAATGCCGCCAATGCGGATTGCCGTGCCGGAAGCGGCGGGCTCACCCGCACCGTCAGCCGGGGTGCTGTCCGCCGGAGCGTCTGTGCCGGCAGAGGCGCTGTCGGCAGCCGGAGCGCTGGAGCCGGTGCCGCCGCAGGCCGCAAGAGAAACGGCCAGGCAGAGCGCCAGCATAAAGCTCAAAAACTTTTTCATACTTTCGTCCTCCATTTTTACACGAATCATCCGTTTGGAAATGCAAAAGCACCTTCCAGATGGATATCTTTATTTTACCGCCATAAACCGTTCAAATTCAATACACTAATTTGACATACTTTTCTGTTCCGCGCCGCATATTTGTGTGCAAAAGTGTGAAAAAAATTACGATTTCTCCGTCAAAGCGCACAAATCGGCAGGGGGCTGTGCCCATGCCCCGGGCAGATTGCAGCGCCTCCGGCTGCGTGCGAACACCGGCGGCAGACGGGATCTCGGGCCGTGGGCCGCGCCGGGCAGATTGCAGCGCCTCCGGCCGCGGGCGAACACCGGCGGCAGACGGGATCTCGGGCCGTGGGCCGCGCCCCGGGCAGCAGGCAGGCCCACGGCAGCGGGCGCAAAAAAAGATGCCGCCGCAAAAGCTTCGGCATCCCGCAGATCTTCTTTTTCCGGCCGTCCGCGCGGCCGCAAGCGGCCTTTTTGTTTTCCGGCCGGTTTACCCCGCTGTCTCCGCTTCTTCTTTGATGCGGTCCAGAACCTTTTTATAGCCGCCGCTCCCGTACTGAATGCACCGGTTGATGCGGCTGATGGTGGCCGTGCTGATGGCAGCATGCCGGACGATCTGTTCATAGGTGCAGCCGTCCAGAAGCAGGCGCGCCGCCGTCAGTCGCTGCGCCATATCCTCCACTTCCTTCATCGTGCAGAGATCCTCGAAAAATTCACGGCATTCCTCCGGCGTTTGCAGCGCAAGAATCGCCCGAAACAGCGCATCCTTATCTCCGCTTTTCCGCGCGTCGAACTGTGCCATACCGCATTTGCCCCCTTCCCGACGTCATTGTGGTTTTCCACTTTTTTACTCTATCATATTAAAAGTAAAAATGCAACAGGGCGGCGAAATCAGAAGCCAGAGCGTTTCGAGATCCGCTTTGGTTTCTGATGGAGCTGCCCGTAATGCCCGGAGCCCGGGAATTCGTTTGGCAAAAAGGCGAACGGAAAAAAGGCAAAGCGCTCAAAGCTGGTTTTTTCTGCGGCGCGCCGCCTTGCGCCAGTACCCTATGGCCGAAAGCGCAAGCATGGCCGCCAGCAGCAGCGGCATCACCCAGCCGCCGCCAGAGGCATCGTAGCTGCGCACGTCGCTCCACGCTTTGTCCATCGCGCTGTTCAGCGCCTCGGGCAATACCGCCATGGTCTCGCAGCGCGCCAGCATCGCCTCGTCGGGGTACATCAGCTCGTTGTCGCGCAGCGCGGCGTCCAGGAGCGGCGGCACGTCCGTAACGGGCGAGGAATAGCAGATATATTCGGCGTTCGCCAGTGCAACCTCGGTTTCGCACATAAAATTGATGAACATCTCGGCGGCCTCTTTATTGCGGCAGCCCTTGGGAATGCACATCGCGTCCAGATACAGGTTTGTGCCCTCCTCGGGCAAAAACAGAGCAAGGTCGGGGTTATCGGCCATCATGGTCACGCCGTCGCCCACATAATACGGCGCAAGGGCGGCCTCGCCGCCGCTCATTTTATCAAACACCTCGTCCATCACATAGCTTTGCACCACGGATTTTTGCTCCTTCAGTTTCTCGGCCGCCTGCGCGATATCCTGCTCGGAGCGCGGGTTGATCGAATTGCCCAGCAGCTTGCCCGCAATGGCAAAGGCGTCGCGGCTGTTGTTGAACATCAGGATCTGCCCGGCGTATTTTTCGTCCCACAAAATGCCCCATCCCTGCGCAAGGTCGGCCTCGTCCACCATGGCGGTGTTGTAAACAATGCACACCAGGCCCCATGTATAGGCCACGCTGTAGCGGTCATCCGGGTCGAACGGGCGGGAGCGGTAGCTTTCTCCAATGCGCGCCGCGTTGGGGATGTTCTCCAAATTCAGTTCCTCCAGCATACCCTCGGCGATCATTTTGCCGATCATGTAATCGCTGGGAATGATCACATCGTAATCGCCGCCGCCGCTTTTCAGCTTGGCGTACAGGCTTTCGTTGGTATCGTAGGTGGTGTAATTCACGCGGATGCCCGTCAGGCGCTCGAACGCGCGCACCACGTCCAGCGAGCCGTCCGTGCCGTTGGCGATATACTCGCCCCAGTTATAAACATTCAGCGTAACGCCCGCGCCCTGAAACCGGGTATAATCGTAGCCCGGCGCCACGGCAACGGCGTCTTCCCCTTCGGCAAACGCGGCCGGGGCCGGCAGCCCCGCCGCCAGCACGGCGGCCAGCAGCAGGCAGAGCAGACGTTTTTTCATGCCTTGCCCTCCTCTTTGCGCGCGGCGCGGCGCAGGCGGCGCTCGCGCGTGGAATCCACGGCGTTCGACAGTAAAATGATGGCAAGAATGCCCGTAAACAAAATCGCGGAGAGCGCGTTGATCTCGGGGCTCACCTTTTTCTTGGTCATGCTGTAGATGGCAATGGGCAGCGTCTGCACCGTGCCGGACGTGAAATACGAGATGATAAAATCATCAATGGAATAGGTAAGGCTGATGAGAAATGCCGAGAGAATGGCCGGCGCAAGCTGCGGCAGCACCACCTTAAAAAACGCCTGCAGCGGGCTGCAGCCAAGGTCGAGCGCGGCATCGTAGATGGCGGGGTCCAGCTGGCGCAGCTTTGGCCCCACATTGAAGATGACATACGGCAGACAGAACGTGATGTGCGCAATAAGCAGTGTGCCGAGGCCAAAGCCGAACGGCTGCGTCTCGCGCCCCAAAAGCCTCGAAAGCGCGCTGCCCGCGCCCGTGCGCATCACCACGAACAGCAGCATCAGCGAAACGCCGGTGATGATCTCGGGGTTGATAACAGGCACATAGCTCACGGCCATCACCGCGCCGCGCGCGCGGCGGCCCATGCTGTTGATGCCGATGGCCGCCATCGTGCCCACCACGGTGGCGACGGTGGCCGCCGCCGCCGCGATGACAAGCGAAACGGCAAAGCTTTTCAGCACCATTTCGTTGCGAAACAGGTTTTCGTACCATTTGAGCGAAAAGCCGCCCCACACCGAACGGCTCTTGCTCTCGTTGAAGCTGAACGCAATGAGCACGGCAATGGGCAGATACAAAAAGCTGAATACCAGCACAAAGCAGGCGGTGGAAAGAGCCCTGCGTTTTTTCATACCATCGCCTCCATTTCCTCGGTATCCGCGGTGGTAAAGCTCATGCACAGCAGCACGATCACCATCAGCATCACGCTCATGGCGCTGCCGAGGTTGTAATTGTAGCTGTTGCCCAAAAACTGCAGCTCGATCAGATCGCCGATCAAAAGATTCGAGCCGCCGCCGAGCATGCGGCTGATGATAAACGTGGAGATGCTGGGCACGAACACCATCGTGATCCCGGTGGTGATGCCGGGCATCGAAAGCGGGATCAGAACCCGCGTCAGCACCATAAAGGCGTTTGCGCCCAGATCCTGCGCGGCCTCGATGACGCTGCCGTCGATTTTTACCATAATGGTATAGAGCGGCAAGATCATATACGGCAGATAGTTGTACACCATGCCCAGCACCACCGCGCCCGAGGTGTTGATCATGTGCAGCGGCCCAATGCCAAACAGCCCCAAAAAACGGTTGATGAGGCCGTTTAGTTCCAAAAGGCTCATCCACGCATAGGTGCGCAGCAGAAAATTCATCCACATGGGCAGCATCAAAAGCATCTGCATCATGCGCTGGCGCGCGGGCCGCATGCGCGAGAGCAGGTAGCTGATGGGGAACGCGATCACAAGGCAGACGGCTGTGGCCACGGCGGCCAGCACGATGCTGCGGGAAAATACCGTGGTATACGCGCCAAGGCCCATAATGTTGGCCAGCGTAAAGCGCCCGGCCTTATCCGTAAACGCAAAATACAGCACAATGGCCAGCGGCGCGGCAATGAATACCGCCATCCACACAAGATACGGCGAAGCGGCCCAGACAGTTTTTTTCTTCATCGGCATCACCTGTTTGAACGGTGCATAATGTGGATCTCGTCCGGCCCGATGCACATGCCGATCAATTCGCCCGCCTGCGAAGCCTGCGTGGAATGGATGATCCATTCCGTGCCAGCCTGCCGCACGTGCATTTCGTAGTGCACGCCTTTAAAGATCACGTTTTCCACAAGGCCCGTCAGCTGGCCCTGAATGGCCGGCACCACGCGGATATCCTCGGGCCGCACCACCACCTGCACAATCTCGCGCTCGGCAAAGCCCGCGTCTACGCAGGCAAATTCCTGCCCGGCAAATTCCACCAGAAAATCGCGCAGCATCACGCCGTCCAGAATGTTCGATTCACCGATGAAATCCGCCACAAAGGCGTTGTTGGGCTCGTTGTAAATATCCTGCGGCGAGCCCACCTGCTGGATCGCGCCCTTGTTCATCACCACAACGGTATCCGACATGGTGAGCGCTTCCTCCTGATCGTGCGTCACGTAAACAAACGTAATGGCAAGGCTTTGCTGAATGCGCTTGAGCTCGATCTGCATCTCTTTGCGCAGCTTTAGATCGAGCGCGCCAAGCGGCTCGTCCAGCAGCAGCACGCGCGGATGGTTTACCAGTGCGCGCGCAATGGCCACACGCTGCTGCTGCCCGCCCGAAAGCGCGGCCGTGTTGCGCCGCTCGTAGCCCTTCAGGCCCACCAGCTCCAGCATGGCAAGGCTGCGGGAGCGAACCTCCTTTTCGTCCAACTTTTGCAGGCGCAGGCCAAAGGCGACATTGTCGAACACGTTCAAATGCGGGAACAGCGCGTACTTCTGGAACACGGTATTCACCTGGCGCCGATAGGGCGGCAGACGCGTAATATCCTTTCCGTCAAAAAAAACACTGCCCGATTTTGGCTCGACAAATCCCCCTATGACACGGAGCGTCGTCGTTTTGCCGCAGCCCGAAGGGCCGAGCAGCGTAACGAACTCCTTGTCATGGATCTCGAGCGAGAGGCCCGTTAAGATGGGCTCTCCGTCAAAATCGACGACAATGTTCTGCAGCGCTGTAATTACCGAATTTTCCATAACATGCATCCCCCTTTGCGGTTTTTCCGGGAAAGACCCGGCGCCGGGCGATCGCGCCCACCCCGCAAAAGGTTTGTTACACTGCTCTATGGCGCACTGGGCCGCGCCGCAAAGCAGCTGCAGTGGGGCATACTTCACCGACTGTGATAACAGATGTATGCAGCCTGCGAATTGCCGCCGGGCGGGCGCGTTTTCTTTGCAAAACCTCCGATCTCATTCCGCGCCCGTTATGCCGCAGCCGCAAGCATGCAATTGCTACTATACGGGGTACGGCGCTGTTTGTCAATACATTTTTTGCAAAATTTTTACAAAAAACCAGAAAAACCGCCAAATTTCGCCCTTTACGCACAAAATTTGACGGTTTTTCTTAAAAATCCTTCCAAATCCTTCCGAATTCTGCCAAAGGCAGCGCGCGAAAGCCGGCGAAAAATCTGCCGCCGGTCCGCCTGCCGGCAGCGGCAATGCCCTGCGCACCGGCAAAAGACAGACGCGCTATTTGATGGCGACGGCAGACACCGTCAGCGCCGAAAAATAGAAATCGGGCTTTAAAAACAGCTCTTCCATCTTTTCCAGATTGGCCAGCATGCGCTCGTGGTCTTCCTGAAAGCGGGGGTTGTCCGGCTCGCGCTCCACAGCCTTGCGCGTATAGCTTTGGCGAAAATCGAAATAGTAGTGGAAAAAGTCGATGCGCTCCTCGGAATCCATCTCGGTGGTATCGTCGAACTGGTAGCGGATCTTCACATCCGAAAAGCCAATGCCGCGCAGCCACGGGAAGAATTTGCGGCCGTGGTAGCGGTCGCTCACGCTGGCCTGGCGCAGGCAATCGGCAAGGATCTCCTCCACCAGCCCGCCGTCGTCGTAGGCCATCATGCCGCCGTCATCCACGCCGCGCAGGATGACGGCGCCGCCCTTGCGCAGATATTTGCGCAGCTTCATCAAAAGGCGCACGGGGTTTTTCAGGTGATGCAGCGTCAGCGCAGAGAAGATCACGTCGAAGGCGTCGATGCCCTCCTCCTCCATCAGATCCTCCATCTCCTCCTCAAAATCGCGCGATTCCAGATCGATATGATGATAGCGGAACATGCCGTGATCCTCGGCGCGCACTTTTTCGATGAGCGTTTCGTTGCGGTCGAGGCCGATCACCTTTTCAAAGCCGAATTCCGGCTTAAAGCGGATCTCGGTGACATAGCCGTCCGCGCAGCCGACATCCAGCCCGATGAGCCCTTCCCTGCGCCCAATGCGCTCCACCGCATAGGCGAACGATCCGGCGTCGTGCTTTTCGGAATAAGCCGCCTGCCGCTTCAGGCGGCGGCGCTCCAGCTTGATGGAGGGATCGTAGCCGGAGTGGATCTCCTTTTTCATATGCTGATAGGCGCTTTCGGCCTTTTTTTCCTCCGCCTGCGCCCCGCCGCCGGGCTGGAACGCGCTCTCGACGCTCTTGCTCATATCCTTATAACCGATAAAACTGAGCCAGTTCAGCAGGCAATCGTACACCAGCTGCGCCTCGGACTGGGCAACATCCTCCTGCATCGAGGCCTGCTCGTGCGTAAGGCGGTTGCGCAGCTCCACAATATAATCCAGCGAGATGGAGCGGATGATGCCCATGTTGCTGCCCGTATATTTTCCCCAGCGCTCCAGCAGGCGGGTGCGGTTATACAGGCCCACCAGCTCTCCAAAGCCAAAGCGCGTATAGCTTTTTGTTCCCTTGCCGATCTTTGCTTCGCCGTCCATCAGGGCGGTGCGGTCCTCGATGGGCAGCTCGCTGAGCGCCTGTTTATAGATGCGCTTGAGGATCTCCTCCAAAATCGCGCACGATTCTTTTACGGCGGAATCGTAATAGCCCTTTTGCAGAAAATGTTTGATCTTCTCCAGTTGGTCTCCCTTGATGATCGTCTCCATCGTCCCGTTCCCCTCCGCGCTGAATTTGATATACAGTATACCATAAAAAAATTTTTTTGGATACTGTTTTCAAAAAAAGCCGCTTAATGGTATACTGGAACGGGATTGTTTGCAGAAAGGAGGCGGCGAAAATGGCGGCAACGCGATTTCGCGGCAGAATATTTTACCCGGTGATGTTTGAGGGGGATGCACTCGAGGCGCTGGAAAAGGCGGTGATCCGGACAAACAAGCAGAAAGATGTGCCGGTTTTTCAAAAAAACGAACAGCGGTGCGAGGAAATGCGCTGGGGTGTCAGCCGCCTTTTGTGCAGGGAGGAATCCGAGCTGCGCGTTGGCCATGTGTACGAGGCGGCGCGGCGCGAGGCGTTTTTGTGGCCAAAAAACAACAAGGGCCTTTTCTTTTGCCCGCGCGCGGGCAAAAGCGTGCCCATTGCGCTTACAGGGCTGCGCGTTTTTGTTTTTGAAACACACGTCGCCTTTTTCGAGATGGCCTTCGAGCTGGAGCACCTGCCGCTGGAGGACGCAATGAACGCCACGTATTATTTGTGCGAGCTGAAGGACGAGGCGAACCATTTTGAATACGAAAACCGTGTTTTTAACGCCGAAACGCGCACGGCCAGCGCCGTGCCCGCCTCCTTCACGCTTTTGCAGTGGTTTTTGAAGTGCGCGGAATATCTGCCGGGCTGCCGCAACTTTGAAAGCCGGCCGCTCGCCTCAACCGTCAGCAAGCCGCTGCTGTACGGCTGCTATCTGCTCGACGAAATGCCGCCCGATTTCGAGCGCATCGCCTGCAATCTTGCGCAGAATTACAAGCTCTCTTATAAAGGCGTGCGGGAGGGCTTTCACAATCACGTGCTGCAGACGTTTGACAATTCGTACTGGTGCGCCTCTTACAATGGGGCGGTGAATGTGAGCATCGCGGTGAACGACGACGCCACCAACCGCTTTTTTGAAACTACCTTCGCACACAAATGGGCCACGGAATACCTGCTGCTTTTTATCGCCACCATCCATCAGAAGTACGCCGTGCAAAAATATTTGGACGAGCTGGGCGAGCTGGCGTGCCCGCGCTACGATTACGCCCAGATGAAACAGCTGCTGATGCGCGGCGAGGTGATGCAGGAAAAATGCGCGATGCTGAAAAACCGCTGCTTTTTCCAGCTGCCCAGCCGCATCGAGCACGTCAACCGCGTTTACGGCTTTTTTCAGTGGTGCATGGATATTCCGGGCTATTCCGCCAGTTTGGACGAAGAGGTGGAAAATTCCGTGAGCGTATGCAAAAGCTATGTCACACGCATTAAGAGCATCGACGACTACGAAAAACAGATCAAGGGCGTACAGAACGAAATGTACATCGCGCTCATTACGGCCAGCATCACCTGCCTCACGTTCTTCAATTCCTCCTACGCAACGCTTCTTGCGCTGCTGGAAGGCCGCTTTGAAGAGATCGGCGTAAGCGCCGTTGTGGTGGCAGGCACGTTTTTGGCAACGATCAGCGGCGCGGTTTACAAGCTGTTCGATCAGCGCGAGAAGATCCGCGAGATCCGTTCCAAGGTCAAAAAGCTGAAGGCGCAGGTGGTTTCGCTGTAGCCGACGCGCGCATACTCGAAAGGGGCCTGCCGCAAAACGGCTTTTCGCAGGCCTTTTTTTGAAAGCCCTGCGAAAAAAAAATGCATAAAAACGGCGCTCCTTCCGGCGGTTCTAAGCCAAAAGGGGCGCCAACGCCCTGTTTTACGGCAATTTTTTGCGCAAGCCGCACGCGCGGTTTTTGCGCTGCGCTCAGGCCCGCCCCGCCGCGGCGCTTCGGCGGTACACCTCGTACAGCCCGTCCAGAATCAGCGTGGGAACATGCGTGATCGAGCGCTTGCAGTGGGGCGCGACAAAGCCCGCCGCGCCGCCTGTGGCAACAATTGTTTTTACCGGGCCCATCTCTGCCTCAAAGCGCTCGATCATGCCGTCCAGCATGCCGGCCGCGCCGAACACAACGCCGCTTTGCATGCTTTCTACCGTGTTCTTGCCGATGGCGCGGCGCGGCGCGGCGGTGGCGATGCCGCCCAGCTGGCTTGCGCCGCTGACAAGCGCGTTCAGGCTGATGAACAGCCCCGGCATAATGCTCACGCCCTGCACCGCGCCGTTTGCGTCCACGGCTGTGAGCTTGGTGGCCGTGCCCATATCGATCACGATCGCAGGCAGCGGGTACATCGCCTTCGCCGCAGCGGCGCCGGCCAGCAGGTCTGCGCCAAGCTCGGCGGGATTTTCAATTTCCACCGTTACGCCCGTGGGCATGCTTTGGGTAAGGCGCAGCGGCTCCACGCCCGCAAACAGCCGCAGCGCCCGCACGACGGTATCGGTGATCTGCGGCACCACGCTTGAGAGGATGGCCCCCTCGATCCTCTCGGACGCCACCCCGTAAAGGCGCAGAATGCCCGAGAGCTCCAGCGCGTACTGATCCGCCTCCCGGCTTTTATCCGTAGAAACGCGCGTGCTGAAGGCGAGCGCGTCGTTTTCGTAGCCGCCCAAAACAATATTGGTATTGCCGATATCCACTGTCAGGATCATGCAAAAGCACTCCTTTTTCTTTGGTTTCCATCTTTTTTGATTTACATCGGGCTGCCGGCGCAGAACCGGCCGCGGGAGGCATCCCGCGGCCGGTTCTGCGCCGGCAGCCCTCTTTCGGCTTTTAAACGCCGGTTCGGCCGAGCCATACGCCGACAGGCGCTCAAAGCCCGCACCGGCGTTTTGCAAACAGGCTTTTCTTTAACTATGCCTGTCTTTGGCGCATTTGTCAAGCAAAATCCGGCGCGGCAGCAAAAGAAAAGCGCGCGGCGGCGGCCCCCCGGCACACCCAAGGCCGGATACTTCTAAAAAGCGCGCGTTTTTCATATGAATGCAGCAAAGACCGCCCGGACGCACACCGCCCGGACGCGTGCATTCCGGGCCGCTTTCAAACAAAGCGTTTGCCGAGCCGAAGCCGCCGGACAGCGCAGCCTTTGCGGCGGCCCGATAAGGAGGGAAATGTTCAATGTTTGTGTGTACGTTGCGCAGGGGCGGCCTGCGCAAACTGGCCGCCATTGCCATTTGCGGCGTAGCGCTGGCCGGTGCCGTATTTACGGCAAGCGCGTTCCGCGGCGGGGACGGCGCCGTGGCCACAGCGGCGCAGGGCAGCCCGCTGAAGCAGGAGATCACCGGCGCGCAGGACGTGGTTTCGTTTTTTCAGGGCTTCGGCATCGAGGTGGACCCCACCACGGCCGAGGTGAGCACCGTTACCGTGCCGCGCAAGTGGGACGACAGCTTTAAGGCGTTCAACGAGGTGATCAAAGAAAGCGGGCTGGATCTTTCCCGCGTAAAAAACAAAAAGGTGGATAAATGGGTGATCCTGATCCCCTCGCGCACCACCGAAAAGGAAAAATCCTATGGCGTGGTGCTGGTGTATAAAAACGAGCCGCGCGGCGCATATATTTTGCAAAAGCCCTCGGGCGAGGTGCTGCCGCTGCAGGCGGCGGCAGCCACAAACGCACCGCTTGCGCTGACGGACGCAGAAATTGCCGCGAACACCGGCTTCGGCGCAAACGTGCCCGCACCGGATGCGGCAGCGGCAGCCGACCCGAACGCCGCGGCAGCCGACCCGAACGCCGCAGCAGCCGACCCGAACGCCGCAGCAGCCGACCCGAACGCCGCAGCGGCCGACCCGAACGCCGTGCCAGAGCCTGTGCCCGACGCGGCCCCTGTGGATGCCCCTGCAGATGCGGCCGCCGCGCAGGTTTTAGCGGAGCCGGAGGTGCCGATAGATCCGAACGGCTTTCCCACCGATTGACGCCGAACAGGCCCGAACGGCTTTCCCACCGGTTGACGCCGAATAGGCCCGAACGGCTTTCCCACCGGTTGACGCCGAATAGGCCCGAACGGCTTTCCC
>CAJUMH010000026.1:17586-24478 GCA_910587145.1 uncultured Ruthenibacterium sp. | reverse complement strand
ACCGGTTCATGCCGAACGGCCGCGCACCCTCGCAGGGCCCCGCTCTGCGAGGGTGCGGCGCGCCGGAAAGGCGCTCGGCGCATCGTTTGCGCGGCGCCGGCGCGCAGAAAGGGATTTTCAAACGGCAAAAAGTGTGCTATAATAAAAGTGTATGATTGACGCTGTCTTTCTATGGAGCTGTTGACAAACGCCCCCGCAGGAATATTTTCAAAAGCCGAAGAGCCTCGCTTTGCCCGGCCCGCTTTTGGGATGCGCCTGCGGGCGCAGATCGGCATATAAACCAAAAAGCGGCGGCAGAGCCGCGCGGGGCGGGGGGATCGGTATGCGGTTGGATAAGCTGGTGGCGCAGGCCGCGCAGCAAAGCCGCTCCAACGCGCGCGCGGCCATTCGGCGCGGCGCGGTGCGCGTAAACGGCGCGGTGTGCCGCGGCCTCGATACGCAGGTGGACGATGCCGCCGCCGTTACGCTGGACGGCGCGCCTTTGCGCGTACAGAAATTTGTTTATATCATGCTGGATAAGCCCAAGGGCGTGGTGAGCGCCTCGGAGGATAAAAGCGCGGTAACCGTGGTGGATCTGGTGCGCGAAAGCTGGCCCCGGCGCGGCCTGTTCCCTGCCGGAAGGCTGGACAAGTCCAGCACAGGCTTTGTGCTCATCACCGACGACGGTGCCTTTGCGCACGACATTCTTGCTCCGAAGCGCCATGTGCCCAAAACCTACGAGGTGCTGCTGGATACGCCGCTGACGCCGCAGATGATCGCGGGCTTTGCCGCGGGCGTGCGCCTTGCGGACGGCAGTGTGATGCAGCCGGCGGCGCTGGAGCCGGGGAAGTTTGGCCCCTGCAGCGCGCGCGTGGTGCTGCGGCAGGGCGTGTATCATCAGATCAAACGGATGTTTGGCGTATACGGCGCGGGCGTGAACGAGCTGCGCCGCACGGCCATCGGTGGCCTGCCGCTGGACGAAACGCTCGGCGCGGGCGGGTTCCGCGCGCTTTCGCCGGAGGAAGTGGCCCAAATCGTCCCCACCGGCGGCGCACGGCAGGAGCCCTCCGGGTAGCGGGTCTTTTCATCCAGTTTTTTCCTTTTTATCGATTTTTTCCCAATTCAAGGCCGCAAAAGGCGGCGCGAAAACGGGTTTCGGCCAGTGTTTCCCAATTTATACAATAAATCCACGGCTTTTTTGTGAAAATATGTTGCATTGGCCGGAAGTATTGTGTAAAATAGAGAGGAACATGATGGCGAATTGTTTAAATTCACGATTTGGTGGAGGATCGCGCACCGCGCAGAAGGGAAAAATGGATTATGGCCAACAGAGTGTTTCAGGGCGTTGTCTATCAAATGAAGGAGGCGATCGATCGCACAATCGGTGTTGTGGACGAAACCGGCGTTGTGATCGCCTGTTCCGACCTGAACCGTGTAGGTGAAATGCGCGAGGGCGTGATCGGCGAACACCCTGCCGCAGAAGAAGCGTTTGTGCAGGGAGATTTTACGTTCTTTCTGTTCAGCGCCAACAATCACAACGATTACGCGGTGATGGTGGAGGGCACCGACGAAGCGGCGGCGCGCTATGCGGGACTGCTTGCCGTAAGCCTGCAAACCATCAAGCAGTACTACGACGAAAAGTTCGATAAGGTAAACTTTATCAAAAACGTCGTGCTGGATAACATCCTGCCCGGGGATATCTACGCCAAAGCGCGCGAGATGCATTTTGCCACCGATGTTTCCCGCGTTGTGCTGCTCATACGCGTTACGTCCGGCGCGGATATCTCTGCCTACGACGTTGTCAGCGGCCTGTTCCCGGATAAGCAGAAGGATTTTGTGTTCAACATCAGCGAGAGCGACACCGTTCTTGTGAAGGAGATCCGGCGCGGCATCGACCAGCACGATGTCGAAAAGCTGGCTGCCAGTATTGTGGACACGCTCAGCGTCGAGCATTATATCCGGTCTGTCGTGGGCATCGGCACACAGATCGCCAATGTAAAGGATCTGGCCCAAAGCTTTAAAGAGGCGCAGATCGCGCTGGAGGTGGGCAAGGTGTTCGACACCGAGCAGGCCATCATCAGCTACGATCATCTGGGCATCGCCCGGCTTATCTATCAGCTGCCCACCACGCTGTGCGAAATGTTCCTGAAAGAGGTGTTCAAGCAGGGCGGCATCGAAAGCCTCGACGCCGAAACGCTGTTCACCATTCAGCGCTTCTTTGAAAATAACCTGAACGTATCCGAAACGAGCCGCGGCCTGTTTGTGCACCGCAATACTCTGGTGTACCGGCTGGAAAAGATCAAAAAGCTCACCGGCCTTGATCTGCGCGAATTCGACGACGCCATTGTGTTTAAGGTGGCCCTGATGGTAAAAAAATACCTCAGCGCCACGCCCGCAAAATATTAAAACCCGACAGGCTGTTCCGAAGGATCTGCGGGGCCGTGCGGGGGCAAAAGCCTCCCTTCCGCGCCCCGCACGGCTTTGGGGCAGCCTGAAGAGCGCCGCCCGCGGAGCGCACCGGCCCGCGGCAGGCATGGCAAACAGGAGAGTAAAATGTCAACCACCGATATGATCCGTTTTGAAAACGTTAAAAAAATTTATACCGGGCTTGATTCCAAAAGCGCGGATATCGTTGCGCTGCACGATGTGAACCTTTCCATCCAGAAGGGCGAATTCGTGTTTGTGCTGGGGCATTCCGGCGCCGGCAAAAGCACCTTTTTAAAGCTGATCCTGCGCGAGGAAAAAGCCACGGAAGGCCGCGTGTTTGTAAACGGGCGCGATCTTTCGCGCATTCGCCCGCGCGAGATCCCCTATCTGCGGCGCGGGCTGGGCGTGGTGTTCCAGGATTTTCGCCTCATCCCCTCCATGACGGCCTACGAAAACGTGGCGTTTGCCATGCGGGTAACCAACATTCCCGAGCGGCAGATCAAGCGGCGCGTGCCCTATGTACTTAGCCTTGTAGGGCTTTCCGGCAAAGCGCACAGCCTGCCGCAGGAATTATCCGGCGGCGAGCAGCAGCGCATTGCGCTGGCACGCGCGCTGGTGCACTCGCCGCCCATCATCATTGCGGACGAGCCGACCGGCAACATCGACCCGGAGCTTTCCATCGAGATCATGGAGCTTTTGCAGGCCATCAACAGCCTCGGTACCACGATCGTTGTTGTTACGCACGAGCACGAGCTGGCCGCGCGCTTTAAAAAGCGCACGATCATGATCGACCACGGCGAGGTGGTGGACGACGGCTTCGCTCCGCACGGGAGGGAGGCTGCGTATTTATGAGAATTTCCAGCTTTAAATACTTAGTGCGCCAGGGCTGGCACAGCATGGTGTCCAACCGGCTGATGACTCTGGCCTCCATCGGCGTCCTTGTGGCCTGCCTGATGATCACGGGCGTGGCGGTGCTGCTGAGCGTAAACGTGGGCAGCTATGTCGATTATCTGGAAACCTTCAACGAGATCGAATTCTTTCTCGACGACGCCGCGCCGGCCGACGTGGTGGAAAATCTGAAGATCCAGCTGCCGCTGGCACAGAACGTATCGTTCTGCGAGTATATCTCCAAGGCCGCCGCGGTGGAGGATATGCGCGGCTGGCTGGGAGAAAACGGCGACGTAATGAACGATTACGCGGGCGAAGGCAACGAGCAGAATCCTCTGCCCGCTTCGTTTCGCATTTCGCTGGCGGATGTTTCGCAGATGGCGGACACCGTGCAGCGCCTGCAGGCGATGGGCGCATATGCGGTTACGGCCGCCGACGGCTCCGCGCTGACGCTCAACGCGTTTTACCGCATCAATTCCCCCACCGAGCTTTCCAGTACGCTGGTCAATCTGCGGCGCATCGTCAGCTACGTGGGCTGGGGGCTTGTAGTGGTGCTGGGCGTGGTGAGCGTGGTGGTCATCAGCAATACCATCCGCCTTACGGTGTTCGCCCGCCGCAAGGAGATCAATATCATGAAGTTCGTGGGCGCGACAAACGCGTTTATCCGGCTGCCGTTCTTTGTGGAGGGCATGACGGTGGGCGCCATTTCGGCGCTGCTGGCCACAGGCATTGTGGGCGGCGCCTATTACGGGCTGGAGCGGGCGCTTTTGCAGCCGAACGCGCTGTGGCTGAACGAATTCACCCGCTGCATGCTGCCGTTCTTCGATATCATCGGCCCGCTGGCGGGCGGCTTTGTGCTGTTTGGCGTGGCCATTGGCGGCATCGGCTGCGCGTCCAGCATCCGCAAGCATTTGAAGGTATAGGCAGGGGAGGCCGCAAGGGAACGATCCATGGAAAAACGTACAAAAATCATCCGAATCATCTGTCTGGCGCTGGCCGTGCTGATGCTGCTTTCCTTGAGCGCGCCGGTTCTGTTTGCCTATGCCGAAACGCCCGCCGAGCGGCTGGAGCGCCTGAAGCAGGAGCTGGAAGATCTGCAGGCCGAAACCGAGCGCGTAAAGGATAATAAAGAAAAGGCCGAGCAGACCAAGCAGTATTATCAGGCGCAGGCCAACAACCTGAAGGCGCAGATCGCGGCCCTCAAGGAGGACATTGCGGCGCAGGTCGAAAGCATTAACGCAAAAAACGCCGAGGTTGCCGAAAAAGCCGCCAGCGTGCTGTATCAAAAGCAGATGTTCGAGCAGCGGCTGCGCGGCATGTACGAATTGAGCCGGCAGTCGAATCTTGCCATTCTGTTTGGCATCGACAATCTTTCGCAGATGCTGCGCTTCAGCGAAAATCTGCAGCAGATTACCGAGCGCGATACCGATTTGGTGCGGCAGCTGCGCGCCGAACAGGCGCTGCTGGAAGAACAGCGCACCGAGCTGGAAGCACAGCTTGCGGCGCTTTCTGCCCGCGAGCAGGAGCTGATGGATACAGCCGTCGCCTACTCCAACGCCATCCAGCAGGCCAGTGCCACCATCACCGCGGCCGAGGCCGATCTGGCCGCCAAGGACGAGCAGGAAAAAGACCTGCGCGAGCAATACGAGCAGGCGCAGAAGGAATGGGAGGCCTGGGCGCGCGCCGAACAGGTGGATTTTGAATTCGACGGCGAATTCAGCTGGCCCATCCCCAACTACTACAACCTCTCCTCGGATTTTGGCACCACGCGCGTGATCTACGGCGTGCGCGATGTGCACCGCGGCATGGACATCCCCGCCCCGGCGGGCACACCCATCTTCGCGGCGGCCGACGGCGTGGTGAACACCAACAACCATTGGAGCTACGGCATCTCGGTAAAGCTCTCGCACGGCAACGGCGTGGCCACAATTTACGGCCATATGTCGCAGCGCGCCGTAAACAACGGGGATTATGTTACCAAGGGGCAGCTCATCGGCTATGTGGGCAGCACGGGCAACAGTACGGGCAACCATCTGCACTTTGAGGTAAATGTGAACAATACACCCGTAAGCGCGTGGCCGTATCTGAAAAAGAATGCTTAAACGGCCGGATCCGAAGCCGGATTCTGGCCGGGAAAGTGAGAAACGCGAATGAATAAAAAAATCACAGTAAACGTAGCGCTGGCGATCGCCATCATTGCGATGACGCTTACTTTTGTTGTTACTATGATCCTGAGCATGCAGATCTTCAACCGCATGATCAACGTACGCGAAAAAGAAGTGATGTACAACAAGCTTTCGGAGATGGATAAATCCGCCCGCGAAAACTATTACGGCGAGATCGTGAACGATACGCTGTACGATTATATCGCGGCCGGCTACGTGGCCGGCATGGGAGACGCCGACGCGCGCTACTACACCGCGCGCCAGTATCTGGAATACCTGAACCTGCAAAACGGCGTGCTGATGGGCATCGGCGCGGACGTGGCAAAAGACGCCAACGGATACGCGCGCATTACGCGCGTATACTCCAACAGCCCGGCCGAGGAATTTGGCCTGACGGCGAACACCTTTATCACGCAGATCGGCGAAACCGACGTGCGCACGCTGAGCCTGAGCCAGATCAACAGCCAGCTGCTGGGCGAATCCGGCACGGTGATCTCGCTGAACGTGGTAAACGCCACAGGCGATGATGCGCGCACGGTGGAGCTGCAGCGGCGCGAATACGAGATCCCCTCGGTGGACGCACAGCTGCTGTCGGACAACGCGACGCTCTATGTTCACATCAGCACCTTCAATTCCCGAACGCTCGATGAGCTGAAGGAATATCTGGACGAATGGGTCACGGATACCGCCGCTCCGGACGGCATCATTTTCGATGTGCGCGACAACGCGGACGGGAGCATCGCGAACGCGATCCGCGTGATCGATCATCTGTGCCCGGTGGGCACCATTGCCAGCCAGCAAAACCGGGACGGCTCCGTTACTACGCTCGAAACCTCGGATATCAACGAGGTGGATCTGCCGATGGTGGTGCTGGTAAACGGCAATACCTCCTATGCGGCGGAACTGTTTGCCACCTCTCTGCGCGAATTTGAAAAAGGGCGCATCGTCGGCGTGCGCACAGCGGGCAAGGGAACGGTGCAGTGCCGCCCGGTGGCGCTTTCGGACGGTTCGGCGTTCTCGTACACCGTTGGCCTTTTGCTGAGCAAAAGCGGTACCTCCTTCAACGGCACCGGCGTAGTTCCCGATGTGGAGGCTCTTTTAACAGCCGAGGAGGAAGCGAATTTTTATTCCTTCACGGTGGAGACGGATCCCCAGATCCGCCGCGCCCGCGAGGCGCTGGATACAATGCTCGGCCGCAACGAGATCGAGCTGAACCGCGCTCCCGCTTCCTCCGGCGCTTCATCCACAGCCTCGGAGCCCTCCGGCAGCGCGTCTTCCGGCGCCTCGTCTGCGGATCAAAGCTCCTCCGGCAGCGCGTCCTCCGGCAGCGCGTCTTCCGGTGCCTCGTCTGCGGATCAAAGCTCCTCCCGCAGCGCGTCCTCCGGCAGCGCGTCTTCCGGCGCCTCGTCTGCGGATCAAAGCTCCTCCGGCAG
>CAJUMH010000026.1:0-17486 GCA_910587145.1 uncultured Ruthenibacterium sp. | reverse complement strand
CGCATCCTCCCGCAGCGCGTCCTCCCGCAGCGCGTCCTCCGGCAGTTCTTCTTCGGGTACAGATTCTTCGGCACCCGCGGACACCTCTTCCCCGCCCGAACCGGAGGTGTAGCACGCCGCGTGAAACTGACGGATCTTTCCACCATTCGGGCGCTTTGCGCCGCGCACGGATTTTCTTTTTCCAAAGGGTTGGGGCAAAACTTCATCGTCAACCCCGGCGTCTGCCCCAAAATTGCCGAGGCCGCGGGCCTCGACAGCACCATGGGCGTGCTGGAGATCGGCCCCGGTTTTGGTGTGCTGACGCAGGAGCTGGCCCGCCGCGCGGGCAAGGTTGTGGCAATTGAGATCGACCGGCGGCTGCCGCCGCTTCTGGCGCAAACGCTGGCCGAATTCCGGAATGTCGCCATCGTGGAAGGCGACGTGATGGAATTGGATCTTGCCGCGCTGCTGCGCGCGCATTTTCCCGGTATGCGGGTGGCGGTGTGCGCTAATTTGCCGTACTACATCACCAGCCCGGTTTTGATGCGGCTGCTGGAGCAGCGCCTGCCCGTTGAACAGATCACCGTGATGGTGCAAAAGGAGGCCGCCGAGCGGCTGGTGGCGCAGCCCGGCACGCGCATGGCCGGGGCCATTACCTGCGCGGTGCGCTATTACGCCCGGCCGCAGATGCTGTTTGCGGTGCAGCCGGGCAGTTTTTATCCGCCGCCTAAGGTGACAAGCGCCGTCATCCGGCTGCGGCCGCACGCAGAGCCGCCCGTTCGGCCGCACAGCGAAGCGGCCATGTTCCGCGTCATTCGCGCGGCATTCGGCCAGCGGCGCAAAACGGCGGCAAATGCCGTCAGCTCCGGGCTGGGCTTGCCCAAAGAAACCGTGCTTGCGGCGCTGTGCAATGCGCGCATTCCGGCCACGGCGCGCCCCGAACAGCTGACGCTTCAGGATTACGCCGCTTTTTCCGATGCGCTCGGCGCGGCGTTGGGGCAGGCGCCCGATAATTTGAAGCAGGCTCCGGATGCTGCGGGGCGGTCTTCCGATGCCTTGGAGCAGGTTTCTGATACCATGGGACAAGCTCCGGATGCATATGCGCCCACGCGCACATCCGCTGAAAAGCCGGCGCAAGCCATGTAAGCGCCCGTCCCGCTTCTAAAGCCCTTCTCTTTAAAAAACGCCTGCAGGGGCCTGCCCTCTGCAGGCGCTTTTTTGACGCAGCCGTACCTTGTGTGTTATAATCTGCTTATAATGATCTAACGATACTGTTTGCACCGTACTGTTTGCCGGTACCGTTTCCCCGTACCGGGTTACATCGTATTGTTTACCCGTACCGGTTACCGGTACGGGTTGCCTGTACTGTTTTTAAGCAACGGCTGAGGAGATGACGCAGTGGAGACCATCCCGGAAAACAAACCGGAAAAAAAGCTGTGCGCAGGCCTTTTGGCGCATGTGGACGCAGGCAAAACGACGCTTTCGGAGGCGATGCTCTACACCGGCGGCGCGCTGCGGCGTTTGGGGCGGGTCGATCATCAAAACGCGTTTCTGGATAACGACGCGCAGGAGCGCGAACGCGGCATCACGATATTTTCCAAGCAGGCGGTGCTGCAGCTGCCCGGCGTTACCCTCACACTGCTGGATACGCCCGGCCATGTGGATTTTTCCGGCGAGATGGAGCGCGCGCTTCAGGTGCTGGATCTCGCCGTTCTTGTGATCAGCGGTACCGACGGCGTACAAAGCCACACCCGCACGGTTTGGCAATTGCTCAAGCGCCGAGGCATTCCCGTATTTTTGTTCGTCAATAAAATGGATCTGCCCGGCGCAGACCGCGAAGCGCTTTTGGCGCAGCTGCGCCGCGCGCTGAGCGCGGACTGCGTGGAATGCACCGACGAAATTCTGTGCGAGGAGGCCGCCGCGCGCGACGAAACGCTGCTTTCGCGCTATCTGGAATCGGATACGCTTTCGGACGACGATATCGCCGGGGTCGTTGCGCAGCGCAAGCTGTTCCCCTGCTGTTTTGGCTCGGCGCTGCGCCTTTCCGGCGTGGATACGCTGCTGGACGCACTGTGCCGCTATACCCACGCCCCGCAGCCCCTTGCGGATTTTGGCGCGTGCGTTTACAAAATTGCGCGCGATGCGCAGGGCGCGCGGCTTACCTTTTTAAAAATTACCGGCGGCGTGCTGCGCGCCAAAACAACGCTGCGCGGCGTTGCCGCTTCCGGCCGGCCGTGGGAAGAAAAGGCCGATCAGCTGCGCATTTATTCCGGCGCGCGCTTTGCCGTGGCGCAGCAGGCCGGGCCGGGCACACTGTGCGCCGTTACCGGCCTTACCGCAACCTGGCCGAGCGAAGGGCTTGGCGCACAGCCCAACGCGTGCCGGGCCGCGCTCGCCCCCGTGCTCACCTGTCAGGTGCTGCTGCCCGAAGGGGCCGATCCGCAGGCAGCATTTGCCCACCTGCGCCAATTGGAGGAAGAAGAGCCGCAGCTTACCGTTGTGTGGAACGATACGCTGCGCGAGATCTGCATTCACCTGATGGGCGAGATACAGCTGGAGGTACTGCGCCGCCAGATTTCCGACCGGTTCGGCCTCGCGGTGGAATTTGGCCCGGGCAATATCGTCTATCGCGAAACCATCGCTGCACCCGTAGAGGGCGTTGGCCACTTCGAGCCGCTGCGCCATTATGCCGAGGTGCATCTGCTGCTGGAGCCGGGCGAGGCCGGCAGCGGCCTGCGCTTTGCTGCCGCTTGCCCGGACGGCATGCTAAGCCAGAACTGGCAGCAGCTTGTTTTAACGCACCTTGCCGAAAAGCAGCACCGGGGCGTGCTGATGGGCGCGCCGATCACGGATATGAAAATTACGCTGGTGGCCGGGCGCGCGCATCAAAAGCACACCGAGGGCGGCGATTTTCGGCAGGCGACCTGGCGGGCCGTGCGCCAGGGGCTGAAAAAAGCCGAAAGCATCCTGCTGGAGCCATGGTACGATTTTCGGCTGGAGACCCCCGCCGAAAACCTTGGCCGCGCCATTGCCGATATCCAGCGCATGGGCGGAAGCTTTTCTCCGCCGCAAACGCAGGGCTCCTCCGCCCTGCTTACGGGCTATGCCCCCGTCTCGGAGATGCGCGGCTATTCCGCCGAGGTGGCCGCCTATACCAGAGGCAGCGGCAGCCTGGCCTGCACGCTGCGCGGCTACGCCCCCTGCCACGACGCCGAGGCGGTGCTTGCCGCCTGCGGCTATGATGCCGACCGCGATACGGACAACCCCGCCGGCTCTGTGTTCTGCGCGCACGGCGCGGGACACCATGTGCCGTGGAACGAGGTGGAGCAGCATATGCATGTGGAAAGCGGCCTGCGCCCGAACGCCTCGCCGCCCGAGAACGGCACCGGCCCCTCCGGCGCTGCCGCCTCCCCCTCTGCCGCCGGGTCCAAGCGCGCTGCCGGGCTTGATTACGCCGCCGGGCTTGCGCTGGATCGGGAGCTGGAGGCCATCTTCCGGCGCACCTATGGCCCCGTGGCCGAGCGCGCCATGCGCCCCACTGCGCGCGGCGCACGTACCTCCTCGCGCGGTGCTTCTTCCGCTTCTGTCACCTCATCCTCTTCCGCCGCTCCCCACTCCGGCGCCGCCGCTTCGTCCCCCTCCGGCGCCGTAAAAAACGGCGCTGCGCGCCGCGCGCAAGCCGCCTCTCCCCTGCCCGGGGGACCGGAATATCTGCTGGTTGACGGCTACAATATCATTTTTGCGTGGGACGATCTGCACGCGTTGGCTCAGGTAAACATCGAGGCCGCACGACGGGCGCTGATGGACGCGCTGTGCAATTACCGCGGCTTTCGGCCCTGCCGCGTAATTCTTGTGTTCGACGCCTACAAGGTGCGCGGCGGGCAGGGCGCGGTAGAGCGGTACCATAACATCGACGTTGTATATACCCGCGAGGCGGAAACAGCGGATATGTATATCGAAAAGGTCACCTACGAAATCGGCAAACGCCACCGCGTGCGCGTTGTTACCTCCGACGGCGCGGAACAGCTGATCATCTTAGGGCACGGCGCACTGCGCATTTCCGCCCGCGCCTTCCGCGCGGAGCTGGACGAGGTGAACCGGCAGATCGCAGAATATCTTGATCGGCAGCCTTGATGCCGAAAAGGGTAAGGAGTGCGCCAACCATGTTTTAAGTCGCCAAACGTTTTTTAGCCGCGCTTGTATTTTGGGTGCGCTTATGATATGCTGTTGATAGCCGATATCGGATATTTTATCCATTCACGAGGAGGAAACGAACATGGAACTGAATTTCGATTTGAAGGGCAAGGTAGACGAGGCTGTCAAAAAGCTGCAGAGCGATCCCGCGCTTTTGAAAAAATTCCAGAGCGATCCCATTCAGGCCATAGAGACGCTGTTCGATGTCGATCTGCCGGACGAACAGCTGAAGCCGCTCGTCAGCGCCATTCAGGCAAAGCTGACTGCTTCCGATCTGGGCGATAAGCTGAAGGATCTGAAAAAGCTGTTCTGATGGGGCCGGCTCCTGTTTGGGCCCGGTCTTTTTCCGGCTAAAGCGACGCCCCGGTTTTGGAGCCCGTCTCTTAGTACTCAAAACAGCGCCCCGGTTTTTTTCACAGAGAAGCCGGGGCGTTTTCGCTTCTTTCTTTGTCTTTTTTTCCAGCTTGCAGCGTTCTTATTCGTCGCTTTCGCATATATTTTGGAGGATATGTTGAATTTATTTTTGCGGTTTTGATAAATTTCACAAATCAAAACTGCTGTACTTTACAAATCCGTCAAAAAGTGGTATGATATTTGTGCGCGAAAGAAGCGCTTTTATACGGGCCTTTTGTGTTTGCGGATTTAGCTCATCTGGTAGAGCGCCACCTTGCCAAGGTGGAGGTAGCGAGTTCGAGCCTCGTAATCCGCTCCAATCAGACGCCGTGGCATCCCGGCTGCGGCGTCAATTTGTTCGGTGCCGTAGCCAAGTGGTAAGGCAGAGGTCTGCAAAACCTCTATGCACCAGTTCAAATCTGGTCGGCACCTCCATTGCAGCGTCCCTCTTCGGATCATTTTCTGAAAAGGGACGCTGCTTTTTTCTTTGTGCCCAACCATCCATTTTAGGGCAATTCTATAATTCCCTCTCATAAAATGGAAATAAACGGGCACATCGTACAAAAAAGCCTGTCGCTGCTTGTCGAAAGCACAGATTTTATCGGAAACCGGTTGATTCTATTGGGTTTCCTGCGCTATAATAATAATGGTATCGTAAGGATGGATCATTCACAAAAGGGCGGTGAAGGGATGGAGCTGCGCCAGCGCATTATCAGTGCCGCAAACACACTGTTCGGCACGGAAGGGCTGCGGTTCACCATGCAGCAGTTGGCCGATGCCCTGCACATCAGCAAAAAAACCATTTATGCTGTCTACCCCTCCAAGGAGGCGCTGCTGCTCAATATGGTGGATACTCTGTTTTCGGAGATCCGCCGCGTAAAGCAGGAGCAGATGAACGCCGAAGGCCCCATCGAACAGCGCATTGAGGCGGTTGTTGTGGTGCTGCCGGAGCAATACCGTGCGATTGATTTTCGCATGCTGAATACGCTCGACGAAAAATATCCCGCCGTAAGCCGTCGGGTGCGCGAGCATCTGGAAAATAATTGGGAGCCCACCATTGCCCTGCTGAAACAGGGCATGGCGGAAGGGCGCATCCGCCCGGTACCCATTTCGGTGCTGCGGCGTATGGTCGCCGCTTCCATCGAATGCTTTCTCGCCGAAAAGGACGAAGAAGACCTCCCCAGTTATCCGGATCTGCTCAGGGCCATGATCGATATTATTATGAACGGGATCCGGGCACGGGATTGCGCTTTGCCGCCCGCAGCCGGGATCGGGGAGGGAGCAGAATGGAACTTACCTTAAAGCAAAAAGCAGCCTTTGGCATCGGCGCTGTGGGCAAGGACATGGTATATGCCCTGTCCGCATCGTATGTGATGTACTATTATCAGGATGTTTTGGGCCTTGGCGCCACATTTGTGGGGCTGATCCTGATGATCGCGCGCGTTTTTGACGCGCTGAACGATCCCTTTATGGGTGTGCTGGTGGCCAAAACACACAGCCGCTGGGGCCGGTTTCGTCCGTGGCTGTTCAGCGGCACCGTGCTGAACGCACTGGCGCTCTATGCCCTGTTTGCAGCGCCGCAGCTGGAACAGGCGGGGCTGATGGTTTATTTTTCCGTTGTCTATATTCTGTGGGGCGTCACCTATACGATGATGGATATCCCCTATTGGTCGATGATCCCCGCCGTAACCAGAACACCGGCCGACCGGGAGCATCTTTCGGTGGTGGGCCGCACCTGCGCGGGCGTGGGCAGCGCGCTGATCGCCATGTTTACCGTGCTGCTTGTGGGCGTTTTGGGTGGGGGCAACGAGCGCACCGGCTTTGCCCGGTTCGCGCTTATCGTCTCCGGGATCTTTATTGCGGCCGAAGTGCTGTGCTGCGTTTTCTTTCGGGAAAATTCCCGGGCCGAGATGAAAACTGCCGGTGTAAGGGAAATGTTCTCGGCACTTTTGCGCAACGATCAGGCCATGGTAGTGGTGGCCAGCATTGTGCTCATCAATTCTTCCCTGTATCTCACCTCCAATTTTGTCATCTACTTTTTCAAATACGATTTTGGCGGCGCCGCCTGGCAGGCCGATTACACGCTGTTCTCTACCGTCGGCGGAGCCGCCCAGATCCTGGGTATGATGGCGCTCTATCCCCTGCTGCGCAAAAGGCTTTCCAGCACGCAGGTGTTCGTGCTCAGCATGGGAACGGCGCTTTTCGCCTACGCGCTTTTGCTGGCGATTTGCCTTGCGGGGTTTTCTTCCGGTCTGCCGCTGCTGCTGGTTCCCGGCGTACTGATTTTTGCCTGCAACGGGATGCTTTCCGTACTCACCACGCTGTTTTTGTCGAACAGTGTGGATTACGGCCAGCTGAAAACCGGCCGGCGGGAAGAAAGTGTGATCTTCTCCATGCAAACGTTCGTAGTCAAGGCGGCCTCCGGCGTGGCGGTGTTTTTCACCGGCATCGGGCTGGATCTGATCGGCCTGCAGGGCAATACGGATGATGTGGGCCCCGCCGCCGCGCAAAGCGCCGAAACATTGCTGGGCCTGCGCCTGATGATGACGGTTTTGCCCATAATCGTGCTGGCCGTAGCGCTGGTGCTGTTCCGCCAAAAATTTACGCTTACCGACAGCCGCGTAGAAGAGATCGGCCGGCAGCTGCAAAAGCAGGCAGGATCGGATGGATGAATGAACTGAAAGGAGAGCAATATGGAGAAGGATGTTCGTGTGATCGAGGTAAAAAGAAGCATTTTTGAAAACAACGATCAGGATGCCGCCCGGCTGCGCGCCGAGCTGAAGGAAAAAAAGGTATTTCTTTTGAATCTGATGTCCAGCCCCGGGGCGGGAAAAACCACCACGCTGCTGGCGCTGGCCCGCGCCCTGAAGGGCCGCCTTAAAATGGGTGTAATGGAGGCGGATATCGATTCTGCCGTAGACGCCGAAAAAATGCTGGAGGCTGGGGTAAAGGCCATCCAGATCCATACGGGCGGTATGTGCCATTTGGATGCGGATATGACACGGCAGGGCCTGTACGAATTTGGCATGGACGGCGCGGAGCTGATTGTGCTGGAAAACGTGGGCAATCTGGTATGCCCCGCGGAATTTGATACCGGCGCGGTGCGGAACATGACGATCCTTTCGGTGCCGGAGGGCGACGACAAGCCCCTCAAGTATCCGCTGATGTACGAAAAATGCGATCTGCTTGTTGTAAACAAAACGGATGTAATGCCCTATTTTGATTTCGACAGGCAAAGGATGGAGCAGTACGCAAGACAGCGCAACCCGAAGATTGATATCCTTTATATTTCGGCCAAAAACGGCGAAGGCATCGACGCGCTTGCGGATTGGATCGTGGCGAAAGCCAACGAGTGGCGGGCGTGAGCGCAGCGTTTTGCGGCATGCAGACGCGGCTTCCAACACAAACAGAAAAGGGTGCAGATCGCAATGAAACAGGAAAACGCAAAAATTCTTGCCGTAGCGGGAAAGGGCGGCGTTGGCAAAACCTCCATTGCGGCAACGCTTGTGCGCATTCTGGTACAGGCGTTTCCGGAAAAACGCATTCTGGCCATTGATGCAGACCCCGCCGTAGGCCTTTCCACCGCTCTGGGCATCGAGGTGCAGTGCACGGTAGACGATATCCGCAAACAGGTGGTTGCGGCCGCAGAGGACGGCGACACCAAAACCGCGATCGAGCTGCTGGGCGAGGCCCGGTACCGTATTTTCGATGCGCTGACGGAAACAGACGGCTTCAGCTTTATCGCCATCGGCCGCCCCGAATCCGCGGGCTGCTATTGCAGGATCAATTCCTATTTAAAGGAAGTGATCAGCATTCTTGCAGAAAACTTCGATTATGTGGTAATCGACGGCGAGGCCGGCATCGAACAAATCAACCGGCGTGTGATGGAAAAGGTGACCCATCTGCTGCTTGTAACCGATTCCAGCAAAAAAGGCACACAGGTGATCCAAACCATCCGCCGGGTAGCGGACGAGCTTGTGATGTACGGGTGCATCGGCGTAATCGCAAACCGCCTGCCCTCCCCCGAGGTGAAAGATCTGATCGATACCGGGGATCTTCCCGTGCTGGCCTATATCCCCTCCGATGCGTCTCTGGCCGAATTCGATCTGAAGGGCGAAAACGTATTCTATCTGCCCTCCGATGCGGCCATTGTGCAGGGGGTGCGGCAGGCGCTGCGGGAAATTGGGCTGATCGAAGCCTGATCCTTCTCTTGCCGCTCTGTTTGTCAAAACCGGCCTTCCCGGTTTGCGCGCCGTGCGGCAGGCGCTGACAAAAGGGGAATCACAGGGGTGCGCCGCGGCGCCGTACTCCCCGTGAAGTTCCGGCAAGCGACCGCAAAAATACGGTGTTGGAGGTTAGCATGAAAGATCTGAAGCATTTGTATTACTTTGAAAAGCTTCTGGAGGACGCAAACAACGAGCTTGTGCGCGAGGCACAGGCGCAGGGCCGTAAATGCGTTGCCACGGCCTGCGAAAATGTTCCCGAGCCGCTGTTAAACCTGCCGGGCGCCTTTTCGGTGCGCCTGCGCGCGCCACGCACCGGCTCCATCGAGATGGCCACCTACTATACCACCAGCTTTTTGTGCGAATACACACGGGCGCTTTTGGAGCGGGCGATGGAGGGCGGCTTCAACTTTACCGATTGTCTGATCGTGCCGGACGGGTGCACCATGCTCAACCGCTGCGCAGAAAACATGGAGCTGCTGCGCACCATGCCGAAGGAGCACTTCTTTTACGAGTACATGGAAATCCCCTTAAAGGCGGACGACAACGGCCTTGCGCTGTACAAGGTACAGTGCCAAAACCACATTTTAAATCCGCTGCACGAAAAATTCGGCATCGATATTTCCGATGCCGCCATCCGCGAAGCCGTGGCGCAGCACAACCGCGTCTGTGAGCTTGTCCGGCAAATTGGCGAATACCGCAAGGAAGAATTCCCAAGGATCACCGGCTACGAATTTCATATCCTAACCATGGCTACTTACGCCGCACCCAAGGATCTGCTGATCGATCGGCTGGAAGAGACCCTCGAGGAGCTGAAGACCCGCAGGCCCGACGAAAAAAAGCCCTATCGGGCGCGTGTGGTGCTCGTCGGCTCCGAGGTGGACGATGTGGACGTGGTGCGCCTCATCGAAGACTGCGGCGCATATGTGTGCGCCGACCGCTTCTGCTACGGCTCATTCCCCGGGCGCGACTGCATCGAGCTTACCGAAGACGAAGACGCGCTGACACAGGTGTGCCGCCAATATCTGTACCGGGGCCAGTGCCCGCGGTATATGAATCAGAATAAGATTCAGGAGCGGCGCAGATATGTGGACCGGCTGGCGTTGGAATACCGCGCGGATGGCATCATCTATCAGCAGGTGAAATTCTGCGATCCCTGGGCTTACGAACGCATGGTGGGCACGCACGTGCTGCGCGAGGATTACCGGTATCCCGTTTTGTCCATCGACCGGCCCTACACCACCGGCAATTCCGGCCAGCTGCGCACGCGCGTGCAGGCCTTTATGGAAAGCGTTGAGCTGAAAAAGCTTCAGGGAGGTGTCAAATAGTGGGCAGAGAGATCGGTAGCGAGCCGCTGGGCAATTTTTACACCAACGGCAAGGTGCGCAAACGCCGCGAATGGCGCGGCGTAAGGGATACCCTTTACGATTATACGCGCTGGCTGCACATTATGGGGATTCTGGCCAAATTCATTGTAAAGCCCCGAAACATCAAGGCCTTTTTCCGGTATCGCTGGATGAGCAACTATCTGGCCGTTCCGATGATGGTAGACCGCCACACTCAGGGGCTGCGCGGCCCGCAGCTGCGCATTGCCCATCTGCAGCTGGATCTTGTTGCGGAAGATGTGGCGCTGCTTCTGGATAAGCTGTTCCGGGGCGACCGCCGCATCGGCAACGACAAGGCCTTTTCGGATAAGGTTGTTCTGATGGACGAAAACGAGATGACCGCGGTGATGATGGGCTTTCCCACACTGAAGGGGCTCAGCCGCGAATCGCCCTCAGTATATATTTCTGTACTGCTCAATCAGTACGCGGTATGCCACTATCTGGATACGGTGCAGGAATACGGCCTGCCGGGAGATGTATGCCCCATGCCGGCCGCCGAGGCGGGCATGTCCATTGACGATGACTTCCCGGTATTGGGCGCCTGCGCCATCCAGTGCAACACTACCTGCGACGGCTCGCTGCTGAGCAACGGCGTGATCTCCAAGCGGCTGGAACTGGAAGACGGCATCCCCTGCTTCCAGCTGGCGGCGCCGCTGCGCCACCGCGAGGACGATGTGCAGGAATATGCCGCGCAGGAGATCCGCAACGCCATCGCCTTCATCGAGGAAAAAACCGGCGAGAAGTGGGATTGGGATTATTACTTCGAGTGCGCAAAGCGGGTAAACGAATCTACCCGGCATCGGCTGGAATGGCTGGAGATCAACAAAACCGATTATCCGCAGGTACTTGGCTCCAGCTTTGCCCTGTACAACGAAACCAACTATATGGCCATCTGCGGCAAAATGCCGGCGTTTGTGGAGGCCGACCGCAAGATCAGCGCGCTCGCCGAGCAGGGGTACAAAAACAAAACAAAGGTGGCAAAGGAATATCGCCACCGCGCCATTATCTGGGGCGTGCAGTCTCACTTTTATTTCGATTTTCTCGTGTGGATCCAAAACTGCTGGGGCATTCTGCCGCTGACGGATATGCTCTCGATGGTATCTACCCGCATCCTCTCGGAAAACGATCGGGAACAGGCGGTTTACGATATGGCCTGGCTGACGGAAAACATGATCATGCGCAACCGCACACACGGCGGCTACAAGGTGCTGCTGGATGAGCTGTGGGAATTCTGCGAGGAGTTCCGTGCCGATACCGTCATTCTGTGGGAGCATATCAGCTGCAAAGCGCTGGACGGCATGCACGGCCAGTTCGAGGAAAAGGCGCGGGAAAAGGGCATCCATCTGATCTGGGTAGATCACGATCTGTTCGACCCGCGCGTCATTACCCGGCAGGAGATCCGCGATCAGGTAAACCGCTACATGCGCACGGTGTTCCGCGAGGAACCGCTGGATCCAACGCTGGAAGTGATCCACGACGAGCATTCCTGGTAAGCAGCGCGGGGCAGCAGCCGCGCCGGTGCAAAGGCAGAGCGGCCGCGCGGCGGGTTGCCCGATGCCCTTGCCGCAGGCGCGTGAACCATACAACGATGATACAGGAGGAAGCAGCAATATGAATTATTACGGCGGATGCGATTCCGGAAGTACTTATACAAAATGTGTGATTCTGGATGAAACCGGCAAAATGGCAGCCGATGTAACGCTGCGCAGCCGCATCAATTCCGTGCTCAGCGCACAGGAAGCGCTGGATCAGGCCGTGGCGCAGGTGCCGGAGCTGAACAGCGCAAAGGATCTTGCCTATCTGGTGGGCACCGGCTATGGGCGCAACAAGGTACCGTTTGCAGACGAAAACATTTCCGAGATCAGCTGCCACGCAATGGGCGTACATGTGGCCGACCCCAGCGTGCGGGCGATTATTGACATCGGCGGGCAGGACGTAAAGGGCATCTGCGTGGATACCGACGGCACCGTGCTGAACTTTGCCATGAACGACCGCTGCGCGGCAGGCACCGGCCGCTTCTTCGAGGCAATGGCCCGCGCTTTTGAAATGGAGCTGCCGGAATTTTCCAAGCTTTCGCTGGCGGCAAAAAACGTTATCCCCATCACCTCGCAGTGCACTGTATTTGCCGAATCCGAGGTGATTTCTCTGGTAGGCGAGGGCAAGCCGATGGAGGAAATTGCCGCGGGCATTGAGCTCTCTGTCGCAAAGCGGTGCTTTGTCATGGCCAAAAAGGCGGGCGCCGCCGATCGCATTACCCTTACCGGCGGCTGCGCCAAAAATGACGGCCTGAAGGACGCGATCGAAAAGGTCTTGAAGCTGAAGGTAATCGATCTGCCCATCGACCCGCAGCTGATGGGCGCTTTGGGCGCGGCGGAATATGCCCGGCAGAAAGGGAGTGCGAAATGATCGACGCCATTCTTCACTTCATCGCCATTGTGGCGGCCGTGGCCGTAGGGCTGTTTGCAGTTACCTTTCTTGTCTACTTTTTCAATCTGGACATGAAGCTCACCGCCGCCCTTTCGCCGCTGTTTGAAAAGCATTACGACAAGATCGACAGAGATAAGCATCTGTAACCGCCATGAAGCTATACGACGAAACCATCCAAAAATGCATTGCGCTGCTGAACACAGGGGAAAGCCGGCCGCTGCCGACAGACGGCGGCGATTGGCCCGAGGTATCCGACCGCAGCATGATCCTGCGCAGCGATATGGCCTACGAGCTTGGTGGCGAGGGCCTTCCCGCCGTTGGCTGTACGCTGGTTACGGCAGAAAAAAGCCTTTGCTCCGCAGATGCGCTTACGCTGCTGGGCCCCGATCTGCCCGAAATCAAACGGGACATTCCTTTCGCGCGCATTGCCATTGTGCGCGTAGCCCCGGATACCATGGGCGAGGGGCAGGCGCTGTATAACGCAATCCGCGCGCTGGAATATACCCGGTATCACTTTTACCCCGAGGGCTTTATGATGCGCGTGTCTTCTACCCGGCACAAGGAGAGTGTGCGCATTGGCAAAAACGCCCTCGCCAAGGGGCTCAGCTTTGCAAAGGCGGGCAGCCGCATGATTTCGGCCTTTCGCAAAAACAGCCGCGTCGAGGCGGTGCGGCTGTTTTATGTAACGCTGGAGTCCTTCGATTACCGCGCGCTGGAGCGCTGTGCCGCCGAGGCGGAGGCCATCACCAAAACCATCGATCATATTTTAAAAAACGCGGTGATGGATTGCGGCGCATGCAGCCTGCAAACCGTCTGCAACGAGGTGGAGGGCCTGCGCGAACTGCATTTTGCACTGTAAAATCGGGAAGGCTTTGCCGCGGCCCGGGCATATTTTGCCCGGGCCGCAGCGAAGATTTCCCCTTAAAAAAACAAAACAGGGAGGAATCCATACGATGTTTGACATGGAACAGTACGAACGCTGGCCAGCCAATCACAAGCACGACAAAAACCCCAGCAAAAAGATCCTTGCCCTTGGCAAAAAGATCACCGATGTCGCCGCCCACAAGCTGGGCAGCGTAAAGGTGGAGGATCCGGAGTATTGGGGCCTTGCCGAGCTGATTACCGAGGAAATGGCGGATGTGGCCCTTGCCATGAAGCTGCGTACCCCTTATACCTTTGCCGAGCTGTGCGGCCTGTGCAAGATCGGCAAGGCCGGGGAGGAAAAATTTCAAAAGCTGCTGGACGAAATGAGCTATATCGGCCTTTTGGAATACGACTACGGCTATCACTACGATCACAACGGCCGCACCGCGCCGCAATCGGAGCGGAGGTATGTGCTGCCCATGTTTGTACCGGGCTCGGCGGAGCTGTTCAACATGGAGGAGCTGCCGGACCGCAGCAATCCCCGTCTGCGCGATCATCCGGACGTGGCCTCGTTCTTCGAGCGCATGACGTACATTCCCCTTGCGGGCATCACACAGATGGTGCCGCCGGGCGGCGCGGGCATCGGCATGCATGTTATCCCCGTGGAAAAGGCCATCGAAATGGAGAACAAATCCGTCGATCTGGAGCACATCTCCTATTGGCTGAAAAAATACGAGGGCCATATCGGCGTGGGCCGCTGCTCGTGCCGCGCCTCGCGCAAAGTACTGGGCGAGGGCTGCGCCGACGACGATTACGGCTGGTGCATCGGCGTGGGCGATTTTGCCGATTACTGCCGCGAGACAGGCAAGGGCCACGATATCACCTACGACGAGGCCATGGCGATCTTAAAGCGCGCCGAGGACAACGGCTTTGTCCATCAGATCACCAACATCGACGGCGAAAACAAGATCTTCGGCATCTGCAACTGCAATGTAAACATCTGCAACGCGTTGCGCACAAGCCAGCTGTTCAACACACCGAACATGTCGCGCTCGGCCTATGTGGCGCATGTGGAAAAGGAAAAATGCGTGGCCTGCGGCCGATGCGTGGAATATTGCCCCGCCGGCGCGGTAAAGCTGGGCCAGAAGCTCTGCACCAAGGACGGCAAAGAGGTGCAGTATCCCAAGCAGCAGCTGCCCGACAACGTAAAGTGGGGCAAGGATAAGTGGGATCCCGATTACCGCGACCACAACCGCATCAACAGCCACAAGACGGGCACTGCCCCCTGCAAAACCGCATGCCCGGCGCATATTGCCGTGCAGGGCTACCTGAAAATGGCCTCGCAGGGCCGTTACACCGACGCCCTCGCGCTGATTAAAAAGCAGAATCCGTTCCCGGCTGTCTGCGGGCGCGTGTGCAACCGCCGCTGTGAGGAGGCCTGCACGCGCGGCACCATCGACGAGGCTGTGGCCATCGATGCGGTGAAGAAATTCATCGCCGAGCAGGATCTGAAGACCGAAACGCGCTACATCCCGCCTGTGGTGATCCCCGCCAGCATTCACAAAGACCGCTTCGACGAAAAGATCGCCATCATCGGCGGCGGCCCGGCCGGCCTTTCTGCCGCGTTCTATCTGGCGCAGACGGGCTATCGCCCCACCGTATTTGAAAAGAGCGCACAGCCCGGCGGTATGCTGCGGTACGGCATTCCCTCGTATAAGCTGGAAAAGAACGTTGTAGATGCCGAGATTGATGTGATGCGCGAAATGGGCGTCGAGATCAAAACCGGCGTAGAGGTGGGCAAGGATGTCACGCTTGGCGAACTGCGCGAGCAGGGCTACAAGGCATTCTACATTGCCATTGGCTGCAGCGCGGGCCGCCTGCCCGGCGTGCCGGGCGAAAACGCCGAAGGCACGATGACCGCCATTGATTACCTGCACAAGGCCAATACGGGCAACGCCTCCTACAACGGAACCGTTGTTGTGGTGGGCGGCGGCAACGTTGCCGTGGACGCCGCGCGCGTCAGTATGCGCAGCGGCGCGGCCGCTGTTACCATGCTCAGCCTGGAGAGCGCCGGCGAGATGCCCGCATCCGACGAAGAGATCGCCGAGGCGAAAGAGGATGGCGTCGCCGTCCAAAACGGCTGGGGCCCGAAGGAAGTGCTCACGCAGGACGGCAAGGTTACGGGCATCGTGTTTAAAAAGTGCGTCTCCGTTTTTGATCAGAACGGCCGCTTTGCGCCTGTCTACGACGAAAACGAAACCATCACCATGGAATGCAGCCGCGTGATCTTCGCCATCGGCCAGCGCACGGTATGGGGCGATCTGCTCAAGGGCGAAAACGTGGAATTCAAGGGCCCGGCCATCGTGGCGGACGGCCTTACGTATCAGACCGGCCAGCCCGATATCTTTGTGGGCGGAGACGTTTACACCGGCCCCAAATTTGCCATCGACGCCATTGCGGCGGGGCACTGCGCAGCCGAATCTCTGCACCGCTATGTGCATAATGGCCATATGACAATCGGGCGCAATCACTGGGAGTTCAACGAGCTGGATAAAAACAACATCCGCGTGGAAAACTACGATAATTCCTCGCGCCAGCGCGAGAACATGGATGCGGCGGTTCCGGCAAAATCCTTCCGGGACGCGCATCTCACTTTTACCGAGGAACAGGTGAAAAAAGAAACCGCCCGCTGCCTTGGCTGCGGCGCCACCATCGTGGACGAGAACCGCTGCATCGGCTGCGGCGTGTGCACCACCAAGTGCGAATTCGATGCCATCCATCTGCACCGCGACAGGCCCGAATGCACCAAGATGGTACCGGCGGAAGATAAGTTCAAGTACATCATCCCCTATCAGCTCAAGCGCGCCGTGCGCATTGCAACGCACAAGGAACAATAAAAAGAGCTTGCCGCCTTTGCAGGCAAAACCGGCCGGGCCGTCCAGACGGGCGGCCCGGCCGGGGCAGGCTTTCTGAAAGAAAGCAGGATACAGCCATGCACGAATTGGGTGTCGTCTTTTATGTTGCCCGGGATGTCAAACAGGTGGCGATCGAAAACCATGTCGAAAAGATCACCGCGGTGACGCTGCAGATCGGTGAAGTATCGGGGATTATTCCCGCGTATCTGATTGATTGCTGGAACTGGACGCGAAAAAAAGAGCCGGTTATGGAAGAGGCCGAGCTGCGCATCGAACAGATTGACGCGGTATCCTTTTGCGAGGATTGCAAACAGGAATATCCCACCGTGCGGTATGCCAAGATCTGCCCGCACTGCGGCAGCGAGCACACCTACCTTCTGCGCGGCAACGAATTTTTGATTAAAGAGGTTGAGGTGTATTAGCAAGGTCTTCCTTCTTCTGGCAGGGGCACATACGCCCTTGTCAGAAGATTTTTGTGTTCCCGGGGCACACTGCGCGTTATCGGCGTCTTTGGGGGCACGCTGCGCAGCTGCAAAAAACGAAACACCGCTTGATATTTCCCCCGTTGTGATACGATTAAGATATCGGGAGAGCGCAAAAACATGAAAAAGTTTTTCCGCATACGCACCGTATGGGATCGCACTGGGTGATTTATGCTCTAAGAGACTTGTTTATCCGATTTTTCGGTAAGTAAGTAGAGACTCTTAGAGCATTTTTCATTGAAGGAGGACTGTGCCAATGCTGAAAACCAAAATCACCCCATTGTACGAACGCCTCAGCCGTGACGATGAATTACAGGGCGAATCAAACTCCATAAGTAACCAAAAATCCATGTTAGAGGACTATGCTCGCCGGAATGGTTTCCCTAACCCGACCCATTTCACGGACGATGGTATCTCAGGAACCCGCTTCGACCGCCCCGGCTTCACCGCCATGATGGAGGAAGTCGAGGCCGGGAACGTAGAGGTGATCATCGTCAAGGACATGAGCCGTCTGGGACGGGACTATCTCAAAGTCGGTCAAATCATGGAAATTCTCCGTCAGCGCGGCATCCGCCTCATTGCCATCAATGACGGCGTGGACAGCCAGAACGGAGAAAATGACTT
>CAJUMH010000025.1 GCA_910587145.1 uncultured Ruthenibacterium sp. | reverse complement strand
GAACCGTAACAGGCTCCCGGACTTTTTTGACAAGAATTTATGAACAATCCGTAAACATGATGAAAAAGTCCTTGACAACAAGCAACAGGGACTGCCTTTTTATCTTTTGCCGCTTTTGGCAAGGAATACGGGCGGTGCCATGCTTTTGATGCTGTGTGTAATGCTGCTCGTCTGCCTTGCCGCAGGCTTTTTATACGGCAGCCGGCTGCGGCTTTGGCCTGTTTGTGTGCCTTGCCGCGTTTGTTCTGTTTGTGTCCACCGTTTTTATCTATTACACAGGCCCAAAATGAGCGGGGATCACCCGATCCTGTTTGCGATCCAGGCTGCCGCCGCAAGAAAAGACAAAATACCGAGCAGGCAGAGAAACCACCCCACCGCGCGGGACGGGGTCTTTTTGTGCCGGCCCTGTGGATTTCCCGTCGGCTTGGGCCCATTCGCTTTCTTCGGTTTTTGCGCTGGATGCGGGTTTTGCGCAGAGTGTGCTTTTTGCGCATTGTACAGATTTTGGGCAGAAATCGTTCTTTGTTCCGGATACGGATTTTGCGCGGTGCGCCTGTTCCCTGCTTTATAATATACCGCAAGAGGATCGTTCGACGACATCATGCGCAAATAAAAATCGTCGATCCATCGCGTATCCCGAGGCTCGCACATCGTTTTTTCCGTGCAGTTCGGTTCATGAACAATTTTATTTCTCACCCAGCGATAATGCTTCAGCTGCTTTAAGTCTTCTTCCCAGCCCGGCACACAGTACGAACCGTCCGGCCTGCTGCGCATTTCCTCAATATAAACCGATACGCCATACTCGTCGCCGTATATTTCTCCACAGAGCTTTTCAAGCTTTTTGTACGAATCCAAAAAACCCATTGCGCCACCCCCTTTCAGGATACCGCTTTTCTGCCGTTTGTGCAAGGGGCAGTTTTCGGCAAAGATCCTCGGCAGTTTTCGGCAAAGATCCTCGGCAGTTTTCGGCAAAGATCCTTGGCGGGTTTTCGGCAAAGATCCTTGGCGGGTTTTCGGCAAAGATCCTCGGCAGCACAGAAATAAGCGGCAACACAGAAAAAGGCGCAAAAACAGAAAAAAACGCAAAAGGATATTGACTTTTTGTACGGAGCTGTGATAAAATATTTTATGCGGCATCGGGTGGCCGCGCAATCATGCGAGGATGGCGGAATCGGCAGACGCGCACGTTTGAGGGGCGTGTGGTTATACCATGCGAGTTCAAGTCTCGTTCCTCGCACCAGAAGGGCAGACTGCCAAGTGGCGGTCTGCCTTTTTTTGTATACCGTTTCCCACTCTTTTTCCGCGCGCTGCGGCACGGTGCGCGCTTTGCCCGCTGTTTTCCCGCGCGCTGTTCCAAATGCCAAGGCCGTCAAAGGAGGAACCGCCATGAAAAAATCAAAGCTCCAATCTGCTTTGTCAGCGCTTGCCGCCGCCGCGGCGCTCACGCTGCTTGCGTGGCTGGGCGTGCTGAACCGGGCGGATCTGGCCGTATGCGACGCGTTTTATCAGCAGCCTTACGCCACAGACGGCAAAATCGTGATCGTCGGCATCGATCAAAAATCGCTGGAGATCTACGGCCCCTATCAGGAATGGTGCCGGGACGGCGTAGCCCGGGCACTCGAGCTCCTGAACGCGGGGCCGGACGGACGCCCGGCGGCGATCGGTGTGGATGTGCTTTTCAGCGGCAGCACAAACCCCGAGACAGACGCGGCGCTGGCCCGGGCGGCAGGGCGGTATGGGAACGTCGTTACCGCCTCGGCCGCCGAGTTCGATTCGGATTTTGTAGAGACAGAAAGCGGCAGCTTTGTGCGCGATGATTTTGTTTTGACGGCGTATGAAGAGCCGTTTGCGGCCCTGCGGCAGGCAACGCAGCAGGGGCACATCAACGCCATGCTGGACACCGACGGCATTTTGCGGCGTCATCTTTTGTATTTCGATCTGCCGGACGGAACGCGCGTTCCCTCTCTGGCACTGGCGCTGGCCGAGCGCCTTCGGGATGAATTGATGCTTCCGCCCACCAATGCGCGCGGCTTTTGGTATGTGCCTTTTGCTCAGAACCCGGGCAACTTTGAATTCCGCTCCATCGCCGATGTTCTGGACGGAACAGTTTCTTCCGATTATTTCAAAAACAAGATTGTTTTGATCGGCCCCTGCGCGGCAGGACTGCAGGACAGCTACTTTACCGCCATCGATCACGCCCGGCCGATGTACGGCGTGGAGTATCAGGCCAACGTCATTCAGGCGCTGCTGAACGGCACGTATCCGCAGGAAGCCGGCAAAGGCGTTCAGCTCGCTGTACTGTTTGCGATCTTGCTTGCCGCGTGCGCAGCCTTTCAAAAACACGGTGTGCGCGTTTCTACCGCGCTGTGGCTCGCCCTTTGCGCAGGCTGGATCGTTCTGTGCAAATGCCTGTACGAGGCCGGCTGGGTGCTCCATCTTCTCTGGGTTCCGTCGGGCGTTACCGTACTGTACGCCGGGTGCCTTGCGGCCAACTATATCCGCGCCGCGCTGGAGCGCCAGCATGTTACCCGCACGTTCCAGCGGTATGTGGCGCCCGAAATCGTATCCGAGCTGCTGAACGCCGGGCCCGCCGCCATGGAGCTGGGCGGAAAAAAGTGTGAGATCGCCGTGCTGTTTGTAGATATCCGCGGCTTTACCTCCATGTCGGAGCATCTTGCGCCGGAGCGGGTGGTGGAGATTTTAAACGAATACTTAACGCTCACCACAAGGTGCGTGATGGATCACCACGGCACGCTGGATAAATTTGTGGGAGACTGCACGATGGCCTTTTGGAACGCGCCTCTGCCGCAGGAGGACGCCGTAATGCTGGCCTGCCGCGCGGCCATGGCAATGGCGGAGGGCGCAAAGCCGCTGGCACAGCGGCTGATGCAGGAGTACGGGCACCCGGTGTCGTTTGGCATTGGCGTTCATGTAGGGCCGGCCGTTGTGGGCAATATCGGCGCGCCGATGCGTATGGACTATACCGCCATAGGCGATACCGTAAACACCGCCTCTCGGCTGGAGGCAAACGCGCCCGCCGGAACCATCTATATCTCCCGCGCCGTGGCCGATGCGCTGCAGGGCCGCATTGCGGCAACGCCGCTGGAGCATCCGCCGCTGCTGAAGGGAAAAGCAGCGGGGTTTGAGGTTTTGACGCTGGACGCGATCTTGCCGGAAGGAGTGCAGACGCCATGAAGCAGCAGTGGCAGATTACCGTTTGGGGCGTGCGCGGCTCGGCCCCAAGGCCCGCGCCGGACTGCGCCGAATACGGGGGCAATACGGTGTGCACCGCGCTGGAGCACGCGGGCGGCATCGTGATCCTGGACGCGGGAACGGGGCTTGCCCTTCTGGGGCAGGCCCTCGCAAAGCGGCAGGATGTCAGGCGGCTTGATATCCTGCTCAGCCATTTTCACATCGACCATCTGATGGGACTGTTTTTATTCCAGCCGCTCTTTTGCCTGAAGACAACGGTGCGCCTACATGGCGGCAGGGGCATGGCGCGCGCTTTGGATACGCTGATCGGCCCGCCCTTCTGGCCGCTGGGGCTGCGCGATTTTCCCGCCCGTATCGAATTCCACGAATTTGTGCCCGGAGACAGCTTTGCGCTGGACGGCCTTACTGTTTCCACCATGGCGGGCAGCCATCCGGGCGGCAGCATCCTCTACCGGCTGGACGACGCGGAAAACAGCGTCACCTATGCGCTGGATAACGAGACGGACGAGCGCACCTTCGTTGCCCTTGCCAATTTTGCACGCGAAAGCAGCCTGATGATCTGGGACGCCGCTTTCGCCCCTTCAAAGCTGCGCCCCGGCTGGGGGCATTCTACCTGGGAACAGGGGCTGCGGCTCGGCCGCGCCGCCGGAGTTGGCCAGGTGCTGATGACGCACTACGATTGGAGCTATACGGACGAATTTTTGCGTCTCCAGCAGAGGCCGGCCGACCGGGAACCGATCTGCCGCTTTGCAAGGGAAGGAATGGTGATCGCACTGTGACACAGAAAGAGATCGAAAAAATACTGAATATCGGCGTGCTGCTTTCCTCGGAACGGGATCCCGGCCGGCTTTTGGAGGAAATTCTCTCCTCGGTGATGGAACTGGCGCATTGTGACGCCGGCACGCTGTATCTGCTGGAAGGGGATGCTCTGCGCTTTCGCATCCTGCGCAACGACACCCTGAAAACCTATTCCGGCGCAGACGGTGTGCTGCCCGATCTGCCGCCCGTTCCGCTGACGCCGGAAAACATGTGCGCACGGGCTTTGCTGGAAGGGCGCACCCTCCATGTGGCCGATGTTACCAACAGCCCGGATTACGATTTTTCCGGCTCGGCCCGGTACGATGCCATGACAGGCTACCGCACCCGTTCCATGCTGGCCGTTCCCATGCGAAACCGCGCGGGAGAGCCGCTGGGCGTATTGCAGCTGATCAATGCGATGGACGCGCACGGAAATGTCCAGCCGTTTGCCGAAGAAACCGCGCTTGTGCTGGAATCCCTCGCCTCTCAGGCAGCCATCACCATCCAAAACATCCGCTATATTCGGGAAATTCACGGGCTGCTGCGCTCGTTCGTGCACGTCATGTCCTGCGCCATCGACGCGCGCAGCCCCTACAACGGCAACCATTCCCGCAGCATGGCCGCGTATGGGGAGGCTTTTCTGGATTATTGCAACGCGCTGGCACGCGAGCGCGGCGAGGCGCTTCCCTTCCCGCCCCAGCGGCGCGAGGAGCTGATTATGAGCATCTGGCTGCACGATATCGGCAAGCTCGTGATCCCTTTAGAGGTGATGGATAAGCCCCTGCGGCTTTTGCCCGAGCAGCACAGCGCATTTATGCACCGCATGGAGGTGATCGGCCTGCTGGCGGAGCTTGACACGCTGGCCGGGCGCGGCGACGGGCAAAAGACGGCGCAGCAGATCGCAGAAGCGACGGAGCTTGTGAACAGGGCAAACGGCGTCGGATTTGTTACGGATGAAATGCTGGCGGCGCTTGAGCAGCTGACAAAGCGCACCTGGCGCGATCGGAGCGGGAAGGAGCAGCCCTGGCTGACGCCGGAGGAATATGCGATGCTCTCCATCCGCAAGGGCACCCTGTCGGACGCGGAACGGAAAGTGATCCAATCGCATGTGGAAATGACGCAAAAGCTTCTGAGCCAGATCCGGTTTTCCCCGGAGATGTCGCACGTGCCGGAATGGGCGGCCGCGCATCATGAGCTGCTGAACGGCAGCGGCTATCCCAACCGTCTTTCGGGCGATCAGATCCCCGCCGAGGTGCGCATCCTCACCATTCTGGATATCTTCGATGCGCTTACCGCCGACGACAGGCCGTACAAGCCCGGCATGCCTGTAAAACGGGCGCTTTCGGTGCTGGATGAAATGGCCAACCGGGAGGGAAAGCTGGACCCGGATCTTGTTCGCCTGTTCACCGAAAGCCGGTGCTGGGAACGCGCGGAGTAAGGGTACGGGCGCGGCCTTACCGCGCGGCCTGCTTTCCGATTGCGCCGCCCGGTAAAAACAGCATCCGTTTTTTGAAAAAGCAAAAGGGGGAGACGATCTTGAACGGTTTATGGGAATTATACTGGACCTTTGTCAAAATTGGCTGCGTCACCTTTGGCGGCGGTTATGCCATGCTGCCCATTTTGGAGCGCGAGCTGGCGGATAAACGCCATTGGACAACGCTGGACGAGCTGCGGGATTATTTTTCCATCGGCCAGTGCACGCCGGGCATCATCGCGCTGAACGTATCCACCTTTCTCGGGCAAAAGCGCGCGGGGATCGTGGGGGCGCTCGTCTCCACCACGGGCTTTCTGACGGGGCCGATCCTCATCATTCTTGTGATCGCCTCGTTTTTGCAGAACTTTGCCCAGCTGGAGATAATCCAGCACGCCTTTGCCGGCATCCGTGTCTGCGTGTGCGTGCTGATTGTGCAGGCCGTGCTGCGGCTGTGGAAAAAATCCGTTGTGGACGGCATTACGCTGACGCTGTATCTGGCCATCTTCCTGCTGAACGCCTTTTCCGGCATACTGCCGGTGAAGCTGCCGGCGGCCGCGCTGGTGGTCCTTGCGGGTGTTTTCGGCATTGCGGCATCCACAATCAAAAACCGCCGCGCAGGCGCCGGGAAAGCGGGTGAGGGCAAATGACGCTGCTGCGTTTGATTTGGGAGTTTATCAAAACCGGGCTTTTTTCCGTGGGCGGCGGCCTTGCTACCCTGCCCTTTCTGTACGAAATGTCCGACCGCACCGGGTGGTTCTCTCACGCGGATATCGCGGATATGATCGCCATTTCCGAATCCACGCCCGGGGCCATCGGCATCAACATGTCCACCTATGCGGGCTTTCTCTCCGCGGGCGTTTTGGGCGGGGTCATCGCCTCGCTCGCGCTGGCTTTCCCCTCGCTGGTGATCATTCTGATCATCGCCAAATTTTTGGAAAAATTCCGCGACAGCCGGTTTGTGGAGGGGGTTTTCTACGGGCTGCGCCCCGCTTCCATCGCCATGATCACGGCGGCCGGGCTGAACGTGATGCGCGTTTCGCTGATTGACCCCGAGGCTTTTGCACAGAGCGGCAGCGTGGGCGATTTGTTTGTCTGGAAGGCGCTCATCCTGGCCGCGCTGATCTTCTTCGGCCAGAAAAAGCTGAAGTGGCATCCCGTCGTCTTCATTGCCATTGCCGCCGTTGCCGGCGTGGTCTTTCGATTTTAAGCGGCGGCGGTAACCGTGCCGGTTTTGAGGCTTCCCTCCGCACATGTGCATGGGCAGGCGCACCCCGCGCGGCCGTCGCAAGCCCATCACAAACCATCGTAAGCTCTCGCGGACGTCGCAGAGAAAAACAAACCCGCGCCGATTCCATTCCCCGATCCCAATCATCCAAAACCCCCGCGGCTGTGGACAGAAGTATTCTGTCCACAGCCGCGGGGTTCTTTTTTGTCTTTTTGCATTTTGCCCTGTTTCGCCTTTTTTCCTGCTTTTCGCGCCGCCCTGTTTCGCCTTTTTTTGCTGCTTCTTCTTCCCGTGTTTCCTATCCCTTTTTGCCTTTTCTACCCTTTCCCCGCCTTTTCCGCCTTTTGGGGCCGTTCCTCTTCCGCCCGTTCCCTGCGCTACCGGCTTTTGCGGCGATATTCCATGGGGCTGATCCCCTCTGCGCGGCGAAAGCATTGTGAAAAGTAGCTGGGCGACGAAAAGCCCAGCACCCGCGAAATGAAAGAAAGCGTGTGATCGGTCTCGCGCAAAAGAAATCTGCTTTCCTCCACCCTGCGGGAGATGAGATAGTGGATGGGCGATTCGCCGAATTCCCGGCGAAATGCATGCGCCAGATAATATTTATTCACGTGTGCCAGCTGCGCAAGCTGGTTCAGATTCAAATCCTCCTTAAAATGATTGTCGATATACCGGCGCACCAACCCGCACTCGCGGCTGACGCGGGAACCGGCGGCCTGTGCGCCCAGAGACAGCGCCCCCTGCCGTCCCAGCCGCAGCAGCACCACCTCCAACAGGCGGCGGCACACCTCCTCGCAGCCTGGCTGCCGCTCCCGCGTCTCGCGGATCATCAGCTCCAGACAGTTCATCAACTCCTGCCAGCCGCTGTGCAGATGAAACATTGCGTAACCGTCCGCACTGCCCAAAACCTCCACACACTCCACGCCCAGCACGATATACTCCAGCGGATTTTTCGGCTGGCTCAGCTCGGTATGCAGTACATTGGCGTTGATCACGATCAGATCATGCAGCGCAACGGGGAACTCCTCGCGTTGCGTGTGAAAACGGCCGTGGCCCTCGGTGATAAAAAACAGCTCCGCACAGCTGTGCGTATGCGGATTGGAATTCCATTCCTCGGAATACCGATCCTGAAAAATATAGCTCAGCCGCAGCGTATCGCTGTCGGGAAAAGGCGGGATCGTAAAGGAAAAGCTGTATTGATAGCTGCTCATCGCGCCCCCTCCATGCTGTGCTCTGAAAACGCCCGGCGTCTCTTCCCAGGCCAGCGCAATTTTACAAAAAAAACGTTCCAATCATTCTTTATTTTATTATATCCTGCTTTTCAGCATCTTGCAAGCTTTCTTTTTTCGTTGTTTTCTTTTTCTTTTTTTATTTTAAAGCGTCCGTAAAAAGCATAAAAATGATTGAAAATGCATATTTTTACAGAGAGAATTCGCAATGGGCAAAAAATCTGTGCAAATTCCCAAAAAAGCAATATTTCTAAAGACAAACGCAAGAATGGGGCTGTTCTATCTGCGAATACCCCGATATACTATGTGCATAAGGCGCAACAGAACGCCTTTGACGCGGGCAGCCCCATTCCAAAAACAAAGCCGCGGACTATTTGCTGCACACAATCCGCAGCGCTTTGTTTTGTGAGTTTCGCCGCCCCTGTCTCACGCACGTTTTATCATTTAAGGAGGTTTGCAACGATGAAAAAGATTTTCAGCATGGTTTTAGCGACAGCTTTGCTTGTGTGCCTGCTGGCCGGCTGCGGCGGGGCGCCGCAGTCATCCTCGCCGGCGCCGGCGGACAGCCAGCCGGCCCAAAGCGCGGGCAGCCAGAGCACGCCCGACGAGCCCGCCGCGCCCGCCGCGCCCGCTTCCATCAAGGTGGCCGCGCTCAGCTCTGCTTATGAAACCGCTTATCCCGGCATGTGGCAGGAAGTGTGCGACGCATTTACCGCCGAAACCGGCATTGAGGTAGAGCTGATCTGCGATCAGAACCTCGAAGACGTGATCGGCCCGTCCATGCAGGGCGGCGAATATCCCGACGTGATCCACCTTGCCACCGGCCGTGAGAAAAAGCTCACCGAGCAGTTCATCAAAGACCGCAACATCGCCGATATCACCGACGTGCTTTCCATGACGGTGCCCGGCGAGAGCGTGACAGTTGGCGATAAGATCGTGGGCGGCTTTACGGATACCACCATCACCAACCCCTATGGCGACGGCAAAACGTATCTGGCCCCCATGTTCTACAGCCCCTGCGGCCTGTTCTACAACGCCGGCCTGTTCAAGGAAAAGGGCTGGGATGTGCCCGCCACCTGGGACGAGATGTGGGAGCTGGGCGATAAGGCCCAGGCAGAGGGCATCTACCTGTTTACCTACCCCACCACCGGTTACTTCGACGCGTTCTTCTATGCGCTGATGTACTCCGTGGGCGGCCCGGACTTCTACAACAAGGCCCTGACGTATGAAGAGGGCGTCTGGGATACCCCCGAGGCGCAGGAGTGCTTTGATATCGTGGCGAAGCTTGCTTCGTACACCAATCCTCTCACCCCGGCGCAGGCCAACGATCAGGACTTCACGCAGAACCAGCAGCTGGTGCTGGACAACAAAGCCCTGTTTATGCCGAACGGCACCTGGATCGTGAGCGAGATGGAAGACGCGCCCCGCGCCGACGGCTTTGCCTGGGGTATGACGGCCCTGCCCGCCGCCAAGGCCGGCGCTTCCGGCGCCAGCTACTGCTGGCTGGAGCAGGCATGGATCCCCGCAAAGGCTCCCAACCTGGACGCCGCCAAGCAGTTTGTTGCCTTCCTGTACAGCGATGCGGCCTGCGCCATCTTTGCCAAGGGCGGCGCTGTGCAGCCGGTTCCCGGCCTGACGGACAATCTGGACGGCGACAACAAGATGTTCTATTCCATCTATGACAACGGCGCCGACGCCGCGATGGGTTCCTTCGCCACCTACGAGGCCGTCGCCGGCCTTGGCAGCGTTCGCGAGGTGTTTTTCGATCCTGTTAACGGCCTTGTCAACGGTTCCGTGACAGAGGATCAGTGGATCGCGGATATCAAGACCGCCAGCGATCAGATGCGTGATAATCTGGTAGAGTAAAGCGTCCCATTGAGATGGGCGGATCTTCCGTAATGCAGGCGGCGGTGAGCGAAAACCGCTCACCGCCGCTTTTCTGTTCAAAATTTTACAGGCAGGGATCTATTTTGATCGTGTTCCAAGGAAAGGAGCGATTGTATGCGCAGCAAAGGCCGCGGCCGGTTCATTGCCCTTTGTGTGGCTCCCGCAAGCATCCTGTTTTTTCTGTTTATGGTGATGCCGACACTGAACGTGTTCCGGATGTCACTGTTTGAGCGGGGCGCTTATTCTCCCACCGAAACATTTGTGGGCTTTGAAAATTTCAGGATCCTCTTTCGGGATACAAAATTCATCGCCTCTATGCAGAATACAATTTTGCTGATCGTCACAGTGACGGTTGCAACCTTCTTTTTTGCCATTGTGTTCGCCGCCATTCTTACCCGGGAAAAGATTCGGGGACAGGGCTTTTTCCGCATCGTATTCTACATTCCCAATATTCTCTCTGTGGTTGTCATCGCGGGGATCTTTTCCGCCATTTACAAGCCGGAAAACGGCATGCTCAATTCCGCCCTGTCTCTTTTTTCCGGCAAAGAGATCCTGATCCTCTGGAAAGACCAGCCCATGGTGATCGTCAGCATCATCATCGCCATGATCTGGCAGGCCATCGGCTATTATATGGTAATGTACATGGCCTCGATGTCCGCCGTGCCGGTGGATCTGTACGAATCCGCCAGCCTGGACGGCGCGGGCAGGCTGAAGCAGTTCTTTGAGATCACCCTGCCTCTCATCTGGACCAATATTCGCACCACCCTCACGTTTTTTATCATCTCTACCATCAACATGGCGTTTTTGTTCGTCAAAGCCATGGTGGCCAAGGGAATGGCCGATGTGGGCCTCAGCTTTATGTATACGCAAAAGGACGAGGGCTTATACGGCTACGCCATGGCTGCCGGCGTAATCATCTTTTTGTTTTCCTTTACGCTGTCCGCCGTAGTCAACCATGTCACCAAACGTGACGTGCTGCAAATGTAAGGGGGCCGGTTTATGAACGCAAAAAAGAAAAATTCCGCCGATGCGCTGTACAAGGCGTTTATCTATGTGGTGCTCGCCACGCTGGCCATACTGATTCTGGTTCCCGTGGCGTGGGTATTTATGGCCTCCGTCAAGCAGAACAGCGAATTTTACGGCAACCCGTGGACGCTGCCGGCCTCGTTTTACTGGCAGAACTTTGCGGATGCGTGGAACGCCGCCAACATGGGCAGCTATATGCTGAATTCCGTAATTGTCACCGCTCTGTCGCTTGCGCTGCTGCTGGTGGTGGCGCTGCCGGCCGCCTACTGCCTTTCGCGCTTTCCCTTCCGCGGCCGCAAGCTGCTGAATACCGCCTTTATGGCCGGGCTGTTCATCAACGTAAACTATATCGTGGTGCCCATCTTCCTGATGCTGCGCGATTGGGAGAGCTGGGTGCAATACCTGTTCCACTGGAACAACGTTTTTATGAACAATCTTGTAATGCTGGCCGTGGTTTACGCCGCCACCGCGCTGCCGTTTACCATTTATCTGCTTTCGGGCTATTTTGCCACGCTGCCCTACGATTTTGAGGAAGCCGCCTACATCGACGGCGCTGGCTACGGCGCCACGATGGTGCGCATCATTTTCCCCATGGCGCAGCCCTCTATTCTCACCATCATTCTGTTCAACTTTTTATCGTTCTGGAACGAATATATCATTTCCATGACGCTGATGAGCAGCGCCACCGGCCAGAAAACGCTGCCTGTGGGCCTTCTGAACCTGATGCAGGCGTCGCAGTCGAAGGCGGAATACGGCCGTTTGTATGCCGGTTTGGTGCTGGTGATGCTGCCCACATTGATTTTGTATATGTGCGTGCAGAAAAAGCTTACCCAGGGCATGACCGTGGGCGGATTGAAAGGATAAGGTGCCGATATGAATTACTGGAAGGATCATCCGGCCGTACGCCTCGTTTTGATGCTGGCCACATTTGTTTCCGGCTTTGCCCTGCTGATCGGGGGCTGGGGGCTCACCGGCCGCATGCAGGGGCTTTTGCTCATGCTGGCTGGCCTTGCGCTGTTGCTGGGCACGCTGTATCTTTATAATACCCGGTTTGTCGATCCCCCCAAGAAAAATACACACTGAGAAGAGGTGTTCCCCATGAAAAACAACGATCGGGGCCGGGTAACGATCCCCACTGATGTGGATGTGATCCCTGAGACGCTAAAACTTCTGGAGCGCTGGGGCGCGGACGCCATCCGTGATTGCGACGGAACAGATTTTCCCAAAGAGCTGCGGAATACCGGGGCAAAGGTTTACGCCACCTACTATACCACGCGCAAGGATAACGCCTGGGCCCGGGCCAATCCGGACGAGATCCAGCAATGTTATATCATGACGGGCTTTCACACCGCAAGCGGCGGGCCGCTCGCCATCCCGCTGATGCAAAACGTCAGCCCGGAGCTTTTACAGGTAAACGCGCGCGACGATATCAGGCGCTGGTGGGAGGTGATGGACCGCACCACAGGCGAGCCGCTTTCTCCGGACGTATGGCGCTGGCAGCCGGAAACCGGCTGCGTTGTCATCGACGCCCCAAAGCCCTTTCACGATTATACCGTCAGCTTCCTTGCATATCTCATCTGGGATCCCGTGCATATGTATAACGCCGTTACGAACGATTGGAAGGATTGCGAGCATCAGATCACCTTCGACGTGCGCCAGCCCAAAACGCGCAAATATGCCATGGAGCGCCTGCGCAGGTTCATCGCCGAGCGCCCGTATGTAAATGTGATTCGCTACACAACGTTTTTCCACCAGTTCACGCTGATCTTCGACGCGCTGCGGCGGGAAAAATATGTGGACTGGTACGGTTATTCGGCCAGCGTCTCGCCCTGTATTTTAGAGCAGTTCGAGCGGGAGGCCGGCTACCGCTTCCGCCCGGAATTCATTATCGACCAGGGCTATTATAACAACCAGTACCGCGTGCCCTCCCGGGAATATAAGGATTTTATGGCGTTCCAGCGGCGCGAGGTGGCGGCGCTGGCCAGGGAAATGGTGGAGATTACCCACGAGCTGGGCAAGGAAGCCATGATGTTTTTGGGCGACCACTGGATTGGCACCGAGCCGTTTTTGGAGGAATTCAAGGGCATTGGCCTCGACGCCGTGGTGGGCAGCGTGGGCAACGGCAGCACGCTGCGGCTCATTTCCGATATTCCCGGCGTAAAGTACACCGAAGGGCGCTTTCTGCCGTATTTCTTTCCCGATACGTTCCACGCAGGCGGAAATCCGGTGCGCGAGGCAAAAGAAAACTGGGTGACGGCGCGCCGCGCCATTCTGCGCAAGCCCGTCGATCGCATCGGCTACGGCGGTTATCTGAAGCTCGCGTGCCAATTCCCCGATTTTCTGGAGTATGTCGAGCATGTCTGCAGGGAATTCCGAGATTTGTACGGCAAGATCGACGGCGCGGCGCCCTACTGCGTAAAGACGGTGGCCGTGCTGAACAGCTGGGGCAGAGCGCGCGCATGGGGATGTCATATGGTGCACCACGCGCTGTACCAAAAGCAGAACTACAGCTATGCGGGCGTGATCGAGGCGCTTTCCGGCGCGCCGTACGACGTGCGCTTTCTCAGCTTCGACGATCTTTTGGCCGACCCGGCCGCGTTGAACGGCGTGGACGTGCTGTTCAACATTGGCGACGGCGACACCGCCCACACAGGCGGCGCCGTTTGGGAGAACGCCGAAATCAGCGCCGCGGTGAAGCGCTTTGTCTGGAACGGCGGTGGCCTCATCGGCGTGGGCGAGCCATCCGGACGCCAATATCAGGGCCGCTATCTGCAGCTTTCAAATATCCTGGGCGTAGAAAAAGAAACCGGATTTACGCTGGGTTATGACAAATACAACTGGCGCGAGCACCCCAAGCACTTTATCCTTGCCGATTGCGCCGGGCCGGTGGATTTCGGCGAGGGCAAAAAGAACATTTACGCGCTGGAGGACGCCGAGGTGCTGGTGCAGCGCGAAAAGGAAGTGCAGCTCGCCGTAAATACGTTCGGCAGAGGCCGCGCGGTTTACATCAGCGGCCTGCCCTATTCGTTTGAAAACAGCCGCCTCCTGCACCGCGCGGTGCTCTGGGCAGCCCACAGCGAAAGCCTGCTGAACGTATGGTTTTCTTCCAATGTCAATGTGGATGTGCACGCATATCCCGAACGCGACATTTTCTGCGTTGTGAACAATACCGACGCGCCGCAGACCACCACCGTATACCGGGGCGACGGCTCCTGCTTTGATACCGAGCTGGAGGCGGGTAAGATCCGCTGGTACGGCGTCTGAAACGGAAATCCTTTCAATCAAAAATAAGCTGTGGACGAACAAGTTCACATAGAAAAAGAGCGGCGAGACCAGTAAACAGAACACCTGAACGGCAGGCGCCGCCATTCCTTTTTTCCGGCAGGCGCCTGTGCAGAAAGCGATTTTTTGGCAAACTGTTTTATGGAGTACACTTGCGTACGATCGGCAAGTAAATTAAAACGCTCCGGTCCCGGAATGTTTCGGGGATCGGAGCGTTTTTTGCCGCTATATCTTTTTGCGCGTTTTGTACTCTGGGGCGCGCCCGGCGTCTTCTGCTTTTTAAACGCCGGTTCTGTTTTTGGGCTGTATCAACAGTTCCGCGCCGTCCCGCGCGAACCGGTTTTCCGCGCGCCGCACGCTTCGGGCAGAGGTGCATTCTGTCTTTACACCTTCGTAAACGAGATCGTCCAGGGAATGCCGACGCCAATGTTGTAGGCCTTGGCAAAGGAGCCCTGATTGATAGCGAGCGCCATGTGATTGACGGAATTCATATACACAATCGGCTCGCCCACCCGCACGTCCGCAAACGAGCGGCCATAGACGATGCGGTTGATATACACCGGCATGTTATTATTGCAGATGCGCACCTCTACATAATCGCCAAACTCAAAGCCCAGTGCGCGGAACATCTCGAACGGAATGGATGTCCACAGCGAGCCGAAGCGCACGTCTAAAATATCAATCTGCCCGGTGACAGAGGCATCCTCCCGCTGCGCGCCATACAGCTCAAGGGAAACCAGCTCCGAAAGCGGCAGCGGCGCGCCCACCTCCTCGTAAGAGATCGTCTGCGAGGCAAGCCGCGCACCGGTATAGGCATACACATCCCGGCCGTGGAAGGTATACGAAAGGAAGCTGTTTTCCAGCCGGTTGGTGCGCTCCTCGATCTCGCGCACCGCCTCGATGCCCACAAAGGCGTTCAGATGCGTCAGCGTGCCGTTGTTCGGCGTAACGATATACTGCCCGCCGCTTGTTTTTGCCACAACGCTCTTGCGGCTGGAGCCCACGCCCGGGTCAATCACCGAGACAAAAACCGTGCCCGCCGGCCAGTAGTTTACCGTCTGGAACAGCCGGTAGGACGCCTCAAATACATTATACGGCGTGATATCGTGCGTGATATCGCCGAGGATCAGCTCCGGATCCACCTTATAGGCAACGCCTTTCATCGCGCTGACAGCGCCGTCCACAAGCCCAAAATCGCTTTGAAATACCAGAAAATGCTGCATAACTTCTCCTTTACTCCATGGTTTGGCGGCCTTAGGGCCAAATTTTTTACGGCAGCGTCAGCGTTGCCTTCCATTCTTTCCCGATGCCGATGCCGTATTTTTGCATAAAGCTGTCCTGATTGCAGTCGAGGCTCAGGAACAGCGACGAGCCGCAATAAAGCACCGGCTCACCCTTTGGCACAAAGCCGAACGATTTTGCAAACGGCACGGCAGCGTCAAATACAGTATCTCCGCCATGCGCAATGCAGATTCGTACCCGGTCGCCCTCTTTGCAGTCAAGTTTTTTCCACGCGTCGTTTGTCACATAGAACTGGATGCCGCCAAAGTGCGCAAGGCCCGTCATCACCCAGGTTTTTACCGTGTTCCCTTCCCGCTTTGGCACAAGCGCATATTCCTCGCACTCTACCACCTCGTCCACCGGGTAGGCCGGGCCCACCTCCTCGAAGGTGATCTTGCCGGATGCCAGCAGCGCGCCGCAGTAGCCGAACAGATCGCGCCCGTGAAATACGGATACATCTTCCTTTGCATGAAAGCGGTTGCGCGTTTCGTCGATCTCGCGGATCGCAGTAATGCCGACACCGTGCTTTACATGGGTGAGCGTGCCGTTATCGGGCGTGACAATATACGTGCCGTCGCGCAGCAGCGCCACCGAGGCCCTGCGCGCGGTGCCGACGCCCGGATCGACCACCGAAACGATCACCGTTCCGGCAGGCCAATACGGCTCGGTCGTATTCAGCGAAAGGGAGGCCTCCCATGGATCGTATTGCCGAATATCATGACAGAGATCATAGATCTCCAGCGTCGGATCCGTAAGCTTGATTACGCCTTTCATCGAGGCGACGGCGCCCCAGGTGTTGGAAAAATCTGTTTGCAGAAGGATCGCGGGTTTCATCGTTACACCAACCTCTTCCGGTTTTATCTCTTTTGTTTTTGCCCCGCGGACGGCGCGGGCCGCGTATTGCACGGCATTGCCGCACAGCCGGCGCAGAGCGCGCTGCGCGGTACACCGCACGGCGGCTGTGCGCGGCCGGCGCAAAAATCGCCCATGCGCTGTGGGCTTTTGGCAGCGCGGTTCTACTTTTCGGCCAGCTTCAGGATCGCCCTGTGATAAATTTCCAGTGCCTTGACGCAGTCGGCCTCGGCGATCTTTTCGTTTTCCTGATGCGCAAGCAGCTCCGAGCCCTCCGCCACCGCGCCAAATGTAACACAGTGGCCGAACACCTTGGAATATGATACGCCGCCCGAAACGGCCGCGGTACATTCCCGCCCGGTGGCCTCGGTATAGGCCTCCTTTAACGCAAGAACGTAGGGATCGTCCTCTGGCGTAAAGGTGGGCGGATCGTCGTAGGAGAGCGATACGCCATAGCCCGGCAAGCGCCGCGCGAGCGCCGCCGTAAGCGCCGCCGAATCCAGGCCATACGGATAGCGGCAATCCACCAAAAAGCGCAGCCGCCCCTCCTCGATGGCGGCGACGCCAAGGTTCATCGTCAGCCGGCCCATTGGGGTAAGCTCTTCCTCAATGCCCGCGCCGCGGCCGTAGGCATCGCCGAGCACAGCAGCCAGGCGCCGGATCTCATCCTCCTCGCAAAGCGCGGCCAGCAGCCGCAGCAGATCGGCCAGCGCATTGCGGCCTGCCTCGGGCTTGGAGGCGTGCGCGGCCTTGCCACGCACATGAACCAGCAGCCCCTGGGGCGTGGGCCCAATTTGGGCCGTCACCCCCAGCTGCGCGGCCCTTTGCACGGCGTCTTCGGCACAAATGCCGGCGCTGCTGTCCAGCACGGCCGCCGCCTCGGGCGGGATCACATTGGGCTGGATGCCGCCCGTCAGCGCGCGCACGGCGCCGGAATACGCGCCCTCCACCGTCCACATCAGCGCGCCCTTTTCGCCGTTGATCATTGGGAACGCACCGTCCGGCGTAAAGGCAAAGGCCGGCAGGCCCGCCTGCTCCACATACCGGCGCATATCGTCCATGGTGCGTTCTTCGTCCGTGCCGTAGACAAGGCGGATCTCGCGGTTTGGAACGATGCCACTGTCCTTTGCCAGCTTCAGCGCAAGAAACGTCAGGTACGCGCCCGCCTTCATATCCTGTGTGCCGCGGCCGTGCACAAAGCCGTCATGCACGCTGCCGGAGAAGGGATCCTCTGCCCAATCGTCCGAAACGCCCACAACGTCGAGGTGCGAGACAATGTCGATGCGCTCGCCCGCGCCCCAGGATGCCGAAAAGGCTCTGCCATCGTATTCCCGGATGACAAAGCCCTCCCGCGCGCAAAGTGTTTTCATCCATTCCAGCGCGCGCGCCACGGGCGCGCCGCATGGCGCGGCGGCGCTTGCGCTCTGTTTGTCATACACAGAGGGAATACGCACCAGCGCGGAAAATTCCGGCCGATGCGCCTCCCAGATCTGTGCATATCGGTTCGCTAAAATGGGTACCATACCAAAAATTCTCCCGGCTTTACAATACGCAGCACGATCACCACGGCGATAAACAAATACAGCGCAAGATAAAAAAACTTCATCTGGCCGTCGCCCCTGCCGTCCTCGTGCTCGGCGTAATAGGTTCTGGTTTTGTTCTTGCCAAAGCCGCGCAGATCCATCGCGTTCGCGATATTGCCCACACGGTCGAAGCTGGTAACAACCAGCGGCACCAGGATCATCACATTCTGCTTCAAACGCTGCCATAGGCCTGTGCGCTTGGCATCCAGCTCCATGCCCCTGGCCTGCATCGAGATCTTGATGTTTGTAAAATCGCGCAAGATATCCGGAATATACCGGAACGCGATGGAGACGATCATGCACACCTTATACGGCACCTTCATTGCGTACAGGCCCGCGGCCAGCTCGCTGGGGGTGACGCACTGAATAAACGTCATTGCCGCGAAGAACGTGGCCATCAGCTTGCAGAAGCGCACCAGAAAATACCACATGGTCTGCCCTGTAATGATGTAGTGCGGCGTAATCTGGAACAACAGCGTAGAGCCGCCGCACACGCTGGCGCCGTAATCCGGATCAATCACCCAGATGAGAAAGAGGTTCAGCAGATTGGACAAAACAACGACCACGGCAATGATCCGAACGCTTTTCAGTTTCGCCTTCAGCGAATAAAGGCCGGCAAGCGTGACAAGAAGCGTGGGGAGGATAATGCGCATATCCCACGTGGCGATGAGCAAAACCACAAACGCAAAAAACAGCCGTACCTTCGTTTTGCCGGTTAGCCGGTCCAGATAAGTATTGCCCGGAGAGAGATTGATGAACAGGCGCTGGTCCATGGCTCACTTCCCCCTCTCGCAATCGATGAAGTAATGGATGTAGTGCTCCGGATCGATCCCGCAGCGCTCGGCCAGCGTGACAAGCGACGTCTGCTTGAGGTTCGCGCGGGAGATCACATCCTCGTTGCTCAGCACCCGGAACACGGCGTCGTCCGCAATGCACCTGCCGTCCGCAAAAACAATGGAACGATCGGTATACTCAATGGCAAGATGCATATCGTGCGTAATGAACACGATGGTAATATTGTACTCCCGGTTGAGCGTATCGATAAACTGCATGATCTCGGTATACCGCCTGTAATCCTGGCCGGCGGTCGGCTCGTCCAGAATAATCACATCCGGCTGCAGCACCAAAATGGAGGCGATGGTAACGCGCTTTTTCTGCCCGTAGCTGAGCACCCCAACGGGCCAGTTGCGCATACTGTACAGCCCGCACATGCGCAGCACCTTTTCGCAGCGCTCTTCTATGGCAGAGGGCTCAAAATCGTTCAGCGTCAGAGCGAGGGAAACCTCGTCCCGGATCATATCCTTTACCAGCATCTGGTTGGGGTTCTGCATCACATACCCCACCATACGGCCGATCTCGCGGATGGACAGCGCGGTATAATCCTGGCCGTTCAGGCGCACCGTGCCCTCCTGCGGGCGAATGATGCCGCAGATGAGCTTGGCCGCCGTGGATTTGCCCGCGCCGTTCTTACCGATGACAGAGATCTTTTCGCCGCGGCAGATCTCGAACGAAACGTCGTCCAGCGCAAGGCGCTCTTTGCCGTACCGGTAAGAAACATGCGAAACCTCGATGATCTTTTCGCCCTTCGGCTTCGGCGCAGAGAGCGCGCTGTTCTGGAACGCCGCGGTAACGGCGTCCCGGTATTTGGCAAAATCCAGCTCTTCAAGGCTGTCCAGATGCTCGTCCTCGTCAAAGTGTACGCCCGCGTTTTTCAGCGCCGAAAGATACAGCGGCTCGCGGATGCCGTTTTGCCGCAGCGTGTCCGAACGCAGCAGCGCGTCCGGCGTAAGATCCAGCAGAATACGCCCTTCGTTCACCAAAATGACGCGATCCACATGCCGGTACAGCACATCCTCCAGACGATGCTCGATGATGAGAATCGTTTTTTCGTGGTTTTTGTGGATCTGATCGATCAGATCGATGGCAGACATGCCCATGGCCGGATCCAGCGCGGCAAGCGGCTCGTCGAACAGCAGTGTCTCGACGTCCTTGTTGTGCATGATCCCGGCAAGCGAAACCTTCTGCTTCTGCCCGCCGGAGAGGCTATAGGGGATCGCCTCCAAAAAACCGTCCATATCCACAATTTTGGCAGCCGCGTCAACCTTCTCCAGCATCTCCGGACGGGGAACCGCATCATTTTCCAGAGAAAAGGCAATATCTTCACCAACCGACAACCCGACAAACTGGGCATCCGAATCCTGTAAAACAGTGCCCACGTGGTTGGAGATGGTGAAGATATTCGCCTCCCTGACTTCGATGCCGGAAACCTTGCAGGATCCCTTGATCTCGCCGTCATAGGAAAATGGGATCAAACCGTTGACGCAGTTACCGAGAGTGGACTTTCCGCTGCCGGACGGGCCCAGAATGAGCACCTTTTCGCCGCTGTAGATCGTCAGATTGATATCGTGCAGCGTAAACTCGTTCTGGGATTTGTAGCGAAACGAAAAGTCCTTAAATTCGATAACCGGCTTTTTCATCGCACTTAATCTTCCTTGGAAAGACCTGTTTTGCGGGCGTTGCGCTTTGCAAGGGCAAACAGCACGGGAACACCCACCACGATGGCCACAGACGCATCAGAGATTACAGCCGCCCACGCCTGGATCCATGTAACGGTGAGCTCGGAAGAATAGAACAGCACCGTAAGCACCGGCGTAACAAGGCCAAAGCCGATGGCAACGCCCACAATGGTGACGATCGCGTAAATGATGGCATGCTTCACGCCAAAGACGCCGTCATCGATCTTTGCGCCGTACAGCGGCAGCAGGCCGATGAAAAAGCCGGCCACGGCGTTCCCGAACGACCAGTCGAACCACAGGCCCCAGCCGCCGATCAGGTCGGCGATGGTGTTGCCGATGAGACCGGTAAGCGCCGCGGGCAGCGGGCCGAACAGCGCGCCGACAATGGGCAGAACCACATAGGCGCTTGTGAGCGAGGTATTTGTCGTCACCTTAATGCCGCCAAAATCCATCAGCACGCCAAACAGCGCGGCGCCTATGGCAATGCCGACAATGGTTTTGGTGTCCCACTTGCCCAAGAGCAGGGCGCCGATTGACTTTTTCTTTTTGTTTTCCATAATGACTCCTTCTCCTTACTGCGAAAATGATGAACGATCGTACCTGCCGCCCTGCGGTGCAGCAACGGGCGGCAACGCACAGTTCCCGCCACGCAAAGCGAGGACGAGCCGTTCGCGAAACGAAAAAAAGACAGGAGATTCGGCTGGCGCGCGTTCTTCCTCCGGTACCGATTTTCCTATTGTGAAACTGCCTTTATCTTACCGCAATTCCACCAATTCGTCAAGGTTTTTTTGCGGATTTATGAAATAAATATGAACAAATACGGCGCTTCTCTCCGTGATGTTCCTGCCGCCAGCGCAGTGCAGAATACGCATAGGCCGCTGCGCCGCGGCAGAGCACGCTGTCGTCAAAAACAGCCTTGGGATGGTGCTGCGGATACGCATAGCCCTGCGCGGAATCGCCCGCGCCGAGGAACACGCCGATGGTGGGCGCCTCCACGCTCACAAACGCAAAATCCTCGCCGCCGCCCATCCTGCTCTCCGCCGGCATGGGCGGCAGAACGGCCTGCCCCAAAAAGCCCGGTAAAGCCCGGTAAGGTATTTGCGCGCTGCCGCAGCCTGCAACGCCGGCTCAAAATGCGCTTTACAGGGTTTGGGCCAGCTCGCTTAAATACGCGCGGAACGCCTCGCCGATCTCGGGGTGGCGCAGCGCCGTTTCCACCTGCGCCTGCATCACACCCAGTTTGTTTCCCATATCGTAGCGGCGGCCCGTAAAATCCACGCCCGTCATGCCGCTGGTACGCGCCAGCACGGCCATCGCGTCCGTCAGCTGGATTTCGCCGCCCGCCCCGGGCCGCGTTTTTTCCAGGATGCCGTAGATCTCCGGCGTAAGCAGGCAGCGGCCCAGAATGGAATACAGGCTGAATTCCTGCCCGGGCGCGGGCTTTTCAATCATATCGGTAATCCGGTACAGATTTTCGGAAAGCGGGCTAAGCTTCATCGACGAATATTTTGCGATATCGGCGCGCGGCACCTCGCGAATGCCCACACAGGGGCGTCCGTACTGCTCGTATGCGCGGCAGAGCTGCGCGGCGACAGGGTCTTCGCCTAAGATCACATCGTCGCCGTACAGCACCACAAACGGCTCGTCCTGCGTAAACGCACGCGCCATCAGAATGGCATGCCCCAGCCCCTTTGTCTCCTTCTGGCGCAGGAAAAAAAGATCGGCAAGTCCCGCGCAGGCGCGCACATCGGCCAGCAGCTTTTCCTTGCCGGGCTTTTGCAGCGCGGCCTCCAGCTCGGGCGCGCGGTCGAAATGATCCTCGATGCTCGCGCCGCCGCGGCCCACGATCAGCAGGATTTCTTGGATGCCGGCGGCCGCCGCCTCCTCTACAATATACTGGATGGCGGGCTTGTCCACAATGGGCAGCATCGCCTTGGGCATCGCCTTCGTGGCGGGCAGCATCCGCGTGCCGAAGCCGGCTACGGGGATCACCGCTTTTTTTACTTTCTGCATAGAATGTCTCCTCTCGATTTTCTCGTGATGCCGTTTGGGGCGGAAAGGTTCTTTCGCCTGCCGAAAAGGCGCATGGGCTCAGCCGTAAATGAGCATCTGTAACCGCTCCGGCCCCGCCCAGAGGCAAAGCGCGATTGAGGCCAGCACGGTGAGCACCGCCACCAGCACCGTCACCGTAACACTGGGCCCGCCCTTGCGCCCCAGTACGGCATGATAACCGTCCTCGTCGGCAGCGGCCTCGCGCATCGCGCGCATTTTTTTTGCCGCGTTCTGCCGGAACAGATAAAACGCAAACAGACATGCGGCAATGCGCGTTCCCCAGTTGAGCAGGCCGCACGCGCCTGTAAAAAAGTTGAGCGCCGAAACCGAAATGCCCGCCGCCCAGGGGGCGCCCATCATCGAGGCGAGTACCAGGATCATCGGTACGCTGACAATCAGGCTGACGGCAAACGCCAGCATGCCCCAGCCCCACATTTTGCGATAAAAGAAATAGTATTCGGGCACCAGCAGAGCGCTCCAGCAAAAGCTTGTTTTGCGGCCGCTCTCGTTCATGCGCTGGAACTGATACAGATAATACGGCGCGGAGTTGCCGATATACGTCATCCAATCCTGCGTGGCGATCCCGTCGTATTCCTTCGCCAGATGCAGCTGTGTCATCACGGTATCCGGAGCGTATTGTCCGTTGCGGAACGCGTCTGTACCGTTCTGTTCGGGCGAAGCGTAATGGGGCCTGTGCTCCGGCACGTCCGGGGGCTCCATGCCGGGGCGGATCGGCTGGCCGCACCGTTCGCAGAATAATGCGTCCGGCGGATTCTGCGTGCGGCACACCGGACACACCGGGCCGCCGGCGTTCACATCCGGCTTTGCCTCGGGCGGGATATATTCAAATTCGCCGCCGTGCTTCGCACTGAAGACACACCGCCCTTCGGCCGTATAGCACGCCCTGTGGTAGGGCGCGCCGCACTCGGGGCAAACGACGATATCGTCGCCCTGTTCAAACATCTTATGGCAAGACACGCATTTATGCCCTTTCCAATCCATCATACGGCATCCTCCTGACCCGTTTCGCTTTCTTTTGCGCTTTTTACCATCATACTCCAAAACAGATGCAAAAGTAAAGCCCAAAACGCCTTTACTTTCCCCTCTGTTTTTATTATAATAGAAAAATGTGAACAATACCATTCCTTCCGAAAATAAAGTGAGGCTTTTATGATTATTTTAGACGAAGTAAAGCGCCGTTTATCCGAGCTTGCGCCCGAGGTGGCCGATCTGCACGACGCGCTTGCCATCGAGCGCGGCAAACTGCGGCTGGAGGAGCTGGAGCAGAAAAGCGCCAGCCCGGAATTTTACGACGACACGGCGGCCTCCGGCGCGGTGTTCGCGGAAATGGGCGAGCTGAAAGAACGGCTGGAGCAATACCGCGCGCTGCAAAGTATGCTGGAGGATGCCGAAACCCTGCTGGAAATGTGTGCCGAAGACGACGACCCCGATTTGGCCGAGGAGGCCGACAGCGCCGTAAACGCGCTTTCCGCCAAGGTGGAGGAGCTGCGTCTGGTAACGCTGCTGAACGGCGAATACGACGCAAACAATGCGATCCTAACGTTCCACGCAGGCGCGGGCGGCACCGAGGCGCAGGATTGGGTGGAGATGCTGTATCGCATGTATACGCGCTTTGCCACGCGCCACAACTGGACCGTGAAGGTGCTGGATTATCTGGAGGGCGACGAGGCAGGCATCAAATCGGCCTCCATTCTGGTGGAGGGGCACAATGCCTACGGGTTTTTGCGCAGCGAAAACGGCGTGCACCGTCTGGTGCGCGTATCGCCGTTCGATGCGTCGGGCCGCCGCCACACCAGCTTTGCCTCGCTGGAGGTGATGCCGGAGCTGGACGATGCCATCACTGTCGAGATCCGGCCGGAGGACATCAAAATGGAAGTGTTCCGTTCATCGGGCGCAGGCGGCCAGCACATCAACAAAACCAGCAGCGCTGTGCGCCTTATCCACATTCCCACAGGGATCGTTGTCAGCTGCCAGAACGAGCGCAGCCAGTTCCAAAACCGCGATATGTGCATGAAGATGCTGGCCGCAAAGCTGTACCAGATCAAAGAGCGCGAGCATCTGGATAAGATCAGCGATATCAAGGGCGTGCAAAGCGCCATTGCGTGGGGCAGCCAGATCCGCAGCTATGTCTTTATGCCGTATACGCTGGTAAAGGATCACCGCACCGGCTTTGAAAACGGCAATGTCAACAATGTGATGGACGGCGATCTCGACGGCTTTGTCAATTCTTATCTCAAAATGTCCAGCAAGAACGAGCTGTAACGCTTTAGCGCAAAAAGCACCCAAGGGGCTTTGCAGTACGGCACAAAGGGTCAGGCCGTATGCCGCGAATCGGCGGCATACGGCCTGATTTTTTTGCCGGTTCTGTATAACAGTTTTATCAGTACTGGTTTTTTCGCGGTATAAGTTTTCAGGGAAAGGTCGATCGCGGAATGAAACAGTCTTCTGTGGAACGGCCAACACGTTGGGCGCTGCGGCGGCCTGCCCGGCAGAAGGCGCAAAGCATTTTTGCCGATTATCAGGATCTTGTGCAGGGCGGATCCGGCCCGGGGGGGTGCGGCTTGCCCGGCAGAAGGCGCAAAGCATCCTTGCCGATTATCAGGATCTTGTGCAGGGCGGGTCCGGCCCGGGGGGTGCGGCCTGCCCGAAGCCTTGGAGGGCCGCAGGATGTGGCCGGACTGCTTACCGATTCGCGCAGCTATACCGTATGGCTTGGGGCATTTGTTCTGTTGTCGCTCTGTGCGCCGGTGCCGTGCCCTGCCGGCGTAAACTCCGCTGTGCGGACCGATCATATGGAGGGCATCGGCTTCGGCCCTTCCGCTGTGGGAACGATCGGCGTTCCTGTGTGGTTTCGGCGGCATAAAAAAGAGCGGCAGGCGCCGCGGGCACTTTTTCCTGTGCTCGGCGGCCTTGCCGCGTGGTGTGTGAGCCTGCTCTTTTTCAGCTGGCTTTGAATGCATGGCACAGTTGCCTTCGTGCGTGCCGCGCAATGGCTCTCCCCTGCAATTGTAAAAATCCCATGGCGCAGCAAATTTGCAGCGAAATTTTTTAAAAACCGCAAAAAACCTCTTGATTTTTTGCATCGTGATTATGTCTATTTCCGCCGCGCCGGCCGGCTGTTATCTGCCTTATCTGCGGCAATATATCGCCATCTCTGCCGCCGGGCGCATCGGCGCGGGCGCTGCGCTGCTCTGAAAAAGGGCGGCGAAGCCAAAAAAGCGAAGCGCCTGCGGGCCCGCTTTGCCTGCAGCATCCCGCGCGGGGCGCCTTACAGCTTTGCGATCTTGCTGCGATAGACGCGGCGGTAAAATACAACCGCCAGCGTTACAGAGGCGGCCTCTGCGATGAGGAAGCTGAACCACACCGCATTCAGCCCCACCAGCTTTGCCAGCAGATACGCGCTGGGCAAAAGCAGCAAAAGCTGACGCACAACGCTCATAATCAGGCTGAGCATACCGTCCCCCATCGCCTGAAACACACTGGAGAGCGTGATCGCCACACCGGCAAAGCAGAAGCTCCCCGAAATGATGCGCAGTGCCGGAGTGCCGATCTCGATCATGGTGGGCGACGCGTGGAACAGCCCCAGCAGCAGGTGCGGCGCAAGCTGGAACAGCAGCGTGCCCGCCGCCATGATCGCCAGCACCATTCCCAGCGCCAGCCGTGTGGCCTGGCGGATGCGCTCTTTGCTGCGCGCGCCGTAATTATAGCCCACGATCGGCACCAGCGCGTTTGTAACGCCGAATACCGGCATAAAGACAAAGCTTTGCAGCTTGAAATAAACGCCGAACACCGAAACAGCCGTCTCGGTAAAATCGATCAGGATCTTATTCATGCCCACCGTCATTACGCTGCCGATGCTCTGCATAATGATCGACGGCAGCCCCACCTGATAGATGCCGCGGATCGTCTGCCAATCGGGGCGAAAGCCGCGAAACTGCAAACGCACCTCATGGTTTTTCAGATGGTTCAGAACCAGCGCAGTCGTCATGCCGCAGCATTGGCCAATCACCGTTGCCCACGCCGCGCCTGCTACGCCCATCGCAGGCAGGCCCATCCAGCCGAAGATCAAAATGGGGTCCAGCGCAATGTTTGTGAGCGCGCCCACCATCTGGCTGATCATCTGATAGATCGTTTTGCCCGTCACCTGCAGCACCCGCTCCATGGTGACAGACAGGAACAGCCCGAACGAAAACACCGTAGCAATGCGCAGATAGGCCGTACCGCCGGATAAGATCTCGGGATTTTGCGTGAACAGACGCAGGAAAAAGCCGCTGCACAACGCGCCGAACGCCGCAAATACCGCCCAGCTGAGCAGCGTAATGAAAATGCCGTTTGCCGCCACACGGTTGGCCGCATCGAAATTCCTTTCCCCCAGCCGGCGGGACAGCAGCGCGTTGATGCCCACCGCCGTGCCGACGGACACCGCGATCATCAGGCTTTGCACGGGAAACGCAAGGCTCACACTGGTGAGCGCGTTTTCGCTTACCATTGATACAAAGATGCTGTCCACAACATTGTACAGCGCCTGTACCAGCATACTGAGCATGATGGGGACCGCCATCCCGGGCAGCAGCGTTGACATTGGCTGCGTACCCATAATATTTTCTTTTCGTTCCTCCATAGCTTCTTGTTGTTCCTCCCTGTTTTTCTACAATAGCACTTCTTACCGCTCTATTTTACCATATTCAGCACGATAAGCGAACGAGGAAACCTGCCAAATTTCCGTTCGGATTTTGTTGATTTTGCACAGATAAACATCTTTTGAAGGTCGGCCGCGACGGAACGCTGTCTGTGGAGGACTTTTCCAACGAAAAGCCCACCAAGGAAAAGCTCTCCGAAAACATCGCCTCCCTCAAGCATCTCATCGAGGCCGCAAAAGCGTAAGGCACACAGAGCCGGCCCCATCCGGAACAGCCCTGAACCGGCCGAGCGGTCGCTTCCTTTAGCAGGCCCTCTCCGATGCCGGAGAGAACCTGTGTCTTTCCGGGAGGGCGATCCCTCCCGGAGCTTTTCAATTTTTTATGGCGGGAGGACAGCGCGCGAAAGATGCCTATGCCTGCCCTACCGACTGCAGGCGTACATCCTCGCCGCAAAAGCACAGCGTCTCGCAGCTGCCAAGCAGCCGGGAAACGATCTTTTCCGTATAGCGGCGCTGCAGGTCCGCATCCTGGACAATGTTGCTGGTATAGACGGTGGGCAGGCGACGGCATACGCGCGTATTGATCAGGCCATACAGGCAGCTGCTGACATAGGGAGAGATATATTCCGTGCCCAGATCGTCCAAAATCAGCAGCTCCGCGCTTTGCAGCGCCGCCAATGTATCGCCATCCGCATCGGAAAAGCGCTCGCGCTCGATGGCGCCAAACGCGTTTTGCGCGCTGACATACACCACATCCCGGCCCTGCTCCAGCACGATATTGGCAATAGAGAGCGCGAGATGTGTTTTTCCAAGCCCCGCTCCGCCGAACAGATACAGGCTCGGGCTGTTCTCCGGCGAAAAATGCGCGGCATAGTACCGGCAGTATTCCAGCACCTGCGCCATATGCGCACGTGCCGTCAGCCCCAGCTCCGGCACGGGCGTATCGGGATATTTTTCCAGAGAAAACGTCTCAAACGAGCAAAGCCCCAGCGGAGAGGCGGCATTCACCGCATCGCGGCGCATTCCGCGCACCAGCTCATGTACGCATTCGCACATCGCGCCGTTTGCCCGGCCGGTATCCTCGCACACCGGGCACGTAAAGGCGAGCGTCAGCTGCGCCGCCAGCGCAGGATCTGCCGCCAGCAGCGCCTTTGTGGCCGCGTCGGCGTGCGCGGCCTTTGCCAGTGCCGCGTCCACTTCGGCCCGCGGCGCGCCGGAGGCTGCCAGGCGCGCCGCCTCAATGCCGGCAGCCATGCGCTCCTCGTGCAGCTTCCTCAGCTCCGGGTGTGCCTGCTCGGCCTGCTGCCGGGCGGCGCGCAGAGCCGTTACGGCGCGCTGCCGGCGGCCTGCCACGGTTCGCAGCGCGCGGCGGTACAGTTCTTCGCTCTTCACGGTGTTTCCCCCTCTTTGCCCGGCGTTTTTGGAATACGCGGCGCACGCCGCAGCCCGCCGCCCAAAATGTTGTGCGTTGCCGCCGGCTCGGCGGCACGGACATTTTCTGCCCGCCGGGCGCTCTCGTCCATGACGTCGCGCACTGTCCGATAGCCCTTTGTATACCACGCGCGCAGAATGCCGTTTACGTATTTTACGTTCTTTTTTTCGTCCGCATAGGCGATGGCCTCGGCGATCATCGCCGCGTCGTAGCCAAAGCTTTCGTACCAGTCGGCAATGGCGCGGCTTTCGGCCTTTGTAAATTTTGCGTCCGCAAAGCCGAACAGCTCCGCCGCTTCCTGTTCGTGCGCCGCGCGCCGTTCGAGCAATTGCAGATAGCGCTCGGCGGCCTCGCCCGAATCAATGCCGTCCCGCTGCCAGCCCAGCAGTGCGCGCTCGATGTACCGCGCGCTGCGCTTGCCCTTTGCCGCAAAGTGCGCTACCCCCAGCAGGATCATGTCCACGGGCATTCCGTCGGAGAGGTACATCGAAACAAAAATATTCGTATCTGTCTGCGTAACAACGCCGCCCATCAGCCGCTGGCATTCCTGCACCAGCCCCGCGATCGAGGCGTCGACCTGCGCTGCGGCCGTAACCTCGGCCGTTGTCAGGCGCGCACGCGGCGCGGCCTCCAAATCGCCGCGCGCAGCCGGCGTTTCGTCGCTGGACAAAAGGCCCGCGCCCTTCCAGTAGGCCAGCGCTCTGCGCGCCGGCTCGTCCGCCTTCAGCCGCAGTGCGGCGGCAATGCGCGCGGGCTCGGTCTCGCCCGTATCGATCACATACAGCGCAACACGCAGCCAATCTTCCTCCAGCTCGGGCAGCTTTGCGAACACCAGCCGCGGCACGGCCACGCTGTCGCCCTTATTTTCTGCAAGACGGTATGCCATTCCCGTTCCCCCATCACAAAATGCAGCGTTTGGATCCTTTTTATTGCAGCATATTTTCGCCCGATATGCCATCATAAGGGCACGGCCCCGGCGCTTTTCCGGCAGGCCCGGGCATCGTGTTTTCCGTTCCCGCGATCAGTCCGCAAGGATCTGCGCCAGCTCCTTTTCCATTTTCGGCATCCACCAATGGAGGTAGCCGGCTTTCGTAGGATGAATGGCGTCGAACATATAAAGATCATAGGCTTGCCGGCTGATCGCGTTCCATTTTTCGTCCGAATACAAATCGATCAGGCCGATCCCCCACTTGTCCCGCAATTCATGGAGCCGTTCCACCATCGCCTGATATTCCGCGCTCTCGTACCAGGAGCCGGTATAAAAAACCACCGGGCAATTCCAGACGTTCTGACAATAGCGGATAATATATTCCATCGCGCCGGTGATCGTTTTAACATCAAATGCGTCCAGCTCGCGGCCGGGGCCGATCTCCCCCAGCGGCAGCTTCATGGTAGCGTCGTTTGTAGACAGCTGGCAGACAACGCAGTCGATCTTGCTGCCCGGATCAATGGCCTTCAGCCGTTTGATATAGCTGTCGCCGTTGCCAAAGGCGATCCGTGCCGAAACGGACGGTTTATCCGCAAGCGTTGTTCCGCTTTTGGCCTCCTTAATGGCGTTCACGCCGTCAAGATACGCAAACAGCTCCACAAAGGACTGTCCCTCCGCCGCGGCCCCATATGTCACGCTGCTGCCCAAAAACAGGATGCTTTTCCCCGTCAAAATCGAATCGGGATGCTTTTCCAGATTCTCAACGCGATAGGCTTCGGCGTTTCCCGGCGCGTCCGATCTTTTTTTCGCCTCCGCCGCAATAGGGATCCGCAGGGCAATTCTCCCTATAATCAAAATGGCTGCAACGATGATAATGGCTGCAACGATCATAATCATCCTCCTGATACGGTTTTTGATGCAGGCGCCCCCATTTTCATCGTCCGTATAGAGAAAAACGGAAATGCCTGATAGCATACAATGCCTGTTCTGTTGTCTTTCTTCCTTTTGCGTTGGAAGGCGATTCGCAATGGCGGATCCAACCGTTCCAAAGATCCCGGACTCGGAAGGTCTCTCCTACCCCGGAATACGCAGGGCGGAGGAAACGATAGCAAGGCCGGTCACATGATCCCCAGTTCCGCCAGTGCCGCCGTCAGCGCGCGCCAGCGCGCGAGAAGCTCGGCATACCGTTTTCTGCCCGCGGGCGTCAGGCAATAATATTTTCGCGCGGGGCCGTCGGAGGAATCCGCAAGATACTGCTCGGAGCAGCCCACGCGGCACAGCCCGCGCAAAAGCGCATACATTGTGCTCTCCTGCGTATTGGGAAAGCTTGCATGCAGCTGACGCAGCAGCTCGTAGCCGTATCGGTCTTTCTGCGCCAGCAGGTGCAGCAGGCATAGTTCGATCAGATCCTTTTTCAACATAATACGATACCCGCCCCCACAAGCCCTCCCGGGAGAATGGCGGCATAACGCCGCAGAAATCCCGCAAACAAAACGCCGGGGTCCGGGAGAGTATTTAATATGATCCCCGGCTCCACGCAAAGCAGCACGGCTGCGAGCGCGAGGATGTAAACCGCCGTCCGGCGCCGGTCGTCCACACGGGCTTTTGCAAGGCCCCAAATGCCGGCCGCAGCGGCGTGTCCGCCGGTTCCCTGTAATCGGCAATCACACCTTCCGCCTCTGCGGGGGCAGCCTCCACCGTGCCAGCAACATCAGCCGATCCATATATGTTTTTTGCACAGGTTTACCGCTCCTTTTGCAGAATCGCTCTTTTCGACGGTTCCATTCTATGGTAAAAAGCACAGTACTGCTAAAAACATAATACTGTTTTGAACCGAAATTGTCAAGAGCTGCAAGCGGGTTTGTTCTGGAAATGTAAAAAGAAAACCGCCCGAAACACTTGCTTCAGGCGGTTTTTGTGGCGGAGAGTCAGGGATTTGAACCCTGGGTACCTTTAAAGGGTACACACGATTTCCAGTCGTGCGCCTTAGACCACTCAGCCAACTCTCCATGCGAACGGTGCTTTACTATTATAGCGAACCTCTGTAAAAAAGTCAAGCTTTTTCCACAGAAAAGCCGGGCTTCCACAAAAAGGCAGGGCTTCTACAGAAAAACCGGGCTTTCGCAAAAAAGCAGGGCTTCCGCAACAGAAAAGCGCCCGGCGAAAACGCCGGGCGCCCTGCATGTTTTGAAATTACTCGTTGATCTTCGTCACAACGCCGGAGCCAACGGTGCGGCCGCCCTCGCGGATAGCGAAGCGGAGGCCTTCCTCGATGGCAATCGGGGTGATGAGCTCTACGTTCATATCAACGTTGTCGCCGGGCATGCACATCTCGGTGCCCTCGGGCAGGGAAATCACACCCGTCACGTCGGTGGTACGGAAATAGAACTGCGGACGATAGTTGTTGAAGAACGGCGTGTGGCGGCCGCCCTCATCCTTTGTCAGGATATACACCTGGCCCGCAAACTTGGTGTGCGGATGGATGGAACCGGGCTTGGACAGAACCTGGCCGCGCTCGATCTCGGAGCGCTGAATGCCGCGCAGCAGAGCGCCAACGTTGTCGCCGGCCTGCGCAAAATCGAGCAGCTTGCGGAACATCTCAAGGCCGGTAACGGTGGTCTTGCGCTTCTCGTCCACCAAACCGACGATCTCGACTTCTTCGCCAACCTTAATGACGCCGCGCTCCACACGGCCCGTGGCAACCGTGCCGCGGCCGGTAATCGTGAAGACGTCCTCAACCGGCATCAGGAAGGGCATGTCCTCCTTGCGGTCGGGGGTGGGGATATAGCTGTCAACAGCGTCCATCAGATCGAGCACGCACTTATATTCATCGGCATCGGGCGTGGTCGCGCTGGACTCCAGAACCTTCAGCGCGGAGCCGCGGATGATCGGCGTGTCATCGCCGGGGAACTCATACTCGCTCAGCAGCTCGCGGATCTCCATCTCAACCAGATCAAGCAGCTCTTCGTCGTCCACCTGATCGCACTTGTTCATGAAAACAACGATATAGGGCACACCCACCTGACGGGAGAGCAGGATGTGCTCGCGGGTCTGGGGCATGGGGCCGTCGGAAGCGGATACAACCAGGATCGCGCCGTCCATCTGCGCAGCGCCGGTGATCATGTTCTTCACGTAGTCGGCGTGGCCCGGGCAGTCCACGTGCGCATAGTGACGCTTGTCCGTCTCGTATTCCACGTGAGCGGTGTTGATCGTGATGCCGCGGGCGCGCTCCTCCGGAGCCTTATCGATGTTGGCGTAATCCGTGAACTCGGCATCGCCCTTCAGCGCCAAAACCTTCGTGATGGCCGCAGTCAGCGTCGTCTTGCCATGGTCAACGTGGCCGATGGTGCCAATGTTGATATGCGGCTTGTTGCGTTCAAATTTTGCTTTCGCCATTTCTTGTTTCCTCCCTTATTCAGAAACTGTTCTTACGGACATTGTACTAAATACATCCTGAAAAATCAAGTATTTTCTTTGGGAAAATCCCATCATTTCAGGCCGGAGCAAGCGGCACTCAGCCCTCTTTCTTCGCACGGCCCGCCATAATGCTCTCGGCAATGCTCTTGGGCACGTCGATATAGTGGCTGGGCTCCATCGAATACTGGCCGCGGCCCTGCGTTTTGCTGCGCAGATCGGTGGCGTAGCCGAACATGTTGGACAGCGGAACAAGCGCGTCAATCTGCTGTGTGCCGCTGCGGGCCTCGGTGCCCTGGATCTGGCCGCGCCGGGCGTTGATATCACCGATCACATCGCCCATATACTCGTCCGGCACAATAACAGCCACCTTCATGATCGGCTCGAGGATGACAGGATCGGCCTTGCGCATGGCCTCCTTGAAGGCCATGGAGCCGGCGATCTTAAACGCCATCTCCGAGGAATCCACCTCATGATACGAGCCGTCGTACAGCGTTACCTTCACATCCACCACAGGGTAGCCCGCAAGCACACCGGCCTGCATGGCACCCTGAATGCCCTGATCAACGGGGCCGATAAACTCCTTCGGGATGGCGCCGCCGACAATGGCGTTGATGAACTCGTACCCCTTGCCCGCCTCATTCGGCTCGATCTTGATCTTGACATGTCCGTACTGGCCCTTGCCGCCGGACTGACGCGCATACTTGGTATCCTGGTCGGCAGCGCGGCGAATGGTTTCGCGGTAGGCAACCTGCGGGGCGCCTACGTTGGCCTCCACCTTAAACTCGCGCAGCAGACGATCGACAATGATCTCGAGATGCAGCTCACCCATGCCGGCGATGATGGTCTGGCCCGTTTCTTCATCGGTGTAGGTGCGGAACGTCGGGTCTTCCTCGGCCAGCTTTGCCAGCGCGATGCCCATTTTCTCCTGACCGGCCTTGGTTTTGGGCTCAATGGCCACACGGATAACCGGCTCGGGGAATTCCATGCTCTCCAGAATGATGGGGTGCTTTTCGTCGCACAGGGTATCGCCCGTGGTCGTGTTTTTCAGGCCCACAGCCGCCGCGATATCGCCCGCGTAGCAAATGTCGATATCCTGCCGGTGGTTTGCGTGCATCTGCAGAATGCGGCCCATGCGCTCGCGGTTGTCCTTCACGGAATTATACACCGTGCTGCCTGCCTCCACAACGCCGGAATAGACGCGGAAGAAGCAGAGCTTGCCAACATACGGGTCGGTCGCGATCTTAAACGCCAGCGCAGAGAACGGGGCGTTGTCGTCCGACGGGCGGGATTCTTCCTCCTCGGTCTCCGGGTTGGTCCCCTTGATGTCCTCAATGTCGGTGGGGGCGGGCATATAGTCCACGATGGCATCGAGCAGCTTCTGCACGCCCTTGTTCTTATACGAGGTGCCGCACACCACGGGAACGATCGTATTCGCGATGGTCTCGCGCCGGATGGCGGTTTTTATCTCGGGGATGGACAGCTCCTCGCCGTCCAGGTATTTCATCATCAGCTCTTCGTCGTTTTCGGCGATGGCCTCGATCATTTCGCCGCGGTATTTTTCCGCAAGCTCCTGCATATCCGCGGGGATGGCTTCCTTGCGGATATCCTTGCCGAGATCGTCGTAATAGACGTAAGCCTGCATTTCCAGCAGATCGATGATGCCGGTAAACGTCTCCTCCTTGCCGATGGGCAGCTGAATGGGGATGGCGTTCGCCTTCAGGCGATCTTTGATCATATCCAGCACGTGATAGAAATCCGCGCCCATGATATCCATCTTGTTGACGTAGATCATGCGGGGAACGTGATACTTGTTCGCCTGATGCCACACGGTTTCGGACTGCGGCTCTACGCCGCCCTTGGCGCACATGACGGTAACGCTGCCGTCCAGCACGCGCAGGCTGCGCTCTACTTCCACAGTGAAATCCACGTGGCCCGGGGTATCAATAATGTTGATGCGGTGCCGGTTTTTCTTTGCCAGCGCCGGATCGTTTTGAAGCTCGGTATGACTCCAATAACAAGTGGTAGCGGCGGATGTGATCGTAATGCCGCGTTCCTGCTCCTGCGCCATCCAGTCCATGGTCGCGGCGCCGTCGTGCGTTTCACCGATCTTGTGGTTGATGCCCGTATAGAACAAGATGCGCTCGGTGGTCGTTGTCTTGCCGGCGTCGATGTGAGCCATAATGCCGATGTTTCTGGTCATTTCCAGAGAAACGTCTCTTGGCATAATTTCCTCCTAAAATTAAGGCGCTGGATTAATAGCGGTAGTGGGCAAACGCCTTGTTGGCCTCCGCCATCTTATGCGTATCCTCGCGCTTTTTGCACGCGTTGCCGTTGCCGTTTACGGCGTCCATAATCTCGCCGGCCAGGCGCTCGCGCATGGTGCGCTCGCTGCGGGCGCGGGCGTATGTGGTAAGCCAGCGCAGGCCCAGTGTTTCGCGGCGCTCGGGACGCACCTCCATCGGCACCTGATACGTGGAACCGCCAACGCGGCGCGCCTTTACCTCAAGCACCGGCATGATGTTCTCCAGCGCTTTTTCAAAGCTCTCGAGCGGGTCGTTGCCGGTTTTTTCCTTTACGATCTCGAACGCATCGTAAACGATCTTCTGTGCGACGCCCTTTTTGCCGTCGTACATGATGTTGTTGATCAGACGTGTCACCATTTTGGATTGATACAAAGGATCCGCCAAAACGTCTCGCTTTGCAATATTACCTCTTCTGGACATCTTTCTTCCCTCCTTCATACAATGATATCATCGGTACTCGAAAGTAATCAAACTCCCGTACTGTCCCACGAAAAGGTTTTCCTCTATTCTGAAAAAGCCTTTGCGGGGCTGTACAATCTTTACGGTTTTTGTTTACTTCTTGCCGGCCTTGGGACGCTTCGCACCGTACTTGGAGCGAGCCTGGCCGCGGTTTGCGACGCCCTGCGTATCCAGCGTACCGCGAATGATGTGGTAACGCACACCCGGAAGATCCTTTACACGGCCGCCGCGAATGAGAACGACGCTGTGCTCCTGCAGATTGTGGCCGATACCGGGGATATAGGACGTAACCTCGATGCCGTTGGAAAGGCGTACACGGGCAACCTTACGAAGCGCGGAGTTCGGCTTCTTCGGCGTCATGGTACGAACGGCGGTGCACACGCCGCGCTTTTGCGGAGAATTCTGATCGGTATACGCTTTCTTCTGCGAGTTGTAGCCTTTCAGAAGAGCAGGTGCCGTCGATTTCTTCACCAGTACCTCACGGCCCTTGCGCACGAGCTGGTTAAAAGTAGGCATAATGTTCCTCCTTTCAAAAATAATTTTATGCGAAAGCGGCAAGCCGCTTTACACCGGATTTTGGCGCCTGGATACAGCAAAATACGCCCACGGCGCAACATTTATATTCTACAGGGTTTTGATGCGGATGTCAAGCTTTTCCTGCACTTTTCGGGCTTTTGGGGCTTTTCGCATCCGTTTTTCAGGCCCTGCGCCGCCTGTGCATCCATTTTCAGGCCCTGCGCCGCTGCGTTTCGGGCCCTGCGCCAAGCAAAGCACAAGCGGAACGCTTATACGGCGGTTTCCTGTTCAGCGGTGCTGTCTGCGGCCTGTGCCTCTGCCTGAACCTGCGCCTCTGCTTCTTCTGCCTCCGCAGCCTGCACCGGCTCTGCCGCGCCGTCGCCGGCGGCCAGCTCGGCTTCCACCTCGGGAATGCCGGTGCCGGCCGGGATCAGCTTGCCGATGATGACGTTCTCCTTCAGGCCCATCAGCGGATCCACCTTGCCCTTGATGGCGGCGTCCGTCAAAACGCGCGTCGTCTCCTGGAACGATGCGGCCGAGAGGAACGAATCCGTGGCCAGCGACGCCTTTGTAATGCCCAGCAGCACGCTGGTGGCGCGGGCGGGCTTCAAATCGGCCTCGCCTGCGGCAATGCGCGCCTCGATCTCTTCATTGGCGGCGCGCAGCTCGCTCTTATCCATCGAGGAGCCTACGATCAGCTTGGTGCTGCCCGCATCCTCCACACGTACCTTGCGCATCATCTGCAGAACAATTACCTCGATATGCTTATCGCAGATATCCACGCCCTGCAGGCGGTATACCTTCTGCACCTCGCTGATGAGGTACTTTTGCACGGCGATGGGGCCCTTGATGGCAAGAATATCCTGCGGATAGGCAAAGCCCTCTGTGAGGATATCGCCCGGCTCCAGCTGTGCGCCGTCCGCAATGCGGATGCGCTGGCCGAACGGGATGAGATAGCTCTTTTCGATGGGCGCGCCGTTTTCGTCCGCACCCTCCACCACAACGTGACGGTTCTTCTTGGAATCGTCCAGATGCGCCGTGCCCGCAATCTCTGTCATGATCGCCAGATTCTTCGGGCGGCGCGCCTCGAACAGCTCCTCCACGCGCGGCAGACCCTGTGTGATATCCTCGGCCGATGCGATGCCGCCCGTGTGGAAGGTGCGCATCGTCAGCTGCGTGCCCGGCTCGCCGATGGACTGTGCGGCGATGATGCCCACCGCCTCGCCGATGCCTACCAGACTGCCGTTGGCAAGGTTTGCGCCATAGCACTTCGAGCAGACGCCGTGCCGCGCCTCGCAGCACAGCACGCTGCGGATCTCTACCTCGGTAATACCCGCCGATACAATGGCCTTGGCGTCGGCCTCGGTCATCATTTTGTCCTTCGAGACAATCACCTCGCCCGTGGCGGGATCGAGCACGTCGTTCACCGCGAAGCGGCCCTGCAGGCGCTCCTCCAGCGTCTCGATCATCTCCTTGCCTTCGCGGATATCGGAGGCAACAATGCCCTGCGTTGCGCCGCAGTCTTCCTCGCGGATGATCACATCCTGCGAAACGTCCACCAGGCGGCGGGTAAGATAGCCGGAATCGGCCGTGCGCAGCGCCGTATCGGCAAGGCCCTTGCGGGCGCCCTTGCCGGCGACGAAGTATTCCAAAATGTTCAGGCCCTCGCGGTAATTTGCGCGAATGGGGATCTCGATCGTCTTGCCGGAGGTATTCGCGATCAGGCCGCGCATGCCGGCAAGCTGGCGGATCTGCGCCATCGAGCCGCGCGCGCCGGAATCCGCCATCATATAGATGGGGTTGCGCGCATCCAGGTTCTCCTGCAGCGCCTCGGCCACGGCCTCGGTGGTTTTGCTCCACACCTTGATCACGCGCTCGTACCGCTCGTCGTTGGAGATCAGGCCGCGGTTGTACTGCTTGCTGATCTTGCTGATCTGCTCCTCGGCGTCGGCCAGAAGCGCTGTCTTCTGCGGCGGGATCACGGCGTCGGAAACGGCGACGGTAATAGCGCTGAGCGTGGAATACTTATAGCCCTGCGCCTTGATGCGGTCGAGCATTTCGGCGGTGACGGCCGTTCCGTGCACCTGAATGCAGCGATCGATAATCTGGCCCAGCTTTTTCTTGTTGACGAGGAAATCCACCTCGAACAGGAAGCGGTTTTCGGGAACGGAGCGATCCACATAGCCCAGATCCTGCGGGATGGGCTGGTTGAACAGGATGCGGCCCACCGAGGTATCGATGATGCGGCTTGCCGCGACGCCGTCTGTTTCGATGGTGCGGCGCACTCGGATCTTTGCCTGCAGCGTTACCGCGCCCTCCTGATAAGCCATAATGGCCTCGTTCTCGTCGCGGAACACCTTGCCCTCGCCTTTGTCCCCGTCGTTCATCATCGTCAGGTAGTAGCTGCCCAAAACCATGTCCTGCGTCGGCACGGTAACCGGCTTGCCGTCGGCAGGCTTGAGCAGATTGCCGGAGGCAAGCATCAGCTTGCGCGCCTCGCGCTGCGCCTCTTCCGAGAGCGGCACGTGCACGGCCATCTGGTCGCCGTCGAAATCCGCGTTGAACGCGGTGCACACCAGCGGGTGCAGCTTGATGGCACGGCCCTCCACGAGCACCGGCTCGAACGCCTGAATGCCCAGACGATGCAGCGTCGGCGCGCGGTTCAGCATTACGGGGTGCCCTTTGATCACGGCCTCCAGCGAATCCCACACCTCGGTGCGGGTGCGCTCCACCATTTTGCGGGCAGATTTGATGTTGTTGGCGATGCCCTTTTCCACCAGATCCTTCATGACAAACGGCTTGAACAGCTCGAGCGCCATCTCTTTGGGCAGGCCGCACTGGTACATTTTCAGCTCCGGGCCCACCACGATAACCGAGCGGCCGGAATAATCCACGCGTTTGCCCAGCAGGTTCTGGCGAAAACGGCCCTGCTTGCCCTTGAGCATATCCGAAAGGCTTTTGAGCGGGCGGTTGTTCGGCCCCGTTACCGGGCGGCCGCGCCGGCCGTTGTCGATGAGAGCGTCCACCGCCTCCTGCAGCATGCGTTTTTCGTTGCGCACAATAATATCCGGCGCGCCCAGCTCCAGCAGCCGCTTTAAACGGTTGTTGCGGTTGATGACGCGGCGGTACAGATCGTTCAGATCGGACGTGGCAAAACGGCCGCCGTCCAGCTGTACCATCGGGCGGATATCGGGCGGGATCACCGGGATCACGTCCATGATCATCCACTCCGGCCGGTTGCCGGAAACGCGGAACGCCTCCACCACCTCCAGGCGCTTAAGCAGACGAACGCGCTTTTGCCCGCCCGCTTCTTCCAGCTCTTTGTGCAGTTCCCCGCTCAGCTGCTCCAGATCGATCTCGCGCAGCAGCTCCTGAATGGCCTCGGCGCCCATCGAGGCCTTAAACTCGTCCTCGTAGCGCTCGCGCATTTCGCGATATTCCTTTTCGCTCAGCAGCTGCATCTTTTCCAGCGGCGTAAAGCCCGGGTCGATGACGATATAGGCCGCGAAATACAGCACCTTCTCCAAAAGGCGGGGGCTGAGATCCAGCATCAGGCTGATGCGGGAGGGGATGCCCTTGAAATACCAGATGTGCGAAACGGGCGCGGCCAGCTCGATGTGGCCCATCCGTTCGCGGCGCACCTTGGCGCGTGTTACTTCCACGCCGCAGCGGTCGCAGATCTTGCCCTTATAGCGAATGCGTTTATATTTGCCGCAGTGGCATTCCCAGTCCTTTGTCGGCCCAAAAATGCGCTCGCAGAACAGGCCGTCGCGCTCCGGCTTCAGCGTGCGGTAATTGATAGTTTCGGGCTTTTTTACCTCTCCATAGCTCCATGCACGGATCTGGTCCGGAGAAGCAAGGCCGATTTTGATCGAATCGAACGCGTTAAACTCCATGAAACGAACCCTTTCTTTCTCAAATTCTTCTCAACGCTTCCAGGCAGGCTTCGGATTAAAGCTCATCCGCCAAATCGGCGAGCAATTCATCTACTGCTTTTAAATCCTCGGGATCGGGTTCCTCATCCTCGTCGTCCTCGTCGCCGAATTCCGATTCCTCGTCCGCTTCTTCAATGCTGTAATCGTCGCCCAGCTCGCTCTCCACCATTACGTCATCGCCGGGCGCAAGCTCGGAGCTGTCGAAGCCAAGGTTCTCGTCTTCGTCGTAGGTCTGCTTGATATCCACCTCATTGCCGTCGGCATCCTGCACGCAAACCGCAAGGCCAAGGCTCTGCAGCTCCTTCATCAGCACGCGGAACGCCTCGGGAATGCCGGGCTTGGGCACGGGCTGGCCCTTGACGATGGCCTCGTAGGTTTTTACGCGGCCCACCACGTCGTCGGATTTCACCGTTAGGATCTCCTGCAGGGTGTATGCCGCACCGTAGGCCTCCAGCGCCCAAACCTCCATTTCGCCGAAGCGCTGGCCGCCGAACTGCGCCTTGCCGCCCAGCGGCTGCTGCGTTACAAGGCTGTACGGGCCCGTGGAGCGCGCGTGGATCTTATCGTCCACCAGATGATGCAGCTTCAGATAATACATATAGCCGACGGTGACGGGGTTATCAAAGCGTTCGCCCGTGCGGCCGTCATACACGTAGCTCTTGCCGTCCTCGCGCTTGCCGGTCTGGCGGAACATCTCGCGGATATCCTCCTCGTGCGCGCCGTCGAACACCGGCGTCATCACCTTCCAGCCCAGCGCCTTGGCAGCGTAGCCGAGATGCACCTCCAGCACCTGGCCGATGTTCATACGGGAGGGAACGCCCAGCGGGTTCAGCACGATATCCAGCGGCGTGCCGTCCTCGAGGAACGGCATATCCTCCTGCGGCAGAATGCGGGAGACAACGCCCTTGTTGCCATGGCGGCCGGCCATCTTGTCGCCCACGCTGATCTTGCGCTTCTGGGCGATGTAGCAGCGCACCACCTGGCGCACACCGGGCTGCAGCTCATCGCAGTTTTCGGGCGTGAATACCTTTACATCCACGATGATGCCGTACTCGCCGTGCGGCACGCGCAGGCTGGTATCGCGCACCTCGCGCGCCTTTTCTCCGAAGATGGCGCGCAGCAGACGCTCCTCGGCCGTCAGCTCCGTCTCTCCCTTGGGCGTCACCTTGCCCACAAGGATATCCCCGGCGCTCACCTCCGCGCCGATGCGGATGATGCCGCGCTCGTCCAGATCCTTCAGTGCGTCCTCGCCGACGTTCGGAATATCGCGCGTGATCTCTTCGGGCCCAAGCTTTGTCTCGCGGCTCTCGATCTCGTATTCTTCAATGTGGATGGACGTATAAACGTCCTCGCGCACGATCTTTTCATTGATGAGAACAGCGTCCTCGTAGTTGTAGCCCTCCCACGTCATAAAGCCGATCAGCGCGTTTTTGCCCAGGCTGATCTCGCCGTTCTTCGTGGCGGGGCCGTCCGCGATCACCTGCCCCTTGATGACGGTGTCGCCCTTGTTGACGATGGGCCGCTGGTTGATGCAGGTGCCCTGGTTCGAGCGCATAAACTTGATGAGCTCGTATTCGTCGGCGGTGGTTTCGGAGGTGCGCACGGTGATGGTATCCGCCGTAACGCGCTCTACCACACCGCCGTGTTTTGCCAAAATGCACACGCCGGAATCGCACGCGGCCTTGTATTCCATACCGGTGGCCACGATGGGCTGTTCGGTAACCAGCAGCGGCACAGCCTGCCGCTGCATGTTCGAGCCCATCAGCGCGCGGTTCGCGTCGTCGTTCTCGAGGAACGGGATCATCGCCGTCGCCACAGACACCACCATTTTCGGGCTGACATCCATGTAATCGACGCGCTCTTTATCTACCTCCAGAATCTCGTCGCGCCAGCGGCAGGAAACGCGCGGACGGACAAAGCGGCCTTCGGCGTCCAGCTCCTCGTTGGCCTGCGCAACGATATATTCGTCCTCCACATCGGCAGTCATGTAGACCACTTCATTTGTCACAGCGCCCGTCGCTTTATCCACGCGGCGGTACGGCGCCTCGATGAAGCCGTACTCATTGATCTTCGCAAACGTGGCAAGATACGAGATAAGGCCGATGTTCGGGCCTTCCGGCGTCTCGATCGGGCACATGCGGCCGTAGTGCGAATAGTGCACGTCGCGCACCTCAAAGCCCGCGCGGTCACGCGAGAGGCCGCCGGGGCCCAGCGCCGACAGCCTGCGCTTGTGCGTGAGCTCGGCGAGGGGGTTATTCTGATCCATAAACTGCGACAGCGGGCTGGAGCCAAAGAACTCCTTGATGGACGCCACCACCGGGCGGATGTTGATCAGCGCCTGCGGGGTGACAACGTCCATATCCTGCGCCTGCAGCGTCATGCGCTCGCGCACCACGCGCTCCATGCGCGAAAAGCCGATGCGGAACTGGTTTTGCAGCAGCTCGCCCACGCTGCGGATGCGGCGGTTGCCCAGATGATCGATATCGTCGATCGTCCCCACGCCGTGCGCAAGGCCGTTCAGATAGTTGATGGAAGCCAGAATATCGTCCACCGTAACCGTCTTGCCGATGAGCTGATCGCGGTTTTTCTCCAGAAGCTCCTTTTGCTCGTCCACGTCGCTCGTCTCGTCCAGAATGGCGCGCAGCGCGGCAAAATTGACGCGCTCGTTGATGCCGCACGCGGCGGCCTTGAACGAAAGGAAGTTGTTCGCGTCCACAACGCCGTTGGAAATGACCTTTACTTCCTTATCCTCCAGCGAGAGAAATACAACGCTCACACCGGCGGCCTCGGCTGCGGCCGCCGTCTCGGCGCTGATCTTTTCGCCCGCGGCGCAGAGCAATTCGCCCGTAAGCGGCGCAATGATATCGCGCGCGGCAACATGTCCCTGAATGCGGCGGCCGATGGCGAGCTTTTTGTTCATTTTATAGCGGCCGAAGCGGGAGATATCGTAACGGCGCGGATCAAAAAACAGGCTGTTGATGTGGCTGGAGGCGCTCTCCACCGTCGGCGGCTCGCCCGGGCGCAGCTTGCGGTAGGTTTCCAGCAGGCCCTCCTCCTCGCTGCGGGTGGTATCCTTGGAGATGGTGGCCTCAATGCGCTCGTCCTCGCCGAAATAATCGCGGATCTTCGCATCGTCGCCAAGGCCCAGCGCGCGGATGAACACCGTGACGGGGATCTTGCGGTTTTTATCGATCCGGACATAAAATACATCGTTGGCGTCCGTCTCGTATTCCAGCCACGCGCCGCGGTTCGGGTTCAGCGTAGCGGTGAACAGCTCCTTGCCCGTTTTGTCGTAGCTTTTATCAAAATACACGCCCGGCGAGCGCACCAGCTGCGAAACAATAACGCGCTCGGCGCCGTTGATGATGAACGTGCCGGAATCCGTCATGAGCGGAAAATCGCCCATAAAGATCTCCTGCTCCTTCACCTCGCCGGTCTCCTTATTTAAAAGGCGCGCGGTAACACGCAGCGGCGCGGCATAGGTGACGTCCCGCTCCTTGCATTCCTTAATGGTATACTTCGGCTCGGAATCCAGCCGATAATCAATAAAATCCAGCACCAGATTGCCGGTGTAGTCCTCGATCGCGGAAATATCGCGAAAAACCTCCTTCAGGCCCTCGTTCAAAAACCACTGATACGAGTTTTTCTGCACCTCGATGAGATTCGGCATATCGATGATCTCGTCGATGTGCGAAAAACTCATGCGTTCGGTTTTACCAAGCTGTACGGGCTTGACTTTCACCATAAGCTACGACCACTCCTTAAACTATTGCATTCGCGGCTGTATTGTTTGTCCCGGTTTTTGCAGAATTTTGCGCCCGCCGTGCCGCGGCCCCGAAAAAGCGGATCGAAAATTTTTTCAAAACGCTTGACAAGCGCACAAACGGCGAACGAAAAGATTTGCAAAAACCACGCAAAACGGCCCTGCTACGCCTTATTTTTTGGATATCCTGCACAATAAACGCCATGCATTTTTGCCAAAATAGACATAACAAGCCATTATGATACATATTAAGAATTATAGAGCGAATCCGGGGAGAAGTCAAGGAAAATATCGGAAAAAATAATAAAAAAATTTGATGTGGCACACACGGATGCGTGTTGTGTTTTTGACGCTTTGGGTGGGCAGGGTGTACGTATTTTATATTGATATTGATGCTCCGGGAAGGCAGTGTGCTTGTTTCGTTTTTGATGCTTTGGGTAGGCAGGGTGCGTATTTTGCCCGCGGCGCAGATATTGTGCCGGCGTTCAACGCGGCGGGCACAACCGCGCTTGGCGTTCGCATTGTCCGCCTGTACCGTATCCGCCTATTCTGCTGCAGGCGTCCGGCAATGCCGGCGCAAAAAGCTCCGGCTCCCCCCTTTTTTGACGGAAGAGCCGGATTCCTTTTTCTATTCCTCAGTTTTTCGGGGCGCTGCGCGCGGCACACGCCGGGCAGATACCGTAAAAGACAATATCGTGCGAAACATTGGTATAGCCTGTACAGCGCGCGGCGGCCTCGTCCAGCGACAAAGCCTCCATCACCGGCACATCGCAAATGCTCTTGCAGCGGAGGCAGGCGATATGCCGGTGTTCGTCGAGCCGGTGATCGAAGCGGTTCGCACCGTCGGGCATGCGGATATAGCGCAGGCGGCCTTCCTCGGACAGGCCGCCAAGGTTGCGGTACACCGTCGCCTTGCTTACCGTAGGATGGGTGCGCACAACCTCCGCATACACTTCGTCTGCCGTCGGGTGACAGTCCAAACGGTTCACAGCGTCCAGCACCAGTTTTTTTTGGATCGTATTGCGTTTTTCAATCGCCATGCTTGCCCGCCCCCCTGTTTATAATCAATATATTATCCTATTTAATATTTTCTGTCAAGCGATCCGAAACGGCTCGTTGGGGCGTTCTGTAGGAGTACAATAGATATTGGACAGTTTGGGAAAAAAGTAGAAGGATGAGGCAAAATCGGTTAAAGTTGAGTTGT